>JAVEYG010000024.1:0-74442 GCA_034003625.1 Prolixibacteraceae bacterium | reverse complement strand
AACCGTGCATTTGCTTTAAAGACAAGTGCTTTCTTTTCTTTTGTCTGTAGTTCTAAAAATTATTGATTTTAAACAACATATGGGCTTTAAAGGCTCATTTAATAGAAATTATTTACGTATGAAAAAATTAGCAGACATTGGATTGATAGGCTTGGCCGTGATGGGCGAAAACCTGGTACTGAACATGGAAAGCAAAGGCTACACCGTAGCCGTTTTTAACCGTACCACCGCCCGCGTTGACGAGTTTATGGCCGGACGCGGCGCCGGGAAAAAATTCATCGGTACACATTCGATTGAAGAACTGTGCGCTTCGCTCGAACGCCCGCGAAAAGTGATGATGTTGGTAAAAGCCGGAAAGCCGGTCGACGATTTCATCGACCTGATTATTCCTCATCTGGAAGAAGGCGACATTATCATCGATGGTGGAAACTCACACTTTCCTGATACCATCCGTCGTGCCAAATATGTTGAAAGCAAAGGTTTGCTTTATATCGGTACCGGTGTTTCGGGTGGTGAAGAAGGCGCTTTGTTAGGTCCTTCCATGATGCCGGGCGGATCGCCTGCTGCATGGCCGGCTGTAAAAGAAATTTTCCAGGCTGTAGCCGCCAAAGTAGAAGACGGTTCGCCCTGTTGCGACTGGGTAGGCGAAGGCGGCGCTGGCCACTTTGTGAAGATGGTCCACAACGGGATCGAATACGGCGATATGCAGATTATTTGCGAAGCTTACCATGTGATGAAAGATATGTTGGGCATGAACGCTGACGAAATGCACGAGGTTTTCAAAAAATATAATGAAGGGGATCTCGATTCGTACCTGATTGAAATCACCCGCGATATCCTGGGTTATAAAGATGAAGACGGCGAACCGATGGTGGAAAAAATACTCGATACAGCGGGGCAAAAAGGGACCGGAAAATGGACCGGCGTAGCTGCCCTCGACCTCGGTATTCCGTTAACTTTGATCGGCGAATCGGTATTTGCACGCTGCCTGTCGGCACAAAAAGACCTGCGCGTAGCTGCTTCAAAAGTGATCAGCGGCCCGGCGGTCGATAAAAACATCGACAAGGCGCAAATGATTGCCGACCTGAAAGATGCGTTGTTTGGCGCCAAAATTATTTCGTACGCACAGGGTTACAACCTGATGATGGAAGCGGCCAAAGAATACGGCTGGAACCTGAATTACGGCGGCATCGCCCTGATGTGGCGCGGCGGTTGCATTATCCGTTCGGTATTTTTAGGCGACATCAAAAAGGCATTCGATAAAAATCCGAATCTGCAAAACTTGTTGCTTGACCCGCATTTCAAAGAAATTGTTGAGAAAGCACAGGCCGGATGGCGCCGTGTTTGCGCTACCGCGCTGAGCAACGGGATTCCGGTGCCGGCACTCACTTCGGCGCTTTGCTATTTCGATGGGTTCCGCAGCGAACGCCTGCCTGCCAACCTGTTACAGGCTCAGCGCGACTACTTTGGCGCCCATACCTACGAACGAATTGACAAACCGCGCGGCGAATTCTTCCATACCAACTGGACCGGAAGAGGTGGCGACACAACGTCAAGAACTTATGTAGTATAAAGGATGCGGAGGTTAAAAACCTCCGGTTTGAAAAACGCGATTGAAAATCGCGGCACCCAAAAAAGCCGCTTCCCTGAAATGGAGAGCGGCTTTTTGCTTTCTGATCCGATGACTGAAGTTCATCGAACCAGGTACTTCAATTTAGATAGTCAGCCCCAATTTCCTCGCCAACTCCCGGTTCACCAATCTTCGATTGTAAACATGGCAAATGTGGCCAGATGAAAAGTCCATCATAGTTACATTCAAGTTAGTGCAAAATGCAATATTTTTAATATACAGATGGAACAGGAATAAGGATATGGCAATTTTTAGTTCCCGTTTTGAGGCAAGTCCGATTTTTCGGACGGATTATCCGAAACAAACCGGGGGTGGACAATTCAGTTACGGTGCCAGCCGGAAAATCTTCCAACAGTTTTCTTCCAGCCGGTAGCAAATGCGGTCGTGCAGGCGGTTGGGCCTTCCCTGCCAAAACTCAAGATAGTTCGGAATTACCTGATATCCTCCCCAATGATGCGGGCGGGGCACTTCTTCACCAAACCGGGCCCTGCATTTACTGAAATTTTCGTCCAGTATTTTCTTCGAACTGATCACCTTGCTTTGTGGCGATGCCCAGGCCCCTAACCGACTGTCAACCGGACGGGAAGCAAAATATTCATCCGACACGCCACTACTTACTTTTTCAATGCTGCCGTCAACGCGCACCTGTCGTTCGAGTTCGGGCCAGAAAAAAGTAAGTGAAACAGAACCGTTGACAGAAATCTGGGTCGCTTTTGCGCTGTTGTAATTCGTAAAAAAGACAAAACCCCTTCCTGTCAGTTCTTTTAGAAGCACAACACGCGCATGTGGCCGGTTTTGTCCGTCGACCGTCGACAAAACCATTGCGGTTGGTTCGTTGACCCGTTTCCCGATCGATTCGTCCAACCACATACGAAATTGTTCCAACGGATTTTCTTTTACATTTTTCTCCTGCAATTCGTCCTGCTGATAATTGTTTCTGATCTCGTGCAACATCGGTGTCAAATCTCTAAAAGTAAAATCCAAAGTTGTCAGAAAAAAACCTCGGTGCGAATATTTTCAGGCTGTATTCCGTAGTTTTCCAGTATAGCGGTTACTTCTTCAATCATCTCTGAGTTTCCACAGAGATAGCATATCGTATCTTGTAGCACCGGATGCTCTTTCAGAAAGTAAGTGACCCTCCCGAAATAATCTCCCCGGTCGACCCGAGAGGTACACAACACAAAGTTTTCCCGGTTGAAATTTCCCCGTCCATAGGCCTCATCCTCAAAATGCACCCCGTGCAAAACCATGTAATTCAATCCCGGCACACTTTTTACAAAAGAATGAAATGGCGAGATGCCTGTTCCTGTCGCCACAAAGAGCAATGGAGCCCCCTTTTTTGCTTGTTCATCCAAAATAAAAAATCCTTTTGGCCCTTCGAGTTCAATTTCTTCACCGGGTTTAATATACCGAAGGTACCGGGAGAATTTACCTTTCGGGATTTCCCGTATCAAAAAATCGAGATATGGTTCATCGATCCCGCTGTAAATAGAATATTCACGACCTTCCCTTAATTCTGGAATGCGAACTACCGCATATTGGCCGGGTTCAAAACAAAAATCATTTTTTTCAATCCGCAGGATAAAAGTTTCCGGGGTCAGATTTTTAACGGAGATGACCTTATGGATGGTTTTTTCTAAAGCAGGCCTATTCGTACGTTTTATTTTTTCGGTATCAGTATACATGTTTTTCGGCATGATAGGATGATCGGACAAGCGGACTGCTTTCAACATGAGAAAAACCACGTGTAAGGCCTTCCCTGCGGTAATATTCAAAAGTTTCGGGTTGTATGTATTCTTCCACTTTCATCAGGTTGCTGTCGGGCTGGAGATACTGCCCGATGGTCAATACGTTGCAATTTACCGAACGAAGGTCGTCCATGGTTGCCAGCACCTCTTCCGGTTTCTCGCCCAGGCCCAGCATAATTCCTGACTTGGAAACAATACCTGCACCTGCCACTTGTTTTAATACATTCAGGCTTCGGTCGTACCGGGCCGCGCTTCTTACTTTGGGAGTCAGCCGTCTCACCGTTTCCAGGTTATGGGAAATTACCTCCGGGCCAGCTTCAATCACTTTCTGTACCAGTTCTTCACGTCCGTTGAAGTCAGGAATCAGTGTTTCCATGGTTGTCCCGGGGTTCAGTTCTTTTACCTGTCGGATGGTTTCGGCCCAAAAACGGGCACCGCCATCAGGCTGATCATCACGGTCGACCGACGTGATTACCACATGTTTTAAACCCAATATCCGGATTGTTTCCGCCAAACGGCGTGGTTCTTCCCAGTCAAGCGGATCGGGAATCAGGTTTTTCACGTAACAAAAACGACAGTTGCGGGTACATTTGTCTCCCATAATCATGAAACTGGCCGTCCCTGCATTCCAGCATTCCCCTTTATTGGGGCAATTTCCGCTGGTACATATCGTGTTCAACTGGTGTTCAGCAATCAAACGTTTTACTTTTGAATAGTTTTCGCCTCCCGGTAAGGGAGACTTCATCCAACGTGGCAACCTCTGGCGGCTGGTATGTGGCATGGTCATTGTCCTGCATTTTTGATTCAATCAATACAACACGATGTAGGCGAATATGTTCAGGCTGTTTTGATAACTATATATTCCGCAGGCTGAGAAGTAACGAAAATCCAATTTTTTCAAAACCATGACGGATATAGAAAGTAGTTGGAAATAATAATCTTAAAGAAACCAGGCTACAAATATTCCAGTTACTTCATTTCAGGCTCATTTTATATTCGACCACTATCAAAAGATCCGTCAACTGGTTTTTTGTTTTTATATCGAATACAAGGGGGATCAGTTTACCAAAAGATTTGCTATTCCTGAAATTTTGTTTAAGGCTTTCGTCGATATCTAATTGCATAAGCCCCGGGCCGGCTTTTTCTGTAAAGTAGAAAGATATTTTAAAAAACTTATCCCATACCGACAACCAAAATATAGTTTTCTTTTTATACTGTACTTTACACAACCACGCTTTTCCATCTGTATAATAATTCCACTGGGGGACCAACCCGTAGGCAGGCCCCATTACGGTTTCTGTTAATTCGATATATACCGGGCAACTCAAACCCAATACACTTTTAAGTACTTCATCAGAAGGATATACTGACTGGTCCCGAAGCAATGGTTTTTCCATATTTATTGCATTTCAATTTCTAATAAATTTGATCGCATCAATTTCCAGCTCAGAATAGCTCATTCAGGAACGGGTTTCCGTCCTGTATACCTCATTCTCCTGACGGGCCGAAACACGAAAAGCTTTAAAATCCGGTATACAAACGGATATGCCTGATAACATCGCCCGATTTGATAAACGTGCCGTTTGAACAGCCTGTAACATTGCAAAATGTGATAGCATTGTTAAAATCCAGTTTGGGAGTCAGCCCCACAGCCACCATTTCGGCGCCGGGACTACAATTACAGTTGACCAGTTTACCAAACGGGACGCCGCAAAGGGGGCAGTAAAGCTCATCCTTTTCGCCGGTAATCAGTTCACCACTGATGATCACTTTATCAAAATCGCCTTCAATAGCCGAAATAACAAACTCGCCCTCGTACCCGGGACGTTTAAATCTAAACCTCAGGCCGGGAAAGCCATTTATTTCTACCTCAGGGTCGATTATACTGCAGCCGTTGGGGCAATATGCCTTATCAACCACATAGCGCACAGTGTTTTCCTTATTTTTATCGATATTTTTGCGCCTTTTTGCTATGGGAATCATTAAACGGCCGTCTCTTGTAAATCGCGACATAAATTTTAGTTGATTTTGTGATTAAAAATAATCATCAAATCACTATCAACTAATAATTTACCATACAATTACGTATTATACGTAAAACATGTGCCCTTTCCGGAAAAACCATATTCAACTCTCCAATCCGAGGCGACTTGAATAAATTTTGTCTTTTGATTCCCGGAGGATCAAAACTTACTGCCCGAATAATCTTCCCTGCCAGGTATCCCGTTCGGCCAGCCTTTTTTCAACTTTTGCAACAAACTCGAAATTTTTCAGTCCCCATTTTGGGGCAATTACCATCTCTGCAGGAGCTTCACTGACAAAACGTTCAATTACAATCGAAGGGTTTAACACTTCAATGTAATCAATCACCAGATCGGTGTATTCATCTACCGAAAACAAATGAAAATCGCCGGGATTCTGTCGGTATTCCCTGTGCAACCGGGTACCGCGGTGAATTTGCAACTGGTGTAGTTTCAGGTTTTCAACAGGCAGTTGTGAAATACTTTTTGCCTGATCAATAAAATCGTTGTAACCTTCGCCCGGCAGGCCAAGTATGAGATGGGCACAAGTATGTATTCCACGACGGGCCGTTTCTTCCAATGCCCTGACTGATTCTTTAAACCCGTGTCCCCGGTTGATCCGGTACAACGTTTCATCCCGGTGCGATTCGATTCCAAATTCCAGCATCACATAATATTTTCGTGATAACCCGCCAAGATAATCCAGTATTTCACTGCTCAGACAATCAGGCCGGGTAGCAATAACCAGACCGATAACCTGGGGGTGTTGCAAAGCCTCTTCATACAACGCACAAAGGTTCTCAAGCGGGGCATAGGTATTCGAATAAGCCTGAAAATAAGCAAGGAACTGCATCGAACTGTATTTCCGGGAAAAAAAATCAATCCCTTCCTGAAGCTGTCCGGTAACTGTTTCTTTCAAATTACAATATTCCGGTTTAAATGTTTTGTTGTTGCAATAACTGCACCCTCCGGTGCCTTTGGTCCCATCGCGGTTCGGACACGAAAAACCGGCATCAACCGACACTTTTTGTACCCGTTCTTTGAATTTTCTTCGGAAGTAAGTAGAAAAGTCATTATACCGCTTATCATGTCCCCAGAGATAATCCATCCGTCTTTACATTAAAAACGATGCAAATATAACTGAAAAGGCAGAGCATCCGGTCGCCCGGTAATTGTTAAAAACTCGTTGAAAAACCGGATGGGCAAAACATTACTTTTCGGCGCTTGTTCTTTACCTTTAAACAATCAGAAAGGAGGTGACCATGTTAACAGCCGGAGACAAACTGCAAATTGAACAACGGGGAATTGATTTACAAACGGTTGAACAGCAAATCAAAAATTTCAGGGACGGTTTTCCTTACCTGAAAATACACTCGGCGGCAACTGTTGGCAACGGATTGATAAAACTTCAGGAAAAAGAAATAGGGAAATACATCCAGCTATTCGATGAGCATATTGCCCGGGGACTCGTTCCGATGAAGTTTACACCTGCATCAGGGGCAGCCAGCCGCATGTTTAAGGCGCTCTTCAACGCAAAGGAAGAAACAGAAGCCGGGATTTCGGAAAAAGAAGTGGCAGCATCGCCCGAAATAGCCGGGTTCATCCGCCAACTGGCACATTTTGCATTTTATCCCGAACTTGTAAGAATAGCGGGAACGAAACCGGAAAATCTTGATCTGAAAGAAATTCTCGACTTAGTTTTAACCGAAAAAGGACTAAACTACGGCAACCTCCCCAAAGGCCTGCTCCTTTTTCATTTGTACAAAGAAAAAACACGCACTCCGCTTGAAGAACATCTGGTAGAAGGTGCCGGTTATGCAAAAGACCGGCAAGGCCGGGTAAAATTGCATTTTACCGTTTCTCCCGAACACCGTGAAGCATTTGAGGCAATTGCAGGTAAACATGCCACAGAATATGCCGAAGCGTTAAAGGTTGTTTTTGAAATCAGTTTTTCACAACAAAAACCATCAACTGATATTATTGCCGTAGACCAACACAACGAACCATTTCGGGAAACTGACGGCAGCCTTTTGTTCCGGCCTGCAGGGCATGGCGCTTTGCTCGATAATCTCAACGAACTGGAAGCAGACCTTATTTTCATCAAAAATATTGACAACGTGGTCCCCGACCGGATGAAAAAGGAAACTATCGACTACAAAAAAGCGTTGGCCGGATTGCTGATCAACCTTCAGGAAAAAATATTTTATTATCAGGAAAAACTGGACACTCAGCATTATTATTCGCTGAACAGCGCATTTTTTGCCGAAGCGGCCAACTTTTTAGAAAATGTTTTGAACGTAAAACCTCCGCAAAACCTGTACTACACGGAAAAAGAAGAACTGTATCATTACCTCCGGGCAAAATACAACCGTCCGATCCGGGTTTGCGGAATGGTGAAAAATGAAGGTGAACCGGGAGGCGGCCCTTTTTGGGCTGAAAACAGCGACGGGTCGGTATCTCTCCAGATAGTTGAGAGTTCCCAGATTGATCCGGCTGATAAGGAACAGCAAACAATCACAACCGGAGCAACTCATTTTAACCCGGTCGATCTGGTCTGCGCAGTACGAAATTACAAAGGCGAAAAATATGACCTGCTGCAATTCCGCGATCCGGAAACAGGCTTTATTTCAGTAAAATCGAAAGACGGAAAAGAACTGAAGGCCCAGGAACTGCCGGGATTATGGAACGGGGCAATGGCCAACTGGAACACTCTTTTTGTGGAAGTCCCGGTTGTAACTTTTAACCCGGTAAAAACGGTCAACGACCTTTTACGAAAAGAACACCAGCCCGACTGAAATTATTTGAAAAGTATTTCTAATTTTGCAGACTTCAAACACACAAAATGGACGAGGAAAGCAGGGATTTATACGAAGAAGACGAAATCATTGAAGCGATAAAACGTTTCAAAAAAATGGTTCGCCAAAAGCATGTCTCCTATTTCGATGTGTTCGAATTTGAAGGCATAGCCGATCATTTTATGGATGAAGGACGCCTGAAACTCGCTAAAAAAGCCGTATCTGCGGGGCTCCATATCCATCCCTCGTCTACCTCGCTGCTTCTGAAAAAAGCCCAGATACTTGCCTACGAAGGAAAACCGGAGAAGTGTTTAAAGTTAGTTGAATTTCTGGAAAAGGTAGAAACAACCAATCCCGACCTGTACCTGGTGAAAGGATCGGCGCTGAACTTGATCGGAGACCTCAGGAGTGCAGTGAAAGCCTACGAAAAAGCAATTGTGTGTGACACCGAAGACCCTGATGAAATACTTTACAGCATTGGCCTCACCTTCGGGCAAACCGGCGAAGTAAAACATGCACTCCATTACCTGGAACGGGCATATAAAGCCAACCCGGGAAATGAAATGGTACTGTATGAACTCGGCTATTTTTACGAGCGCAACGGGGAACTCGATAAAAGCATTGAATTTTATAATAAATACCTCGATATTGACCCTTTCAACAGTTCGGTATGGTACAATCTGGGAATCACTTACAACCGATGTAACCGCTATAAAGACGCCGTCAGGGCATACGATTTTGCAATTGCCCTGAACGAAAATTTTCTTCAGGCCTATTTCAACAAAGCAAATACTTACTCAAACAACGAACAATACAGCGATGCGATCGTTTGCTACCAGGAATACATTGACCGCGATCCTGAAAATGACGATGCCTTTTGTTATATGGCCGACTGTTACCTGAACCTAAACGACAATGAACAGGCTATGGAAAATTACAGGAAAGCCATCGGCCTGAATGAAGAAAATGCAGCGGCATGGAACGGTATGGGCTTGGTTATGTGGCGTGAAGAAAACTTAGAAATGAGCCGCGACTATCTGAAAAAAGCGGTCATGATCGATCATAAAAATGAAGAATTCTGGATTGGTTATGCCCGTGTGTGCGATGAACTCGACCTCAAGAAAGAAGCTCTTGCCGCATTCCAAAAAGCAACCCGGCTCGCCCCCGAAAATATTGAATACTGGATTTCCTACTCGGAATTCCTGCATAAAAGAGGCGATACGACCCGTGCCATCAGTATTTTGAAAAAAGCCGGAAAAGTAAGCGAACTGAGCGCACACATAAACTACCGGCTAACAGCTTATCTGCTGGAAAACAAAAACGATGCGGAAGCAGCCATCCGTTTTGAAAAAGCATTAAAAATTGATTTCAACAGTCACGGCAATTTGTTCGACTATTATCCCGAAGCCAAAAAAATGGAACTGATCAAGTCGCTGATCAGAAAATACCAGACAAAACTCTGAAAATTGTCCTGGGAATAGAGCTATTTCAGCGAAATTGTTTTGGACAGAATACATTCATTTGACAAGCTGGTATAAAAAGTAGCCACGACTGTCACCTTGCTGACATCTTTCGGAATCAGCACCTCTCCAACGCCGTTACGTTCCTGTATTTTTTTCAGGTTTGGTGGCATAAATCTTCCTTCTTCCAGTTCACCAATATAATAGGTTTCTTCATGAACCGGTTTCGACAAGCAGGCCGTCACATAATAATATCTCTCCGTTGAACTACTTTGCACACTTAATCCTGGCTGCTTGAGCAACTTGCCCGACTCGCTGTATTCTTTCAGTCCGACGGCTGGCATCCCGTCTTTGTATTCATATTCCGCCTGTATTTTCCCGTCCTGGTAATACCGTTTACAAATACCATTTAGTTTGCCATTTACATATCTTTGTTCTTTCCAAACAGCCGGTTTCTCACCTTTATATGCCTTGTAATAAGTGTATGCAACACCGTTTCTTTCATTCCGGATATATGGTATTTCTGAATAGAGGCTGCCATGCGGATAATACCGTTTCTGAATCCCGTGACGGAGATTGGTACCTTTCAACACCGGTATCCTGTACTCAATCTTAGCCGGGTTATCGGAAAAAGGTTTTTCTATGACCATAATGCTGTCTTCCCTGGTTTTTTCTTTTGCAGTATGCCCGTCCCTTTTGACTTCCTGATTCACACAGGCATGAAAAACAAACAACAGGGGACAAAATATCAAGATACGTTTCATAACCGGGAAAATTAATTTTTGGTTTGTTGTAAATAGCCTAAAAACCAATCCGTTTAAAAAGCCAAATAAAGGTACAAAACTATTTGCATTCCGGCCAAAATCGAAACGGATGTTTTTTAAGCCGGAGATTTTTTACTGCTAAAAAAAATTATACCGAAACTGTAAAAAACTGAAAGTCCCTTGAGAACCTTTTTATTACGGATATTCAGAAACCACGGATGGCCTGGATAAACATTGCCGATCGAGGCGAGCCAAACAAAACAAACAGCCAGTGTTGTGTCAACATTTTTTTATCATGCGGAACGTAGTGAAGCATCTATTGTGAATAGCGCAAAACGTGAGACCCTTCACTACGTTCAGGGTGACAACGTACGCCTGACATGACACTATGATTAAGTGTGCAAAGTAGTTCAACAGCGGCCCTATAATGGACCTGCCGGTTCGTACGGGAAAATCAGAAGGAATATTTTGCGTTATAGGAAAGGCTTTCACAGAGTCCCTCATCAGGTATTTTTTCTATTTTTACAGAAAATTCAGGCTTTGGCACAACGGTATTTCATAGAACTGGCATACAACGGGACCCGTTTTCACGGCTGGCAGGTACAGCCCAATGCTCCGAGTGTTCAAGAACATTTAGAAAAAGCATTATCGGTGATTTGCCGTGAAAGAATTTCCGTAACGGGCGCCGGGCGTACCGATACCGGAGTGCATGCCCGTTTTTTCGTGGCCCATTTCGATTCGGAAAATGAAAGACTTGATCATCCGGAGTTTATCGGTAAACTGAACGGTTTTCTGAACAACGATATTATTATCTTCCGGATATATAAGGTAAAACCGGATGCCCATGCCCGTTTCGATGCAATTTCCCGGACATATCATTATTATATTACCCGGCAAAAAGATCCGTTTGCGCAGGAAACCGCATGGTATTTCAAATATCCGCTGGATGTAGGGGAAATGAACGAAGCCTGTCGTATCCTGTTTGAATACAGCGATTTTACCAGCTTCAGCAAATTGCACTCTGATGTAAAAACCAACAACTGTAAAATTTACCAGGCTGAATGGAAGGAACAAGGCAGCCAGCTTATTTTTGTGGTCAAAGCCGACCGCTTTTTGCGGAACATGGTACGTGCCATTGTCGGTACGCTGATTGAAGTGGGGCAGGGTAAAATTTCGCCGGACGATTTCCGGCAGGTTATTGAGTTGAAAAACCGGGGCGCTGCCGGGGTCTCGGTTCCTGCGCGTGGGCTTTTCATAGTTGGTATAGAGTATCCTGAAAATTTAATGTAGCCACCATAACTGCTTTGATAGTGTGCATCCGGTTTTCCGCTTCATCGAAAACAATGGAAGCCGGGCTTTCGAAAACATCTTCAGTAACTTCCATGGCGTCAATTCCAAATTTGGTAAATATTTCCTGGCCTACTTTTGTCTCGAGATTGTGAAATGCAGGCAGGCAATGCAAAAATTTCACTTTCGGATTCCCGGTCATTTCCATAACTTGTTTATTAACCCGATAGGGAAGCAGCAGTTTTATCCGTTCGGCCCAAACCTCGTCGGGTTCGCCCATCGAAACCCATACGTCGGTGTAAATAAAGTCACAATCTTTTACTGCTTCGGCAACATTCCCGGTAATTGTAATTTTAGCACCGGTCTGACTGGCAATTTCGCGGCATGTATTCTGAAGTTCTTCCGAGGGCTGGCACGAGTGTGGAGCAGCAGCGCGAAAATCCATGCCCATTTTGGCCGCTCCGACCATCAGCGAGTTACCCATATTGTTACGTGCATCGCCTATGTAACAGAATTTTATTTCGGACAGCGGTTTGCCGGAATGTTCCTGCATTGTTAAAAAATCGGCCAGGATTTGTGTCGGGTGAAATTCGTTGGTCAGTCCGTTCCATACCGGGACTCCGGCATATTTGCCTAATTCTTCAACAATATGTTGCCCGTAGCCACGGTATTCAATGCCGTCGTACATCCGGCCCAATACACGGGCGGTATCTTTCATCGATTCTTTCTGCCCGATTTGCGAACCACCTGGCCCTAAGTAAGTAATGGTTGCCCCCTGGTCGTAGGCAGCCACTTCAAACGCACAACGCGTACGGGTCGATGTTTTTTCAAAGATTAGTGCAATGTTACGGCCTTTCAGCAGTTGTTTTTCACATCGGTTGTATTTGTCGCGTTTCAGCCGGGCGGCCAGTACTAAAAGATAATTGATTTCTTCCGGCGTAAAATCGAGCAGTTTCAAAAAGTTGCGGTTTTTCAGATTGATCATATCTCAGAAATTTATTTTTCGTAATACATAGTTATTTTCGATCCGTAGGAACGGTCTTCTAATTTTTTAGCTTCCGTGATCACACTTTTTTCACCCCCCTGTTCTATAAAATACAGGCAGGCACGTATTTTAGGGGCCATCGACCCTTCGGCAAAGATCCCATTTTCGAGGTATTTTACCGTGTCGTTGTAATCGAGGAATTCTAATTTTTCCTGGGTCGGAAGCCCAAAATCTTTGTAAATAAAAGGAACATCGGTTAAAATATAAAACTCGTTGGCTTTGATCTGAGTCGCCAGCAATGCAGAAGCGAGATCTTTGTCAATCACTGCGTCGAGAGTTCGCAGGTTTTTACCTTCATCAATATATACAGGAATTCCTCCGCCACCTACTGCAATTACAATAGTACCGTCGCGGGCCAGTCGTTCAATGTATTCCTTATTAATAATATCGACCGGCGAAGGTGACGGGACAACTCTTCGCCAGCCGCCTTTTTCTTTTGTTGTAGGGTGGAATGCCCATCCTTTCACGGCAGCCAGTTTTTCGGCTTCTTCCTGATGGTATATTTTTCCAATTTCCTTGGTTGGTTTATTCATGGCCGGATCGTCAGGGGTTACGACCGTCATGGTAACAAATGTGACCACATTTCTTTTTATTCGGTGCTTGTTCAATACGTTCCGTATCATCCGTTCAATCATGTAGCCAATTCCGCCCTGCGAGTCGGCCACACAAATATCAAGGGGCATCGGGGCAATGTGGTACAACTGTTCACCGGCATCGTTGCGCATCAGGATATTTCCCACCTGTGGGCCATTACCATGTGTGATTACCAGATCGTATCCTTCTTTTATCAGATAAACCAGGTTTTCCAGCGTATCGGCGGTATTGGTTTCCTGCTGCTCAATAGTTCCGGTTTCATTACCCCTCAACAGGGCATTGCCGCCCAGGGCTATAACCGCAAGTTTATTCATATTGCAACCATTTTGATTGTTGTGGCCAAACAAACTTAGGAAATAAGAAGATTTAAAAAGCTGATAAATTTTACTATTGTGAAGTTTGCATTTTAATGGAATTCACAGCGCGCACAAAATACCGGAATGGCAAAAATCGTTAACTTTGCACACGAATTGAATAAATACCATGGCAAAAAAGGCAGCTAAAGCAGGCAAACCAAAAGGACCTTCCGTATTTCAGAAAATATCAGGCTTTTTTACAGGCGCTAAATTCAGGTACACCCTCGGATTGTTTTTTCTGATTATCGGCCTCTATCTTCTGGTCTCTTTTGTATCTTTTTTATTTTCAGGCGGCACCGATCAAAGCAAGCTCGACATATCCTGGGGCCGGCTGATCCTGGATTCGGAAATAAAAGTCGAAAATGTAGCTGGAAAAACCGGGGCTTTCCTTGGTGAAGTAATTATAAACCGGGGTTTTGGGCTATCATCGTTCATTTTTGTATTTCTGGTTATTGCGACCGCCCTACGCTTGTTTGGCAGCAAACTGATCAGTTTACCCAAGGCCTACGCTTATTCACTAATCTTAGTAATATGGATTTCGACCACCTTAGGATTACTCGCCGGTACAGGAACAGAGCAGTTTCTTAATTACGGCGGACTTTACGGCTTTATTCTCTCCAACTGGCTGGGCGCTATGATCGGAACAATAGGCGCAATAATGTTGCTTTTTTTATTATTGTTCCTAATCCTGGTAATTGCTTTTAGCGGTTTTATTCCCTGGCTTAGCAGCTTATTTACCCGGACGCCAAAAGAAGAAAAGGCCATCCCTGTAGAAATGACAGAAAATAACGGGGAAAAACAAACCGGCAAGGTGATCGAACTCGACGATCCGTCTATTTCAAAAGTGATCAACGAAGATGATCTGATCGAAGCAATATTTGATCCCGACAGCGATGATGAACCTGAATTTGAACAAACCCTGAGCAGCAGGGATATTCTCACCAGTATTGAAAGCCGCCGGAAAGAGAAAGATGAGGAAGAAACAGAAGGACCGGAACTGTTGGTGGAAAAATTGCATGACGAAGACGATGAAGAATTCGTCCCGGACGGAATGGAAGAATACGACCCGACACGCGATTTGTCGAATTACCATTTTCCCCCGCTCGACCTGCTGGATAACCACTCGTCGGATAACGCCGAAGTGAGCAACGAAGAGTTGATTTCAAACAAAAACAAGATTGTAGAGACCCTTCGTCACTATAAAATTGAGATCACTAAAATACGTGCGACCATCGGCCCGACAATCACACTGTACGAAATTGTTCCGGCACCGGGTATCCGTATTGCGAAAATAAAAAATTTAGAAGACGACATTGCGCTGAGCCTTGCGGCCTTAGGCATCCGTATCATCGCCCCAATTCCGGGAAGAGGGACCATTGGAATTGAAGTGCCCAATCAGAACCCGGAAGTCGTTTCCATGCGTTCGATCATTGGCTCCAAAAAATTTCAGGAATCGACAGCCGATCTGCCGATCGCATTAGGTAAAACCATTTCGAATGAAACATTCATGGTCGACCTGACCAAAATGCCGCATATCTTAGTAGCCGGAGCAACCGGGCAGGGAAAATCGGTCGGGCTGAATGCCATCATTACATCGCTTCTTTACCGGAAACATCCTTCGGAACTTAAATTGGTGCTGGTCGACCCGAAAAAAGTGGAACTAAATCTCTATGCATCACTTGAAAAACATTTTCTTGCCAAGATGCCCGAAGAAGAGGAAGCAATCATTACCGATATTCAAAAAGTAAAAAACACCCTGAATTCGGTCAATATCGAGATGGACGACCGGTACAACCTGCTGAAAAAAGCACATGTCAGGAACATCAAAGAATACAATAAGAAATTTACAACCCGCCGGTTAAACCCCGAGAAGGGACATCGTTATTTGCCTTACATCGTAGTCATTATTGATGAATTTGCCGATCTGATCATGACTGCCGGAAAAGAAATTGAATTGCCAATTGCCCGTATTGCCCAGCTTGCCAGGGCGGTGGGTATCCACATGGTCATTGCCACACAGCGTCCGTCAATCAACATTATTACCGGGGTCATCAAGGCAAACTTCCCGGCGCGTATCGCTTTTAAAGTAGCATCGATGATCGACTCGCGCACCATTCTCGATACACCCGGGGCCAACCAACTGATCGGGAAAGGCGACATGTTGATTACCCAGGGAAGCAGCATGACACGCGTACAGTGTGCTTTTGTGGATACGCCCGAGGTGGAGCGCATTTGCGAATACATCGCGAAACAACAGTCATACCCGACTGCCTTCCTTCTTCCCGAGTATATGGGCGACGATGAGGATAAAACAGATGTGGACCTGAACAACAAAGATGACTTGTTTGATGATGCAGCGCGGATCGTAGTGTCAAATCAGATGGGCTCCACATCCATGATCCAGCGGAAACTTTCGATTGGCTATAACCGCGCGGGCCGTATCATGGACCAATTAGAAGCAGCCGGCATCGTAGGGCCCAGCGAAGGCAGCAAGGCCCGACAGGTGCTTATCCAGGATGAATACACTTTGGAACAATTATTGAACAGTTTATAATTAAACACACAGCAATGACTAAATTTTTTTTACTGATGGCATTCGTTTTTGCCGCAATTGCAACACTTGCACAACAGGACCAAAAAGCAAAGGAAATCCTCGACAAGGTTACTCAAACAACGCAGGCATATAAATCCATCGAAGCAACTTTTTCTTTTGAAATGGAAAATAAGACCCGGAATGTCAAAGAAATCAATACCGGTTCAATCATACTGAAAGGGAATAAATACAAGGTACACCTGAACGAACTGGGCGTGGAAGTATATTCCGACGGAAAAAATATATGGACCTACATGGCCGAAGCAAATGAAGTCAGTATTTCCGGTTTCAACAACGATGACGAAGATATGATGGACCCGGCAAAAGTATTTACCATCTATCAGAACGGATTCGATTACAAACTGGTTGGCGAAGAATTGCAGAATGGTAAAAGCATGTATTCCATCGACTTGTTTCCACAGGATAAAAACAACAATTATTCCCAGATCAGGGTGCATATCGACAAAACAAAAATGCTGATCAACAGTGCGATAATGAAAGGGAAAGACGGGAATACCTATACGGTGAAGGTAGACCAGTTTAAAACCGATAAGCCTTACAATGATTCATTTTTTGTTTTTGACACGTCAAAACATCCAAACGTTGAAGTAATTGACATGAGATAAAAGAAGGTTGTCCGGGCTTGAGGCATCCCCTCCCGATTGTCGAAGACCGGCATCTTTTAATCATCAGTCCCTGACCTTCTTCGGGAGAGGGCGATACAAGTGTTGGATTTCAAAACTTTCTGAACAGTCTTTTTTTTTAATTATCCGATTTATTTTTATAGGTCATGTTCTCCACCTGCGTTATTTCCATGTAGGTTGAACCGCCCCCGATCCCCAGGCTTCCTCCGACATAAATCACAATATCGTCGTTCTGAAGGATACCTTCCTCCACCAGCGACCTGAGGGCAGCCCGTGCAATTTTAAACTTGTCTTTCCGGGGTTCCAGCAAACTCGGAAAAACTCCGTACGATAACGACAACTGCCTGACAACATGTGGAATGTAGCATTTTGCATAAACCGGGTTGTCGCCCCGGAAAGCAGCCAGGTAACGGGCCGTCCGTCCGGTCAGGGTATTGGTTACAATTGCCCTTGTTTTCAGTTCGTTGGAAGCGATAATCGCCGATTCGGCCAAAAACGCCGTAATTTCATCATCGACAGGCGGCAATATAATATCGTTGCGTTTATCTTTACCTGATTCGGTTTCACGGGCAATGCGCGCCATCCACTCGACTGATTCGACCGGGTATTTGCCGTATGCTGTTTCTCCGGAAAGCATGATGGCATCGGTACGCGAATAAATGGCGTTCGCCACATCGCTGACTTCCGCACGGGTAGGACGGGGATTGTCGATCATGCTGTGAAGCATCTGCGTAGCAACAATTACCGGTTTTTTCCGCTGCACAGCTTTTTTGATCAGGTTCCGCTGAATGCCGGGAATCTGTTCGGCGGCGATTTCAATTCCCAGGTCGCCGCGGGCTACCATGATTCCGTAAGCATGGTCCAGAATTTCGTCGATGTTGTTCACTCCATCCGAATTCTCGATTTTCGCAATAATTTTTATCGGGCTTCCAAACCGGTCCAGAATTTCTTGTACAGCAATTACATCTTCTTTATCCCGGACAAACGAATGGGCAATAAAATCAACATCGTTCCGGGCTGCAAATTCAATAAATTCCCGGTCTTTCTCAGTAATGGAAGGAAGATGTACGCTAATACCGGGCGTATTGACACTCTTCCGGTCCCTGATTACCCCGTTGTTCTCCACATGGCAAACAAGCGAGTTTTTTACCTTATCGGTAACCGTCAGTTCAATATCTCCGTCATCGATCAGTATTTTGCGGCCAATCGGTATTTCTTCAATAAAATCCTTATAACTTACAGAGAACCGGTTAGGGGCCGGTCCAATGGTTGCGTCGGCGATTTCAACGATCTGTCCATGCACCACTGGAATTCCTTCTCCTGAAATTCCATTAGTCCGTATTTCCGGGCCTTTGGTGTCAATCAGTATCCCGATCGTATCGGATACAGAACGGATATTCTGAATAATACGGAGGGCAGATTCGGTAGTAATGTGTGCCGTATTTAAACGGGCCACATTAAACCCTGCATCATACAACAACTTGATAAATTCAGGTTCACACCGTTTATCTGAGATAGTAGCCACAATTTTCGTATGTTTCATATACCTGGAATTTGTTTGAAGGCGGCAAATGTAGATATTTTCTGAAAACGACCTTTTCCCGCTGTTCTCAATCTTTCCAATGTTATCAAACCTTTAATTCGCCGGCAAAATGTTCTATTGCAAGCCTGTATGAGTCAAGTCCAAACCCCATGATGCTCCCTTTGCAGGAAGGCCCGATTATGGATTCGTGACGAAAATGTTCCCGGGTCAGAATATTGGAAATGTGTACCTCGACAACCGGGGTACTGATCGCTGACACAGCATCCCGTATAGCAACAGAAGTATGTGTATATGCGCCTGCATTCAGGATGATCCCGTCATAACTGAAACCTGTCTCGTGCAGCTTGTTAATCAGCTCACCTTCGATATTCGATTGGTAATATTCCAACCGGATATGATTGTACTTTTTCTGAAGAACTTCAAAATAAGCTTCAAATGAAGCATTTCCGTAAATACTTTTCTCCCTGACCCCCAGTAAATTTAAATTCGGTCCATTTATTAACAAAATTTTCATATTCTTGTTGGTTTATTAAAAAAATAGTAACTTAGTCAGACCAAACACGTAGTAATTATTATGTAACCTGCTTGGAATATAAACTTATTTTTACAAATAAAACATTTTTAGGCATTTACAAATCAAAAATATTGAAATTTGTTATAAAAATTCAAACTAAAGTGTTATTAAATTATGAAATGGGAAGACTGCAAGAAAGGATTTGAATCTTTTTTACGCTTAGAAAAATCGCTTTCAGACAATTCGGTAGCTGCTTACATTAACGACATCAACAAGTTGATGATGTTTCTGGACGAAAGCTACAAAAAGCTTCCGCCCGAAAGGGTGAAGCTGGAACACCTGAAAAGTTTTGTTGAACACATCAATGAACGGGGGGTTTCCCCTCGCACTCAGGCCAGGACTATTTCAGGCATTAAATCGTTCTATAAATTTCTTCTGATGGAAGGAAAGATTAATGCCGACCCGACTTCATTGCTGGAATCTCCGAAAATCGGAAGGAAACTTCCGGATGTACTGACAATGGAAGAGATTGACCTGCTGATTGACGCAATTGACCTTGGCAAATCGGAAGGCCAGCGTAACAAGGCGATGCTGGAAACCCTTTACAGTTGCGGGTTACGTGTTTCCGAGCTGGTAAACCTGAAGGTCACAAACCTATTCTTTGATCAGGGATTCATTAAAGTGGAAGGAAAAGCAGACAAGGAAAGATTGGTACCAATCAGCGAAAAGGCAGTTGAAGAAATCACCAACTATTTGTCTAACTACCGTAAAACACTAAAAATCAACAAGGAAAACGAGAACATTCTTTTCCTGAACCGAAGGGGCAAAAAACTCAGCAGAGTAATGATTTTTACAATCATCAAAAATCTTGCGGAGAAAGTTGGTTTGGAGAAAAAAATCAGTCCTCACACGTTCCGTCATTCATTTGCAACGCACCTCATCAACGGAGGCGCTGATCTGCGGGCGGTACAGGAAATGCTCGGTCACGAATCGATCCTGACGACCGAAATTTATACTCATTTGGATCGGAACTATCTGAAAAAGACTATGGATAAATTTCATCCAAGGTCGTAGATTAAAAAAATAAATCATTGCTTGGCAGGGAATGTGAATTAATTAAAATTTAACATTCCCTGCTTGTTTTTGACCTGAATACAAAACTCACATATTCAGAATATTACAACAAATACACTCCCCTGATCAGGTACCTTCCTGCCTAAGTTGTTATGGCTTTAAACAACATGCAAAAACGTCTTTTTCTTTCCTGGTTCATTCTGCATCCATCCCGCGATTTACCTATATCATTCTATTTATCAACCTCATACAAATATTTCTCTCAAAATCGGGATAAATTCTAACTTCCTGTTTTCACATTATATTTCAGGCAATTGGCTTTCCCGATCCACGACATAGTTCATCTGAAAGTCAGCAGATAAAACTTATATTTGTAAGGTTTCATAAATAAATTGAATCTTTATAAATAGCTGATTGTTAATCTGATAAATTAAATTCTTTATGACAAGTAACAAAAAACTCTTAGCTTGGGTAGATGAGTGGGCGAAACTTTGCCAACCCGACAAAGTTTATTGGTGTGATGGCTCGGAAGAGGAAAATCAACGTCTGCTTGACGAAATGGTCGCTTCAGGTGCAGCGGTAAAGCTCAGTGACGAAAAACGTCCTGGCAGTTATGCTTTTAACAGCGATCCGAGCGATGTAGCACGTGTCGAAAACCGTACTTTTATCTGCACCACAAAAAAAGAGGATGCAGGCCCAACTAATAACTGGATGGCCCCGGATGAGATGAAGGCAACCATGCGTAAAAGCTATGATGGTTGTATGAAAGGCCGTACCATGTATATCATTCCGTTTAGTATGGGGCCGCTGGGTTCAAACATTGCAAAAATTGGCGTGGAAATTACAGATTCTCCTTATGTTGTTGTAAACATGCGTATTATGACCCGTATGGGAAAAGCTGTCCTCGACATATTGGGAGACGGAGATTTTATCCCTTGTATCCATTCGGCTGGCGCTCCGCTTGAGCCGGGACAAAAAGATGTCCGTTGGCCTTGTGCTCCCAATATTGACGACAAATTCATTTCCCACTTCCCTGAAACCAACGAAATCTGGTCGTTTGGATCAGGATACGGTGGTAATGCACTGTTAGGTAAAAAATGTCTGGCCCTTCGGATTGCCTCTAACATGGCCCGTCGCGAAGGATGGCTGGCAGAACACATGCTGATCATGGGCATTACCAACCCGAAAGGAGAGAAAAAATACATTGCCGCCGCTTTCCCGAGCGCTTGTGGAAAAACCAACCTGGCCATGTTGATCCCGACTATTCCGGGATGGAAAGTAGAAACGGTGGGCGACGACATTTCCTGGATGAAATTTGGCGCCGACGGACGTCTGTATGCCATTAATCCCGAAGCCGGTTTCTTTGGAGTTGCCCCGATGACATCAATGGAAACCAATCCCAATGCAATGCACAGTGCCGATAAGAATTCCATTTTCACCAACGTGGGGGTAACTCCCGACGGCGACATCTGGTGGGAAGGAATTGGCCATGACTGCCCGGCTGGTACGATCAACTGGAAAAACAAAGTTCATGATCCGGCATCGGGAGAACCGGTTGCCCATCCGAACGCCCGTTTTACCTCGCCGGCCAACCAATGCCCCGCGATTGATCCAGACTGGGAAAATCCTGCAGGGGTACCAATTTCTGCATTCCTGTTTGGCGGTCGCCGGCCTTCCACTGTGCCATTAGTATACCAGGCACGCAACTGGAACCATGGCGTATTCATGGGCTCAATCGTTGGTTCTGAAGTCACAGCCGCCGCTATCGGCCTGAAAGCAGGTGTACGCCGCGACCCCTTTGCCATGCTGCCTTTCTGCGGATACCACATGGGCGACTATTTTGGACATTGGATATCGATCGGCAAAAATGCTCCGGATGCAAACAAACTGCCAAAAATTTTCAACGTGAACTGGTTCCGTAAAGATGAAAACGGAAAATGGCTGTGGCCGGGTTATGGCGACAACATGCGCGTTCTGGAATGGATTTTCGACGCTTGCGACAATGTAGTAGAAAAAGTAGGCACTCCGATCGGTTTTGTTCCCAAAAAAGAGGATATCGATATTGCAGGCATCGAAGAGGTAGCTGCCAACTTAGATGAACTGTTGAGCGTTGACAATACCAAATGGTTGGAAGAATGCGAACTGATCGAAGAACATTACGCAAACTTCGGCTCTCATCTGCCCAAAGAACTGGCAGAAGAATTTGAAGCGCTGAAAAAACGTTTGAAATAACAAAGCTCCCATTATAATGAAAAGCCTCCGGACGGGGGCTTTTTTATTTTATCTATCTTTCAAAAGAGTTTCAATTTTCCTGACGGACAAAAACTTTCAGAAAAAAATAAACGAGTTTTTATTAAAAATGTACTCCGGACGGGGCTCGAACCCATGACCTACGGCTTAGAAGGCCGTTGCTCTATCCAACTGAGCTACCGGAGCATCCTTTTTTGCGGTTGCAAATATATAAAAAATACACTTTTACGGACACGTAAACATGAAAAAAGCAGGGAAATCACGGTTAAGATTGAACCATTCCTGTTTCCTTTTCATTATTACCTACGCAACAAACAGTTATCCTTATTATCAGTATCCAGCTTCTGACAGGCTCGACCCAAACCCCGCCCCACCCCACTCCGACATTTTTTTCTTTTCCGGCCAGTTATAAGGGTAATTACTATACCTTTGCAACACATTAAAAAAACCATTTATTATGAAACGCATCATTTTAGTTTTCGCACTGGCGGCACTGGCCTTTTCGTGCAACCAGAAAAAAATCGACCGGTTACAGGCGATGCAGGACAGCACAGCCTTAGTAAGCTTCCAAAAAGACACCACTATTATCGGCTTCATCTCTGCAATGAACGAGATACAGGAGAACTTAGATTCGATCAAAATCCTTGAAAAAATCGTATCGGTACAGGCTGCTTCCGATGTAGAAATCGGAAGCAATGCCAAACAGCAGATCATCGAGGACGTAAAAATGATCCACGACCTTTTGAAAAAAAACCAAGACCTGGTAGCCAGCCTTCAGAAAAAATTAAAAAGTTCAAACCTAAAAATCGCCGAACTGGAAAAAATGATCAGCCTGATGACCAAACAACTGGCCGATAAAGATGCCGAGATCGCCGAATTGAACGGACAACTCCGCAAACTGCATATCGACATTGAAGGGCTGAATGTAAAAATTAAAGACATTACCGCCGAAAGCGAACAAAAATCGCAGACCATTAATGAAAAGACCAAAACCATTGAAGAACAGACCGTCACCATCAACACCGTTTATTTTGCTTTCGGCACAGTAAAAGAACTGGCCGAAAACAATGTACTGGAAAAGGAAGGCGGCGTACTGGGCGTGGGGCGCAGCCTGAAAATGAAAAAAGATTTCAACCATGAATATTTTTCGGTTACCGACCTTCGCGAATTCAAACAGTTAGACCTGAACGTAAAAAAGGCCCGTATGGTGACCACACATCCCGAAGGTTCGTATCATTTTACCGGCGACAAAACCATTGAATCATTGGTTATCGACAATCCGGCGGAATTTTGGAAAGCCTCAAAATACCTGTTGATCGTTATCGACTAAGCATTGGGCCACACATTTCTTGCGGAAAATAAATTATAAAACAAGGGTGCTGTCCCCAAAGTCTGGACAGGGTCATCCCGAACTTGTTTCGGAATTCCACCTTCCTGATCGTCAGCCCATTAAATACCTGACAGCCGGCAGGCTGGAATTCAGGGTGAGGCGGATTACGGATTTTAGAACTTTTGGGACAGCACCCTCAGCCTAACGGCAATCAACTCCGTCCCTAAATGCCTTTCCCCGGTATTTTTAAAAATCGATATTATTACACGAATCTGCTGATCTCGTCGCTCTATATACGAAAAGAGACACGAAAAGAATGGTTCGACCTTAGACGCAATCTCCCTGTAATTTCTTTGCCTTTCCCTTGTTTTTCTCTGGCGAAAAATTCCTATCTTGCTTTGCGAAAACCAAAATCATCTATTTATGAAACGGACTATCTACATTTTCCTTGCGATTTTTCTGTTCACCTCCGCCTCGGCGCAAGACATTACGGAATCGGCAAAAAAGGTTAAATCGGGCGTAGTGTCCTCGGAATACGACCGGAATTCGTTTACCTACCTTGGGATTGACCTTGCTGAGCAGTTCAGCGCTCAGGCCTGTACACAATTGGAGAAACTGGCTGTCCCCGACAAATTTTACGACAATGCGGTGGAAACCAAAACACTTTCCGCACCCGGCCAGCGTGAAACGTTCACCATCACGGCGGGGCTTGTAAAACGCCTGTCAGATGACAAGCTCATTGAACTTCTGCACCAAAATAAGATCGGTCAGAAGATCATTGCCAAATGGTTTAACCGTCAGCCCGACGGGACGTTCAATACCAACCTGCTGAAAGAACGCGGGATGTTCAATGCCAATGATGCCGATTACATTATTGCATCGGCTTCCAAACGCGGCGAATCGGCACTGATGGACATGGGCATGGGCCTGATCAACAAATCGTATGTAATGGTAGTCGATTTCGACAACCTGATGACGATGGAACAGGTATACAACCAGAGCGAAACGCCTGCCGACAAACGACACATGAACGGGTTCATGGCAACGGTGAACGCCTATATTTACAAACTGAATTTCAACGATTCGGTAGCAGCCTATTTCTTTCAGGACTACTGGACCAGTGCCCCCGATCAAAATAAAATAAGCGCTTTTGAAGCGGCAACCTTTCCTTTTGTCCCGGTTCAGCATTTTCAGCAGGAAATACTGGCAACCCAGTTTAACCCGGGACATGCCCTGGCCCCAAAAGTTCAGAAAACCAGCGACGAATTGTTCCAGACCATGGTACAGTCGGCCCACCAGGCGATTATCAACGATGTGGAAAAGAAAAACGACGAATTCCGTGTAAAAGCGTATGTTTCGGCAGTTGATCCCATCGCGGCCAAAATCGGTAAAAAAGAAGGTCTTGGCTTCGATCAACGGTATTTTGTATACGAAAACAGGGAACGTAACAACGGGTCTATTGAATCGAAACGCCGCGGTGTAGTAAAAGCAATGAAAGTAATGGATAACCGAAAAGTGACCACGGGCGATACCGACCCCTCGCTGTTTTACCAGATTGCCGGGGGAAAAATCGACGCTTACGGAATGTTCATGGAACAGAAAAACGATGTGGGGGCCAACTTTGTCCTGGGTTATACCGACGGCGGACTGGGTGGTGTGAACGGACGACTGGAATACTATATCGGAAAGCTGTTTTACAAATCCGGAAACCTGTCAAAAGGGCTGACTTCGCTGAAATTGTATGTGGAAGGCGGAATTGACGCCGGCAGTTTCGATTACAACGGTGTTTCTGATTTCACCTTTGCCCGTGTAAGCGGAGGGTTAAACAAAGATTTTTACCTGACCAATTTCCTACACTGGGGGCCCTTCCTCGGTTTCGGGGTTGAAAGCGCAACCTGGGACACATCCGAAAATACAATCAGCAGCATGTTCATTGAAGGGGGCGCCCGCGTGGGGATCAACATCCGGTACAATGTCCAGTTGATTGGTTCGGCAACCTATTACCTGATGCTTTCTTCCGAAGAAACAGACCCCGACGACAACGTTGTGACAGAAGAAGTTGATTACTCAGGCATCTTTGAACGGGGCAACGGTCTGGGTATCAGTGTTGGATTACGAATAATGTTCTAAAAAATATGGCAATGATTAAAAAAGTTGGATTATTAGCAGTGATGGCTGTTTTTGTGTTTGCAGTTTCAGCAAATGCACAAACCAAGAAGCAGAAAAAGATGGCTGGTTACCTGATCAGCAACTACGAAGTAGAATGTATGGGAACCGGCGTGGACGGGACCCAGTTGGTAAAAGTGTGGGGCTTTGGCAACAAGCCCGACGATGCGGTTTATCAGGCCAAGAAGAATGCAGTCCATGCGGTGATGTTCAAAGGCATACGGGGCGGAAAACCTGGCTGTATGAGCCGTCCGCTGGTTACAGCACCAGGAGCAGAACAAATGCACAGCGACTATTTCAACACCTTCTTTTCCGATGGAGGCCGTTACCTGAATTTTGTATCGCAAAGCGGCAGCCAGGTCGACCGTATCAAAATAGACAAACGGCAATATAAGGTAGGCGTTGTAATTTCAGTAGCCCATGCCGAACTACGCAGGGAATTGGAAGCTGCAGGCGTGATCAAGAAAATGGGGGCAGGATTTTAATTAAAACGAAAAAGAATGAAACGAGTACTTTTACTATTTACAGCGATAGCAATATTTGCAGTTGCGGGTTTCTCCCAGGCAAAAAAACCAACCATCATGGTTGTGCCCAGCGACAACTGGTGCATCAAAAACGGGTATGTCATGAACTACGACGAAATGGGGACGACAAAAGTGTTACCCGATTACAAAACTGCCCTTCAGATGGAAACCGACCTGCTGGTCACTATCAGCAAAATCAACACCATGATGGCCGACCGTGGCTTTCCGCTAAAAAACTTAGAAAGCGTATTGAAAACCTTGGAACAGGAAAGCGCCGAAGTAGCCATGCTGGGCAGTAAAGGAGGGGGCGCCATTGCCGAGAGCCCGATCGACATTTTAAAGCGGACGGCCAATGCCGATATTATCATCCAGCTTACTTACCAGATCAACCAAACCGGCCCGCAGCGTTCCATTACCTTTATTTTGCAGGGACTCGACGCGTATACCAACAAACAGGTGGCAGGTGCACAGGGTACCGGAAGCCCTTCGTTCTCGGCTGAAACCCCGGTACTTCTCGAAGAAGCTGTCATCTCGTACATTGATGATTTCAATGCACGTCTCCAGGAACATTTCGACGACTTGTTTGAAAACGGGCGTGAAATCGTTTTCCAGACCCGCGTATGGGATACATCAGACATCGACCTGGAAGAAGAATTTGATTTTAAAGGCGAGACCCTCGAACTGGGCGAGATCATCGAGGACTGGGTATACGACAATACGGTGCAAGGACGTTACAACACCTCGACCTATACGGAGAACGTGATCCGTTTTGAACAGGTGCGCATCCCCCTGTATGACGACCGTGGCCGCCCGACTGACACCCGCCGCTGGATACGCGACCTGCGTACCATGCTGGGAGAAGCTCCCTTCAGCCAGGATTGCAAGATATACACGAGAGGATTAGGCGAAATATGGCTGATTATCGGTGAAAAATGATTGAACCACTGAACTAAAAAATATGAAGAAGCTATTATTAATATCTGTCTTTCTCTGGCCGTTATTCTCTTCAGCTCAGAATACCCTCGGGAAAGCCGACGATTATGAACGGATTCCCCTGAATGTGGTAATCCCGCCACAGGTAGAAGACATTCCCGACCATGCGCAGAGCCTACTCACCAACAAATTAGTTGAAGCAGTTACTGAAAATGGGATGGGAGGGGCAGGCGTCAACCCACGCTTTCTGCTGACTGCAAAAATGGAACTACTGACCAAGGATGTAACACCAACCGTTCCCCCGATGGAAGCCTATACCTTTGAGGTTTATCTCTACATTGTTGATTTTGTCGACCAGAATATTTTGTCGTCCACATCGTTCACGACCAAAGGGGCGGGGAGCAACAAAAACAAGGCATACACCAATGGTTTACGTACCGTCAGCCTGAAGAACCAGAACGTAAAAAGGTTTCTGGACGAAGGGAAACGCAAGATCATTGAATACTATAATTCAAGATGTGATTTTGTGATTGCCAACGCGAAGTCGCTGGCAGCACAGAACCAGTTCGGGGCGGCAATCAACGTGTTGTCGACAGTGCCTCAGGTTTGCAAAGACTGTTACATGCAATGTGTGGATGCCATTGGGCCGATTTACCAGGATTGGATTGACCACGACTGCCAAATGATGATCACCGTTGCATCGGCCTGTTTTGCTGCCGAGCCCAATTCAAACGGTGCGTTAAAAGCCGGCGCAGTACTTTCAAATATTGATCCGGATTCAAGGTGTTATCAGGATGCACAGGCAAAAATTGCCGCGATGGCACAGAAAGTACTTCAGGATGAAAAACGCGACTGGAACTTTTTTGAAAAGGCATACGAAGACCAAGTCATGCTTGAATCGTTAAGAATACAGGCTTTCCGCGATGTCGGCGTGGCTTATGGGCAAAACCAGCAACCTACTTATAATAACATATTGTGGGTTTTCCGTTAATTGTTTTTGGTTTTTGATGAAAGGGGGCTGACCCGGAGGAAAACCACTTTTGGGATTGACCCGTTTTTTTTCGTGTCCCTTCGTGTCTTCTCCCTTAATACCCCTATGCTACAGAGATTAGGGACATCTCATTATTATTTTGCCATACTGAACGTTGTGAAGCAACTGTTGAAAATCCCGCGATTGAACCTTTCTTTTTATTGTACAGCCTGAATATTCGTGGATATGCGTAGAATCGTTGTCGGATTTTTCGGGTCGTTTGTAATTACTGTAATGGTTTTGTTCTGGCGGCCCATCTTCCCGGTTGAATCAAACTCAACTTTTAACGGCACACTTTCGTTCTGACCAATCATCGTTTTCTCGGGAGTAACAGCGGTACATCCGCAGGAAGTGTTTACCCGGCGGATAATCAGGTCGCGTTTTCCGCTATTCTTCAGGGTGAATGTATGTTGCACTTTACTTCCCTGTTTAATATCTCCAAAATCAAAATCTTTGGCGTCGAACTCTGCGACAGGCGCATTGCTTAGTTCTTCTGCGCTCAGTACCGAGAAATCTTCTTCAATGGTGGTACTCACCCCTATACGGTTCCGGTAATCGGAAGAACCGTCAATATTGAGATAAATGCTTTCCATGATGAACCCGTACATTTTCCGTTTCGAGGCATCATAACTCAATGTCAGGACCGCTTTGCCACGCGGTTTTATTACCGGCTCCGAAATGCTTATTTTGATATGTTGGGGTGTTTCCTTCACTCCCACCATAACTTCCTTATCGGTATCATTTACCAATTCTATTTGTTCTGTTTTTGTTTCATTCTCAGTTTGTCTGGTAAACGCAATATGGTTACTTTTTACCCGCAATGGCCCGATGGTATAAGGATAAAGCTCGGCCAGCGTTTTTTCACGGGGCGAAACTTCTCCTTTCACATAAAGCACAACCGTCTGGTGCTCCGCATTCGAAATTACCCGGATCGATTTATTGAATGTTCCCGGACGCCCTTTCGGGTCATAGCTTACCTTGATATAACCTTCCTGCCCCGGGGCAACCGGTTTACGTACCCATTCGGGGGTGGTGCATCCGCATGAAGGTTGTACATTGTTCAGGATCAAAGGCACATTGCCTTTGTTGGTAAACCGGAATGTGTATGTCTGAAGCCCACTTTCTTCTTTAAATATCCCGTAATCATGAATGGTTTTCTCAAACTCAATTTTCGCCTTTCCCTGCTGCGCTGTTGCCAGGCCAGATACAAAGAATACAAGAGCTGTGAATACACTGAATGCAATTTTCATGTCTGTAAAAATTTTCATTAAAAATCAGGTTTTCAAAGATAACAATCCAACATGGAATTATGCCGGATTGACATGCAAAACTAAACATCCCCTTGTACAATTCCTGTTAATGCCCCATAAAGTTTTGTTAATGAAATGTTAATCGGCAGGTTTCTCCGAAAAAATAAGTAGTTTCGCCTTCGTTAGGGTGAAAAATAAAGGAATGTCATGATCCGGAATCCGATACGGTATGTCATAGTTTTGGCCACCATCTCCGTGTTGGGGATATTGCTGGTACAGTTCCTTTTCCTGAAAAAAGCGATTGAAATCAATGAGAAAAATTTCCAGGAAGAGATAACACATGCCTTGTATAACGTTGCCCGCGATTTGATCGAATACAACAACAAAGTATACGGGCACAATACCAAAATAAACGAAATGTGCCTGGTAGAGCAGATTTCGAATAATTATTTCGTGGTGAATGTGAACCATGTCATCGACCCGGAATTGTTGGAATATTACCTGATCAACAATTTTAAACGAAACCACATCAAACTTGATTTTGAATATGCCATTTACGATTGTGAAACCGACAAGATGGCAAACGGGAAGCTGATCAGGGCAGAAAGTATTTTCAACATGTTCCACGACAACAGCTGCGACACGTTGGACGAATGTAGCCGGGAAGAGATTATTTTCAACGAGTTATACAATGGGGGGAAAAAACTGGTCAAAGCCAGAAAATGTGATCTGCCCAAATGCCAAAAATACGTGTATTATTTCGGGGTGAATTTTCCAGGACGTTCCGTCTTCTTTCATTCCAAGCTGAAACCCTGGTATTTTGTCACTTCCCTGTTGCTCATCGTTTTACTGTTTTTCGGGTATTCATTGTACACCATCATCAAACAGCGCAGATTAAGCGAAATACAGAAAAATTTCATCAACAATCTCACACACGAATTCAAAACCCCGATTGCCTCGATCAGCCTGGCAGCCAAGGTACTCAGCGAACCCAAAATTATCGGGCAGCCCGAACGGCTGGCTGATTATGCAAAAATTATCCTCGACCAGAACAAACGACTTTCGTCGCAGGTTGAAAAATTGTTGCAAATGGCTTCCATCGAGAAACAACGGCTTCAATTAGAAATCAAACCGGTGGAATTGAACGCATTCATTGAAAAAACGATCGCAGAATTTAAAAGCAGCCAAAACGGCAACCTGTGCGCCATCCGTTTTCATCCTGAAATCCCGGGAACCACAATAAACGCCGATGAACTGCACTTTTCCAACCTGATTTTCAATATTCTTGACAATGCGGTAAAATATTGTGAAGATTTACCCGAAATTCATGTCCGGTTAGCAGAAGAAACCAAATCGTATACAATCTCCTTTGCCGATAACGGAATTGGTATCCCTAAAGAATTCCGAAAAAAAGTGTTTACCCGGTTTTACCGCGTCCCTACAGGCGATGTACACAACGTAAAAGGGTTCGGGTTGGGGCTCGACTATGTGAAAAAAATTACCGACCGGCATGGATGGAAAATCAGGATTGAAGATAATTCTCCAAAAGGAACTATATTTATCGTAAAAATTCCAAAGAAATAGGCTATGGATTTTTCAGGAGAACATATCTTCTTAGTTGAAGACGACCAGACCCTTAATTTCATTATCAGGGACAACCTGGAACAAAACGGATACAAGGTAACAGCTGTTGACGACGGGCAAAAAGCGATTGATGGATTTGAAAAAGATAAATTCAGTATTTGTATCCTTGATGTGATGCTGCCGAAAAAAGACGGGTTCACCGTAGCCCGCGAAATCCGGAAAAAAGACGACCACGTCCCGGTCATTTTTCTGACAGCCAAATCAATGACTGAAGACCGGATCAATGGATTGTCGATTGGGGGTGACGATTACATCACCAAACCGTTTAGCATGGAGGAGCTGTTGCTGCGTATAAAGGTGTTTCTAAAAAGGAGCCAGAAACCCGATAATGCAGATGGCCCACCTGTTGTCAGAAAGATCGGCGCCTACAATTTTTATTTTGAGAACCTGATCCTCGAACATGGTGACAAACGCAAAACACTGACTTACAAGGAAGCCGAACTACTGAAATATTTTTGTGAAAACCCGAATAAAATACTCAGCCGCTCCGAAATACTAATGAATGTATGGGGTTCTGACGATTACTACCTGGGACGCAGCCTCGATGTGTTTATCTCACGTTTACGCCGCTACCTGAAGGACGATCCCGATATTAAGATACTGAACCTGCATGGCATTGGGTTCCGGTTCAACACCCGTCTCGGAAAATGAATAAAAATATGGAAATGACAGTGTCCCAGTTGCTGATATTGATGGTGGTCGGCCTGCTGGCTGGCTTGCTCGGAGGCACCCTTGGCGTAGGAGGGGCTATTATTGTTGTCCCGGCCTTAGTATTGATTTTTGGATTTACCCAGCACCAGGCGCAGGGAACATCGCTGGCCTTTATGATTCCGCCCGTAACCCTGCTGGCAGTAATAAACTACTGGAAAGAAGGGCACGTAAACTGGAAAGTTGCACTGGTACTTTCCATTATGTTTTTTATTGGCGCTTACCTTGGGTCGTACATCTCGTTCAGTATTTCAGAAAAAATCCTGAAAAAGATATTTGGCATCTTTATCATTATTGTAGCGCTGAAAATGATCTTCTCAAAATAAGGTACAACGTGTTTACCATCTGAAAGAGTGTAATCTATTCAGGCTGCCTCTGAAATTCGCGTAAAAAAGCCTCCCATCGATTTGACAGAAGGCTTTTATTCCATCAAAGTGCCCCCCTTGCCCCTGCAGGGCCCGTTCCCTTTTCAGGGTTACACTCGTATTTTACGAATAATTCTGATTAATCTCACCAATTACTCTTGTACCGTATCGGATTCAGGCAAGTAATTCTTTTACCTGGTTGTATACATTTTGTCCGTTGAAACCCAGTTTTTCGTCCAGTACAGTGTACGGGGCCGAGAAGCCGAACGACTCCAGTCCGAAAACTTTTCCGTCGGCACCCACTAAACCTTCAAGATTTACAGGTAATCCGGCGGTCAAACCAAATTTTTTAATGCCCGGTGCCAGCACTGCATTCTGGTATTCGGCTGGCTGGCTGCGGAACAATCCTTCTGATGGAACTGAAACGATGCGGCAGTTGATGCCGTCTTTTTCCAACAGTTCAGCTCCGGCAATCAGGGTGCTTACTTCCGAACCGCTGGCCAGCAAAATTACATCGGGTGTTCCTTTTGAATCACTTACAATGTAAGCTCCTTTTTTTACTCCTTCGTAATTGGTCCCTTCCGGCAGGTTTTTAATATTCTGGCGTGAAAGGATCAACACAGTGGGAGTGTGGGTATTTTCGAGCGCCATTTTCCATGCCACGGTAGTTTCTTCACAGTCGGCAGGGCGCAACACCAGCATCGAGTTATGTCCTTTGTGGTTTTTCAGTTTTTCCATTAGGCGAATTTGTGCTTCCTGTTCTACCGGCTGGTGGGTCGGGCCATCTTCGCCAACACGGAATGCGTCGTGAGTCCAGACGTATTTCACCGGAAGTTCCATGAGCGCAGCCATTCGTGCAGCGGGTTTCATGTAATCGGAGAAAACAAAGAAGGTCCCACATACGGGAATGACCCCTCCGTGCAATACCATCCCGTTCATGATACAGGCCATGGTCAGTTCGGCTACGCCGGCTTGCAGGAAAGCGCCGCTGAAATCACCTTTTTTGAACGCTTTGGTTTTTTTCAGGAAACCGTCGGTTTTGTCAGAATTGGAAAGGTCGGCTGACGAAACCACCATGTTTTCGATTTCGCCTGCAAAAGCAGCCAAAACCGTTGAAGAGGCGGCGCGGGTGGCTATCCCTGCTTTTTGCTGAATTTTGCTGAAATCGAATTCCGGAGCTTCTTTCGAGAAAAATCTGCTCAGTTTGACAGCCAATTCCGGGTTTGCTTTTGCCCATTCGGCCTGTGCTGCTTTTTTCGCCGCAGCCGCTTTTTTTAGTTCTTCTTTCCGTTGGTCAAATAATTTTTTTACATCGTCGAAAACTACAAACGGATTTTGTGGGTCGCCTCCCAGATTGGCGATGGTTTTCTCAAACGAAGCGCCGGCTTCGCCCAACGGCATGCCATGTGTTGCACATTTGCGTTCGTAACTGCTGCCATCGGCTGTTAAAGCACCTTTGCCCATGATGGTTTTTCCGATGATAATGGTCGGCTTTTCCGTTTCGGCATTGGCTTCCTTGAGGGCAGTACGGATCTGGTCAGCATTGTTACCATCAATAGTGATGACTTTCCATCCCCAGGCTTCGTATTTTTTCCCGGTATCTTCAATTGTGACCTCACTGGTGTCCGACGATAGCTGGATATCATTTGAATCGTAAAACATGATCAGGTTGCTCAGCCCCAGAAAACCTGCTATACGTCCGGCCCCTTGGGAAATTTCTTCTTGAATACCACCGTCAGAGATAAATGCATAGGTTTTGTGGGCCATCCATTCACCAAAACGGGAAACCAGGAAACGCTCGGCAATAGCGGCGCCCACCGCCATCACATGGCCTTGTCCCAACGGACCCGAGGTATTTTCAACTCCCCGCTTAACGTCCACCTCCGGGTGACCGGGAGTTACGCTTCCCCATTGACGGAAATTGGCACAATCTTCCATCGTATAATTGCCTGTCAAAGCTAAAGTTGCATACAACATGGGCGACATGTGCCCCGGATCGAGAAAGAAACGGTCGCGGTTGGGCCACTCCATATCAGAAGGGTCGTAATTCAGAAATTCGGAATACAACACGCTAATGAAATCAGCCCCACCCATTGCGCCCCCGGGATGACCGGATTTGGCTTTTTCAACCATTGCAGCCGCAAGGATACGAATATTGTCAGCTGCTTTAGTTACTAAGTCTTTGTTCATTTTAATCGTTTTTTTGCCAGATTATTAAATCGTTATGCAGGTAAGGTTTATCGTCATCTGCAAAAATAGAATTTAATTCGAATCGGAACAGAAAATAAAAAAGAAACCCGGAAATATTTAATAAATAGTCCCGGGCTATTGCTGTCTGTTCAATTTTTTATTTTGAATGCAGGATGCGCACCATAAATACGCCGTCAATAGAAAGCAGTTTATCAATCAGGGAATCCGACGGATCAGACCCGTCAATGTCTATAATATTATAAGCAATATCTGCTTTGTTTTTGTTCAGCATATTGGCAATATTGATCCCTTCGGAAGCCAGCTTCGATGTAATCTGCCCCACCATGTTCGGAATATTTTTATTGGCAATCACAATGCGGGCGCCGCCATTGCGTTCCATTTCGGCTGTAGGGAAATTCACCGAATTCACAATATTTCCTTTTTCCAGGTAATCGCGCACCTGCTCAACGGCCATGATCGCACAGTTGGTCTCCGATTCTTCGGTTGATGCGCCAAGATGAGGGATGGCAATTACATTTTTCATCATCAACACTTCTTCATCGGGGAAGTCGGTTACATAACGCGAAACTTTTCCCGATTCGAGCGCTTCTTTTATATCTTTATTATTTACCAAACCGCCGCGGGCAAAGTTCAGGATTTTCACCCCGTCTTTCATCATCCTGATTTTATCCTTATTGATATACCCTTTGGTTTCCGGAGTCTGCGGGATGTTAATGGAAACATAGTCGGCATGAGACAAAAGGGTTTCGATACTTTCTGCGCTTTTCACGTTACGGCTCAAACGCCAGGCTTGTTTTACCGAAATATATGGGTCGTATCCCAGAACCTCCATTCCCAAAGCCTGGGCGGCGTTTGCAATCAGTACGCCAATAGCTCCCAACCCGATAACGGCAAGAGTTTTCCCTTTTATTTCCGTCCCTCCGTAATTCTTTTTCCCTTCTTCTACCAGGGCAGGCACCTCACTACCTTTCCCGATCAGGGCTTTGCACCATTCGATGGAAGCCGCAATGTCGCGCGACGACAATAACAACCCGGCAATTACCAACTCTTTTACAGCGTTGGCATTGGCCCCCGGAGTATTAAATACAACGATACCTTTTTCGGTACATTTTTCAATCGGGATATTATTCACACCTGCTCCGGCCCGTGCAATGGCTTTCAGTTCCAAAGGCAGTTCCATATCGTGCATGGCTGCACTTCGCACTATAATTGCATCGGGATCCGCCATGTCGCCGGTAATTTTATACTGATCAGAAGGAAAGAGCTTCAGCCCTTCGCTGTCAATCTTATTTAAGGTCTGTATCTTAAACATGATGTTTGATTTAAATTATAATGTATTGAGAGTTTCTGAAGTAAATGCAAAACAAATATCACAAATAATTTTAAGATTCATCAAAAAGTTTCTGAAAATAATTCTTATATGAAATGGTTCTTAATAAAAAACGACCGTACGATCGCCCTGTTAAATCCCGACACTTTGTATCCATTCCGGGAATGAAAAAAATGACGACTTGCTTTTTTATTTTCTTTCAATTTGTTATGTTCGCACATCCTATTAAATACCCAAAAGATGATTACTGACCGTATTGAAAACACAGGTTTTTATAAAAATTCAGGCACAGGCGTCGCCAAAGCCTTACAATACATTGCAGAAACCGATTTTACAGGACTTGCAAAAGGGAAATATATTATTGACGGCGAGCTGATTTACGCCGTCGTAAACGAGTATGAAACCAAACCAGAAGCAGACTGCAAAATTGAGGCGCACCGCAACTATATTGATGTGCAGTTCATCGTTTCAGGCGAAGAAGCAATTGGCTATGCCCCGTTAAACGGACAGGAACCCAGCATTGCCTACAACGATGAAAAAGATTGTGTTTTCTATAAAGTGCCTACCTCCAAAGTCATACTCGGTGCCGGAATGTTCGCTATTTTTTATCCGCACGACCTGCATCAACCCGGGATCAGCAGCGGAACCATATCGAACGTGAAAAAAGTGGTAGTAAAAGTACGGGTATAAAAAAACCTCTCCCCCCGGAGGTTTCTATTTTTATTTTTTTCTCTATGTCCAGGTTTCAATTATAGTTTTTTTTCTTTGTTTTCACACAACAATCAGTTCAATTCCGAAACCGTCAATCATTTTTGCCATTGAATCGGTAATTCCCGAATCGGTAATAATGACGTCCACCCGGTCGAGGCTGCATATCCGGCCAAACCCCCTTTTCCCGAATTTCGATGAGTCAGCCAATACAATCGTTTTCAGAGAGGCATCAATCATTCGTTTGTTTAGCTGGGCCTCTTCAATATTTGAATTGGTGATCCCAAACTCGGAATCAATGCCGTCGACCCCCATAAATAGTTTTGAACAAGTAATATCCTGAAGGAAACGGGAAGTCTGATCACCAATTACCGAAACTGAATTTTTCCGAACCGTCCCGCCCAACTGAATAACAGTAACATTAGTGATTTCATTCAACAGGATCGATACTTTGAGAGATCCCGTGACGACAGTCAGGTTGTCTGCCGGACGTATTTGCTCGGCAAAGGCAAAAACGGTAGAACCTGCGCCTACAATAATTGAATCGTCCTTCTCAATCAATCTGATAGCTGCCTGGGCAATCCGTTTCTTTTCCTCTCTTTTTATTTTTTCTTTTTCCGTAATATTCAGGTCGATTGCATGAGGATTAATCGGACTGGCGCTCCCATGTGTCCTGAACAGAAATTTTTTCTCTTCCAGATATTTCAAATCCTTACGAATCGTAACAGTCGTAACTTTTAAGGCTTTTGCAACATCAACTACTTTTACAAAACCATCCTTGTTTAAAGAGTCAAGAATATACTTGTGTCTTTCAGCGATACTGGCCATGATTTTTACAGTTTTTACAAGTTTACCCTACAATTTCAGGTAAAAATACAAAACTATTATCCGAGAAAAAAATAAAACACGAAAAGGAATTCAAAAATATTTTTTTCGCTTTATTTGTTTTTATTTCTTTTTATTTCTTATTTTGCACAAATAGATACAAAAAATAATATAAAGATGAAAAATGAAGATAAAAACAGCGACATCCTCCCGTTATCCCTTTCTAAACTTATCGTTACATTGTTTTTTATTTATTTTGTTTTGGGAGGAAATACTGTTTCGGCCCAGCCTGAAGAGAATAATTGTATTCATTTCAGGAACACGAAAGAATTGCAAAATTATTTCAGGTACAAAGAAGATGGACCAATCATTATCAGCGGACATCGTGGGGGACGTGAAACGAATTTTCCCGAGAACAGCATAGAAGGGCTCCGGAATGTGTTAACCCAGATGCCTGCGATTTTCGAGATTGACCCGAGGCTGACCAAGGATGGCGTGGTGGTGTTGATGCACGATGCTACTTTAGACCGGACCACTACCGGTAAAGGAAAACTTTCCGATTATACTTGGGCTGAACTCCAGTCAATACGTTTGAAAGATGCGGAAGGCAATACGACCCCTTATAAAATCCCGACTTTAGAAAAAGTCATCACCTGGAGCAAAGGGAAGACAATTATTAATCTGGACAAAAAGGATGTCCCGATGGAAACGATCGCTGCGTTGATTAAAAAACACAAAGCAGAAAAACACGTGATGGTGACGGTACATACCGGAGCCCAGGCGCGGTTCTATTACGACCGGATTCCCGGGATTATGATGTCGGCATTTGCACGTACAGCCAAAGAGTTTGAAGACCTTACGATAGCTGGGGTTCCGTGGGAAAACATGATCGCCTATGTAGGGCCGACAATTGACGAAAACAATGCAAATATTGTAGCCCAGTTACACGAAAGAGGCGTACGTTGTATGGTGTCGTATGCCCCCACACACGACAAACTGTCAACCCCGGAGGAACGCGAAAAGGCTTACCGGGACGAAATAAAAAAGAGACCGGACATCATCGAGTCGGACATTCCGACCGAAATATGGACAATTCTTCAATCAAAATAATATTAAGAGCAGAATCATGTCGAATATTGAGAATGCGCTGAAAGCAGCAAACGAAACCCGGGCGCTCCGCATCGGGCCTGGCCTTTTAAAACAGGTGCCCAATTTGTTCAGGGAACAGTTCCCAGGAAAAATTGCGGCCATAATAGCCGATAATAATACCTACAGGGTGGCTGGGGGCACTGTTTGTGAAGCATTGAATACAGAAGGAATCAACCAAATAGAACCTTTCATTTTTAATGATCCCGAATTACATGCTGAATATTCTTATGTCGATCAATTGGTCGCATTTCTGAAAACAAACGATGCCATTCCGGTGGCTGTTGGTTCAGGTACCATCAATGATTTAGTAAAACTGGCTTCCCATCTGACCGGCAGGCGCTATATGTGTGTGGCCACCGCAGCCTCGATGGATGGATATACTGCCTTTGGGGCTTCAATTACTGCCAATGGCGCAAAACAAACATTTAATTGCCCGGCCCCACAGGCATGTTTGGCTGATATCAACATTATCTGTGAAGCTCCTTCAGAAATGACGGCTTCCGGTTATGCCGATTTATTTGCCAAAATAACTGCCGGCGCCGACTGGATTCTGGCCGACCAACTGGGTGTGGAACCTATCGATAAACAGGCATGGTCGATTGTCCAGGATGGACTGCACGACTCGCTTTCCGATCCACAGGGAGTGAAATCCGGGAATCCGGAGGCAATCTCTAAACTGACGGAAGGCCTGATGCTGGGAGGTTTTGCCATGCAGTGGCACAAAACGAGCCGTCCGGCTTCGGGTGCCGAACACCAGTTCAGCCACCTGTGGAACATGGAACATCACCTGAACAATGGCGAACATGTTTCGCATGGTTTTCAGGTGAGTATCGGAACCTTATCGATATTAGCTTTCTATGAAAAAATTCTGGTAACACCCATTGAAGAACTTGATGTGGAAGCCTGCTGCGAGGCTTGGCCAACACCTGAAGAATCGGACAAACAAGCACTGAAAATCTTTGAAGGAACTGATTTTCCGGAAATCGGATTGCAGGAAACAAGGGCAAAATACATATCCCGCGAAGTGTTGGCCGACCAGTTAAACTTATTGATAAAGAAGTGGCCTGAAATAAAATCAAAATTGGAAAAACAACTGGTCCCTTTTACTGAAGCGAAACAACGGCTGAAATTGGTTGGCGCTCCTGTGGAACCGGAAGAAATAGGAATTTCGCGGGACCGACTGCGCGAAACGTTTATCCGTGCCCAATATCTGCGCCGCCGGTTTACTGTTCTTGACCTGGCCGTTCGGACAAACCTCTTTGGAAAATGGATCGATGAACTATTTGGGGAAGATGGTCTCTGGAAAATATAAAAAACACAACGGATGACCTTAAAAAATAAGCAGGAAAGCTATTCGTCGATGTCCCCGGGAACTGCCAAACGATTTCAGTATTGGCAGACCCGGGTCATCATCACTACCATGATTGGCTACGCGATGTTCTACTTCGTGAGGAAAAACCTGAGTATCGCCATGCCTGCCATGCAGGCCGACCTGGGTATTACAAAAGCTGAATTGGGGATATTCCTCACATTACACGGCTTGGTTTACGGAGTCTCAAAATTTGTAAACGGCTTTATTGGCGATCGGGTAAATGCCCGTTATTTCATGGTAACAGGTTTGGTACTCGCGGCCATTTGTAATATTGTTTTTGGATTTAGTTCTGCTGTGTTAATGTTTGGGATTGTATGGATACTGAACGGTTGGTTCCAGGGGATGGGGTTTCCACCCTGTGCCCGTTTACTAACCCACTGGGTACCACCGAAAGAGCTGGCAACCAAAATGTCGGTATGGAATACTTCCCACTCAATAGGTGCCGGGTTAGTTGTAATTATTACCGGTTACGTGGTTTCTCTTGGCTGGCGGTGGTGCTTTTATGTGCCATCGGCTATAGCTCTGGCTGGCGCTGCATTTTTGTGGTTTAGCTTAAGAGATACTCCATCATCGGTAGGATTGCCGGAAATAACAAGCGAAACCCAGGACAAAAAAGAAGAAAACACCAAGTCGCTGGAGTTTAAACAATTTGTAAGAAAAAAGGTGTTTCTCAACCCGTACATCTGGATTATCGCCATTGCAAATTTCTTTGTGTATACCGTGCGTTATGCTGTTTTGGACTGGGGCCCCACATTGTTGAGCGAGTGGAAAGGGGTTTCTATCCATCATGCAGGATGGATGGTAGCAGGCTTTGAAATTTCCGGAATTGTGGGAATGTTACTGGCCGGCTGGGCTACCGATAAATTTTTCGGAGGACGGGGGGCCCGTGTTTCCGTTATCTGCATGGCTTTGGCTGCCTTTTTTATTTTCCTGTTCTGGCAAGTTGATGCTTCGCCCGTATTGATGGCCGGAATCTTAATGGCTGCCGGGTTTAGCATATACGGGCCGCAAGCCCTTGTGGGCATTGCTGTGGCAAACCTGGCGACAAAACGCGCTGCAGCGACAGCAATCGGGTTTACCGGACTTTTCGGATATGCCAGTACGATTGTTTCCGGGTGGGGTTTGGGCATGATCGCCGACCAATTGGGATGGAATTATGCCATTGGAGTATTGATTATTCTCGGAATTACCGGGACCCTGATATTTGCAATGGCATGGAAGGCAAAAGCGGATGGTTATGATGATTAATATACAATTATGACAAATTTTTCGAAATACAAATATTTCAGCCAGATGGGAATTACCGTCCCTGCTGAATTAGAAGACAGACTGAAGAAAATCAAACATGTGGCCCTTGACATGGATGGGACCATTTACAACGGGAAAACGCTTTTCCCTTTTACCATCCCGTTTCTGAATAAACTGAAGGAGCTGAACATTACCTACTCGTTTCTGACGAACAACCCGTCAAAAAGTATCAATGACTATTTAATGCACCTGAAAGCGATGGGAATTTCGGCGACTGAAGAGGAAATATATACCTCCACACAGGCGACGATCGAATATTTGAGATACCATCTTCCGACGGTCAGGCGGTTGTTCATCCTGGGGACCCCGGGCATGATCGGTGAATTTGAGAAAGCGGGTTATGAATCAACAGCGGATGATGCAGCCGACCGCCCGGATGCCGTAGTCGTTGGGTTCGACATGTCGCTGATATATCCGCGCCTTTGCCGGGCTGCATGGTGGATCGAACAAGGTTTACCTTACATTGCGACCAACCCCGACAAAGTATGCCCCACCGACCAGCCCACTGTTTTAGTTGACTGTGGTTCCATCTGCGCCTGTTTGAACGAAGCAACCGGGCGCACTCCCGATGCTTTTGCCGGAAAACCCGACTCCCGGATGCTGGTCGGAATTTTACAAAAATACAAACTTCAACCCTCGCAGGTAGCTATGGTTGGCGACCGCCTTTATACCGACCTGCAAATGGCATTCGATGCCAATGCCTTAGGGGTACTGGTACTAAGCGGGGAAAGTACCCTGCATGATGTGACCGTTTCAAATTTCCGCCCCGATATAATAGTCGATAACCTCGAATTATTCGGACAAATGCTTACTAAAGCGAAAAAACAAATCCAATATATATCAACCTAAAAATTCATTCTATATGAAAGAAAATGAACATGCAACTCTCTCTCCGGACTTGCCCGAAAAGCAAGAAATGACACAAAAAAGAAAAATGTTTTATAACCACAAAAAGCAAGTTTTATGAAACAGACATTTGTTTTTATTTTTTTGATCACAGCTATGTTTTTCACAGCCTGTGACAATTTCGAGGACCCGGCCTTCCCGGAAATCAATGACTGTAGCCTGACACTGACCAATAAGGATGGAATTCCCCTGTCGAATGTCTGGGTAAAGGCATACTACACAGACCAGAAACCTGGTTTTGTAGTTGATTCAATGTATACCTCTGTCCTTGGAAAAGGAAGCATTAAAAGTCTTGAACCAAGAGATTACACGTTCAAAGCATTCAAAGCGAACGGAGAAGAAATCGGATCAACAGCAGTTTCCATTGCAAAAGATAATACATTGAATATTATCGAATGGTCGATCGACATATTTGTTGAAAATTACACATTTACAGTTACACTGGCCGACAATAAACAAAAGCCGGTAGTGGGCCGTAAAGTCGAATTATTAACTACAGGCGCCAACCCGGTTTTAATAAAAGAAGGACTGTCGAATGCCCAGGGTAAAGTGGCATTTGCCAAAACGGTTTCAGGAACTTATAATGTGTATGTATACGACGATGCCAATCAGGCCGTTTTCACCCAGTCGGTTGTAACCGTAGGGGCCGGACAAAGCAATGCTGCAAACTTTATGATCCGGAAAATCTATCACAATGCCGATTTTGTGATTACCGGTTTTGTACACGATCCGAGAGGTTCAGACAGTCCCGTCACCGGCGCTGTTTCTGGCGATGGCCTTACCCATCCCGGACAATATGAATATGTACAGCTACTGGCCCTGAAGGATATTAATTTTGCTGAGAACAAATACAGCGTGGTATTTACAAACACATCTTCACCGAGCATATATGGCTGGGCCGATGGTGTTTACGACGCCGCCAGCAAAAAAGTATATCAGATAAATTTGGAAACAGGCTCTGTAAAAAAAGGACAATATTTTTATGTAGGGGGAAGCGCCCGCGTAATATGTAGTTATTACAAGCTAATTCTCAGTCCTCAGTTAGCCCCGACAGTATTCTGGGGTGTTGATTATGCTGTAGTGCCTGGCGGTAGCGGCAACGGTGCAGCAAAAGCAGGAGGCGGCCTGATGGCCAACGGATCAGGAACTTCACAGTCTTCCGTAAAGAAGACTTTCCCCGATGGAGTTGGCGTGTTCAGAGGAATTAATGTTACTGAAAATTCAATTCCCATGGATGCAGTTTTCTATGGGGTTACACTTGCTGCCACTCCTTATCAGATACCTGACAATGATGTTTATAGCCGGACTGGCGATAACGACGAACCTCAGCCAAACTTTGGAGAAGGTACCAACACTTATTTGTTCCCTGTAGGTGCACAGGATAAAGGAACTTTCATCAAAATGGGCGGACAGGTAACTCCTACCGAATGGCTCCTTCCCCGAACCGGTACTGTATTCATATTCAACATGCTTGATACCCCGGGGGCATCGGTTGCCGATATTGAAGGTTCAACCGATTGTACAATCTTCGTCGATAAGTAAATACAACATTAATCCTATTACTTACTATTATGAAACAACATAGATTATTCAAAAATATTTCGGTATATGGTTTGACTGTTATCCTGTTTTTTATAGGAAGCATTGGGCTTAATGCCGCTGCGAAAGACCATTCTCCGTCAGGTTCTGTGTCTGCTCAGCAATCCATTACCGTATCGGGGATTGTTAGCGACACAGACGGAAACCCTCTGATTGGTGCGGCGATACAAATCGTAGGAACGACCATTGGTACAATTACTGATTTTGAAGGGCGTTATACGATACAGGTTCCTTCCCCTAATGCAAAATTATCCTTTTCATATATCGGATACACCGCAACAACAATTGATGTCAACGGACGCACAAACCTGAACGTCCAGCTTGAAAGTTCTCTTTCAAAAATTGATGAAGTGGTGGTTATCGGTTACGGTACTGCTAAAAAGAGAGACCTGATCGGTGCGGTCGACCAAATTACGTCTGAAACCATTGAAAGCCGTCCGAATGCAAGTATTACCCGTAGTCTGCAGGGGCAAATCCCTAACCTGAACATCACCATGCGCGATGGCAAACCCAGCCGTGAAACGAGTTACAACATTCGTGGTAAAACGTCGATCGGAGCTGGTGGCAATGCCCTGATCCTGATTGACGGGGTGGAAGGCGACCCAAGTACCCTGAACCCGCAGGACGTGGAAAGCGTTTCGGTATTGAAAGACGCTTCGTCGGCTGCTGTGTATGGCGCCCGCGGTACATTTGGCGTGGTGTTGATTACTACCAAAAAGGCAAGCAAAGGCTCTATTAAAGTTAATTACGATGGAAATGCCTCATTCTATACCAGGACGGTGAAACCTTCATTTGTTACCAATGGCTACGATTGGACCACTTCATTCTTGAATGCGTATTACGGATATAATGATTATTCAGCATCTGATCCAACGACTATCAATAACATATTCCCGTTTTCCAGATCTTGGTACGACGAACTGAAAAGGCGTAATGATAATCCCGAGCTCCCAAAAGTGCGGGTGAACAACGACGGACGGTACGAATATTTTGGAAATACCGACTGGAACCAGTTACTATACAAAGACTGGACACAGGGAACCGACCACAAGCTGAGTGTCAACGGCGGAAACGAAATGGCAAATTATTACATTTCGGGAAGATACTTTGCTCAGGATGGAATTTACCGTTACAACTCCGATGATTTGGACCGTTACAATTTGAGGGCCAAAGGAATGATCAAGGTAAATCCGAAGTTGACCATCGAAAATAACTTTTCGATCGACAATACTGATTACCACTATCCGCTGATGTCGTACGCCGACGAGTTGGTTCAGCGGAACCTTGAACACCAGGGGTTCCCGGTTGCCATGATGTTTAATCCGGATGGCACCTACACCTACTCCTCAATTTATAACGGTATTGGCGATTTTCACGGGAAATATTCATTTCAGGACGATAATACCCTGAACGTGAGAAATACAATTGGGGCAACCTATGTGCCGCTTAAAGACGTGTTGACTTTCAAAGGCGATTTTACATACAGTTACAAAGACTACCAACGTACCCGTGTCAACCGGTATGCGCCATACAGTGAAGGACCTGAGCTTTTTGCCGAAAAAGGACAGTCGCTGAGAAGGATGTGGAACCAGGAAACCAACTATTTTGCAAGTAACCTTACCGCGAATTACACCCCTAAAATCGGGGAAGACCATTCGCTGAATATCCTTCTCGGAGGAAATGTAGAATCTTCAACACGGAGAAATATTTATAATCGCAGAGATGGTTATTTATATCCCGACAAACCCAACTTCATTTTGATGGACGGGATCAATTATGTAATGGAAGAAAGAAGTATCGACTGGGCATTTATCGGACTTTTCTTCAGGGCCAATTATGCTTACAAAGGGAAATATCTGTTTGAGTTCAGCACCCGTTACGATGGTTCTTCCAAATTCCCGACCAACGAGCAATGGGGTATTTTCCCTTCGGCATCTCTCGGATGGCGTATTTCCGATGAAGGTTTCATGGAAGGGACAAAAGGCTGGCTCGATAACCTGAAAGTCAGGGTCTCGGCTGGTACATTAGGAAACGGGAATGTCGATCCTTATTCCTATCTGGAATTGATGGAAGTTGGAAAAACATCGTTATTACTGGATGGCGGTTTTCAAACTTATACCGACCTGCCAACCCTGATCCCCGATAACCTGACCTGGGAAAAATCGACAACCTACAACGTTGGTTTGGACGCAGATATGTTAAAAGGCCGATTCAGCCTGGGATTTGACTGGTACCGCAGAAATACTACCGATATGTATGTGGCCGGTCCCGACCTTCCGCAGGTATTGGGGGCAAGTGCACCAAAAGGAAACTATGCCGACCTGAAAACATTAGGCTGGGAATTGACCATCGGTTGGAAAGACCGTTTCAACCTGGCCGGTAGCGACTTCACATACAATGCCAAATTTATGATTTGGGACAGCCAAAGCTGGATTACCAAATTTTTGGGCAACGAGAACCTGTTGCTTAGTTCCTATTACGAAGGACAAAAATTAGGCGACATTTGGGGATACACCATTGACGGCTTGTTTACCAGTACTGAAGAAATTGCAGCACATGCCGACCAGTCGAAATTAGCCGTTTCAAAAGGGAAGATCTTACTTCCAGGAGACTTGAAATTCAGGGATATGGACAACAGCGGTGAAATCTATCGTGGCGCGAATACTTTGAACGACCATGGCGACCTGAGTATCATTGGGAACGAAGAAGAACGCTTCCAATTCGGGCTTAACCTGGGAGCCAATTACAAAGGGTTTGGATTAAGCGCTTTCTTCCAGGGCGTTGGTAAAAGAGACTGGTATCCCGATATTGAATCAGGCTATTTCTGGGGACAGTATAACCGTCATTACGGATATTACCCGACCGATCAGGTTGGCAACATGTGGATTGAAGGAGTAAACGAAGATCCAAATGCTTACTGGCCGCGTTTGAGAACATATATGGCCAATTCTACCGCTAAACCAATGGGGGTGAAAAATACAAGGTATCTCCAGAATGCAGCGTATGTCCGATTGAAAGCAATTACACTGGATTACTCCTTACCTGAAAGTCTGGTATCAAGAGTGAACCTGTCTGCCGTTAAATTCTATGTTTCAGGAGAAAATCTCTGGACACTGAGCGGACTGACCAAGCATACTACCAACTTCGACCCTGAAGTAATCGAATCAGGCGACCCCGATCAGGCAACCAATACCAACATGGAAGACGGTTACAGCTATCCGATGTTGAAGAGTATCACTCTTGGTGTTAATATTACATTCTAAAATAAAGGATTATGAAAAAGATATTAATATATTCATTACTTATCTCAGGCATTGCTTTTTCTGGCTGTGAAGATATGTTGGAGAAAGATCCGATCCACCAGTTGGAAGCATCTACATTTTTTACTTCTGAAAACGACCTGAAAATTTATGCACATTCATTTTATGTGAACGATCTGCCGACTGCTGACGATATTGCAAAAGGAGACGGGACTTCAGATTACGCGGCGATTAACAGTCCAAGCACTTTCTTGTCAGGAAGCTGGAGCTCTGTTGACCAGACCGGATGGGGCGTTGGAAACTGGAGCGCATTACGGAACATTAATTATTTCCTCGAAAAAGCGCCCAAAGCCCCTGTTGCCGAAGAAGTATTAAATCACTATCTGGGAGTTGCCCGTTTTTGGCGAGCATTTTTCTACCTGAATAAAGTACAGACTTTTGGCGCTGTCCCGTGGTACGACAAAGCGCTAAACCCGGATGACCCGGAACTGAACAAAGCACGAGACAGCCGCGAATTTGTAATGGGCAAGGTTTTGGAAGATATTAACTTTGCCGCTACAAACATTCGTGAAACCAAAGACACCTATAGTAGCCTGGTAAACCGCTATACTGCTTTGACTTTGAAATCGAGAATTTGCCTGTACGAAGGGACCTATCGGAAATATCACACCGAACTGGGCCTTTCCGATGCAACAAGCTGGTTACAGGCAGCTGCCGATGCGGCTAAAGAAGTAATGGACTCGAAACAGTATAGTTTATACTCTACAGGTAAACCAGAAAGCGATTACCGTACGTTGTTTGTTTCTGAAAACATGGCTTCGATGCCTAAAATTGCAGGTGAAGTAATGCTTGCCCGGTTGATGAACACCGATTCAAGGGTGTGGCACGACCTGACCTGGAACTTCAATTCGCCTACAAACGGGAGCCGCTGGTCGTTATTAAAACAATTTGTAAATACCTATCTGATGCGCGATGGCAGCCGTTTTACAGAAAAAGCCGATTACGATAAGATTGAATTTTACACAGAAATGAAGAACCGCGACCACCGGTTAAGCCAGACCATTCGTACCGAAGGCTATTATCGTGAGAACGGAACGATTGCCCCTCCCGATTTTGCTGTAACGCTCACCGGTTACCACATCAAAAAATGGAGCCTCGACGACTCATGGCACGACGGACAAGGACAGTGTACAAACAATATCCCAATCATCCGCTACGCTGAAGTGCTTCTTAATTATGCCGAAGCAAAAGCCGAACTCGGACAATTCGGGTCAGCCGAATGGACACAGACAATCGCTCCTCTGCGGGCAAGGGCCGGAGTTTCAGCCGCTGAACCAGCTACTGCCGATAGTTATTTACAAAGCAATTTTTTCCCGGCAATTTCAAACAAATACCTTCTCGAAATAAGAAGGGAACGCGGTATCGAACTTTGCTTCGAAGGGTTGCGTTATCAGGACCTGATGCGTTGGAAATGCGGAGACCTTCTAAGTACAGCAAAAACACCATGGAAAGGGATTTACATCCCGGCCAAAAACGTCAACTACGATTTGAATGGCGATGGAAATCCGGATGTTTGTATTGTCGACAAAAAACCATCGTCAACTACCAGTGGGGTGAAGTATGTCATTTTAGGTTCTAATATCAAATTATCAGAAGGCGACAGCGGGCACCTCATCTGGGCCTGGGGCGTCGCCCGTAATTGGGACGATAAAAAATATCTGAGGCCAATTCCTCAAACGGCAATTACCCTGAATCCAAACCTGCTACCGCAGAATGATGGGTGGGAATAATTTGATACATGTTTTGAGTATTTGAGCAAGTTGCGAAATGCAGGGATTCAATTCTTCTGCATTTCGCTCTTTTCAAAAAAAAGTGAATATGAAACAAAAAAGGCGGTGCATTTTTTATGTGCGGTTTCCATAAAATAAAAAACGCATGAACTACCGGTTACTTTTTATCCTTGCATTTTTTTGCATCAGTTCTAAAGGACAATCTCAGTCCAATTCAGAAAAAACCGACAAGGTTTTCTTTCAGAAAGCTATCCCTGTATGGGTCGACAGCCGTAACGTGAAAAAAGATACCGGTAAAACGTATTCGCTGACTACTTCCGGGCGGCACGATACCCGTCAGGCCGAGCAAAACCTGACGGTCAGTTTCCGGGCAAAAATCAAGGTCGGCAACCCTGCCGATGTTCTTTTTAAATTGACAGCTTCATCGGATTACCGGGCTTTTGTGAACGGGAAATTTTTAGGGCATGGCCCTTGTGTGGCTGGTCATGGTTACTACCGGGTCGATGAATACAATTTGAAAGACCTGCTCCAGCCGGGCGAAAATATCATCGCGGTTGAAGTGGCCGGATACAATGTGTACAATTATTATTTATTGAACCAACCGGCTTTTTTACAGGCCGAGGTCACCGAAAACGGACGGGTTGTTGTTGCGACCGGGACGCAGGGCGGCGGCGTTTTATTTGAAGCGGCCATGCTCGACCAGCGGGTGAAAGATGTCCCCCTGTACAGTTTCCAGCGTCCGCATATCGAATCGTATATCCTGACCCCCGATTATAACAAATGGATGGTCAGCGCCGGAGATAAATTATTCCATCCATTGCAGCTGGAACGTACCAGCCATAAAAACCTTATTGAAAGAAGGGTAAAATACCCCGATTATTCTATTCGGAAGCACACTGCCGTAACAGGCGACAGTATCTATCAATTTGAATGCAATTCAACCGGGTTCATTGGCGCCAAAGTGAAAGTGAACAGTCCGGCCAAAATAATATTCTCGTGGGATGAAATACTGAACGATAAAGGCGATGTGAATGCCCGTCGGTTGAATTCTGAGAGTTTTCTGTATTACCAGCTTCAGCCCGGAGAGTACACCCTGGAATCGTTTGAACCGTATACGCTTCAATACCTGAAAGTACAAATCGATGAAGGCGACTGTGTGGTCAGCGAACCGTACATCCGTCAGTACGTCAATTCCGATGTGTCGCGGGCATCGTTCTGGTGCAACGACGAAAAGCTGAACCTGATTTTTAAGGCAGCGGTGGAAACTTACAAACAAAATGCACTCGATATTTTTATGGACTGCCCGCAACGCGAGCGCGCCGGATGGTTGTGCGACAGCTATTTCACGGCACGGGTGGCCTTCAACCTTTCCGGAAATACGCTGATTGAAACCAATTTTCTGGAAAACTTTTTATTGCCCGAAAAATTCGAGTTCCTTCCCAAAGGTATGTTGCCCATGTGCTATCCGTCCGACCATCCGAATGCGAACTACATCCCGAACTGGGCGATGTGGTACGTTTTGGAACTCGAAGAATATTTCAAACGCAGCGGCGACCATGCAATGGTGATGGCTTCGCGCCAACGGGTGATGGACTTGCTTGATTATTTCATTCCGTATGAAAACGAAGACGGGCTGCTGGAAAAACTCGAAAAATGGGTGTTTGTGGAATGGTCGAAAGCCAACAGTTTTGTGCAGGATGTGAATTATCCGACCAACATGGTGTATGCGAAAATGTTGGAAGTAACCGCCCGTTTGTATCACCTTCCCGAATTAAGAACAAAAGCGGAAAAAATCAGAAAAACCATCCGCGAACAGGCGTTCGACGGGACTTTCTTTATCGATAATGCCATTCGGGTAAACGGAAACCTGGTTCCTCAGAAAGAGAACCGGACGGAAACTTGTCAATATTATGCCTTCTTTTTCGGAACGGCAACACCCGAAATGTATCCCGGTTTGTGGAATATCTTAGTAAAAGATTTTGGTCCCCGACGGAAAGAAACAAAAGCATACGAAGAAATTTATCCATCGAATGCGTTCATTGGGAATTATTTGCGCCTGGAAGTGCTTTCGCAGAACGGACAGGTGAAACAACTGTCGCACGAATCGGTCGACAATTTTGCCTACATGGCCGAACTGACCGGTACCTTGTGGGAAAATATCCACACCCGCGCCAGCCTGAACCACGGGTTTGCCTCGCACATCGCCCATGTTTTTTACCGCGATTTACTGGGCCTCAAGGAGGTAGACTGTGTCAACAAAAAATTATTTATCACGTTTAATGATACCGACATCCGCTCGTGCAAAGGCGCTATGCCGGTAGATGAGGAATTGGTCGCCCTTCAATGGGAAAAGAAAGGGAGCAAACTGTTATACCGTTATTCGGCGCCTTCCGGGTACGAAGTATTTGTGAAAAACAATACCTCTTTAAAATTGGAGATGCTCAAGTAAAATGATTGCAATGACCCGTTCAAAATACAACAGAATCGTTATTCCGTCGTTGTCGGTGGCAGCCGCCGGGGCCTTGTTCTCGTGTGGAAATGTCTCCACGAAACAAAACGGGGACGAAGCCAGAAAACCCAATATCGTTTATATTCTGGCTGATGACCTGGGCTACGCGCAATTAGGTTGCTACGGACAGCAAAAAATTGAAACTCCCAATATCGATGCGTTGGCAGCCAACGGCATGATCTTTTCACAACATTATGCCGGGGCGCCATTGTGTTCACCCTCCCGCTGTGTGCTGCTCACCGGGCAGCATACCGGTCATGCCCAGATTCGCGCTAACGACGAAATGACCGACAGGGGCGATGTGTGGGACTATGAGGAAACGCAGAAAAATCCGGAGTTGGAAGGGCAGTTCCCGTTGAAAGCCGGGACCCGCACCATTGCGTCCATTCTTGAGAAAGAAGGGTACAAAACCGCGCTGGTCGGAAAATGGGGACTGGGAGGGCCGCTTTCCGAAGGCGCCCCCAACAAACTGGGGTTCGATTTTTTCTTTGGCCATAATTGCCAACGCCAGGCATGGAATTATTACCCGCGCTATTTATGGAAAGACACGACAAAAGTCTGGCTCGACAATAAGTTGATTGTTCCCGGTACAAAAGATAAAAAAACAAAGTTGCCCAAAGGCGCCGATCCGTATGACGAAAAAAATTATTCGGGCTTTGCATTAAACGAATATGCCCCGACTGTGATGCAAAAAGAGGCGCTCAATTTTATCCGCGAGAACCGCGAACAACCTTTTTTTATGTACTACGCGACGCCAATCCCGCACACCGCTTTGCAGGCGCCCCAATGCTGGATTGATTATTATCGCGAAAAATTTGGCGAGGAGGAACCCTATTTGGGCGAAAAAAATTATTTCCCGGCACGTTCCCCACACGCGACCTATGCCGCAATGGTTTCGTACCTCGACGAGCAGGTGGGCGAGCTGGTTGCCGTGTTGAAAGAATTGGGCTTGTATGAAAATACGCTGATTATTTTCACCAGCGACAATGGCCCGGCCAATGCCGGCGGTACCGATTCGCCCTGGTTCGATAGCGCGAAACCGTTTAAATGCGGTCCCGGTTGGGGAAAAGGCGAATTGGCCGAAGGCGGCATCCGTGTCCCGATGATCGCCCATTGGCCACACAAAATTAAAGCGGGTTCGCAAACCGGGCTGATTTCGGCTTTTTACGATGTGTTGCCGACCCTGTGCGAAGTGGCTGGCGCCGAAAAGCCGGATGATAGTGACGGTATCAGTTTTCTGCCCACTTTACTGGGCGCCGGAAATCAGCAAGAACACGATTTCCTGTACTGGGAATTTCCCGGAGCGGGCGGTCAGCAGGCAATCAGGATAGGAAAATGGAAAGCCGTGCGCAAAAATATACTGAAAGGCAATTTGCAGGTGCAGTTGTACAATCTGGAGGAAGATATTCAGGAACAAACCGATGTGGCTTCCCCACATCCGGAAATAGTTCAACAAGTAGAAAAACTTTTTGAGCAGGAGCATCGGACTCCGGAAAACGAAACGTTCCGGATGAAAGCGCTGGGCGATTAAGTGGAAAAAAAAGTCATGTAAAATAGTTCAAAAAACAAGTAAGAAAACGATTAATGAAGGTGGAGATGAAAACGTATAAAAAAATAGCAGGCGGGTATCTTTTCGATATTCAGCGGTTGGCGAAATACCTGATAATGGTGTTTCTTTTGGCGGGATTGGCACAATGTGGCGAGAAATCGGACGATATAATCCCGGATGAACCGGATCCTTCGGAAGTGGTGATAACTCCCAATCCGGGCATGGATTTGTATGGTTTTATTGGCGACGAGCAGGGAAACCCTGTTAAAGAGGTGGTGGTAAGCGATGGTTTTTCGTGTACAAAAACCGATGCAAAAGGCATTTACCAGATGAAAAAGAATGCAAACGCCAAATTTGTGTTTTATTCAACGCCGTCGGAATATGCCATCAACACCGCCAGCGAAACGGTAAAAATGGCTTCGTTTTATGCTGAAATAAAAACAGCGAAGCGGTACGACTTCAAACTAAAAAAGCTGGCGGCTGTTGAAAAAGATTTTAACCTGTTGTGCATTGGCGACCCACAGGTGACCAATACCGATGAGGTGGCCCGTTTCCGCACAGAAACGATGGAAGACATCAAAATATTTACCCAGTCGGAGACCAAACCCAGTTACGGCTTGGCGATGGGCGATATGGTTGGCGATAAACCAGCTTTTTTCGAGCAGATGAAAGCGCTGATCGGGTCCAGTTCGATGCCCGTGTTTACCACCATTGGCAACCACGACAAAGTGGCCACATCCGTAACTACCCAACCGCGTACCACCGATGCTTTTACAAAAGTATATGGCCCGACCAATTATTCGTTCAATCGGGGCGATGTGCATTTTGTTTGTCTCGACAATGTGATCTTTTCAAATTCATCATCTTATTCAGGAGGGTTTACTGACAGCCAGGTGCAATGGCTGATACAGGACTTGAGTTATGTCCCGAAAGAAAAAATGGTGATTGTGTATTATCATATCCCGATCAGGGGAACATCAAGTATTGCCAACCGTACCCAGATTTTGAACGCTTTGCAGGGCTTTGCCGAGCTGCACCTGATGTGCGGGCACACGCATTACACTGAAAATTATGTCCATACTTCACCTGTTGCCGCCTACGAACATGTTCACGCGGCAGCCTGTGGCTCGTGGTGGCGCTCAACGCTAAACGGCGATGGCGCACCCAATGGCTATGCCGTGTACAATGTTAGTGGCAATACCATAACCAACTGGTTTTACAAACCGACCAAACTGAACAAGGATTTCCAAATCCGACTGCATCCCGGAAATGTGTCGTTTGGCGGGCAGTACGGTTATTTCAATTTTAACCAGGCTGACCATACCGTGGTGGCCAATATTTGGAACTCCGATAGCCAGTGGAAGGTGGAAGCCTACGAAAACGGGATGAAAGTGGCCGATCTTACCCACATGCCAACTTCATCGAAAGATGCCTGGACGCTGGGATATCACATAGGGATATTGAACCGGAACCCCGATAATTACAGCCCGGCTTGTAAACATTTGTACCTTCACACGATGGTGAACCCAAGTGCCAGCTTAGAAATAAAAGCAACCGACCGGTTTGGGAATGTTTACACACAAAATAAAATTACAACCGACTTTACAGCGGCAGCAGGATATTGATGAATTTCAACCGGTTTCGCCGCACTAACAAAACTAAAAACTAAAATTGCAGATGAACAAATCATTCTTCGACAAAGCAGGCTTGCCCAAGCAGCTGGTATGGGCCTATTTAGGGATACTGATTTTTATGATGGGCGACGGTATTGAACAGGGATGGTTGAGCCCCTATCTGGTAGGACGAGGGCTTTCCATTCAGGAATCGGCCTTGTTGTTTACCGTTTACGGAATAACGATTGCCATTTCTGCCTGGTTTTCGGGTGTGTTGGCCGAAGCGTACACGGTGAAAAAAACGATGGCGATGGGACTGGTGCTTTACCTCCTTGGAACCGTTGGTTTTGTGGGTTTTTCAGTTCCTTCTCTCGACTACCCGTTAATGCTGATGACCTATGCTTTGCGGGGTTTTGGCTATCCTCTGTTTGCGTATTCGTTTTTAGTGTGGATTGCTTACAGCGCCCCCCGTGAAATGCTGGGACGGGCCGTTGGTTGGTTTTGGTTTGTGTTTACCGGAGGCTTGAACGTGTTGGGCGCGTATTATTCCAGTTGGGCCATCGAACGTTTTGGCCATCTGAATACGCTCTGGACTTCCGTGTTGTGGGCTTTAATCGGCGCTTTTTTCGCGTTGGTATTGAATAAATCGAAACAACAGACAACCGAGCGTACTGGCGCCAAAGAAAAAATGAAAGAATTGCTGAAAGGCATTACCATTATGAAAGAAGAGCCGAAAGTGCTTTTAGGGGGGATTGTCCGGGTAATTAATACCACTGCACAATTTGCCTTCCCTGTGTTTTTGCCGATGTACATGGCCGAATATGATTTTACCACCACCGAATGGCTGCAAATATGGGGGACTATTTTTACCGCTAATATAGCCTTTAACCTGATCTTTGGTTTTGTTGGCGACCGGGTGGGCTGGCGAAACACAATTATGTGGTTTGGCGGGGTCGGATGTGGCATCACCACCTTGCTTTTCTATTATTCTCCGCAATTCTCGTCCGGTAATTTCTGGATCGTGATGCTGGCCGGTGTGTTATGGGGAGCCTTGCTGGCCGGTTATGTCCCGCTTTCGGCCTTGATGCCCTCGTTGGTGAAAACCGACAAAGGGGCTGCCGTGTCGGTGTTAAACTTAGGCGCCGGTTTGCCCGTCTTTGTGGGGCCGGCTATTGTCGGAGCATTCATCGGCTTGATCGGTGGCGAAGGCGTAATATGGATTCTGGCCGGACTGTATTTCTTCGGCGCTTTCCTGACCCGTTTTATCACCTTGCCCGATAATGCAAAAACAGTGTGAAACAAATGTCGAATGATGATTGAAAAAGCCAAAGGATGCAGGAAAAGTTGTTTTTACCCCGTCGGGGTGATCGCTTGGTAGCGCCGGGTTGAAACCCGGCGTTAAAAAATAGTGGAACAATAACGGCGCATCCGGAAAGTAGCTTTAAAAGATAACATTCTATGCGCCGAAGCATAAAATTTTCTTGACTTTTTTGTTTCGTTTTTTGGTCAAGCAAAAAATGCAAAAAACACATTTGATATGGAATTAAATTCTTTCTAAAAAATAACAAGTTATGGATAATGGATTACAAAAATTTACATACATAATTTTCTCCAAATGGATAAGAAAAATTTTATTGGTATCCGGTTGTCTTTTGATTTTTTGGGGAAAGACAAATGCACAGAACCCGGAAAAAGTTCCCGGATATGAAGAATTGTTTCCGGTTGCAAAGGTGGCTTTAGGCCCCTGGGTGCAGGCGGTTGGCGAAAATGAATTTACCGTTGTGTGGGCGACCAATGTGGAGTCAGTGGTTTGGGTGGAAGTCGCTCCCGACGACGGTACTCATTTTTATGCAAAAGAACGCCCAAAATATTACCATTCACTTTACGGGCGGCGGGTAACCGGGAAATTGCACCGCGTGCCGGTTACCGGGCTTGAAAAAGGGACTAATTACCGTTATCGGATTTACCAGCAGGCTGTTCTACTGAATGAAGGGAATAAACGATTGGTACTGGGCGACCCGTACGGAAGCGATATTTTGAAGCAACAACCGTTCAAAGTAACTACCCTCGATCCGGAAAAAGATGAAGTCCGTGTAACGATGGTCAACGACATTCATGCCAATGACTCGGTTTTCAGGTTATTGATGGGTGATGTAAAGAAAAAGAATACCGATTTTGTGGTTTTCAACGGCGACATGCTCACCCAGGTCGAGTCGGAACAGCAAATTGCCGATGGGTACCTGGAATCCGCCTGTGAGCTTTTTGCTTCCGATGTTCCGTTTTTTGCATTGCGCGGGAACCACGAATTCCGGGGAATTTATTCGTACGAATTTTTTAATTATTTTCCGGCTCCGGGAGGTAACGCATATTATGCTTTTCGACATGGCCCGGCTTATTTCATTTTTCTCGACAGCGGGGAAGATAAAACCGACGGCGACGTGCGTTTTTATGGTTTGTCGCTTTCCGATCCGTTCAGGGAAGAGGAAGCCAAATGGCTGAAAAAGGTGGTCGAGTCGGACGAATTTCGGGCGGCCCCGGTGAAAATTGTGTTTATGCACATGCCCCCTTCGGAAAGGGGATGGCACGGCACGAAAGAGGTGGAACGCCTTTTTATGCCCATCCTGAACGAAGCCGGCATCGATTTGATGTTGTGCGGGCACATTCACCGGCATTCGTTTATTGAAAAAGGAAAAACGAATAATAATTTCCCGATCCTGATCAATTCCAATCTATGGAAAGCTGAAATGACAATTCATTCAGGATCTCTGAAAATAAACATGATAGATGCTTTGGGAAAGATGATGAAAGAGTACGCTATTAACAAATAGGGTCATACAAAAGCAGTTTTTCTGTGCCTTTTTTTAAATCAGGGGTGTTTGTCGAGAGCCATACAGAGAAAGATTGGATTAATTTTATACATTTGGGCAACCAATAACTTTTCAAACAAAAAAATCAAGGAATGAAACGTTTTTATTTGCCCTCTTTGTTAATTGGAACTGCATTTTCCTGTGCCGTTTCAAAACAAGAATCACCCGAAACGAAACCCAATATCATTATTATTTATGCAGATGATCTTGGTTATGGCGACATTGGCTGTTACGGGGCAAAAGGGGTTGAAACACCCAATATTGACCGGATGGCAGCTAATGGGTTACGGTTTACTGATGCTCATTGTTCAGCAGCAACCTGTACCCCTTCCCGTTTCTCGTTGCTGACCGGGAAGTATGCTTTTCGAAACCAGGCAGCCATTTTGCCAGGTGATGCTCCGTTGTTGATTCGCCCCGAAATCCCGACCATGCCGGGAATGCTGAAAAAAGCCGGATATAAAACGGCAGTGGTCGGGAAATGGCATTTGGGACTTGGCGACGGGAAAATTAACTGGAATGGAGACATCAAACCGGGACCGCTCGAAATAGGCTTCGATTACAGTTTCCTGATCCCGGCGACCGGTGACCGCGTTCCTTGTGTGTTTGTTGAAAATCACAGGGTCGTTAACCTTGATCCTGCCGACCCCATAACAGTAAGTTATTCGGAGATGGTAGGCGACTGGCCAACTGGTATGTCAAATCCTGAAATGCTGAAACAACTCGCCGATCCGCAACATAGTTGTACCATTGTAAACGGAGTCAGTCGCATCGGTTATATGACTGGCGGAAAGTCAGCTCTGTGGGTGGATGAAGAATTTCCCCGCGTGTTGACACAAAAGGCCAAAGATTTTATTTCGGAAAATAAAAACAACCCTTTCTTCCTCTATTTTGCTTACCACGATATTCATGTCCCCCGTATCCCCAGTCCTGACTTCGCCGGGAAAAGCGAGATGGGGCCGCGCGGCGACGCCATTGCCCAAATGGACTGGTGTACCGGCGAGATTGTAAAAGCCCTTGAAAAACTCGGGATTGCAGAAAATACGCTGGTTCTCTTTTCCAGCGACAACGGCCCTGTATTGGATGACGGATATGCCGATCAGGCTGTTGAGAGATTGGGGGAACACAAACCTTCGGGGCCTTTCCGCGGTAGCAAATACAGCGCATACGAGGCAGGAACACGGGTCCCCGCCATTGTATACTGGCCCGGTACCGTTCAGCCCGGTACCAGTGATGCTATGATCAATCACATCGATTTATTCGCTTCATTCGCCCGTTTAACCGGTGTTGAACTGGAAGAAAATGATGCTCCTGATAGTTTTGAACTGTTGGATGCCTGGTTGGGAAAAACCAACAAAGGCCGCGATGCAATGATTGAAGAAGCATTTGTACTGGCTTATCGAGACGGCGATTGGAAATACATTGCTCCGGGAACAACTGCCCCCGACTGGATGAAAAACAAAGATATTGAAAGTGGCATGATGGAAATACCACAATTATTCAATTTATCGGAAGACATGAAAGAACAAGTCAATCTTGCTGAAAAATATCCGGAGAAGGCCAACGAATTGAGAAAAAAACTGGATAAAATTGTTCAGAAAGGGAAAAGCCGGGATTAAAAAAGATCAATTCAGTTCATCTTTTTCAGATTTTTCTATTTTTGTGGCAGCCAAAAACAGAAAACAAAATGATGCGGACAGTTTTACTACTATTCTTGATTTGTCTCACTCTTGAGCTTTCTGCCCAACGAAAACAACTGTTTATTTCTAAAGAAAAGGTCGAGTTGACCATCACTGAAAAAAACACTGAAACACAATTAAAAAAATTCCAAAAAACATTAAAAGAAGAAGCCAACATTGACTTCAACTTCAAAGACATTATTTACAATTCGAAAAAAGAAATCAGTAAAATTACCATTGAAATCAATTCAAACGACGGAATAAGTGGTTCGGGAACGTTGATGACCAGTAATATTTACAATGTCGGGTTCATACGGGACTACTCATCCACCGGCAATCCTTCATCTCAGGCGCCATTAATTATCGGCAACATCAGTGAAAAAGAAATAAAACTTGATTAACACCAGGAGACCGGACCCGGAAGTCTCAAAATCTTCAACAACCTCCCTGGACACCCTTTTTCTTTTTGTTTTTCACAATCGGCGGTGTAACTGACGGCTTGCCGGTGCTGGTACCGGAAGAAACCGCAACCCCACCCCCTAATGCATCGCTTGCACCCTTGCGAAAATCGTATTTTGCAAATTCCTCGTTTGGGCTTCCTTCTGCCGGTTTCTCCGGATTCATAATGGTTTCAACCCAATAATTGAGACCGCCCTGCAATACGTAATTATTGTTGTATCCCAACTGACGGGTAATCATCCATGCTTGGTTGGCGTGGCTGCTGCTGTTCGAGTAAAACACGTTCAGTTTCACGTCCTGGTTCAGAATGTCAACATATTCTGCTGATAATAAATTTTCAAGCGGAACATTGATTGCATTGGGCAAACTGAATTTCTCGTATTCGGCAACGCTGCGAACATCAATCAGTTGCAGGCTGGGGTCGTTCGAAATGATCATGTGGGCAATCTCATCGGGCGACATAAACTGCTGTCCTTCACTTACTTCATTTAATAGCTCTTCGGCTGTCAGCTTGTATGGCCGGGTTGTATTTTCGGGAACGGCAGCAATGATCAACCCCAGCGGGATAATAGCGGCTGCCAGTAGTAACCTTGCATTCATTTTTTTCATTTTTATCGTTGGTTAATCGTGTAATCTTTGCGGGCAAACTTCTTTTCAGCCCATTCACCCACCCAAAACATGGCCAGTGCAGCCAAAATGATCAGGAACGTGAGAACGCCGCGCGAAACACCAATCAGCTCATTCAATGTCGGCGACCCCATGAATTTAGCTTTGTAGAAGTCGTCCCATAACGAATAGCCTTCCGTAAAAATAAAGACACCTATAAAAAGGCCTCCGATAAACGCCAGCGCATCAAGTTTACCAATTGATGCGGCGCAGAATGAAGTGCCGGGGCAATAACCGCCCAAAATGAACCCGATACCCATGATCACCCCGCCGCCAATGGCCGACCAAAGAAAAGTCGGGTTGATGTAAATCATGCTGAGATCGAGCCAGCCAAAAAGGCTCATGAAAAGTAATCCCAGCATAGCTGTGATGGCTGCCGTAAAAAATACTTTTAAAACGGTGGCATCGTATCCGTAGAACATTCCGGCCAGACGACGGCTCGATGAGAATCCGTTGCTTTCAAGCACAAACCCGAAGCCGATCCCAACCAGAAATGCCAGTAAAAAGTTCGTATTTTCAGATATTATTTCGTAAACTACCAATGGTCCCATAGTTTTTAATTTTGAATGATGAATTTAAAATTTTGAATGATTTATAAATCGTCAATGCTATAAATATAAATCCTCACAGCCAGAGTTTGCGGGCAAAATAGGCCAAGGCAAAAGCAGTTCCGAAAATAGCTGCCATGGTAACAAATCCGCCAACCGACAAAACGGCCATCCCGGTTAATGCCGAACCACTGGTGCAACCTCGTCCGAGTTGTGCTCCAAACCCGAAGAATATTCCGCCAATTACTGCAAAAATGAGCCGTATTTTATTCGTTGTGTTGGGGCCTTTTTCAACTTTGAATTTCAAACGTCCGGCCAGTGCGCCCGAGAGAAAACCGCCCACCAGAACTCCCAGCATTTCGAATACCAGCCACGATTTTAGCGGGTTATCATGACCTTCTTTATTTTCTGTATAAAATGTTGCAGTTTCTGCATGACCCGGAGCAATGGTTTCCACGCCTGCCACAACCACGCTTTTTACAGCCCCGCTGGCTCCCAGTCCACGACCCGAAACCCAAAATGCAGCAATCAAAACCAAACCCAGCAGAACTCCGCCCAGGTATGGATTCATATATTTTTTAGCTTCTTTCATAGTGATTTATTTTGATTTTTTATTAATACAACCAACGGCTCAACTGTCCGGCATAGGCGATAATAAAACGCAGCATCAGGCTGCCGAACAGTACCAGTATAACAGGAATAATGACCGGTATTTTTTTATGGAACAGTTCCATTATCTCTAGAATGGCGGGCACAATCATTCCGATGACCACAACAAAAATCCAGAAAGGCGCGGTGTAACTACCTCCCAGGAACAGTGATGCCGCATCAATCTGTACCTGTGTACTGGCCTGAAACCCCATAAACATGTGTACAATCAGGAATAGTTCAATCCCAATCAGCATCAGGTCAAGTTTTGCAAACAACAGGCGCTCTTTTTTCGATTGTGCAAATAAAATGATCACTGCGGCTCCGGCAGAAAGTCCCGATGTCAGGAATAACGGCCCCAGTATCGATGTATTCCAGAGCGGGCGGGCATTGAATGCCGAAAACAAAATGCCGGTGTAAATGCCGAGGATTACGCCTAAAATAACCATTGCCCAGGCAAGAACAATTTTGTATTGAATGAAGAACTTCTCAATATATTTCAAAATACTGAATTTCCAGTCCCAGTTCGGAAAAAACTCCCGGATATGAAGGGCAGCCCAAACGATTGACAGGGGTGTGATGCCCATGAGCGCCCATGCGCCCCACGACATGGGAGATTGTATTTTTATAGTTGTATATAACTGCCAGAAAAATAATTTGTGCCGAAGATCAAGAAATAAAGCCAAAAGTCCGATAATCAAAAGGAACGGAACAACAATCGGTGCACGGCGTACAGCTCCGGTGTATTTATTTTCTTTACCCAGAATAAAATACAGTCCGGCAAAAAATAAGATTCCGGCAGCCAGCCCTCCTAAAAAAAGATACAGAGGAATGTGCCAGTGCCATATTTCCAGATGCGGGTCGATGTGCGGGTTGATTCTTCCGCTTACAATAATTTCTTCTCTCATCTTTTTTCGTTTAAATTAAATAATACACCTGAGGTTTTGTTCCCGCTTCAGGGATCAGCGTTTTGTGTTTCCGTTTTTTCAATACTTGTGAAACATCGCTGTTCGGATCATCGAGATCACCAAAATACATGCACTTTGTCGGGCAAACGGCCACACAGGCTGGTTGTTGTCCTTTTTCGATGCGGTGCAGACAGAACGTACATTTGTCGACATGCCCATCGGGATGTGAGTAACGTGCATCGTACGGACAACTGGCAATACAAGCTCCGCAACCGATACATTTACGAGCAGTTACCGTTACAATACCTCCTTTTTCGTAATGGCTGGCGCCCGTCGGACAACAACGAACACAGGGCGAATTGTCGCAGTGGTTGCATCGTTCCGATCGGATTTCAATTTCCAGTTGAGGGTAGGTGCCATCGGTTACTTCGACAACCCAGTCGCGGCAGTAGCCAATCGGTACGTTATTTTCGGTCTGGCAGGCCACTACGCAGTCGCTGCAGCCTACACATTTTTTTGTATCAATAGCCATTGCATATCTCATGACTGTACCTCGCTTTCTTTTTTACTGAAACGGAATGTTACGAAATTGCCCCGCATGCCAGTACCTCCCATAATCGGGTCGAGAAGTACACGGCTGATCAGTTGCGAATCACTGGCTCCTTTCCCGTAGGCACGGCTCAGCTTTTTATTGGCATGACCAAAACCATGAACGATATACACCGAATCGAACCGGATACGTTCGGTAACCCTCACTTTCACAGCAAATTCAGAAATAATCCCATCCTGATTTTCAAGATACACAGGCTGTTCATTTTTAAGCCCCCATTCTTTTGCCACTTTCGGATTTACCCAAACTGTGTTTTCGTCCATCAAGTCAATTAGGTTTGGGTTGTTCGATGTGCGGCTGAAAGTGTGCATCGGGGCACGGCCATAATTCAGGTGATAAAATCCCGGAGGTGGTGTTTGGTGCGCCGTATAAACCGGCATTGGATCGAAACCTTCATTTGCAAAGGCAGTTGAATACAATTCAATCTTTCCGGTATTGGTATTGAATTCCATATCTTCCTCTTCCTGAAAATACAAACCACTGTATTCACGGGGCAAAATTTTTACCCCGGTTCGTTTCATTTCTTCCAGCGATGTTCCCATTTGTTTCAGTTGCCAGTCGAGCATTTCCTCAATAGTATTCCAGGCAAAATAATCGCCCAGCCCCAACCTGCTGGCAAGCTCCTTGGCCATCCAATAAGCAGGTTTTGTATTGTATTTTGGCTCTGCTGCCGGCATTCTGAGCGCAATGCTGGGATTTCGTCCTTTGTCGGCACGAAGCGTATCATACCGTTCAAGATAGGTACATTCCGGAAGTACCACATCGGCATAACCGGTTATTTCCATTGGCATGGTATCGACAACTACCAGAAAATCGAGATTTTTTATTGCTTCAATGGTTTTTCGTTCATCGGGCAAAGTCATGATCAGGTTGGTGCCGTTCACAATCCATGCTTTAATACTGCAATCCAGATCAGGCGACGGAATAGTTGCATCGCAAACACCCGAAGCAAGAGCAAGATCGGCCAGATTGTATTTTCCCCCCATTGCATCGCGCCATGTACGTGTTGGCTTCGGAAATTCAGGATGCGGATAGGATGGGACCGAAGCTGTTTCAGGAATATAATATCCGCCCCGGCGTCCCCATGAACCAAGCAAAGCATTCAGAATGGCAACAGCCCTCAGCCGTTGGGTATCGTCGCCGTACCAGGTAACATGCCGTCCCGGATGAATAATCACCGACGGTGCAGCATTTCGCATTTCCCGGGCTATTTCGCGGATTACATCAGGCTTGATGGTCGTAATCCCGTAGGCCCATTCGGGAGTAAAAGTGCGAACATGTTCTTTTAGCAGATCAAATCCGTAGGTATATTTTTCAACGTATTTCTTATCGTACCACTCATTGTATATAATTTCATGAATCCAAGCCAGCAGCAAAGCAATATCAGTAGCCGGTTTAATGGGCAGCCAGAATTTCGATTTGCTGGCGGCAGTGGAAAAACGCGGGTCAACCGTAATAATTGCAGCGCCTTTATCAATGGCATCCGACATTTCCTGCACCTGCCCGTTGTGCATGTTTTCGCCCAAATGCGAGCCAATCAGTACCAAACAACGGGTGTCGCGTATGTCAAGGGGCTCCGGAGAATCGAGTCCTTCGCCAAAGGTTGCAATAAATGCCACTTCACGGGGACCACGGCATTGTGCATACGATGGAGCAGCAATATTTCCGGAACCAAATGCTTTCAATAAATCGCCAAAATATTTTCCCCCGGAACCATGTGTAAACAGAGCCGTACATTCAGCCCCATGTTCCTCTTTAACTTTTTGCAGTCCTTTTGCTACAACGTCAAGCGCTTCGTCCCAACTCGCTTCGCGGAAGGTTTGTTGCCCGTCCTTTCCTGTCACCCGGATGAGCGGGGCTTTCAAGCGGTCTTCATCGTAATACATACCGATGCCTCCTGTTCCCCTCGGACATAAACGCCCGTTGCAATTCCCGTCATCCTCGTTGCCAACGATTTTTTGAATTTTTCCCTCATCATTTTTGTACACCCACCCGGCGCACTTCCAAAAACAAACTTCGCAATAGGTCGGAGTCCGTTTCATGCTAAGCGGACCAATGGCGCCAAGTTTATCTGTAATGGCAGTAACTGCCGATTTCAGGTACGAAGCTCCAAAAATGGTTCCGGCTGCTGTTAATGATGAAATTTTTATAAAATCACGACGCTTTTGTGCCATGTTATTTAGATTTTTTCCTATTCCACAAACATACAAATTCCATGATATTAAAATATGTCTAAAAGTCAATATGTTTGACTCCGGACTTAATTTAGAATTAGTTTAAATATTTGTAAGACTTAATTTTTTAAGTCGTCAGAAGTATTGATGTTTGCGAAAAGTTTCGGATATCTCTCCAAAAGTCCGGAAGCATCGAAATATTCAATATCCCTTTCTTTCAGAATAGCATGCAGTTTAAATTCTCTTTTTTGAAGTTTTTCAGCAAAAAACGAAGACAATTGTTTGTGATATATCCCGGCAAGCGGTTCTATGCCGTTTGAATGAATTGGCAAAATTGCATCCTGTTGATCAATCAGAGCAGATAATGAATGGAAAAGTTCCGCGTTCATAAATGGCAGGTCGCATGCAAGCACCAGATTCCAATCTGTTTCTGAAGCGGAGAGAGCAGCATGTAAGCCACCCACCGGGCCACAATCTTTGTACATATCGGTGATCAGGGGAAAACCAAAGTTCCTGTATTCAGAATCATTGGAACTGATAATAATGCAATTGGTAAAATGGCTCAAAACATCAATGGAGTATTGAACCATCTTTTTTTCTCTAAAATCCATCAATCCCTTATCCTGTCCCATCCGGCTGCTCTTTCCTCCGGACAAAATAATGCCTGTCAGCTCCTTTTTCATTGCATTGAAAATTTATTCAAAATTGGAAAAATTTGATTCGGGAAAAAAATAAAATATTATATTTGCACCGCTTTTGGAGCAAGAAGCAAATATGGTGATTGTAGCTCAGTTGGTTAGAGCGCTGGATTGTGGTTCCAGAGGTCGCCGGTTCGAGCCCGGTCTATCACCCACAATACCCGGGATCAGTTTTTTTTTGATTTCCGGGTTTTCTTTTCTACGGTTTAGAACACCAATTTCCCAAATTAATAATTATTAACATTTCTCTTTTATGTTTTACATCATATTTCCTATCCTGAATCCCCTCTGAACGAATCGTTAAACATCACACAAAAAAACACACAAAACACTGACATACAGAAATATGAACTCGAAATACATGAAACAACCATATCTTTTCTAATTACTTTAATATAAGTGTCCCGGTTTTTCCCCCACCTCAAAAAATACTATTTTTGAAGCACAGTTTTAGCACGGAAAATTATTAAATCTTTATGGGTAAATTAAGATATGCTTTGCTTGGCGCAGGGTTTATTATTGTATCGTTGAGCGCCGAAGCAAAAAAAGAAGGGGAAGCGGAGAAGGGTTATCAGTTTACCACCATTCATGAGATTCCTACCACATCAGTGAAAGATCAGTACCATTCAGGTACTTGTTGGTCGTTCTCGGGAATTGGTATGCTTGAAGCAGAAATGCTGAGACTTGGCAAGCCTGAGTTAGATTTATCGGAAATGTATGTCGTATGGCATACCTATTCAGAAAAAGCAATTAAACATGTACGGCTCCACGGTAACCTGAACTTTTCGGCAGGCGGCGCTTTTCACGATGTAATCAATATGATACGTAAGTATGGCATTGTACCCGAATCGGTTTACGATGGCCTGAATTACGGCGAAGATAAACATGTTCACGGAGAAATGGACCGCGTACTGAGCGAACAGGTAAATGCGGTAATTGAAAACAAAAATAAAAAACTTAGCACGGCCTGGCACGACGCTTTAAAAAGCACATTAAGTTCGTACCTGGGCAAATTACCCGAATCATTTACCTATGAAGGAAAACAATACTCGCCGCTTAGTTTTGCAAAAGATTACGTTGGATTGAACATGGATGACTATGTGGAAATAAGTTCCTATACCCATCATCCGTTTTATTCGAAGTTTATTCTCGAAGTGCCTGATAACTGGTCGTGGGACGAAGTATATAACGTTCCGATAGAAGAATTGGAACAAATCATCGACAATTCACTGGAAAATGGCTATACCGTCGCATGGGCTGCCGACATCAGCGAAAAAGGATTCTCCACTTCAAAAAAAGGGGTCGCCGTTGTTCCCGAAATCAACCTGACGGACATGGATGGTGCAGAAATTTCGAAATGGGAAAAACTGACCGACAAAGAGAAAGAAGAAAAGATCTTTGAATTGAACGAACCCGGTCCGGAAAAAATAATAACACAGGAAATGCGCCAGATCGATTTCGATGATTACCAGACGACTGACGACCACGGAATGCTGATTGTAGGCACAGCAAAAGACCAGCACGGATCGGTTTATTACAAGATTAAAAACTCATGGGGCAAATACAACGATTATGACGGTTATTTCTTTGCTTCAAGACCTTATGTCCGGTATAAAACCATGTGCATCATGGTAAACAAGGAAGCAATTCCAAAGAACATCAGGAAAAAATTAAACCTTTAATAATTTATAAAATCCCGAAAGACCATTCTCCGGGATTTTTTGTTTTCTGCCTTTTCGCTATTTTAGCCTGACTATTTATTGCAAATGAAGCAGTTCCTTTTTGTATTCACAATGCTCCTCCCGTTTTCGTGTTTTCCGCAGGAAGATTGGACCTGGTGGAACGAATTGCACGGATGGCAACCCGGCATGCCCAGTTGGCGGATGTTCCTGACGATCAGCCCGGGATTCCTGGGGCCCAACGCCCTTCCTGTTCCTGAATTGAAACAGGGTATTTTGCCCGCACAAAAAGAAATGGAATTCGGGACAGATTTTCATTTTATGGAAGGAGACCATACACAGGATATAGCCGGACGGTTTTATTACCCCTTTGCCGGGGCAAAAATTGCCATAGAGGTATATGGGGTACTTCTTGAACATTATGCCATGTCGGAAGCAATCCGCGATGAACGGGTAGCCCGTGACAAAGACGCCCGGGGCTTAGCTATCGGAGACCTGTATTTCTCCACTTTGCTCCAACTGATCAAAAACCGGCGGTTTCCCGATACGATGATGCGCCTGGCCTGTAAAACAGCTTCGGGCGGACGGCTTGACGCCGCACGGTACGCTGACAGCCCGGGCTATTTTCTCGACCTCAATTTCTCGAAAAACCTGAGTTCCGACAGCCAGGACACCCAGTGGGTACCTTTCGGGATGCTGGGGTTTTATTCGTGGCAAACCAACGACGACATGAACCTCCAGAACGACGCCCTGTTGTATGGGGCCGGAATAGATATCCGGTTCAACAGGCTGACGGTTCGCAATTCGCTAAGTGGCTACTACGGATACAAGAACAATGGCGACCGCCCGATGGTATATACATTCGACCTTCAGAAAGAATTGAAAAACTATACCTTTCGAATCCGGTACCTGCATGGATTACACGACTGGATGTACCGTACCGTGAAACTGTCGCTCATCTGGAAGTGGGATTAGCATAAAACATGAAAATGCCTGCCTGTATCTTGGAGATCAATCTTTTAATGAACGCGGCCCACGCGCAATCAACCATCATAACATAGAAAACGGCCCGCATTCATTAAATTTCTCCCGGTACCTTGTTCCATTCCGTTCAATTACTTACTTTTAAGACGAAACAAATCATTGACAGGGAATAATCCCACCGTCGCGGTTTAGAGAATTAAATGAGAACCAACCTGTTAATAATTATTGTAATGCCTGTATTTTTATTTTGTTGCAGAACAAAAGAAAATCAATCTTTCCCATCGGATAAAGACGGGTTTGTCCAGGTTACCGGGGGCAAGGTCTGGTACTGCATTGTTGGCGCCAACAAAAAGGGCATTCCCCTTTTAATACTGCATGGAGGCCCGGGAGTGCCGCACGATTACCTGGAACCGTTGAATGCGCTTGCAAATGAACGTCCCGTAATATTTTACGACCAGCTCGGATGCGGGAATTCCGAAAAACCCACTGACACAACATTATGGCATACAGCAAGGTTTGTGGAAGAACTGGAACAGGTACGTGCTGCATTGCAACTCGACAAAGTCCATATTCTTGGACAATCGTGGGGAACAATGCTGGCCGTTGAATACATGCTTCGGAAAGATCCCGACGGCGTGGTCAGCCTGATCCTTTCTGCCCCCTATTTAAGCACGCCCCGATGGGTAGAAGACCAAAAGCAGTGGATATCACAGCTCCCTACAAAAATTCAGGACATCATCAGAAAATATGAGGCAAACGGGGATTTTGGTTCCCCTGACTATCAGGACGCCATGCTATATTTTTACAAAAAGCATGTGTGCCGGATCGATCCCTGGCCAGATTGTATGAATAGGGCAATGGAAAAAACAGGGGCCGATGTGTACTCAAAAATGTGGGGAGCCAGCGAATTTACCATGACAGGAAACCTTAAGCACACCGACTTAACCGGGCAACTGCATCAAATCACAGTCCCGGTATTGTTCACCTGCGGTGAATTTGACGAAGCAACGCCTACCACAACCGCTTTTTATCAAAGCAATATCCCCGGATCGAAAATCCGCATTTTTAAAGGTGCATCACACGAGCACCACATAGAAAACCCGACCGGATACAATCAGGCTGTCAGAGATTTTCTGAACAGGGTCGAAAAGAAATGACAAACCGTAAACTTAGTCAATGATCTTTCGCTTCGGAAACATATCGTCGTTACAGTTTTTCCAGCTGCTCCGTTTTTCGGTTTTTTTACTGATTGGCATCATATTTACGAAAACCGGGCTCGAAAAAACTGAAATTGGCCAGTATGAACTGATTTTGTTTATCTCAGGGGCAGTTAGCTTCTTCTGGCTGAACGGGCTTATCCAGGGGCTGTTGCCGGTTTTTCAAGAAACCGATGAAAAATCACCTCAGCTTTTCAATATTTTCGTTTTGCTGTCAGTATTTACAGTATTTGTCGGGGGTTTCCTGGTTTTCTTTGGAAAACCGTTTTCAAACGTATTTTTGGACCATCCTGAGATACCTTTCCTGAAATATCTCCTGGCATACCTGTTTTTTTCGGTCCCTGCAAGTTTGGTAGAATACATCTACCTGTTGAAAGACAAGGCCCGCAGCATGGTATGGTATGGGTGTATCAGCTTTTCACTGATGCTGGTATTAGTTTCAGCTCCTGTTGTTTTTGGTTTTACTGTGCGCTATGCTCTGGGCGGACTGGTCGCTGCTTCTGCGATCCGTTACGCCTGGCTGATTGTTTTACTGTTAAAGTATTCTGCCTGGAGGCTTTCATTTTCCTTTCTTGCCGAACACCTGAAACTTTCGGCCCCACTCATCATCTCGTCTTTTCTGAGCGGTTCTGCCCAATATATCGACGGGTTCATCGTCAGTTCCCGCTTCGACGAACAAACTTTTGCTGTTTTTCGCTACGGTGCACGTGAATTTCCATTGGTGATCCTGTTGGCCAACGCATTCAGTTCGGCTATGATCCCCCGTTTCCAGGAGAAAAAAAGACCGGAAGCTGCACTTCAGGAAATAAAAATGTATAGTACCAGACTGATGCACTTCCTGTTCCCGCTCTCAGCGATCATGCTTTCCGTTACACACTGGCTGTTCCCGATTGTGTTTAATACCGGATTTCGCGACAGCGCAACCATTTTCAACATTTATCTCTTACTGATAACCAGCCGTCTGATATTCCCCCAAACCATCCTCATTGGATTGAAAAAAACAAACGCCATTGCCATGGCATCCTTTCTTGAAATCACGCTCAACATATCGCTAAGTCTATGGTTTGTGAAACTATGGGGAATTCCCGGAATTGCTTATGCAACCATCGTTGCCTATTTGTTCGAAAAAATTTTCTTAGCTTCCTACCTTGTTAAAAAAACAGGCATTTCCCCCCGCAAATACCTGAATATTTCGTTGCACATGGTTTATTCACTACTTTTGATGGTCGTATTTTATTACATCGAATTTGTAATTTATTGATATGGATATATTACTGGACGACCCTGCAACAGAAAGAATTTTTCGGGACCTGCTTACAAAAATCCGTTTATTAAAAAATGGGGAAACAGTTGCACAAATGAAATCGTTGGGCGTGAATTACCGGATCAATTGGGGAGCATCAATTATTTCGCTGCGGCAACTTGCAGGGAAATACAGTAAAAACCATCTGCTGGCCCTGAAATTATGGAACAAGCAATGGCGCGAAACCATGATTTTGGCCACTTTACTCGACAATCCCGGCCAGATAAGCGAGGAACAAATGGATTACTGGACCAAAAATCTTGAAACTCAGGAAATAGCGGAACAAGCCGTTGCCAATTTGTTCGTGCATTCTAAATTTGCATACGTGAAAGCGCTTGAATATTGCAGGGGTAAAAAACACCTGGTACGGTTTACCGGATTGCAACTGATTGGCCGATTGGCCATGATTGATAAAAAGGCAATCGACGAAATGTTTGAACCTTTTTTCGATGTCCTCTTCCCCTTGGCCAAAGACCCCGACCTGGCCCAGGTTTTTTACCGCACAATGATACAGATGGCTAACCGCAGCAATGCCTTGCATGATTCGTGCAAAAACTTTTTCATGCAGATGCTTGTAATGGAAAACGATCATCCTAAAAACCTGGCCCGTTTACTATTGGAAGAAATTTCGGAAAATAATGGAGATTGATGACCTTTTTGTTCCTGCCGGATTACTGTTTGAAATAACCTGGCAGGAACAGTTCTTTTCAACGAAAATTTGTTATTTCGTTGTTTTCAACTTTTTAACTGTATTTGCAAGGCGTGCCGCTATTTCTTCAATACTCCCCATTCCGTTGATACTGAAGTGCTTATTTTGTGCGGCATAATAATTTTTCAGCGGAGATGTTTTCTCATGGTACACATTGATCCTGTTCGCAATGACCGACACATCCTGATCGTCGCTGCGCCCCGAGGTTTTTCCACGGTTCAGCAAACGGTCTATTAATTCCTGTTTGTCCACTTCCAGGCAGAGCATCCCCGAAACCGGAGTCCCCTTTTCGTTCAACAGGGTGTCAAGCGCTTCGGCCTGTGCTACGGTACGTGGAAACCCGTCGAGAATAAAACCGGACGCATTTTTATTGGCCTCCAGCTTCGATTTAATCATTCCGATCACGATTTCGTCGGGCACCAGTTCGCCCTTGTCCATAAAACCTTTTGCTTCCAGCCCAAGTACTGTACTTTCGGCAATCTGGCTGCGCAATAAATCGCCTGTCGATAAATGTATTAAGTTAAACGCGTCGATCAGGTATTGGGCCTGTGTCCCTTTTCCCGCTCCTGGAGGCCCAAACAAAATAAGGTTAAGCATGAAACAATAAAATTTGGTTTTTCAATCAGTAACTTTGTAAATATCAATCAGGTTACGGCCCAATCCGTTATAATCTAACCCGTACCCCACAATAAAATCATTCGGGATCTCAATGCCTACGTAATCAAGGTCAACGGCTTTTCTGAGGGCATCTGGTTTCAAAAGCAGGGTAGCCACTTTTACTTCTGCCGGATTCTTCGACTTGATTTGTTCAATGGTATTGGCAATCGTAATGCCTGTATCAACAATATCTTCAAGCACAATAACTGTACGCCCTTCGATTTTTTCATTCAGTCCTATCAACTCTTTGATTTCTCCGGTAGTCAAAGTTCCTGAATAGGATGCCAGTTTCACAAACGATATTTCAGCATCTAACAGTTCAATCCGTTTGAATATTTCCGCGGCAAACATGAACGATCCGTTCAGGATACACAGAAACAAAGGTTTCTTCCCTTCCAGGTCACGGTTCATTTGTCCGGCCATTTGTTCCACTACCGAACGTATTTTTTCGTAGGGGATAAAAATTTCAAAATTTTTGTCGTGTATCCGCACTTTTGCCATTATGCTGTGTTTTATATGTTTGTGCAAAAAATACATGCAGGTTTTATTATCGTTTTATTTTCAATATTTTTACCTGCAAAAAGAAAGCGCAAAGTAAGAAAACAAATTTATTCTGAAAAAAATTTAACTGATAAGATGGAGCCAAAAGTTAGTATTATTATGGGCAGCACCTCCGATCTCGGAGTAATGGAAAAAGCGGCCAGAATTCTCGATGAGTTTGAAATACCCTTTGAAATGAATGCGCTGTCGGCACACCGTACGCCAGACGCTGTTGAGAAATTCGCAAAAGGCGCAAAAGACCGTGGCATACAGGTAATTATCGCCGGAGCCGGCATGGCGGCACATCTGCCCGGGGTTATCGCGGCAATGACTACCCTGCCTGTTATTGGCGTACCCATCGATGCGTCGTTACAGGGTTTGGATTCCCTGCTGGCCATCGTACAAATGCCTCCCGGAATACCGGTTGCGACAGTGGGTATAAACGGAGCCCAAAATGCCGGTATCCTTGCCGTTCAAATGATCTCAACGGGAAACGATACCCTTGCTGCCAAACTTGCTGAATTTAAAGAAAACCTGAAAAACAAAATCGAACAGGCCAATCGCGACCTGGCGGAAATAAAATTTAAATTTAAAGTCAATTAAATTTGCGATTATTATAATAAGTTGTATCTTGAACACGGTATTCGGGGTGTGCCATTAAGGTCACCCTTTTTATTTGTCCGAAAGGCAGATAAGCCAGTTATTATTTTTGATGGATGGGGAATAAACAGCATTGATCAATTTAACATCACCCTATATGAAAGCTGTTTATTCAATTATTTTTCTGACCGGGTTCGTTGTTGGAATCAACAAAAAACCGGTTGCACAAGAGTATCATCAGGTCAGTGCCCGTGAGAAGTCGCTGGCCGGTATTGCAACATGCCTTTCCGGTGGCTGGTCGGTTTTCGGAAACCAGGCCGGAATGATCGCGGACACGAACCTTCAGTCCGGGATTTCTTACAGTAATTATTTCCTGCTGAAAGAACTTGGCGTGAAAGCAGCATATGTTTCCCTGCCTGCCGGCAATAATGTTTTTGCTCTTTCATTTTACCGCTTTGGGAACGGAGCATACAACGAAAACAAACTGGGATTGGCCTATGCAAAAGAAATAATCCCGGGATTCTCTGTCGGGTTTCAGTTCAATTATTTTTTTATCCGCCTTCCTGAAAATGAAAAATCTCCCGGGATATCTGTGCTGGAAGGAGGAATTCAATATCGTCTGAGTGAAAAACTCCAGATCGGCGCTCATTGTTTCAATCCCTTTCAGTCAGGAGTAAACACAGAAAATATCCGGTACAAATTACCCTGCCTGTTCCGGTTGGGAACCGGGATAACTGTGACAGAAGAACTCTCGCTCTTTTTCGAAATAGAAAAAGATTTGAAGCAGGAACTTGTATTAAAAGCCGGGGCCGAATACAGGATGCTCGAGAAATTTCGGCTACGCGCGGGAATTGCTGGAGAAAATAATCTGCTGTCCTTAGGAGTGGCATATTCTTTCAGTAAGCTGACAACCGATTTTTCATGGCAATATAATTATCGTCTGGGGAACGTTCCTTCGGTTGCAATTTCATACTACATAAAATGAAACCCACATGACAAAAAAAAGACCCCCAAGAGAATGAAAATTGGGAGCGGTGCGAACGATACCATTTCAAAAGAGGATTTGTAATTTAGTTATGGCATAAGCCAAATAACTAAAAGA
>JAVEYG010000088.1:0-3872 GCA_034003625.1 Prolixibacteraceae bacterium | reverse complement strand
GTCTTTTAGTTATTTGGCTTATGCCATAACTAAATTACAAATCCTCTTTTGAAATGGTATCGTTCGCACCGCTCCCAATTTTCATTCTCTTGGGGGTCTTTTTTTTGTCATGTGGGTTTCATTTCTAAAATTTTAATGTTTCATATTTGAAACCAGCGAGAATAAAAATAGTTTAATAATATAAGACATATTTATCCTATATTTGAAAAAATCTTACAAAAAGGTTCGCAGAAGCGAACCTTTCCAATACAAAAAGATATAATCTGTGTTTCTTTAGTTGATTTTTATCCTTTTACCAGTTTGCGGTATTTAATGCGGTGCGGCCCCATATCGCCCAGCCGTTTCTTTTTGTTTTCCTCGTATTCGGAATACGAACCGCCCTCGAAAGCCAGTATGCATGTGGTAATGCGGAATAACTGGCACCTGTTCAACAGGAATACAACACCCCGTAAAAGATAACATGCGGATTTGAGGTGAAAAAGGAGGGGAAACAAAGTAAGTTGCGACAGCGAAAAAATCAGTTATAGCAAATTGTTTTCTGCATAAAACAAAACTGGCAACCGCATAAAACTTCCGGCTTTTCAAACCTGCACCGGCCAAAAATTCTCCTCCGGCAAAGGAGGAGTACCTGAGCGGAGCGAAGGGGAGGTGGTTGAATTTTATTTCCTCTCAAAACTTCTCTGTTTCCAGAAAATCAATCGTTTTATTAATTCCCTCATACATGAGCGTATCTTCCGTTATAAAAGCAACACAGGTACGGTATTTCGCGAGGAATTCCTCCAGAAAAACGGAAGTTTTTAATGGTCTCCGGAAATCCATTGCCTGTGCGGCATTGTACAATTCAATAGCCAGTATTTTCAAGGTATTATCGGCCACCTTCAGCGCTTTGGTGGCGGCATTTCCGCCCATGCTCACATGGTCTTCCTGTTCGTTTGACGACGGAATGGAATCGACTGAAGCCGGAGTGCACAACTGTTTGCTCTGGCTGACAATGGAAGCCGCCGCATATTGCGGGATCATGAAGCCCGAATTCAATCCGGGATTGGCAACCAGAAACTCGGGGAGCCCGCGTTCACCGGCAATCAACCGGTAAGTACGCCGCTCCGAGATACTTCCCAGTTCGGAAAGGGCGATAGCCAGAAAATCAAGCGACAGGGCCAGCGGCTCACCGTGAAAATTACCTCCTGAAATGATCAGGTCGTCATCCGGGAAAACTGTCGGGTTATCAGTCACCGAATTAATCTCGATCTCGACGACGCCCGCCACATACTTCACTGCATCTTTTACCGCACCGTGTACCTGTGGTATGCAGCGAAATGAATACGGGTCCTGCACATGTTTCTTTTTGCGCGAGATTAGTTCGCTTCCTTTCAGCAACATGCGAAAATTTTTGGCCGTTTCTTCCTATCCCGGATGAGGGCGTATTTGCTGGATTTGTTCTGAAAAGGGCTCCAGTAATCCGTCGAAGCTATCGAGCGACAGGGCGCCGATAATATCGGAATACGTCAGTATTTTAAAGGCTTTCAGCAAAGTATAAACCGCATGGGCACTCATAAACTGGGTGCCGTTCAGCAAAGCGAGCCCTTCTTTGGCTTCCAGCCGCACAGGTTGCCAGCCTTTCTCTTCCAGAACTTTGGCCGCTTCAAGCCGTTGCCCTTTGTAATTCACCTCGCCCATTCCGAGCAAAGGCAAAAACAGCATAGCCAGTGGCGCCAGATCACCGCTTGCCCCCAGCGATCCCTGTTCGCAAACCACCGGGAGAATATCTTCGTTAAATAAATCGATGATCCGCTGAACGGTTTGCAGTTGCACTGCTGAATTGCCCTTTGCCAACGCGTGCGCTTTCAGTAAAAGCATCAGCCGTACCACATCGGCAGGCACTTCGGGACCAATATTACAGGCATGCGAAACGACTAAGTTTTCCTGTAATTTGCTCAGGTCTTCTTTCGACACTTCGATGTCGCACAAAGCGCCAAATCCCGTATTGATCCCGTAAAGGGGACCGTCGGTTTCGTTTATTTTCCGGTCGAGAAAGGCTTTGCTTTTCAGGATCAGTTCTTTCGATTCGTCGGAGAGCTCTAATCTTAGTTTGTTTCCCAGTATCAGTTCAATATCGCTTAACGTGATATTATCGGGAGAAATAAAAAATATACTTTGTTTCATTGCCTGAAGAAATTACAGGCAATTTCGGAAATTGGGAACTACACAGAAAGGATTTTTATCATCTCTGCAACATCAACCAGTTGCTGATCGCCGGTAACCATGTTTTTCAGGTTGATTTTTCCCTGTTCCATTTCCTGTTCGCCTGCCAGCGCTACAAACGGAATATTTTTCTGGTTGGCCCAGGTCATTTGCTTTTTCATTTTCGACTGGTCGGGAAAAATCTCGGCGTTGATACCGGCTTTGCGAAGTTTTGAAACGATTGGCAAACAATAGGCTTCCTCTTTTTCGCCAAAGTTTACAAATAATATTCTGGTCGAATCAATGGTTTCCTGCGGGAACAGGTCGAGTTGGGCCATCACATCGTAAATACGGTCGGCACCAAACGAAATGCCCACTCCCGAAACGCCGGGCATGCCGAAAATGCCGGTCAGGTCGTCGTAACGGCCACCGCCACAAATACTGCCCATTGCCATGTCTTTTGCTTTCACTTCGAAAATGGCCCCGGTATAATAATTGAGGCCGCGGGCAAGCGTCAAATCCAGTTCCACTTCGGTATTCAGATCAAACGATTCAAGATACGCGAACAGGGTACGCACTTCGGCAATTCCTTTTTGCCCGATTTCGGAACCGGCAATTGCAGTGGTCAACTGGTCCAGTTTTTCAGCCGTGTTGCCCGACAAATGCAGGATCGGCTGCAATTTACCGACCGCAGCCTGCGAAATTCCTTTTTTCAGCAATTCTTCGTTTACCTTTTCCAAACCAATTTTATCGAGTTTGTCGATGGCAACGGTGATGTCGACCATCCGGTCTTTCTCCCCGATTGTTTCGGCAATTCCGGCCAGAATTTTCCGGTTGTTCACCTTCACCAGCGTATTGATTTTCAAACGGCCAAAAACATCATCCACAATCTGTACCAGTTCGGCCTCGTTCAGCAGCGAATCGCTGCCAACAATATCCACGTCGCACTGGAAGAACTCGCGGTATCGGCCTTTTTGCGGACGGTCGGCACGCCAAACCGGCTGAATCTGGTACCGTTTGAACGGGAACGAAATATCGTTGCGGTATTGCACCACGAAACGGGCAAAAGGCACTGTTAAATCGTACCGAAGCCCTTTTTCTGAAATTTTATTGGTTAGCCGAACACTGTTGCGCTCCAGCAGTTCATTGTCGCCCAACCCGACAGCAAAATCACCCGAGTTCAACACTTTAAACAACAGCTTGTCCCCTTCTTCCCCGTATTTTCCCATCAATGTAGCCAGGTTCTCCATGGCTGGGGTTTCAATAGGCTGAAACCCATACAAACGAAAAACACTTTTGATGGTATCGAAAATGTAGTTGCGACGGGTCATCTCAGCAGGTGAGAAGTCGCGGGTCCCTTTGGGTATGGAAGGTTTTTGTGCCATTTTAATTTATTTTTCAAACCGCAAAAATAAGGAAAAACAGGCAGACAGGCTGTATTATTAATAGATTTATGACATGGCTTCCTGTTTTACTGAAGTTTCCTCAAAAATTTCAGTCAGGTAATAACAATAACTGGAACAGGTCGTGATGGAAACCAATGCGGCCCTTAAATCCAGCAATCCCTGTCCGGATGTGTTTTAAAAGTTCGAAGATGCCATCTGCCAGTGCGCAGTTAAAGAAAGTTGGCACACCAAAGAACCTTGTGAGAGGATAAATATTTTCGGCCAGGGCTGGTTATGGTTGTTAAT
>JAVEYG010000058.1:0-18914 GCA_034003625.1 Prolixibacteraceae bacterium | reverse complement strand
GTCTTTTAGTTATTTGGCTTATGCCATAACTAAATTACAAATCCTCTTTTGAAATGGTATCGTTCGCACCGCTCCCAATTTTCATTCTCTTGGGGGTCTTTTTTTTGTCATGTGGGTTTCATTTTATTGCCGGCTATTGCTGCCGGTTTTTTCGTTGCCACAGTTGCTTTCTTTATATTGCCCTGAGAGGTTTTTTGAACTGTTTGTCCTGCAACGACTGCCTTGTCTGTCAAAGTAGTGTCTTTTCGCATTTTCTCGACAAGTGCAAGACTGTCCCTGATTATCGGATTGGAAACCACAGCCAGGTCAAGGTGTATCGTTTCCCCCCGGACTACAGGCACCCCGGAGTCAATGGATTGTTTGATGACTTCCCCAAAACCCTGCATTTTCACTTTCAGCCCGGCTGTTTCGAGCAGGTACAACGCATCTACGGCACCCATTCCGCAGACATTCGGAACAATGCCTTCCGGTAATTGAATTCCTGCCAGTTTGAGTTTTTCCTTGTCCTGACGGACGATCATCAGTTCTGATCTGGTGGCGGACGGATCCAGTTTTAGCCACATATCACTGGTTGCCAGGGAAATATCATCGGAAAAACCGGGTTTTACATAGGGTGCAGAAACCGGTTCCTTCAGTACCGAATCTTTTGGTTCAAGGAAGGTTGCATAAACCTTATCCGCTATTTCCCGGAATACAGGACCAGCAACGGATCCTCCGTAATATGCTCCCTGCGGCCCGACAATCACCACAATACAGGAATATTTCGGGTTGCCGGCAGGAAAATACCCGGCAAAAGAAGCCTGGTAGTTTTTCTTTCCTCCTTTCAAATATCCTTCATCATCGTATGCAATTACGGCAGTCCCTGTCTTTCCGGACAGCTCGTAGTAAGGACCTTGAAGCGATCTTCCGGTACCGTTTTTACAAACCCCGCGTAACATATCCTGTGCTTTCAGCAAAGTTTCCCGCGAACAAATGGATGGATTGATCACTTCAGGTTTGAAACTCTTCTGAAGAATCCCATTTTCTCGAATTTCACTGACAAAACGGGGCTTTACCATTTTTCCTCCGTTGGCAACAGCATTGTAAAATGTAAGTGTTTGCAAGGGGGTCAGCTTAATTTCATAACCATGCGAAATCCACGCCAGCGAAGGCCCCCACCAGTCTTTGTCGCCCGGATATTTAATGTATGGGACCCCTTCTCCCATAATACCCAGGCCAAGAGGTTTATTCAACCCGAACTGATAAATCCGGTCGATAAATTCTTTTTCTTTACCGGTATAAAATTGGGTTATAATTTTTGCAGTCCCTACGTTTGACGACAATTCAAAAATCCGTTTCATGCTAATCATCCCATGACCTCCGTGCCGGTAGTCGCTATCGTATATTTTTTGACCGGCTACTTCCCATACCCCACTTCCAGTATCAAACACGTCGCTGGTATCGGCATAGCCATGTTCCAGTGCAACCATCAGCGACATCAGCTTAAAGGTAGAACCTGGTTCGCTGCAACCGGCATGTCCGAAGGCATAGTTGTATGTTTCACCATAAGTCCCGTCTTTTCTGAGCCCAATGTTTGCAATTGCTTTAATATCGCCGGTAGCCACTTCCATTACCACTGCGGTCCCCCATTTGGCCTGGCTTTTTTCCATCTGGCGCATCAGGGCATTTTGTGCATAATCCTGAAGGTTAACGTTCAGGGTCGTAATAATATCTTTCCCATCCTGTGGCTCTGTCAGGGGTATGTTGATCCAACGTCCGGAGAAATTCCGTTTCAGTGCCTTACCATTCTCCCCGGCCAGGTAACTTTCCTGCATCCCTTCGATGCCGGTATAGCCAATATTGCCATGTATACCCCCGAATATTCCCTTGTTCAATGTGCCAATCGTGCGGCTGGCCAGTTCTTCGTGAGGCAAAATCCGTTTATTCTCGGGAATGATTATCAACCCTGAACCAAAAATACGCCGGTTGATGCTCTTCAGTTTTTTAAATTGCTGAAGTTCGCTGTGATCCAAGCGCTTTTCATCGATCAGGAACCATCGGTTCCCTTTTTTGAATTCGGCTTTCAGGCGTGCCAGGTAACGGGCTTTTGATGTGCCAAAGAAATTTGTCATTTCGGTTGCAAACTGATCGGCATTTTTATCAAAGACTTCAACTATCCGGTCGGCTTTCAGGTCGAGCCTGATTTCATAATATGGGATTGATGTGGCCAGGATGCTTCCATCGTCGGCACAGATATTTCCACGTGCAGCCGGTATTTCAGCTGTATTTTCTTTTATGTCTTTTGCAATTTCTTTCCAACGGTCGGTTTTCAGGTTCTGGATTTTCAGGATACCGGCAGAAATGATCACCGCAAGCACCACTATTAAAAAATAGATGATGCCAAAACGCATGATGATGTCTCTCCTGATTTCCATTTTTATTCTGATTTTTTCACTTTAATTTTCATTGCCGGTTCTTTTGGTTCAACCAGGCCCAGGTTTCGTTCCGTGACCCTCCGTACTACCTCCGATGGCCGGTTGATAGACATCAGGCGTGTTTCGTGGGTTATCGATTCGGCCCGAAGTTCTTTCAGCGTATCTTGCACTGCTTCCATTTTCCGGATGGTTTTTTCTGCCCAGTTCCGGTTTGTAATCTGGGCCAGGCCCAGCAATACCAGAAAAAACACGAATGGGAGCTGAGCCATTACTTTTTCGCTGGCAAGGACACTACCACCCAATATCCGCTTAATTTTTACCGGCTGGATTTTCTTTTTACCAATATTTTCTTTTTCCTCTGACATTACCTTTTTTCTGCAATTCTTAACTTGGCGCTCCTTGCCCTCGGGTTTTTTTCAATTTCTTCATCCGAAGGCACAATTACCTTTCGGTTAACCAAATCGAAAGGGGCACGCACATTCCCGTAAAAATCTTTTTCCTGTTTGCCTTCAAAATTTCCGGTTTTCATAAAATTTTTCACGATACGGTCTTCCAGCGAATGATAGGTGATCACGACCAGGCGTCCTCCCGGTTTCAGCAGGAGAAGCGACTGTTGCAGAAAATTCTCAAGGACTTCCAATTCCCGGTTGGTTTCGATCCGTAATGCCTGAAATACTTTGGCCAGATACTTGCTTTCCTGTACCGGCGGGATACATCCCGAAACAGCTTTCCTGAACTCACCGATGGTTTTTATTTTTTTTGAAGAACGGGCGAAGACGATTTCCTTTGTCAGTTTCCAGGCATTCTGGATTTCTCCGTATTCCCTGAAAATCCGCAGTAATTCCCCATCTGGATAATCGTTTACTATATCGGCAGCTGTTTTTTCCGCATCGCGGTTCATTCGCATGTCAAGTCCAGCATCGAAACGAAACGAAAAACCGCGTTCTGCAACATCAAAATCATGCGACGAAACGCCAAGATCGGCCAAAATTCCGTCAACTATGTCAACATCATGGTATTTCAAAAAATTCAGCAGATACTTAAAATTGTGCCTGATAAAAAAAAAGCGGTTATCGTCAATGATATTTACAACAGCGTCTTCATCCTGGTCGAAAGCAAACAGGCGCCCGGTGGTCAGGTTTTTGAGGATTTCGCGCGAATGCCCGCCCCCACCGAAAGTCACATCCACATAATCGCCTGCCGGGTTTATACGAAGCCCTTGCACACTTTCGTGTAACAATACCGGTATGTGATATGCCTGTTCCAAAAACTATTCCTCCACATTACCAAAATGTTCCATAAACAACGCACTGAAGTCGCCCATGCTGGCATTGTATTTTTCATATTCGGCCAGGTCCCACAGACGAATACGGTCGCCTACTCCCACAAAAACAACATCTTTCGTGATATTCACTTTCGCCAGAAAATTATTCGGGAAATTTATCCTGTAATTATCGGAAACCGAAACCACCTTGAAATTTTTGTAAATCATATCAAGCAAACGGCTTTGCTGTGGATTGTTCCTGTTGAGTTTCGATTTGAATAGCGACAGGCGCTTTTCCCAAACATCCATTGGATAGATATTCAAACATTTTTCATAGGGGTCAACCTCAATGGATATCTGTCCACCGGGAATCTTACCGCCCATTTCATTTTTGAAGTCTGCCGGTAAAACTACTCTTCCTTTTTCATCGAAGGTCGCGTACTTTTCACCTGAAAAATCCATTCGGACTTGTTTTTATTTTTTCAAATGTAAAAGTAAGTATTTCCATAATATTTTTCCACTTTTTTCCACTTTAAGTCACTTTATTCCACCAACTGTCGAAATAAAATCTGTTGATAAGATGTTTATATCATATCAAAAAATTGTTAATATGCGACATTTAATTCTGATTATCTTATACTTAAATCTAAAAAAATAATTTCAACAACAGTTAATAAATTACCGATCCTGTTTGTTTTTGAGAATATAAGTCTTCAATATTTTTCTTCACATCTGGTCTGTATTTACATTTTTTATATTTTTCGGGTTTAAAATGAGGAGCCCAAAATAATGGAAGAGAATCCGGAAAGAATGAAACCCATTGTGGTCCGGGATATTTTTATGGAAAAAAATCCCAAACTGGCAAAGGCAATGCCCGGCTTTGTTTACCGCCTTATCAACCGGATCATGCACATCCGCGAGATCAACGAAATTATCAGTCAGTTCGGCCACCTGACCGGGGTTGACTTCGTTCACGGATCAGTTAGCTATTTCAATGTAAACCAAAAAGTTGCAGGAGATGAAAACCTTCCGGAAAGCGGACGGTTCATTTTTGCATCGAACCATCCGCTCGGAGGCTTCGACTCCATGTTGCTAATGGAGCAGGTATACAGGAAATATGGGAATTTCCGGTTTCTTGTGAACGATGTTTTAATGAGTATAAAACCACTTCAACCCGTATTTGTACCATTAAACAAGCATGGCGCCCTGGACCGGAATGTGATTCAAAAAATTGAAAATGAATATGCCGGGGAGAACCAGATATTGATATTCCCTTCAGGTTTTGCATCAAGAAAAATAAAAGGAGAAATCCAGGATTTCGAGTGGAAAAAACATTTCATAGCAAAAGCCATTGAATACCAACGAGATGTCATCCCCGTTCATATTAGCGGAAAAAATACCGGTTTCTTTTACTGGCTGGCTAATTTCCGGACTTTCATAGGTATAAAATGGAACCTCGAAATGTTTCTTCTTCCGGATGAAATGTTCAGGCAGAGGAACAGGACCTTCACCCTTACTTTTGGAAAGCCAATACCGTGGCAAACTTTCGACAAAAGTAAAACGCAGAACGAATGGGCAGAAGAGATCAGGCAAATAGTTTATAAACTTCCGTCAATGCACTTGCCCAAAGATTAAAAATACCAAAAAAAGAATCTATTTATTTTTTTCTTAGTTTTGTAGCTCCAAAAATTAGCGATACGAGAATATGAAGGACATTATTGCGCCTGTACCGAGGGAATTGATCGAAGCAGAGTTGACACCCGACAAACTACTGAGGAGAACGAATAAAGGCGCTAACGAGATTTATGTCATTACCCACCACGATTCGCCAAACATCATGGTGGAAATCGGGAGAATACGAGAAATAACATTTCGTGATGCAGGAGGAGGAACCGGTGAAGAAATAGATATTGACCCTTATGACATAACTGAAAAACCGTATAAACAACTGTTTGTATGGGATCCTGATGCAAAGGAGATATTGGGCGGTTATCGTTACATTATGTGCAACGAACTACCGGTTGATGAAAATGGAGACCCTATACTGGCTACTTCGCAGTTGTTCCATTTTTCAGAAACTTTCAAAAAAGAATATTTGCCTTACACCCTGGAGCTGGGCCGTTCGTTTGTTCAGCCGGCTTACCAGTCAAGTAAAGCCGGGGCCAAAGCGCTTTTTGCCCTCGACAATCTATGGGACGGGTTGGGCGCATTGATCGTGGATCATCCGGAAATGAAATATTTCTTTGGGAAAGTGACCATGTACACACATTTTCATACTGATGCACGAAACCTGATCCTGTTTTTCTTCTCAAAATATTTTGGTGATACGGAAAAACTGGTATATCCGAAAAAACCACTTGATCTGCACATTGACCCCGATGAAATGAACAGGGTGTTTTGTGGTGGGAGTTACAAGGAAGATTACCGGATACTGACGCAAAAAGTCAGGGAATTTGGTGAAAATATCCCGCCTCTGATCAATGCCTATATGAATCTCAGCCCATCGATGAAAACATTCGGAACAGTGTTGAACGACCATTTTGGCGACGTGGAGGAAACCGGTATTATTGTTACGATCAAAGATATTTACGAAGCCAAAAAAGACCGTCACATTGAAACATACCTGAAGGATAAGATCGATGACGAAAAATGGTTTCTATAATCTGAACCTATTTTCTGAAATATACAGAGGTTGGGTGTTGTTTTCCCAACCTTTTTTTATGTCCCATTTACAATAAAGAAAAACCACGCCCGTAAGGGGCATGGTTTCTTCCGTCCGGTATCTCCTAAGTTCAATTAATAAGCCCGTTCTCCTTTCCCTTCAATATAATTGATGAACGATTTGTTCACTACTTTGTTGCCGCCCGGTGTTGGATAATTCCCGGTAAAATACCAGTCGCCGGTATCGTTCGGGCAGGCTTCATGAAGGTTTTCAATAGTTTGGTAAATAATCTCAACTCCGGCCCGGCATCCTTCGGGTTTCAGCAACTCAGCTATTTTGGCTGAAATTTGTTCCGGGGTAAAAGCCCGGTAAATTTCTTTCACATAGTTCACAATTTCTTCTTTCGGAAGGTTTTCCTGCTCTTTGCACCTTTTGTAAACCTGGTTGATCACACTTTCCTTTCCCGTTTCCTTTAAAAGGGCAATGGCCGCATTGAAAGCAATAAATTTATCGAGCTGTGCCATGTCAATTCCATAACAGTCGGGGAAACGAATTTGCGGGGCCGAAGAAACCACGATGATTTTTTTCGGGTTGAGGCGGTCAAGGATACGAAGGATGCTGTTCTTTAGCGTAGTACCACGAACTATTGAGTCGTCGATGATTACGAGCATGTCGGTATTTGGTCGTATGACCCCATACGTTACGTCGTACACATGGGCAACCAGATCGTCGCGACTGGCATCGTCGGCGATGAAAGTTCTCAGTTTCACATCCTTAATGGCAATTTTCTCAACTCTCGGTTCAATCGAAAGTATTGATTCCAACTCTTCGTTGCTCATTTTGCCGGCGCTGCCATTGTTTAGCTTTGCCAGTTTCTGTTTTATGCAAAAACTTCGGATTCCCTGTACCAATCCGTAAAATGCTGTTTCCGACGTATTCGGGATGTATGAAAAAACAGTGTTTTCAATGTCGTTGTTTATCGCTGTCAGGATTGCCGGCGCGAGCAGATGCCCCAGTTTTTTCCGTTCCCGGTAAATATCTTTGTCGCTGCCGCGCGAAAAATAAATCCGTTCAAATGAGCAGGACTTTCGTTGATGAGGGACACGGGTCATTTGTGTATAAATGCGCCCATCCTTTTTTATAATGATTGCTTCGCCGGGATTGATCTCTTTTACCTGTTCATACCCCACATTGATCACCGTTTGGATGACCGGGCGTTCGGAAGCCACTACCGCAATTTCATTGTCGTAATAATAAAATGCAGGCCGTATACCCCATGGATCGCGCATCACAAAAGCATCACCATGACCAAATACGCCGGCCATGGCATACCCACCGTCCCAGTCTTTGCTGGCATTTTCCAGGACTTTCTGCACATCAAGGTCTTTTTCGATAAGCGGCGAGATTTCTTTATTGGTAAAACCTTCGTTTTTGTACTGACGGAACAGAAGCTGATTTTCCTCATCCAAAAAATGGCCTACTTTTTCGAGTACGGTTACCGTATCGGTATAAGCTTTCGGGTGCTGTCCCAACTCAATCAGTTTTTTGAAAAGCTCATCGGTATTGGTCATATTGAAGTTACCCGCCAATGCCAGGGTCCTCGATTTCCAGTTGTTTTGCCGCACCACAGGGTGCACAAATTCAATGCTGTTGTTACCGAATGTCCCGTACCGGAGGTGCCCCAGGAATAATTCGCCAGCAAAGGGTATATTCTCGTAAATCCAACGTACATCCTGCACTTTTGGACCATGCTTCACGGCTTTCTTAATGCCTTTGTTAACCTTGTCGAAAATATTTTTGATCGGGTTTTGCGCCGTCGACCGGTGCCGGTCCATGTATTCCTGTCCCGGTTTCAAATCAAGTTTTATACTGACAATACCTGCACCGTCCTGCCCCCGGTTATGCTGCTTTTCCATCAGCAGGTACAGTTTGTTTAAGCCATATTGCCAGGTTCCGTATTTAGCCTGATAATATTCAAGCGGTTTCAGCAGTCGTATCAGTGCAATTCCGCATTCGTGCTTAATCAGTTCACTCATTGGTTACGTTCTTCAGTGATTAATTCCGGGAACTGAATGATGTCATCAACCCGAAAAGCGTTTGGATAATATCGTTTAATTCGCTCTTTTATTTTCGATGCGTCACTTTTTGTCCGGAAATTTCCGATCCTCACCCTAAAATTAGGCGCCTGAAACTGAATATAGGCATCCAGATCAGGATATCTCTTCAAAAATTCGGTTTTCACCTCAAGCGCTTTTTCCCGAGCATTGTAATCGGAACTGAAAAAAATCTCCAGGCGATACCCATCCATTCCGTTTCGTCGTTTATTGATTGCAATATGCTGCTGAAGCAAGGTATTGATCCTCGAATCCTGAATGACCTGATTTCGTTTTAAAATAGGATGTAAAGGAGAGTCCGAAACTGCCCCGGTTTGTTTCTCGCCTACCGGAAATTCCTGCGCGTGTAAGGCAAATCCGGAAATCAAAAAGAAAAACAAACCAACACAAAATTGTTTCATCGTGACCTAATTTTGAGACAGCAAAGATACATTTTAAACATCGAAAAACAGAAAAGTATTTTTTCAACTCCCCAAAATTTGGCTAAAAAGTTATTCGATTGCCACAATCCTTTTTCCGGGTTTATTGCCAAATAACGCTGAGAGTTAACTTATTTGCGTGAATTTCAATGTTTATTCGCAATATTAAATTATTGTTCCGGTATTATTTCTCTTGGAAAACCAATACCGGCGTTTTTATAAAAACAATGCTTGGGTACCCCGTTGTTTTATTGCCTCTTTTAAGGTTTCTTTGTAGCTGTTTTTTTAGACATGAAGACATTTTTTATTGAAACGTATGGCTGCCAGATGAATGTAGCCGACAGCGAGGTGGTGGCTGCCGTTTTACAGGAACGCAGTTATGAAATTGTACAGGACATTGAAAAGGCCGATGCAATATTTTTAAATACCTGCTCGGTGCGCGATAATGCGGAGCAACGGATATGGGGAAGGCTTGATTATTTTAAAAGTCTGAAACGAAAAAAAAGGAATTTGGTTGTAGGCGTTTTGGGCTGCATGGCCGAGCGTGTGGGCGATCAATTCCTCGAACATGCTGCTGTCGACTTAGTGGCCGGGCCCGACGCATATCGCGATCTGCCATATCTGATCGATAAAGCGGAACATGGCAAAAGGGCAATCAATACAGAGCTTTCACTGAACGAAACGTACGACAAAATAACGCCGGTACGTATCGGGGATACCGCTATTTCAGGATTTGTAAGTATCACCCGGGGATGCAACAATTTTTGCACCTATTGCATCGTTCCTTACACCCGGGGACGGGAACGCAGCCGCGCCCCACAGGATATCTTGAACGAAGTGGCCGATCTTTCCGGAAAGGGATACAAAGAAGTTACCCTGCTCGGACAAAATGTAAATTCGTACAAATGGTTCCCCGACGGGGAACGAAAGCCCGTCCGTTTCCAGGATTTATTAAAGATGGTCGCCCTCTCTGCGACTGGCGTCCGCATCCGGTTCACCACATCGCACCCCAAAGACATGAGCGACAAAATATTGGAGGTGATTGCTTCTCTCCCCAATATTTGCAAACACATTCATTTGCCGGTACAGTCGGGCAGCAACGAAGTGTTGAAACGGATGAACCGAAAATACGACCGCGAATGGTATATGGGCCGTATCCGCGCTATCCGGGAAATTATACCGGGTTGCAGCCTTTCGACCGACGTGTTTTCCGGTTTTTGTGGTGAAACAGAAGAAGATCACCGGCAAACCCTGGCACTGATGGAAGAAGTGCGTTTTGACATGGCTTTTATGTTCAAATATTCGGAACGGCCCGGCACGTATGCGCACCAGCACCAGGAAGACGATGTCCCCGAAGAAACCAAGCTCCGAAGATTGAACGAAATCATTGCCCTCCAGAATAAAATTTCGCTAAAAAATAACCGAGAGGATGTCGGGAACGTGTTTGAAGTATTAGTAGAAGGGGTTTCAAAAAGAAACCCTGATGAGTTGTTTGGAAGGAGTTCGCAAAACAAAACAGTGGTTTTTCCGAAGAAAAATTACCGGAAGGGCGATTACGTACAGGTGAAAATCAATCGTTGCACGCAAACCACGCTGATTGGAGAAGCAATCTAATATAGGACAGTGGCCAGTCGCAGCGAACAAAGCGTAAATGTTGCGAGTTACGGAAGTCACGTTTTGAAGATAGTTCGAAACCCTCAACTCAAACATAAAACTTGAAACCTGAAACGATAAAAATATGGGCAAACTAATCGACGATTTTAATGCGTACCGGAACCGGATGAACGAAAAAATACTGGCTTCGGGAAACAAAGTGATGAAGCGTATTTACAGCCTCGACACATTGACTTATCAGGATGGGGCGCTGGATTCGAAAACCAAAGAAATGCTCGGATTGGTTTCGTCAATGGTACTCCGTTGCGACGACTGCATTAAGTACCATCTCGAAAAATGCCATGAACTGGGGGTAACCACTGATGAAGTATTTGAAGTTTTCGGGGTGGCCAACCTGGTTGGCGGAACCATTGTGATCCCGCACACCCGACGGGCAGTAGAATACTGGGAAGAATTGCGGAAACAGGAATAAACCGGTCAGTCAACTTTCAAATCCTTTTTCTATACATGTCAGGGTTCAGGAATGGGATCAGGGCCAGTACAACGGCTTGTTTGTATAAGGTTTTTCTAACTACCACATTATTGGTAAGCAGTCCCACTGCCCCGTTGTCCTGCTTCGAATTTTTCTGCCCGAAGACAATATCATCGGCTTCGCCCAGCTCATATCCAATCAGGACTAATTCTGCAATTCTCGGGGGCAGAAAAAAGCTGGCTGTCCGTGCAGTCCCTTCGATATTTTTTGATTTTATCACCATCCAGGCAAAAGCAACCATTTGACGTTTGATCATCGACACACCGCCTTCAATACCAACATAATAATCGAACCCCGGTTGTTGTAACATTAGTGTGTCGGCCCGGTTTCGGGCTCCACGGCGGGTCTCCCTGTTCCCAAGCGGCTGATCGGAGACACCACTCGGAACAAAAAAACTTTCAAGGTTGAAATTTCCGAAAAAACATTCAGAAAAGGCTTCCCTTACCGCTTCAATTTTTACCGGGTTTGTTGAAGCAACAGCAACCCTCATCTACTAACAGCTTTAAAGTTCAGCCTGAAATAATAAAAATCGACGGCCAATTCAAAAAAAATGTTTTACTATTTTTGCCTGAAACAGAAAAATCATGCAGATCAGAGAAGCAAAACATACCGATGTGGAAGCAATCGTCCGGTTTCAGATAGAGATGGCCTGGGAAACCGAAGGGATTAAACTCGACCAGGCCACCGTGGAGAAAGGCGTTGCCGCCGTACTTGCCGACTGTGGAAAAGGGACCTATTATGTGGCTGACGATAACGGGAAAGTGGTTGCTTCGTTGCTTACTACTTATGAATGGAGCGACTGGAGAAATGGGACAGTACTTTGGCTCCAATCCGTATATGTAACAACAGAATATCGTCGCAAAGGGGTTTTCGCGGCTATTTATCAGCATATAAAAAATAAAGCATTGAACGATGACTCACTGAAAGGCATTCGTTTGTATGTTGAGCAAAACAATCGCCGGGCCCAGACTGTTTATGAGAAGTTGGGCATGACTGCCGAACACTATCAGATGTACGAATGGCTTAAACAGAATGGAGAATGAACCGTAAATCCATTTCGCCTGAAACAAGGAGACAACTCATTCAGGCACAACGAAATGAAATCACCGAATACCACATTTACAAACGGTTGGCAAAATTTGCAAAAAACGAAGCCAACCGCATCCTGCTTGAACGCATCGCTAAAGACGAAAAAAAGCATTACACTATTTGCCACCGGTATACCGACAGGGAAGTAGCCCCGGACAAACGGCAAATCAGGAAATACTACCAACTCGCACGGATTTTCGGGCTTACTTTCGGGCTAAAACTAATGGAGCGGGACGAAGAAAAAGCGCAGGTCAGTTACGAATTAATGGCAGAGGAAGTCCCCGAGGCATTACAAATTGCCCAGGAAGAAAATCAGCACGAAAAAGAATTGCTGGAACTTATAAAGGAAGACCGGCTGGAATACATCGGATCGATCGTACTTGGACTGAACGATGCGTTGGTGGAAATATTAGGCACACTTGCGGGACTGACCTTTGCCCTTCAAAATACCAAATTAGTTGCATTGGCCGGAATAATTGCCGGAATTGCCGGAGCCTTGTCGATGTCGTCGTCGGAATATTTGTCAAACAAAACAGAAGGGAGAGCGGGAATGGCTGTTAAATCAGCGGTTTTTACCGGCATAGCGTATCTGTTTGCAGTCGTTTTCCTGGTCGGGCCGTACTTGTTTTTTTCGTCTCCCTTTGTAGCGTTGGTTGTAGCGCTAATCAATTCGATCCTGATCGTACTGATGTTTACCTATTATATTTCAGTTACCCGCGAACAGCCGTTTCGCAAACGTTTCTTCGAGATGGTTGTACTGAGCACTTTTGTCGGGCTTGTATCGTTTGGATTAGGCTATCTGGCACGTATTGTTTTTGGTATTGATATTTAGAGATGCCTCCATTCCCTGATAAGGAACTGATGAAATGGTTGAATTGTTTAATGGTTGTTCACATTACTGTCCCAATTCCTTTTTTATCAGTTGTTCGCACATTTCGGCAATTTCGGCAGCCGAATATCCCCGAGGCTCAATCGGGTCGAGCACCGTGTATTTAAGGTGAGTACCAAATGTGAATGGGTAATAACCATGCTTCATCAGATCGCTGTTTCCGTCGATTACAAACGGGACCACAACAGCCGAGGGAACAACTTTCAGTAAGGTATGGATACCGCCTTCCTGAAATTTCTTCACCTTCCCGGTTTTGCTGCGGGTTCCTTCCGGGAAAATACTGGCAGCATAGTTGTTCGCTTCAATATGTTTGCCCAGCTTAATAATTTCTTTGATGGCCTGTCCTTTGTTCTTCCGGTCGATAAGGGCCGAACCTCCGTGCCTTAGGTTGTACGAGATGCTTGGAATTCCTTTGCCCAGCTCAATTTTAGAAATGAATTTTGGATGATGCTTTCGAAATCCCCACACAATGGGCGGAATATCGTACGTGCTTTGATGATTCGAAACAATAATGAGCGGTCGTCCCTGTGGCAGTTTCCCGAATCCATGAAAACTGATACGTGTTCCCAATATGTGAAGGATGCGGATTAATAAAAAATTTAGTACATCAACCGATTTTTTACGCACCGAATACCCCCATATCCACCGGGTAACAACCTGTACCGGATGAAAAATAACAAGCAGCAATGCAAATAGCAGCAAATGAATAGGGCTGAGCAGATAGCCAAGAACTTTCTTCATTTTATTGTTTTTCGTATTCCAAAGAAACAAAAAAAGCCTGATATCTGACAGCTTGATGGTTGAATTGCCGATCAGTCAAATTAAAGAAATAGACGGAACAGATAATCCATCTTTATTCAATGTCGTTTAGTTAAGAAATGAAAGAAATTCACAATTACAAACGGATTGCTTCGCTATGAATGGATATTATTGCATATTGCTGAATGAGAGTTGTTTCTAAAAATCAAACTCATTTCAAAAATTGGTGTTTTTTCATTTTTTGCTTGACCAAAAAACGAAACAAAAAAGTCAAGAAAATTTTATGCTTCTGCCTGCCTCGCGGTTTTTTCTTTCCGGCACATCACCCTGAATACCCGACAAAAACCGTTCCCGCCTTCACCAGCCCGCAAAATTTTCAGGCCTACCCTGCTTTTCGCCTATCGGCGAATAAAGAGTCAACTGCGACTTATTTTAGTACCTGCTATGGCTCCGGCTGCCTTGCGGCTTTCTTTTTCTTGCATCGGGATAACGGCCTGCTCCCCAACGTTCGTTCGAGCGAACCGATTCCTGCCGTTCGTTCGACGGGGTATTTTCAGTCACTTTCCCGACCCGTACCAAGAATCCGTCAACCATTGCTCCGTTCAGTTTATCCACTACCAGCCCGGCATAATCGGACTCAATTTCAAAAAAGGAAAATTTGCGTTGAATGTCGATCTTTCCGATCTCAATATTTTTGCGTTTGGTGTAGTCGTTAATCATCCCTATCAGGCCGGTAACCGACAGATAGTGTTTTTTCCCGGCGTTGATGAACATGTTCACCATTCTGGTTGAACGGCGTCCTTCTTTTTCTTTTTTCCTCTTTTCTTCAAAATGAACATTCAGGTCGGACGCATTTTTATAATAAGCCAGAAAACGGTTGAACTCGATAGAAACAAATTTTTTCATCAGTTCTTCACGGTCGAGGTGCCCCAGTTTTTCGTATATCTGCGGAAGGTATTTTTCGATCTGGCTTTCGTCAGTTTCCACATTCACCACTTTGTCGATCATGTAAAACAACTGCTTTTCACAAATTTCATCGCCCCCGGGCACCATACGGCGCTCAAATTTCTTGTTGGCAAGCCGTTCGATTTGCCGTATTTTCCCGGTTTCTTTCAGGTGCAAGATAGAAACCGATATCCCGCTTTTACCAGCCCGTCCGGTGCGCCCGCTACGGTGGATATACACTTCCGGGTCATCGGGCAAGCTGTAATTAATGGCATGGCTAAGGTCGCTCACATCAAGGCCGCGAGCTGCCACATCAGTAGCCACCAGCATTTGCAAGTTTTTATTGCGAAATTTCCCCATTACCGTGTCGCGCTGCGCCTGCGACAAGTCGCCGTGCAGGGCGTCGGCATTGTAGCCGTCGGCCAGCAACGCATCAGCTACCTCCTTGGTTTCCATCCGGGTACGACAAAAAACAATCGCGTAACAATCCGGATAATTGTCTGCAATACGTTTCAATGTAGCATATTTGTCTTTGGCATGGACCACGTAATAATGGTGTTCTACATTTTCGGCCCCGGCATTTTTCTTCCCAATAGTGATCTTTTCCGGACTTTTCAGGTATTTGTCAGTCATATCGGCAATCTCCGAAGGCATAGTGGCCGAAAAAAGCAGGGTTTGTTTTTCGTCAGGAGTATTGGCCAGGATGGCATCCATCTCGTCTTTAAAACCCATGGTCAGCATTTCGTCGGCTTCGTCGAGCACTAACCACTTGATGTTGCCAACTTTCAGGATGTTTCGCCGGAGCAGGTCGTTTACCCGTCCGGGAGTCCCCACTACGATTTGCCCGCCACTCCGTAGCTGTTTAATTTGTTTACCGATGTCGGCACCGCCATATACGGCAATGGTTTTAAAACCCGGCAGATATTTCGAGAAATTTTCGAGATCGCGGGTAATTTGCAGGCAAAGTTCGCGGGTCGGGCACAAGATCAGCGTTTGCACATTGCGGTCGCCGAGGTCGGTATTATGCAGGATTGGCAATCCAAAAGCTGCCGTTTTACCAGTGCCTGTTTGTGCCAGTGCAATTAAATCCCGGGAAGAATTTAACAAATGTGGTATGGTTTTTTCCTGAACAGGAGTAGGTACTTCAAAGCCTATCTCTGAGATCGCTTTGATCAATTCCGGTTTGATACCGGTTTCTGAAAATGTCATGTTTATCCTTTTACAATTAATACTACCGCTTTCGCGGTTCCCCAACAGGGAAGGATAACACATTGACGAAACCGTACAAAAACCATTACCCGTCCCGATTAAACGAGGCGCAAAGGTAAGCTAATTTTTGAATGTACTGATGAAAAGCTGAAAATCAGCGAAAAAATTAACATTCCTTCGGAAGGCTTCAAATTCCAAATCCCAAAAAGGTGAACATGTTTGGGAATTTGAAATTTTAATTTTTGGGAATTTGATCTGTTCCTGTTTTGAAACACAAAATATCCCCATGCCTGTCAGTTTTTTTTGCCTTTCCTTTTTTGTAACTTGATGAGCATCAAAAACTTTTTCCAATGGGGTATAGTTATTCGTTTTCATGTCGCAAATGTGGCCACAACCAACAGTTATACGAAGGCTGGCGCTTTATGGAACGCGACCATACGGTGGCCGAATGCCTGAAATCGCCGTTAATCAAGCTGCATTACAAGACTCGTAAAAAAATTATCGAATTGTCGAAAATCCATAAAAACCTTCATATTGAAACGGAATACCGTATTTTTAGATGCCGGAACTGTTTTCTGCTTTCCGACAAATTAGTGGTACAAGTGTTTTTAGAGGACCGTTTGCTGCACGAAACAAAATTTAAATGTGCAAATTGCCAAACCGGGTTAAAACACACCAACCTCCACAGCCTGAAATATGCGATATGCCCCAAATGCAAGAGCAATAAGTTCAGAAAAGAAAAGGAACTGGTGCTATGGAATTAAGAAGATAAAAATCAGAAGGCGGCTCAGTTCTTATCGCTGTAACCGCCTTATTTTTTCGTGACCCCGGAGAGACTCGAACCCCCAACCTTCTGATCCGTAGTCATAAATAGCTTATTAATCATTAAAAATAAATACCGATCAAAAACCCTTATTTTATTGATATTTTGAAAAAACAAACTATTCAAAAATAAACAATATTAAGCAATAAAAACTATATTTGTGTATCAAATAGTGTTCATTTTCCTTTTTAATGTGATACACATGGGAGCATCAATTTCAATTTATCTTGATACCAGAATAAAGAAGGCTGATAATGTTTACCCGGTTAAGCTTCGGGCGACATACAATCGGGAACGGCTTTATTTGGGCATTGACAAAGCCAGAATTAACAGTAAGTTGGAAGGCTCACAACTGGATAAATTCAGGTTTGACGGCAAAGGGAACTACTCCATTGACCATGATTCATTCAACAAAGCAATGGAGGCAAAGAAAGCCGGGATATTCAAAGAACTTCAAGCCGTTTTCAAGGGTATTGAATTGGATGCTCAACGAAAGGCTGATAATCTAGAACCGTTCACTCTTGACCGGTTTAAGTCCATGATGAGTAAAATCCGGAGCAAAAAGAACCAGGTATTTGCACAGTTTGATGAGCTGATTACCGAACTAAAGGAGGCCGACCGGATAGGGACCGCTATCTCTTACCGGTGTGCTTCAATTTCACTGAAAAAGTTTACTGATGATAAAGAGGTTCCTTTTGAATACTTCACCAAAGAGAAGCTCGAAAGATACAGATCGGCAATGCAAAGCGGCGAAAAGCCAGCCAGCGACACTACAATTGGAATGTATTTGCGTGCCCTTCGTGTGTTATACAACCGGGCCAATGATGAAGAAATAACCAACTTTAATCCTTTTGGCAAAGGGAAGGATAAATTTAAAATACCAAAAGGTAATGGCCGGAAAATAGCCCTGAATATGGCTGAATTACAAAAGATTTTTGAATTCGAGTTGCCGGAAAAGCACCCCTATTCTTTCTATCTGGACGCATGGAAACTGATCTACTTATTGGGTGGCCTCAACCCTACCGATCTTTGTTTACTCCGGGAAAGTAATATTCAAAATGGCTTTGTCTTTTTCAAAAGACAAAAAACCAAACGCACATCCATCGATCAAAAAACGATACATGCCCCTTACTCAGAATCTGTAAAAAAGATTGTAGCCAAATGGCAGGTTGTTGACCGCAAAGATCCTTTCCTTATTCCGGTTTTATTGACCTCAACCGACGCAACTCAGCAAAAGGCAACTATTGCCCAATTCGTAAAAATGATAAATACCACAATGAAACACGTAGCCGAAGCCTTAAATATTAATCAGAAAATAACCAGCTATGTTGCCCGGCATTCGATAGCCACTCAATTGTTGAGGTCAGGAGCTTCGGTAAAATTAATCGGCGACCAGCTCGGGCACCACAACACGAAAACCACGGAAGCCTATTTGGATGGATTTGAAGATGAGCAAATCCGGGAAGCTTTTAACAACGCGACTAAATTCTAAGACATGGACACTGCATTTTTATATTTCGGTAAATCATATTACAAAGAGCCATTTTGTAAATTGAATTGCCTTGATAATGATATCGATAAAATAAAAACATCTTTCTCCAAGTTAATTCAAGACAATAAAATTGAATCAAACGAGAAGGAGTTATTTGAAATTCTTTGCCGTTTTTCACATGAATGGTCGTTAATCAATTATAAAATGAATTTCGCCTATGAAGATAAAGATCTACTTAGAGATGGGAACCTCCTCATCAACTTTTTAAAAGAATATGACCCGTATGATCTCAAAGGTATTAGTAGAATTGAATTTGGGGATCAAGCTTGTAATGGATTTATTACAAGCGACTCTGTGATACACTTATTGCTTGACAATCTTAATATTATAAGATTAAGGGAAGATATTGAATACATGATAGAAAATCAAAATTGTGACAGGTATAGACAAAAGAGTAAGAATAAAATAAAACTGTCATTTATAGAAGAATACCTATTATCATTTTTTAACTGGTTGAAAAACGAGACGATGTTAGGACAAGGTAGCGACAATGAAATTTATAGATTCATTGCTGTCCCATTAAAATTTAAATATGTTCTTTGAAATATTTGAAATTTAGCTAATTATAGCGATTATCAGAGCGAACGGACTTGAATTTTAGCTTTGCATCAGATTAATCTGATAGCATA
>JAVEYG010000057.1:0-19312 GCA_034003625.1 Prolixibacteraceae bacterium | reverse complement strand
GCTATCAGATTAATCTGATGCAAAGCTAAAATTCAAGTCCGTTCGCTCTGATAATCGCTATAATTAGCTAAATTTCAAATATTTCAAAGAACATATTTAAATTTTAATGGGACAGCAATGATATCCAAAATCTTCTAATTTCATGTCATTGTCTCCTGTTTAATAGGTGATACTAATTTTAACTTTCTTTTCTGATCGGGAAACCAATGATCAGGAGATGGCTGATAGTATATTCTACGGGTTACCTATTCCATATAATTGCGGCAGTTTACAGGCAGTTGCACGTACAGCAGCCTGTCTTCTTTTTCGACATGCTACTCTCGGGAAATAATTTGACCTCTTTGCGTACCAGTCGCAACGAATCCATTTAAAGCGGCCCTAATCCCGGAATCTGCCCTGAAATCCGCACGATGTATACACTGTGTGCGCACCGCAGGTTATAAATTTTTTCTCATTGCAAAGTCACATCTATCGGATAAATGAGATGGTTTGTATTGAACGAACCCATATTTACGATACATTAATATAGCTTTCCCCAACAACTTGTTCGTTTCCAGAACAATCTCTGAATATCCTAATTCTTTTGCTTTTTAAAAGCATCTTCCATCATTAATTTGCCAAGTCCTTGTCCTTGATAACTATTTAATAAATACATTTTTCTCAATTCACAAGTCTTTCTATCAATTTTAAAGATCCCATATGAACCTATAATTTCATTCTCCTTTTCTATGACAGCAAACCAACCATTTTTATTAAAATAATAATCCTCTAAATCAGATAAATCCTTGTCTGTTTCATAAGGATTTGTTTTTAATCCATAATCAGACAGGACTGATTTTACTAAATCCATAATTTTGGCCCCGTCTTCTTGTTTTGCTTTTCTTAAATTCAACATGGCAATCTATTTTTCTCACTATGGCTGCACAACGGCCTGGTATCTTATACTGTGGATTACGGGCTGTTTTCCGTCCAGGATGCGCACAAAATTGATGCAAGTCGGAACGTTGAAAGTTTGTACTGAGACCACAGTTAAATATACAAAATATTGTATGTCAGCTTTTATCATGACTCAGATATTTTCAATAATCTTTTTCCCAACTTTTCAAATACCGACAAACCCGCAACAATTCTTCTTCTATTTCATAATCACCCATCTCGGGGTACAAACCAGTTGTTGGAAAACCAGTTCGAACTTCATTCGAAAATTCTTCCAAACTACCCCGGAATATTCTTTTTTCATCATCGGCCCATGAATAAGGTTTCCACCAAACAACATCTGAATAAATGGCGTAAAGCACCTTGCTGTTTTTATTGACGACTTCCGTAAAACATTCTTCTTCCATCATTTGAATATCCTGCACATTCGTTTCCCAGAAATACATCCCGGAAATATCGACTACCGAATCTATTTGACATTCGGATAAATTGCAACCTACAAAGCCGGTTTCTTTTAACCAACCGGTATTTGTATCGGAATGAACGAAGTGCCCGTTGTTGATTCTACAGTTGTAAAAAAATGTTCCGGGGAGATTTGTAGAATTAAACGAAATATCATCAACCTTGCAATTATAAAACGCGGCTTTGTTAAAGTTACAATCAAGAAAGAAATGGTTCCACATTGAACAATCTTTAAACCTTGTCTTTGAAAAATCGCTGTTTAAAATATGAAAATCATTCAATGCCGATTTTTTAAATTTCGACGATGAGAAATCAGAATTTCCGATGTATAACCCACTGATATTACAGTCAATAAACTCGTTCTTCTTCAATGAACAGTTGCGAAATAAAACAGATTTCATTTCTGTCCCCCGCCATATCACTTCGTCTAATTGTTCAGAGTCTACGACAAGACCCGTCAAATCAATTTTTAAGGCAATAGCTTCGCACAGCACCGAACGATAATCGGGAAATAATCCCGACTGGTCAAGTTCATAAAGGACCTTTTTCTCCTGCGTTAATAGTTGGATCTTCATGTTATCTCAAAAATGTCATCTTTCTGAATATGTGCCCGATTTATTCAACCATATAAATATTGGCTTTAATCCGCAGCCATTTATTTTTCCGCTCTTTGGAAACCACCCTGCAAAAAAACAGTTTGCCTGCATCCATCAGGCGCGAGCAAACCAGGTTCATTTCTGCCGGCACAAAACCAATGCGGATGCTGTCGCAATATATGGCAATGGCATGTTTGTCGTACTGGTTGTTGGGTTCCCGTTTCATGGTGAGTACCTTTTCGGGTACGATAGCGCCCTCCATATTTTCAATTTCGGTGCAAAAAGTGGTACCGGCCACAATAATTTCCAACAAAAATATTTCCTGCCTGAACGGTGCGATCCCTGTTTCCACACCGCTCAGAATAGCCAGCAAACCAGGTGTTACAGGTACTATTGATTCATTCATCAGTCATTATATTTATGATATTCTGATATTTTGCTATTTCGTCGTCGCTGTTTTTAATCTGAGCCCTAATTTCTTCCTGCCGCTGCAAAATGTATTCTTCATTAAAAATCAGCGCTTCAATGGTAAAAGGAAAACTTTGTTTTAGCTGTTCGATTTTGCCTTTTAAAATTGCAATATTTTCTTCCAGATGCCTGATTTGTTCCCGCTTTTCATTAGCAGAAACTGTCGGAAGTTTCACTTTTTTTGAAGTTTCGAGATAAAGCAAAATTTTTTGAAGTTCGCTTAACTGGTTTAAATCGTATGCCGATTTTACTCTGACGAACAGGTCTTTTTCTTCTTCTGTTTGAGTGGGATTCAGGTCGGGGTGCAGCCTTTTGCATAACACCCGGAAAATCTCTTTCAATTTTGCGGTTTCCTCTTCCGAAATCAGGTGAGAAAGCACTTTCCGTGCATCATCCAACGCGGCGGCCTGCGCTTCAATCTGTGCATAATAATCCTGCATCTGTTTATTAACCAGGTTCCCGATGGCTTGTAAATTAGGTTGTTCGTCGCGATTAATGACGGCCTGAATCAGGTTCATTTTCATTTTCAGGCAGGCGGCTTCGGTTTGTTTCTGCAACAATTCAAGTTGAAGATGCCCTAACTTTTGAAGGTAAAGCGAGGTAAGGATAGCCGACTCGTTGTCAACCATGTCTTTGTGCCGGGTAAACAGGCTGACAAATTCGAGGCGCAACTGTTCCAGGCGGGTGGACAGTTCTTTGTTTTCGGCAGTATACGCAGGCAGGTTCTTACTCATATTGAAATGGAATTATCGTTGTTGTGACGCATCTGCAAATGTTCCTTTTTATGGCAATTAGGGCACAAAACAATAAAGTTTTTACTATCTACGGGCCTATAATCATCGTCAAAATCTATTTTAACGGTATCGTGAATTTCAAGAAAATAAGGATAATCAGATTTTAATCCGCACGCAGTACACCGACTGTTCTCTTTTGGTAATCTTTTATTCCAGAAGTAATTTATCCATTGTTCCCGCAAAATATGAATGTAAAACCTCCAATACCTGTCACTTAAGAAAAATCCCAAACCGGAACCCGAATTAAAATCATGCGAAAAACGGTATTGTAAGAACGATAATTCCCAGTGCATTGCTCCAGCCCAATAAAGAACAAAAGGATTGAAGGGTTTTTTATACTGTTTGCTGTTAAATGAAGGAAAATGTTTTAAATGGCGAATGTTTATCAATGGCCAACAACTCTTATCTCTATATCTTATCTTTACCTGGAAATAGCTTCGGTTGATAAATTTGATTTTTTGCTCCGGGTCGAGATGTGATGATTTAAAAGGTTTTACGTTTAAGATTTCCCCAAAACCGAAGATTCCTTCTCCTTTTTTATTTTTTGCATAAATGGCAACCTTTCCGAGAGGAAAAGAATATAGGGGCAATTTTTTTACAGAAAGGAAATCCAAATCGAATTTCTCTTTATTGGGAAGCAAAGTACATTTTTCAGGCAAGCGGTAAATGTAGCTCATACTGCATCCTCCACAATTTTAATGTCTTCCCCCGTCAAACCGTACCACACATAAACCATCCGGTCGATTTCGCGGTCGGTTTTCTCGATCTCGGACTGGATGGTCTGTGCTTTTTCTTTTTTTGCTTCAAATAGTTCCATCCATTCAAATTCGTCATTCTTCGTCAGTTTATCAACAATGGGCTGCAACCCCTTGTTATCATTTGATTCTGTGGGCTGCAGTTGGAGCGGATTGACCGTGTGGCTGGTTTTAACAATGGGCTGTAGTCCCTTGTTTTTGTCAACGCTGTATGTGGAGTTCCCAGCAAGGGGCTGCAGCCCCTTGTTGGTATGCTCTTTGTTTGCAGATGCAATGTTTTTTTGAAGTTCTTTGAGAAATTCGGAAGAACTTAATTCGTACCAGTTTTCGAGCTTGGCGCTTAATTTACCGGTTTCAATTTTTGTTTTCAGGAAGTTTTTAAACCCATCGACAGCGGTTTGCAGTTGAAGGGTTTGCTGCGAACGTTCCGTTGCCAGTTGGGCAAGCCGCGCGGTTTGTTCGTCGTTGGCCCGGGGTACCGGAAAATGTTCAAAATACACTTTACGGATTTCGCGTGTCCCTCCTTGTAACTCGGGGCAATTGTACCAAATCCACAACTTTGCCGGCGATGAATTAAACAAAGCGGTGAGAAACGGCAAGGAGACAAAATCGTCATTTGCCGTAAGAATAAAGCTTTTATCGTTACTTAGCAGCCCGGTTTCATCGTACAAAAACGGGAACTGTGAAGTCATGTTGGGATACATGATCTTCGGTTTGTCGAATTCTTCCAGGTATGCACAGTTTCTTAAGTTATAAGGAGTTTCTCCTTTATCGCCTCTTTTAACCAACTGAGGATAGAATGAATCCAGGTGCTTTTTTATTTCCGGATAATCTTCTATGTTAATTGGTGGAATTTGTGGAGTTTTATCTTTTAATCCGTTGTGTGTATTTATTAAAAATTCTCTTTCGGTAATGCCATAAGCTGCAATATCGCGCCCGCGTACCATGGGTTTAATGATTCCGGCGCTTTTTGCATCGGCAGCCACCAGTTTTTTTCGCGTTTCCGCATCAATATAAAAAGCATCGTTGTAACCGGTTTTTATGCCATAATTTATACTTACGGGTAATTCTTTCAATTCAGCACCATTTTGTTTCATTTTTTCGAGGATTACAAAATCGCGATGCGGTTGAATGCTCCATTCGTTTTCGCCAAAACGGGAGGAAGGATAGTCGTAACTGTTCGCTTTTACCTCGGAAAGGAAGTCGCCGTGATAGGTTTTCCTGTTTAGCGACAGTGCTTTTACGTTTTCCTGCATTTTGCCTTTCTGGACAACAAAAATGCAAACATAGGTAGTGGCATCCTGGAAAAACTGGATGTCGCCAAAATTCAGTATCTGCCGCAAGCCTGTTTTCGACAGAAATTTCCGCAGCGGCTTGCCATAAGCAACCAGCATCCATTTGTTGGGCATGATAAATGATTGCATCCCGCCTTTTTTGAGCAGTTTGTAACCACGCTCGGTAAAAAGGCAATACAGGTCGGCAGCTTTGTCGAATGTTTCGTAGCCGCAACTTTTGAGTTTTTCGCTCATTTCGCCCATTGTTTGCAGTTGCACATAGGGCGGGTTTCCAATTACCACGTCGAAACCGCCTTTGTACTCGGTGCGGAAGGCGTGCTGGCGGGTGCAGGTCATTCTCTTAACAAGGGGCTGCAACCCCTTGTTAAAACGTTCCTGCATTTCTGAGCAAGGAGTTACAACCCCTTGTTGATCACAGTCAAACGAACAAGGTGCTTCAGCTCCTTGATTCAGAGCATCCTGATTTCTCTTTTGTCGGTGTTTTTCCCTGTTGTTTACAATGTATTCAATTGTATTGGCCAGTTGTTCTTCCGATTCAATCAGCCTTCTGTCGAACTTTTGCGCCCACAAATTGAATGTTTCATCCTTTGCAAGCCCCCGATGTTCTTTGAATTTCTGAGCCGATTTTCCCTTTAATTTCCGTACAATGTTTGTGAGTTCCTCTTCATCGCATACCAATAAAATATGAACATGGTCTTCTGCAATATTATAAGCCAGGCAATTGTATTTCTCTTCCACAACAATATCGGAAATAATTTCAGAAACTTTTAAGGCATCGCTTTCATCGAGATACACAGACCTGTCAACATGCATTTCTCCGTTTGCCCGGCGTTCCTTGACTTTATATTTTATCATTCTTTCGGAAGTCCGGGTATCATGTGTTACCCACGTTACATGCCATGCTTTTTTTTCTTTCTTCTGGAAAACATTCGGGAACTCCGTGTACCAGTTGAACAAAGGGTTGCAACCCCATGCTTCTCCGGCAACCTTGGGGCCGTCAATCAGCGAGTTTCCGCATTTGATGTTGTGGGTGAGCGTATTTAGTTTGCGCCCTTTTTGTGCGGTCCGCAGCCACAGCGAGAGCTTGGCAATTTCAACCGAGTCTTCGTTCAGGTCAACACCGTAAATATTTTTTTCAAGAATATCAGTTGTATAATCACTATGTATTAAAGCGTAAATATTATCTTCCTTTTTTGCCAGTTGTGATTTCAGTTCATCAATTTTTCGGTGTTCTGTAATTAAAAAATCCAATGCCTGGTTTAAAAAAGCCCCCGAACCACAAGCAGGGTCGAGAATGGTTAAACTTAACAACCAGTTTCGATATTCTGTCAGCTTTTTATCGAGTGCAATAATGATTTCTTTTTTACGGTTTTTGCGTCCTTTGGCGTATTCTTCGTCCACAATTCCAAGTTCAGCCCGTTTTTCCTCGCAAAGTTTTCCAACCGTATTTTCAACAATGTATTTGGTTATAAATTTCGGCGTGTAAAAAATACCGTCCTTTTTGCGTTTTGATTGAACAGATGACCTTGGTTCAATAAGGGGCTGCAACCCCTTGTTATTATGTGCCTGCACTCCTTTGTTGTGTACTGCGGGATCAATGGGCTGTAACCCATTGTTTTCAGACAGGTTGTTGTGCGCTACGGAAACAATGGGCTGCAGCCCATTGTTGTCAGACACATTGTTGTCAGGTACCTTGGTTGCATCGTCCAATGCTATTTCAGCCTGCACATTTTCGATGTCGCCCAGCGAATGCTCAAAAATGTGCCCTAAAATGTTTACATCCACATCGGTTTCAAAATTGTACTGGCTGAGCTTTAGCGTGTGCTCGTATAAAATGTCATCGTCAATAGTAACATTGTCCAGAACGTCATCGGGCTTGAAAAGTCCGCCATTGTATGCGTATATTTCCTGTCGGGTTCCGCTTTTTGGCCTCCCGACATGTAGCACATGAAAGTATTTTTTGAAAGTTTCGTAAAGTGGTTTCGCATCTCCAAAATCAACATCGTCTTTCCATTTCTCAATAATCTGGGAAATGGAATTTGGCGGGACTAATAACCTGTCTTCGGCAAAAAGGATGAACAGGAAACGGTCGAGCAGTTTTTGTGTTTTGCGAAACAGGGTCAGTTTATCAACAAAGGGTTGCAACCCTTTGTCAACAACAAGGGAATGTCCGCCTCCATCTCCATCAACAAAGGGTTGCAACCCTTTATTCCTCTCCTTGCCAATATTGTTTTTTACCAGATTATTATAAATCGCTTCCCTGAATTTTGAATAGTCGACATACAGTTTTTTTGTGATACTTTCTTCCTGTAAAACCGATGATTCTTTGATTTTTAAAGGCAAGTCGCTTAACAAATTGTCTTTTGCCAAACACAGCCAAAGCAATGAAAATTGTTCCCGCGTCAGGTTAAACAAATCAAAATCCACATGGTCAACGGCATTTTGAATGTAAAAACGGAGCTTCTCAGAATTCGAGGTAATTACATATTTGCATTTCGGGTGGTGGTTTTTATACCCGAAAGCCTGTGCCTCGATTTTATCAAGGTCGGTGGTGTCGGTCGATCTTAGTTCTATCACACAAATGGCTTCATAACAAGGGGTTGCAACCCCTTGTTGATTGATTGTTTTCAGAATTGCACCATCTGCTTTCTTGCTGTTGGCAATGTTTTTTAATTCTGTTGTCAGGTTGAAATCAGGTTCAGGATTTAAAGTATAGTCCAAAGTATTTACAAACAATTCACGTAAAAATCCTTCCTGAAATTGTTCCTCTTTTGAGTTCCTTATGTTTTCCTGTCTGTCCGGATTGCCAAAATAGTTTTGAAAATCAGCGTATTTCCTGTCGATCAATTCAGCGTCAAGATTGCTTAAATATTTTTTCTCTACCGATTTCTGAAACAAGCTCATATTATGGTTTCGTTGTATTTTTAGTTTAAATCACTAAAATACTATTTTACTTTTAGTTATAATCTCCCAGTTTGCACAAAAGTGTACATCGGCAAAAAGCATGTGTTTAACAGCGAAGGGACAGTTGCAGAAATGGACATAAAAACTTATGCTTTATTGGAGTTTCCTCAAAAATTTCAGTCAGGTAATAACAATAACTGGAACAGGTCGTGATGGAAACCAATGCGGCCCTTAAATCCAGCGATCCCTGTCCGGAGATATCTTCCGAAGAAAGGTTCCGGATAAGCCTGCCCCCGGCCTTTATTAATGGAAGATTCTCTTTCAAGCTTCGCCCAATATTGGAAGACTTAACATCTTTTGATGCCTGGGTACAAAAAACCATTTCCCCACAAGCCGTTTTTTGATAACATCAAGCCCCTTGGAAATAGTTCCTGAAAATGTATTACATCTTGAACCGGTTCTTTTTAACAAAGAATTTGCGTCCATAAGCGCCCTAAAGTTTTGCCTAAATGCTACGTTCGTGATTTGGATGCATTTTTTTGAAGAATCTTTTCTCCCCATTTCAGATTCAAATTCGGCAAATTGTCCATCTTTTATATTGTACAGTGAAACTGATCCTGTTTTTTGAGGAAACTCCAGCATTTTATTATGCAATATTCTTTTTCTCAGAAAAAAATCCGATTCTTTCGAGCGGAAATGTATCTTTGTTTGTGATTAATTTTTCCTCAATGAAGTCATTTACAGGCCTGCTCGTTTTTTTATTCCTTTTTTCAGAAGCGTTTCCGCAAGGTAATCCTGACGACGACGGCGGGTATTTCGAACCGCATCCCAATAAAAACATCATTATTGCGCCCGGCTTACTGGGGCCGAATGCCCTTCCGGTGCAACGCATCCGCAAAGGGCTCATAGGCAGCGACTTTAAACTTCAGGTCAACCAGTCGTCACATTTTATGAAAGGCGACAACACATTCAACATCGACGGGTACCTGCTGGCGCCGGTGGTGCGTAATTTTATGGCGCTCGAAACACAATGGTATATGTTCGAAATGTACCGAAGCAGCAACGAAATACGTGACTGGCGCCGGTTGTCAGCACGCGACGAAGGCACCCAAATTGTATTGGGCGACCTTAATTTCAGTTTCCTGATGCAGTTTGTACAAAACCACAAATGGCTGCCCGATGTGATGGGTACCATTGGCCACAAAACAACCCTCGGCCCGGTCGAGGACGGACATTTTACCAATACGCCTGCCTTATGGGCTTCGCTTCACTTCGGAAAGGATCTGCTGGTACGCAACGATTTTAGATTCAGGACAAACGGGTTGCTGGGCTTTTACGTGTACCACTCGAACCGCGAAAAGATTACCCAGAACGAAGGGCCGGTAATGGGAATAGAAGCGCAGTTCAATTACAAAAATTTTGAACTGGCCAGTTCACTGAGCGGCTATTCCGGCTGGGAAGCGGTTGGGCACGACGACCCCGTGTACTGGATTGTCAGGCTGGAAAAACACCGCCGCCGGGTCGACTGGCATATAAAATACCAAACCGGGATCAACGATTACCCATACGAAACCGTGCGTATCGGGTTTACCTGGCACCTGCCCTCTTTTCTTGATTTCAGGGAGATGAACTGGAAAGAAGTGTTGAAAAATGAGTAGAATTGCCGTTATCGATCTGGGAACCAACACCTGTAACCTGCTGATTGCCGAATACCACGATCACCGCTACGAGATCCTTTACCAGGGAAAAGAAGCAGTGAAAATGGGACGCGGAGGCATTCATAAAAACCGGATCATGGAGGACGGGATGCAAAGAGCTGTCCAGTCCCTCTTAAAGCATCAGCAAAAAATCACACATTTCAATGCCGACAAAGTGATTGCCATTGCTACATCTGCTGTCCGCGATGCCGGTAACCGCGATGAATTCTGTCGTACTCTCCTGGCTGAAACCGGTATCCCGCTCCAGGTCATTTCCGGAAAAAGAGAAGCGGAATTGATTTTTAATGGGGTGCTGTTGGCGTTTGATGGCGAGCCGGGCCATTCGTTGATCATGGATATTGGCGGAGGCAGCAACGAGTTTATTTTGTGCCGGGAGAAACAAATTATCTGGAAAGAAAGTTTTCCATTGGGGATTGCCCGCATCCTTGAGCAGTTTCCTCTTTCCGATCCGGCTACCAATACCGAAGCAGAAACCATCCGAAATTATTTCAATGAAAATATGGGCCCGTTGTGGAATACTGTTTCCCAAGAAAAACCCGATTTCCTGATCGGTTGCTCCGGGGCATTCGATACCCTTGTTGATTTGCTCGACGGAACCGAACCCGGAACAAAACTGCGTAAGCAGCAGGAAATTTGTCCTGATGATTTTCGGAAAATATATGAACAGCTAATCCGTTCGACCACAGACGAGCGGATGCAGATGAAAGGCCTCGAACCATTGCGTATGGAAATGATCGTCCCTGCCGTCATCCTGATCGACCTGGTATTAGAAAAAACAGGCATCCATAGAATTGTACAAACCGACTATGCTTTGCGCGAAGGGGTTTTGTATGAACTTATTTAATTGATAAATTTGAACTCGGAATTAGGAACCCAGGTTTAAAATCATTCATGATCGAAACCATAATTTATAAATTATCATTCATCAATTATAAATAAAAATCCCATGTCCCGCATATTAGTAATCGACGACGAACGAAGCATACGAAACACGCTGAAAGACATCCTGGAATACGAGAAATACCAGGTCGATCTGGCTGAAGATGGCCCGAAAGGACTGGAACTGATCGAAAAAACCGAATATGACATCATCCTCTGCGATATAAAAATGCCCGGGATGGACGGGCTTGAGGTGTTACAGAAAATCCAGGAAAACAAACCCGATACTCCGGTAGTGATGATTTCAGGCCACGGAAATATTGATACAGCGGTGGAAGCCATAAAACATGGGGCTTACGACTTTATCCAGAAACCGCTCGACCTGAACCGGTTGCTGATCACTATTCGGAACGCGATGGAAAAATCAGACCTGATCACCGAAACCAAAGTGCTAAAAAAGAAAGTCAGCAAAAAATACGAGATCATTGGCGAATCGGAAAGCATCCGCCGGGTAAAGGAAATGGCCGACCGCGTGGCGCCCACCGATGCCCGGGTGCTGATTACCGGCGCAAACGGAACGGGAAAAGAACTGGTGGCCCGCCGTCTGCACGACAACAGTCCCCGTGCAAAAGGCGAGTTTGTGGAGGTAAATTGTGCGGCTATTCCTTCTGAACTGATCGAAAGCGAATTGTTCGGACACGAAAAAGGCTCGTTTACTTCGGCGATAAAACAACGCATCGGCAAATTTGAGCAAGCCAACGGCGGGACGCTTTTCCTTGATGAAATTGGTGACATGAGCCTTTCGGCACAGGCCAAAGTGTTGCGGGCCCTCCAGGAAAATATGATTACCCGCGTAGGCGGCGACAAGCCCATCAGTGTAAATGTGCGGGTAGTGGCGGCAACCAACAAAAACCTCTCCGAAGAAATCGAAAAAGGCCGTTTCCGCGAAGACCTGTACCACCGGTTGAGCGTAATCCTGATCCACGTTCCCGACCTGAACGAACGCCCGGATGATATTCCCCTGCTGGCTGATCATTTTATTAAACAAATCTGCGCCGAATACGGGATGCCCCTGAAAAAAATAAACGACGAAGCCATTCAGGAACTTCAACAAATACGATGGACCGGCAATATCCGGGAATTCCGGAACGTGATCGAACGGCTGATTATCCTTTGCGACAGGGAAATCACGGCAAAGGATATTCTTACATTTGCGGCACCAATGAAATAAATCCATCAGGAAAACAAACTGAAAAAGTGATTGTTCTATTGTTTGAAAGCCTCTGTGTGGATACGTTTTGTGTTTGTCATGGCGTAAAACAAAAATCACGATTTTGTTTTTTACAAAACTCCGTTTACAGGGGCTTTTTGTTTGAAACATTTTCATGTTCTGCTTCCTTAAAAAATTTATTTTTACAGGAAAATCAGATTTATGCTGAATAATAAAAAAGTAATCGTTGTTCTTCCTGCTTACAACGCTGAAAAAACACTGAAAATTACATACACCGAAATTGATTCTTCGATTGTGGACGAAGTAATTTTAGTGGACGACCTTAGCAAGGACGAGACAGTGAAACTGGCAAAGGAACTGGGAATCCGGCATATTGTTGTTCACGAAAAAAACAAAGGGTACGGCGGGAACCAGAAATCGTGTTACAACAAAGCACTCGAACTGGGTGCCGATATTGTGATCATGCTCCATCCCGATTACCAGTATACCCCGAAGTTGATCCCGTCGATGGCCCACCTGATTGCCAGCGGCCTGTACCATGCAGTGTTGGGCTCGCGCATCCTGGGAAAAGGGGCGTTAAAAGGCGGCATGCCCTGGTACAAGTATGTTGCCAACCGTTTGCTTACCCTGTTTCAGAATGTAATGATGAATGCCAAACTTTCGGAATACCATACCGGCTATCGTGCTTTCTCGCGCGAAGTGCTCGAAACAGTGAAATACAATGCCAACTCCGACAATTTTGTATTCGACAACCAGATGCTTGCTCAAATCTGGTATGCCGGTTATGAAATTGCTGAAATCACCTGTCCTACAAAATATTTCGACGACGCTTCGAGTATCAATATTAGAAACAGCTCGGTTTATGGGATAGGGGTACTGAAAACATCCATCCTGTTCCGGCTTCAGAAATGGGGCTTGGTAAAAAGCAAAATTTTCGGAAAGTAAAGTGGCAAAAAGGAACCAATGTCATGTAAACCATGTACTATCGGAAATGTGTTTTCCTTAACTTCCTGTCAGCCGGCAAATTGAACTTAATCATCTCATCTATAAAAAAACACATGTTCATACTATGGGAAAACCATGATGCTTCTTTGTGGGATATGGCGCTTTGAAGCAGGTAATGATGACGCGGTTTACTTAAACACCATGTAGCCCGGGGCAATGCCTGTACGGAAGCTGTCGGTCAGTTTACCGCCCGGCGAGTAGCGGTACACCATGCCGTCCTGCCGGTGGTCGATGGCGTCGCCCACATACACTTCCGAGGTTTTCGGATCGACAGCCAGACTGTAAAAACCGCCATACGAATCGGAATACGGGCTTGCGATAAACGGTGTATCGGGCAGTTTTGCCGCGTCAACAGGCATTTGCCACACGTGCAGGTTCACAAAATACAATGTGTCGGCAGTGGTATTGATCGTCAGGTTCGACGGGTGGTCGCCTTTTGCAAAACGCCAGAGCCGTTCCACTTCAAAGGTGGAAGCATCGATTTTTACTAATGCAGGCGCTTCAAAACCAAAAGGGCTTCCCTCGAACCCACCATCGGTGAGTACCCACAGCTTACCATTTTTATCGACTGCCATGCTGTTGGGCTGAATGGGTACCTCAATTTCTCCCGTTACCCGGTCGGTTTCCGAGTCGATCACCAGCACGGTGTTATCGTACGACCAGCACGAAACAAATACGTATTTGCCCCATTGCGCCATTTGTTCGGTACTGTGTTGCAAAAAACCGGACGACGGCTTCGATACATCGATATAGCCTGTTTTTTCGAGGCTTTCAGGATGGATAACTGTTATTCTTGTATCGTACAAATCAGTGATGTACGCTTTTTCATTGCTTACAAAATGAATGTAACGGGGCGAACTCAGGCCGGTAATGCTTCCTGTAAATTCAGCCGTTTCGGTGTCAATCACATAAATTTTCCCGGAGTTGTTGACCACCACAAACCCGCGCTTGCCCAAAATGTTCATCGACTGCACCACATCGCCTATCGGCGCGCCGTTCCGTGCCTTAAAAATACGATTGGTGACTTTGCGCGTGTTGGAATCGTAGAACGACAGCGATGCGTTGCCGTACATAAAATTGCCTTCGTTGCAGATAAACACGCCTTCGCCGCCTTTAAAATTGAAGAAAACCGTTTCCACCGGCTCTTCTGAACAGGCCGACATCAGCAGGAATAAGAACAGCGGAAATAACCAGCTTCGCATTTTGTCATTCTGAACGAAGTGAAGAATCTGCCGATAAACGCGATGAACGTGAGATCCTTCACTTCGTTCAGGATGACAGGAATTACAAGAGTTCTTTTTCTTCATCGTTTCCATTCAATTTGAAGGTTCAGCGAATAGTACCGTCCGGGCATGGGCCGCCACAAAATAGCCATGTAATCGGTATCGAAAATATTCTCGGTGCGCAGCGAAACATCGGCATCGAACCCTTTCATCAGAAACTTTTTCCCGACGGTGAGGTGCAGCAACCAATAGGGGGTCAGCACTTCTTCGTAAGCCGGTTCGTTGTTGTCGGAGGTGGTGTACCGTTTGCCGGTGAACGGGGCGCTGGCTTTCACGTGCCAGTTTCGGTAATCAAGTTGCGCGAATACATTCCCTTTGTGCTTCGGAATGTAAATCAGTTGTTTGCCGCGCGACTGGTCGACCGATTCCACCGCATTTTCGTTGGTCGAACGGGTGTACGAATAGTTGGCGTCCACTGCCAGTTTCAGCTTTTCGTTGGGCCGGTAACGCCACGACGAAGTGATTTCGGCCCCGCGCGAAAACACTTTTTTCAGGTTGGCCGCTTCCCAGTAATACGCGCCATTGGCCGCAGGCCGCCAAATAATCCAGTGGTCGATCAGCGAGGCAAAACCAGTCAGTTTCAGGTCGAAAGCCGAAGCGCGGGTAATCCATTTTTTTCGGAAAGCCAGATCGGAAGAAAGGCCGTCTTCGGGCTTCAGTTCGGGGTTACCGCCGGGCAGCCAGTACAAATCGTTCAGGTTCGGCTGGTGGTAATTGCGGCTCAGGTTGATTTTAAACCCGGAGGTTTCGTCGAAATCGTAATCTACTCCCACTGAAGGGATGAACGCGATCAGTTTTTTATCGTAAAATTCGCTGCGGAACAAAAACGAAGCGGCCAGTTTGCGGCTCAGTATGGCCCGTGCCGAATTTAGCAGCGAACTCTCGAAACGCGATTCATTGTACCCGGTTTGCAGGGCGCGGTCGTATATTTTCACCTTGTTGAAGGTATTGCCAAGCGACCATCGGAAACTCAGTCTTTCATTGGGTTTCCAGTCGAAACTGGTTTGCTGGGCGAACACATTTTCGCGGCTGTCGCTGTCGAAATTAACGAAATTAGCTTCCGTACTGCTTCGGAAATAGTGAAGGCGGTTGTTCGAGAACCCGGCTATTGTTTTCAACTGATATTTTTCTGCATACCATTTCCAGTCGGCCACTACCCGCATGTTGCGGTCGTTCTGCGTTTCGTTGCGGTGCGCCCCTTCGAACGACATCAGTTGAGGCAGGTCGCGTCCGCTCTTGTAAAACCACCCCTTTACCGAAAGAAAATGTTTTTGTCCCAGCCGCCCGTATACTTCCTGAAGTATCCCCTGTTTCCGGTAGGCTGCATTTTTCTGAATGTCGTCGCGCCGGGGTAAAACTCCATAGTTGTAGTACGGAAAATCGTTGTCCGAGCGGTCGAAAAACAGGCGGGTTTTCGATTGAAATTTCTCCGTGCCGGCCATCAAACGGATAAATTCTTTGTACGTTCCAAAACTCTCGACCGTTTGCCCGTAGCGGAGGTTCAGCCGGTTGCCCCAGTCGGGCTTGTTTTCGATGAGGATGCTGCCGCCCAGCGCACCCGGACCTGCCGCCAGCGAACTGCCGCCGTGCAGCAGTTGCAGGTCGTCGATAAAATGCACCGGGAACATCGAAAAATCGACATCGCCGCGCATGGGCGAATTGACGTTCATGCCGTTCCACACGACCTGCGTATGAGAGGGCGCCGTACCACGAAACGAAGCCGAAGCTGCCGAACCGCGCCCGTACGATTTAATGAACACGGGGCTGTGTGCCGACAATAATTCCGAAATATCGAGAGTTTGCAGCGCTTTCAGTATCAATGTATCGACTTTGGTTTGCATCAATCCGGCTTCTTCGGCCTTTCGTTTTCCGAAAACCGACACCTCGCCGATGCGGATGGTGTCGCGTACCGATTGTGCCACAAGGCTTTCCGCAGAAAATAGCAGCAACAGGAGGCCATATTTTATTTTTCGTTCGTTCACCCGCTGCTATTGTTTAATTATTTTTTGCTGAAGAACGTTTTCTCCTGAAATCAACCGCAGGACGTAAACCCCGGGGTTCAGAAATGAAACATCGACCGGCGCGCCATTTTGGTGCTCTTCCTGAAGCATCGTTCTTCCTGAAAGGTCGAACAGCTCGATTTTTCCTTCCTGAATATCCGAATTGACCCGGATATGGCGGGTTGCCGGATTGGGGGAAACGGTCAACTGCTGTTGTTTTGGATGGAAGATGCCAGTGGTCCCTTTTACATGAAATTTCAGTTTGTCGGTTCCCGAAACGGCCATAAAATCGCCGCTTTGCGCAAAACTAAATGAGGCTTTTCCGAATTCATCGGTTTGCTTTGTTTCCCCTCCTTCAATATGGATGGAAACACCGGCCATCGCTTCCGACGACACGACCAACGCCTGCCGGTCGGCAGTCATGTTGCACGACAACTGCGTCCGTTGTATTTCAACTGGTTCATTTTTTTTCAGGCTGTCGTTGTTGGCCGTCAACTGAGTTATTTTCCATTGCACCGAGTTGTCGGCAACCTGGTAAACCAACAGTTCATCGGCATTATTGATTTCTATTTTGTCGAATCCGACAACCAGATTTTGTTGATTAATTTTTACAATCCATGTTTTTCTGAACGTTTCGGATTCGCGGGTTCCGCCGTAACCGTAATGCAAAACGGTGGAGCCGCCGTCGTTCTCCGGAACTTTCCAGATATACAATTGCCCGTTTCCCCGCTCGTCGTCGCGGAAACGAAAATCGCCGGAGGTTTGCATCTGTTTGAATATTTCGGCGACGGCATGGGCTACGGTAATTTTCGGGACGGACTGAAGGGAGTAATCCCCTTTTCGGCTGTCAACCAATTCATTCAGGCCGTACAAACCGACCGTCAGGCTTTGGCGCGGGACAATGGTTTTTTCAAAGGTTTTCACCGATACAAAAACTTTTTTAGCCTTCGATTCGGCCAAAACGGTAATTTGCACCGAGTCTCGGATTTCAGGTTTCTCTTTGGCCTGAAAACGAAGCCAGGCCTGTCCTTCCTTCAGTGCCAGTAAATACGCCTGTCCGTCTTCTTCAGTAATACTGAAAATATTCGCGTCACCCGAAACCCATTTCCCGCTCATCCCGGCAATCGGGTTTCCTGTATCGTCGGCGATTTTTCCGGTGAGTTTCAGTTTGTCGTTTTTCTGAACAGTGGTGGAGCTGAGTTCTATTTTTGCATTTCCTTCGGATATAATTTTCAGCGTGTGTTCATCAAAAATAACCGGATCGGAGACCAGCCGGGCTTTCAGCGTAACTGTCCCCGATTTTAGCGCCGTCAGTTTTCCGTTTTCAAATTTCACGGCATCGGCAGGGGTTGCAAGCCATTCTATCGTTTCGGATGAAGGCCTTCCTTTTGTAAAAGAATGGGCTTTCAGGAGCAGAACATCATTTTTGAAAATACTTGCCGGAAGGTCTTCCATCACCACCATTTTTGTTGTTCCCTGAACTGCTTGCGGTGCCACATCGCGAATGCCGGCTATCTCGGCAGACACTTCGCCTAACCAGCCGGCAATGGCATTCATACCGGTATAAATCCGGATGAAATCAATTTTGTCAAGTTCCACATAATTTCCGATGGCATCGCGTGCCCACGAAATGTCGAAAGCATCGCCGCCACTGCCTTCAATTTCGGCAGTATACGGATTGTCGGGCAGATTTTCGGTCAGCGAAAGGACTTTGGTATTGTCGGCATAACCAAAAGCACGGCGACTTACAATTACCTGTGTGGCCGACGAAACATCAATGTTCCCGGCCAGTAAAGTACCCGAAAAAGTCAGTTGTTGTGTATTGACCCCCGGGAAATAAGCGCTCATCGGATAGTACGGTTGCTGGTGAAAACTATTGGCGCGCATTGTTCCCGACTGTCCGAGATGATCGGCCCAGTTGATGTCGGCCACCACGCCATCGCCCGGACTGGCATAAGTTATCTGGTAATTTGATTGGGTGCTTGTAAAATAGTGGTCGCTGCCGGCAATTTCGTACCAGGTATCGTCGGGCAGGCCATTCCCGTTGTCGTCGCGCATCACCTGCACAATTCCGGCTTCCGACCAGGTGGGGGTCGCATTTCCGAAGATGGTAAAATCCACCCCGTAGGGATTGGCCGGGTCGTTTTCAATGCTTTGTTCAAAGCCCAGCACGATATACCCGCCAAAGCCGCCCAGACTGACTAATCCGTTTAATTTACCAACAATGGATTGTGCCGCGGCAGGCCTCCCAATTTGTTCGGTATTGGTATACTGTCCCGGCGCCGGCAGGTAGGAATGAACGGTTTTTACAAACTGCGCATGAAGCGGGAAACCGGCTATCAGCAGCAGGGCGCCTGTTGTTAAACTTCTGATTGTGTTGCGAATCTTCATTTTACCATCATTAAATGTGATGGATTTCGCAGCTTAAATAGGAAAGACCAGAGCAGTAACTGTTCTTTTGCTTTTTTCCCGAAAGCTTCAAAACCCTTTGTATCCGGCAGGTCTTCTGACTTATCCTGATTTTTGCCGCCTTCCCGTCCAAACGGTACAGACAGTGGCCTGATGGCAAAAAACTTACGGAATTACAGCAGCGGGAACTGTACAGGATTTTCACCCGTTTCCCTATTATCCCCGAAGGGACCAGATACGCGGCAAAGGTAATTATTTTTTCGGCACAGAAATATTAAAATTAATCCTTTTCAGACGACTAAAAACAACCCGTAATTATTGGCACAACCGACCCGAATATTCCATTTATCAATAATGGTTTTTTTAAAATAAATGATAGACGTTTTCAGAAAAAATGCCTTATTTTTGATCGGCTAAAAACAAGGAGTAAACTCTTTTATTGATATAAACCACTAGTGTCCCATTAAAATTGGGACGTTATTAATATTAAACAAATTTGGCTCATTAAGCCTAAAACGTTCATTGACATTTTGAAATTTAGTTCTCTCAAAGAGGTCCCGAAGGTGAGTTTTATCGG
>JAVEYG010000056.1:0-19692 GCA_034003625.1 Prolixibacteraceae bacterium | reverse complement strand
ATCCAGGATCGACTGACCAAAGAAATATTCACATTCCGCTCACCAACGAAAGAAATACTGATAACTCAACTTGCCGGTCTTATATCAAAATGGAATTTGTTACCGCACTAAACGTCAGAAGTCAGGAAGTAAACGACAATCCAAATATTGATGCCGGGATTGAAGACATGGTAATGAAAGAAGATTTACATCTCGAAGTAATGCGGTCGTTGTACAAACGGATTGAAATGTCACGAAACCTGTCGCGTTTCATCTCGGTCGAAAAATACTAAAAATATACAATACGATCATTTTATGTATTCCGACAAACACTTTGGCCTTCGCAGATAAAAGAATCGAGTTTCACAGCAGTTCGGCTTCCAGCAGCAGTTCTTCCATGTCGACCTGTACGTTCAGCGCTTCGTTGCGGGCTTTTTCGGCAAAATCTTCGCCATCGGAGGCATAAATAATCTGCCGCGACGAATTGACCAACAACCCGCAGCGATCGTTCATACCATATTTTGCCACTTCTTCGAGGCTGCCTCCCTGTGCGCCCACACCGGGTACCAACAGGAAATGGCCGGGCACAATTTTGCGGATGTCTTCTAATTTTTCAGCTTTGGTAGCGCCCACCACGTACATCATGTTGTTGGTGTCGCCCCAGTTTTGCGAGGTTTTCAGTACCGACTCGAACAACAGGTCGCCGGTTTTTTCATCTTTCAGGAACTGAAAATCGAACGCCCCTTTGTTGGATGTCAGCGCCAGTAAAATCACCCATTTGTCGGGATAGGCCATAAACGGTTTTACCGAATCTTCGCCCATATAGGGGGCCACGGTCACCGCGTCGAAATCGAGGTGTTCGAAAAAAGCGCGTGCATACAGGTTCGAGGTGTTGCCAATATCGCCGCGTTTGGCATCGGCAATAATAAAAATTTCGGGGTCGGCCTGCCGGATGTAATTTACCGTTTTTTCGAGGGCTTCCCAGCCTTTCACGCCCAGCGATTCGTAAAACGCCAGGTTGATTTTATACCCTACACAGAGATCATTGGTACGGTCAAAAATTTGTCGGTTAAATTCGAATAACGGGTCGACGTATTTTTCTCTCAAATGTTTTGGAATTTTAAGAATGTCGGTGTCTAACCCAATTATAAGGAACGATCTTTTATTTCTTATGGTTTCAAATAATTTTTGTTTGTTCATGATCACGGTGTTTTTCAAATATTGAATTATTCTGTTATTTCTTTAAATGAAACAGCATACTTTTGAGGTTCTTTCTGACACATTAAAATCTTTGCAGCAGGATACAACTTTCTGCTTATATCTACAATTTCTTTTTTATTTTTTTCATCCATCCTGAATCCCAGAATAATTTCTTTAACGCATTCCTTAGGAAAGAAAAATTCCAGATTATTCTTTGCAAATGTCAGGATTCTATATTCATCCTCGTATGACCACAGATCAGATTTTGACGTTAATGAATAAATAACTGCTTTAAGAAGCAGCATTTCATCTTTATTTTTTAAAAGGTCAAATTCAAATGTAATTTCGGGATAAGTTTCAGTGTAAAATACTTCTTTAATAAATGACTGAAGCCTAAGTTCTCCTATAACTTTCGCTAATTTTTCTGAATCGAAACCAATGGCATAACCAGTATGTCCGTTTGCATAATGAGACCAAAGTAATATGTTTTCTTTAGATGATGTTAAGCTAAGTATCCCCGTTTTCCTGATGGCATAGTTCAGGTTCCTGTTCATCTCAAGTTCAAAATCGGCACTTACTTTTTGAATTACATTTTCTAATGGAATTGGCATATTGTCGTTTAATCCCAGTAATTTATGAATTTCAACTTTAGAAACAGGTTTTAACTTGTGATTTACTATTATTGTACCATCAAAAGGATCATTTAACAACTCGATACTACTGATAAATAATTTCTGTTTTATCAGGACGTTCCGATGATATATATTATCCCAATCCCTAAATTTATAGAGTATGGGAGGAAATTTTTCGATACCTTCCAAATTGAACCTTAGATCTATATTCTGATATAAGTTCATTAAGTTGTTTTTTATGGATAAACTGATTTAAATCCTGTCTTTCAAATTTTTAGGTTAATATTTTTGCCTTTTTTCCCTCCTTCCCTTTTGGGGAAGGTTGGGATGGGGCCTCTATTATATTTCTGCTTCTTTTAGTTTTTCGGCGTTTTCTTCTACCTGTAATTTTTCGATGATTTCGTCGATGTCGCCACCAATAATGGCTTGCAGGTTATACAAGGTCAGGTTGATACGGTGATCAGTGACCCGCCCCTGTGGCCAGTTGTATGTGCGTATTTTCGCCGATCGGTCGCCGGTCGAAACCATGGTTTTCCGCTTCGACGCAATCTCGTCGATGTACTTCTGGTACTCCATGTTGTAAATACGGGTACGCAGTTCGCTCATCGCTTTGGCGAGGTTTTTCAACTGCGATTTTTCATCCTGACAGGTCACCACAATACCGGTGGGGATGTGCGTCAGGCGAATGGCCGAGTAAGTGGTGTTTACCGACTGTCCGCCGGGCCCCGAGGAGCAATAGGTATCTTTGCGAATGTCGCTTTCTTTCAGTTCCACATCAAATTCTTCGGCTTCGGGCAACACGGCAACTGTTGCCGCCGAAGTGTGGATGCGCCCCTGTGTTTCGGTTTGCGGGACGCGCTGCACCCGGTGTACGCCCGATTCGTATTTCAGGATGCCGTACACGCCTTCGCCCGTTACTTTGGCCACAATTTCCTTGTACCCGCCGGAAGTCCCCTCGCTGATATTGGTCACTTCCATACGCCAGCCTTTGCGTTCGCAAAATTTGGTATACATGCGGAACAGGTCGCCGGCAAAAATGCTGGCTTCGTCGCCGCCGGTGCCGGCTCTGATTTCGAGAATGGCATTCTTCCCGTCCTGCGGGTCAGCCGGGATTAGCAACAGCTTAATTTCTTTTTCTTTTTCAGGAATAAGTTGCTCGCTGGTTTCAATTTCTTCTTTGGCCATTTCGCGCAAATCATCGTCGCTCTCGGTATCCAGAATTTCGCGCCCCGAGCGGATGTTGTCGATCATCGCCTTGTATTCTTTAAACGCTTTTACCAACGAATCTAAGCGTTTGTATTCCTGGTTCAGTTTCACATAGCGTTTCATGTCCGACATCACCGCCGGATCGGTTATCTGCTGCCCCACTTCCTCAAAACGGTGAAGGATGGATTCGTATTTTCCAAATAATTCGTAAGCCATATTTTTATTCTCCCATTCCCGCGTAAACGGGAATCTCATGTTAATACCAGTCTTTTGCCAAATCAATCCAATCCGGATTTTTATCCTTTATCAGTTTTATTTTCCATTCCCGGTTCCACTTTTTCATTCTTCTTTCTCTCTGAAAAGCTTCATCGTATGTTTTAAAACTTTCAAAATATACAAGTTTGTTGAGGTTGTATTTATATGTAAATCCTTTTATCTATTTTTGTTTGTGTTCCCTGACTCTTCGTTCTAATTCATTCGTTATTCCAATATAAAGTACCCCTTCAGGTTTATTCGTCATTATGTACAGAAAGAAATTCTCCATAGCTAAGCCGGGATTCCCGCCTTCGCGGGAATGAGTTTGTTACTTAATATTCAAACGTTCCGTATGCTGATTTAATAGTAAGTTTTTTGCCGGTGAACGGTTCAACACGGCCAATGATCTGTGCATCGATGTTGAACGAACGGGAGATGGCGATGATTTCTCCGGCCAGTTCCGGCTTCAGGTAAACCTCCATGCGGTGCCCCATGTTGAATACTTTGTACATCTCTTTCCATTCGGTACCCGATTGCTCCTGAATCAGTTTAAAAAGCGGCGGAACGGCAAACATATTGTCTTTCACAACGTGTACCTCATCGACAAAATGAAGTACTTTGGTTTGTGCGCCGCCCGAACAGTGGATCAATCCGTGAATATCGCCCCGGCGCTGATCCAAAATCTGTTTAACAACCGGCGCGTAGGTGCGGGTGGGCGAAAGCACCAGCTGGCCAGCATCAATCCCCAGCTCGTCAATGGCGTCGGTCAGTTTTTTTGTTCCCGAATACACCAGTTCCGAAGGCACTTCAGGATCGAAACTTTCGGGGTATTTCGCGGCCAAATAGTTGGCAAACACATCGTGGCGGGCCGACGTCAGGCCATTGCTGCCCATGCCGCCGTTGTATTCTTTTTCGTAGCTGGCCTGTCCTGACGATGCCAATCCAACAATCACATCGCCGGCCTGGATACGGTCGGCAGAAATTACATCGGCGCGTTTCATACGGCAAGTCACGGTCGAATCGACAATGATGGTGCGTACCAGGTCGCCCACATCGGCAGTTTCGCCGCCGGTGGGGTACACACCCACGCCCATTTCCTGCAATTCGCGGCACAGCTCGTCGGTACCATTGATGATGGCGGCAATCACTTCGCCCGGTATTTTATTCTTGTTGCGCCCAATGGTCGACGACAGCAAAATATTATCGGTGGCGCCCACGCACAACAGGTCGTCGATGTTCATAATCAGCGCATCCTGCGCGATGCCTTTCCAAACCGAAAGGTCGCCGGTTTCTTTCCAGTACATATAGGCCAGCGACGATTTGGTGCCGGCCCCGTCGGCGTGCATGATGTTGCACCATTCGGGGTCGCCGCCCAGCACATCCGGGATAATCTTGCAGAATGCCTTCGGGAACAAACCTTTGTCGATATGTTTAATGGCCTTGTGCACATCCTCTTTCGAGGCGGAGACGCCGCGGGCCATGTATCTGTTGTCGCTCATAAAAACCGTGTACTAAAAATCCGGCACAAAATTAACAATTAAAATGAGAAAGTCCAGCGGGCTGAAAAGATCGGGAAAAGGGGAATCACCGGTCTGTCGGTACCATGTTAGGCACAGATTATCTTCTCCCTGCCCTGCACGTGAGGGGAGAAACATCTGGCATGTTGAAAAAAACTGGACTTATAAAAAAAGGAGGGTCTCCGGTTTCCCGGAGACTCCTGGTATTCACCCCCTTCACACATTATACCTTGTCCAATTGTACGGTAAAATGCCGCATAATCGGAGCCTCCTTTCGAATTCGTAATCCGGTACGTATTTCGTCCCGTATATCGTAGATATTTTTAAGCCCGGCAGCCACTACATCCATGTGATTATTGGTATAAGCCCGGCGCGGGATTGCCAGTCGCAGAAATTCAAGTTTCGGATAGCGGTTGTCGCGGGTTTCCGGGTCGCGGTCAGCAAGCAGGGTTCCCACTTCCACACCACGCACCCCAGCTTCGAGATAAAGAATAATGGCCAGCGTTTGTGCCACAAATTCTTCTTTCGGAACATGGGGCAGAAACTTTTTCGCATCCACAAAAACGGCATGTCCCCCAATCGGGCGCTGGACCGGGATTCCGTATTCAATCAGTTGGTCGCCCAAATAATACACCTGTTTGATGCGGGTATCCAGAAAATCATTGGTCGTTACCTCGTTGAGCCCGACTGCCAGCGCATTCATATCTCTCCCGGCCATCCCGCCATAGGTTACAAAACCTTCGTACATGATGTTGAAAGTCGACGCTTTTTCATACCAACTGGCATCTTTCATGGCGATGAAACCGCCAATATTCACAGCGCCGTCTTTTTTGCTGCTCATGGTCATGGCATCGGCATACGAAAACATTTCGCCCACAATTTCCCGGATGCTTTTCCCGGCAAAACCTTCTTCTTTTTGCTGAATAAACCAGGCATTTTCAGCAAAACGGGCCGAATCGTAAATTACCGGAACACCATATTTATCGGCCAGTTGCTTCACTGCTTTCATGTTGGACATCGAAACCGGCTGCCCGCCCGAAGTGTTGCAGGTAATCGTGATGATGATTGCCGGGATATTTTTTTCAGGCTGAAGTTTCAGTATTTCTTCCAGTTTTGAAAGATCAACATTTCCTTTGAACGGAAATTTGCTTTCCGTATCGAACGCTTCGTCAACGGTGCAGTCGATCGCTTTTGCCTTCCGGTATTCGATATGCCCTTTGGTTGTATCGAAATGCGAGTTGCCCGGCACTAAGTCGCCTTCTTTTACAAGCGTTGAAAACAGCACATTTTCAGCCGCCCGACCCTGATGGGTTGGCAAAAAGTATTCAAACCCAAAGATCGACCCGATCGTTTCCTTTAAATGATAGTACGACGACGAACCTGCGTAACTTTCATCGCCGGTCATGATGGCGGCCCACTGCCGGTCGCTCATGGCGCCGGTGCCGCTGTCGGTCAGCAAATCAATAAACACCTGTTCGCTGCTCAGGTTAAACAAGTTATAATTGGCTTCAGCAATCCACCGGACGCGCTGCTCCCGGGTCGAACGATAAATGGGTTCGACCATCTTGATTTTATAATTTTCAGCAAAAGGGATTTCCATTTCAGTAGGAATAAAAACAACAAACAGAAAAGAACAAAAAAGGCAAACGGAGGATTAGAAATGGAAAGAGTCCCGCCTCTTGATATTGATGTAGCGTTGATTAAAATTTATTTTGAAAATACAAGCCATTCAACTGTTCTTTTGTAATAACCGCACAAAAATAAGGAAAAGCGAAGGTTTAAAAATCTGTCATTTGTCATGGATTGAAACTCAGAAACCACAAAACCGCGTTTACACCTGTGGGCACAACACCTGCCGGATGATCGTAACCGGGAATGGTTATCATTTGCAGTTTCGGTTCCGGAACACCGACAGCCCGGAAATCGCTTGTCATTTTTTCGGTAATGGAAATAGGAATATACACATCGTTGGACGCATGAAACAGGCGGGTTGGTGTGGAAATATTCCAGGCTGTTACACTGTTGTTTGCAAATGCACTTCGAATGGAAGCATATTTTGCATCCGTTTTATAGCCGGAACGGTAAGCGGGGGTAACGAGCTGGCTGATATTGGTGGTCAGGGCTGCATTGATCTGATCGCCGCTGTGTTTACCGTCAAACAACGCATCAATTTTTGAAGCATACGGAGCATTGAAAATATCGGTATACGTATTGGTAATAGTTCCTACCGACCGGTAACTTTTCAGGATATAGGCCAGAAAATAAGGCATCGGGTATTCCGATTGTGAAAGTACGTATTCGTTCAGTGTACTCAGGTTATACGGGCCTGCCCCACAGGCGCTTGCTATCAGATTGAATTCGGATGAGTGGTTTTGTTCTATGCCCTTTTGCAGACTAAGGGTTGCCCAGCCCCCCTGCGAGTAACCGAGAATAAACAGATTGTTGTTCGGTCGGGCAGCGGTGTTTTCCGCCTCCGTAAACTCATTGGTTGCCCGGAGCATATCCAGAATGGAAGAAACCGTTGTTTCGGCATGCAGGTACGGATGGAAAACCTGCTCTGATTCCCCAAAACCAGGATAATCGGGAATGACCACAATAAATCCCATCGAAGCCACTCCTTCAATAACAGAAAACAAAGGGTCGCTGTAATTTTTACTGGGAGCTTTTGTATGTAACGTATTGGTTCCGTTTTGGAAACACAATATCGGGTATTCCCCCTGTTCTTTCGGAAGACAAATCAGCCCCGAAGCTTCTACTTTTTGCTGAAGATAATCGGTTTTGTAAACGATTTTATGAATGGAGATATCGCTTTTCAGATGAGGCGTCAGATTAGAAGCAGGCGGATAGCTGGCCCCCATGTACGTATATACGATGCCCAGTTCTGCTTTCGATTTCGATAACAGAAGTTTCTGCGAAACAAAATGCGGATACTGGCTTTCCTCCTGCGGCACTTCGTCTTTTTTACAGGAATCCAGTCCACATAAAAAGAAAAGAGAAAGCGGTATAAGCAAGGTTTTCAAAAATAATCGCTGTTGCATTTCTCCGCTTTTTTAATGGATCTTAAACCCAAGTTGAGCGCATGATTTCTGTAAAAAATCCCGATCGTAATAATCAAGGTCAACCACCTGTCCGTTCCAGACCACAATGTCCAGATCAATCGTACGGGGGCCGAACCTGGGCAGGCTGCGATCGCGGCCCAACTGGTCTTCCAGATTTTTCAGATAGCGTCCCAATTCATTTTGTTGAAGCAGGGTCTCAATTTTTACAGCCCCGTTGGTGAAATCAGGCTGATTTTTTATCCCGATCGGTTCAGTTTTTATCATTTCAGAAACGGCCAGAACCGAAAAATCATTTTTCAGGATTTCTATCGCACGGCGAATATTTTCTTCCGCATCTATATTCGACCCGATACCGATAATACAGTGGTTCATCGCCGGGCCTCCAGTTCACACGAAACCGATTCGGCAAAACGCAGGGCGTGAGGTTTGTCGACTTCGACCCTGGCACGGCGCACCCGTTGGTCTTCCATTACGGTATCGAGGATTTTTTGCGTAAGCACTTCGAGTAGCTTGAAACGCCCGTCCTGCACCAAAGTGATTATTTTTTTGGTGATGGTCTTATAATCGAAAATGTCGTCGGGTTCATCGGTTTCCATTGCCCGGGCCGGAATATCAGCTTCAATCTCAAGATTGATGATCACATCCTGTTTATTTATCAACTCGTCAGGGTTAAAGCCAATGTAGGTACGTACCAGCAGGTTTTTTACTCTGATGATTGCCATTTTATTAGGTTTATGGATTTGTTCCAAGGTTTTCGCCCCCGTCGCAAAACAAGAGCTGCCCGGTGAGGTGCTCGTTGTTCAGGATGTAATCGAGGCTTTTCATAATGGGTTCCAGTCCACCAGGCTTCTTCATCGGTATCTTTTCGGCCAGTTTCCAAAGATAATGTTCGGGTTTGTCTTCCGGGGGCAAGGTTACCCCGGGGGCAATGGCGTTTACCCTGATGTCAGGGGCAAACTCAACGGCAGCCATTTTAGTCAGTTCCCAAAGCGCTTTTTTCGAAAGGGAATATGCTGCGAAATCCGATTTATTACTGGTGATACGCGTGTCAACCATATTGATGATCTGTCCCGAACCGGCGTGCCGGGCAAAGTCGCGCATCAGTAAAAACGGGGCGCGGTAATTGACCATCATTTGCCGGTCGAGCAGGTCGAAGGCTGTTTCAGTGATGGGTGCCTGCTCAAAGGCCGAAGCATTGTTGATCAGCATTTGCAGGGAACCAAATTCCTGGATGACCTCGGAAACTAATGTTTCCACGGCAAACGGATTCTGAAGGTTCGACTGGAACAATACAAAAGACTGTTCGGGGTACTGTTCCTGCAAATCGTCCTGCAAACTTTTGGCTGCCCTGGCCGAAGAGTGGTAATGCAGTGCCAGGTTCCATCCGTTTTCCGCAAGATGTTCGGCAATGGCCCTGCCAATCCGTTTGGCCGAGCCGGTGATAAGCGCTGTCCGGTTCAATGTCATTAGCTGATCCTAACTTTTCGGGTTTGTTTTATCGTCTTTTAAACAGCTCAAAAGTACTTAAAGTTTACGGTTTTATATAACAGTCGACGCCATTCCGGTTTTTTTATTCCACCGTAACCGATTTGGCCAGGTTTCGGGGCTGATCGACATTGCACCCGCGTAAAACAGCAATATAATACGAGAACAGTTGCAGAGGGATAACAGCCAGGAGCGGCGCGATGGCAGGGTGCGATTTCGGTATCTCGAACACGTCGTTGCACATGTCTTTCAGACGGCCATCGCCTTCGGTAACCACGGCAATAATGTTCCCCTTCCGTGCTTTTACTTCCTGAATATTGCTGACAATCTTTTCGTAATAACTGTCTTTGGCAGCCACCACTACCACCGGCAGGTTGGTATCGACCAACGCAATGGGGCCATGTTTCATCTCACCAGCTGCATATCCTTCGGCATGGATATACGAAATTTCTTTCAGTTTTAAAGCGCCTTCCAGCGCTACCGGGAACAGATAGCCGCGCCCCAGGTAAAGGGCATTGACGGCATCTTTGTATTTTTCGGCTACTTCCTTAATATGCGGATGTTTTACTAATATCGATTTTACTTTCTCGGGTACTTCGGCCAGGTCGCGGATAAGTGAACCGTACAACTCCGGCGCGATGGCGCCTTTTTCTTTGGCCAGTTTCAGTGCCAGCATAATCATTACGGTAACCTGCGCAGTGAACGCCTTGGTTGACGCGACTCCGATCTCAACGCCGGCATGGGTATACACTCCACCATCGGTTTCGCGCGAGATGCTGGAGCCTACCACGTTGCAAACTCCGAGAATGGTTGCCCCCTTATCTTTTGCCATTTGAAGGGCCGCCAGCGTATCTGCTGTTTCACCGCTCTGACTGATGGCAATCACCACATCTTTTTCGCCTACAATGGGTTTCCGGTACCTGAATTCCGAAGCAAATTCGACTTCAACCGGAATGTGCGCATATTCCTCGATCATGTATTCGCCAACCAGTGCGGCATGCCACGAGGTTCCGCAACCAATAATGATAATACGGTCGGCAGCAAGCAGCTTCGGAAAAATGTCGATCAGACCGCCCAGTACGATGTCCGACTGGTCCGCCTTGATCCTTCCCCGGAATGTATCGGCAATCGTTTTGGGCTGCTCAAAAATCTCTTTCAGCATAAAGTGTTCAAAATCTCCTTTTTCAAGGTCGCCAATGCTAAGGTCGACTTTTGTGATTTTAAATGCCACCGGATCGTTCTGTAATGTCTTCAGGATCAATCCTTCCCTGCTCACGATGGCAACATCTTCATCGTTCAGGTAAATCATACTGTCGGTATATTCAACGATAGGCGAAGCATCGGAAGCGAGAAAATATTCGCCGCGGCCAATACCCAGCACCAACGGGCTGCCTTTGCGGGCGGCAATTAGTTTTTCGGGTTCGTTTTTGCAGAAAACCACGATCCCGTAAGCGCCCACCACTTTCGACAAAGCCATGCGGACGGCCAGCTCGGCAGACACATTCTCACCCTTTTCATAGTAATATTCAATCAGGTTGCAAAGGACTTCGGTATCGGTTTCTGTCTTGAAAACAATCCCTTTTTTCGCAAGGTCTGATTTTATTTCCGCATAATTTTCGATAATGCCGTTGTGTACTAACACAAAATTCCCGTTCATTGAGATATGCGGATGGGCGTTTGTGTCGTTTGGTTCGCCATGTGTTGCCCAGCGGGTATGCCCCATCCCCACATTCCCGTGAACGTCGCGGCTGGCAACATGGTTTTCCAGGTCGCTGACCTTTCCTTTGCATTTGTATACTTTCAGGTCTTCGTTGAAGATGGCAATCCCGGTCGAGTCGTACCCACGGTATTCAAGGCGTTGCAACCCGCCAATGAGTATGGGGTACACATTCTTGTCCCCTATGTAACCAACAATTCCGCACATGATATTTTTTATTTATGGAAAATTCTGTATTTAGTTTAAATGCCAAAGGTATTTGTTCTTGTTTTAAAATGCCCTATCCTGCAACTGGTACAGAATAAAAAAGGCAATGATGTCATTTTTAACCATTGCCTGCCCTTTTTGTTTACGGGATCAGAAAACTTTATCATAAAAACTGTTGTATGCATCAATGTATGTTTCTTCCGACTGATATGTCAGGAACAAGTCTTTGTCTGATCTGGCAAAATCGAGTAGTTCGGGGTTGATCCTTTCACTTCCCTGTATTACGGCATCTGCATATTTTACCGCCAGTTTACTGACATTTACAAAGGTTGGGTTTTGAATCAATTCTACATCGTCCGGACGAATGCCCTCAAACAGTACTTTTTCCGGGAAACGCGGATCAAGCGGAGTATTAAATGTGTCGTTATAAATCGAATACACCACTTTGGAATGGGCAAACAGTGGATCGTCGTGATAATATTTTTTGATGTACAAAGGGACCAATGCAGTCAGCCAGCCATGACAATGAATTAAATCGGGCGCCCAGCGCAATTTGATAACTGTTTCGAGTACGCCGCGGGCAAAGAAAATAGCCTTCTCGTCGTTATCCGGGAATTCGTTCCCGTCTTTGTCGGTCAACACCCGTTTCCTGTGAAAATAATCTTCGTTATCTATAAAATACACCTGCATACGAGCCGATTGTATGGAAGCAACTTTTATGATTAACGGATGGTCGGCATCATCAATAACCAGGTTCATCCCCGAAAGCCGTATTACTTCGTGCAATTGGTTCCGGCGCTCGTTTACACAGCCATATCTTGGCATAAAAGTCCGGATTTCACGTCCGCGTTCCTGTATCCCCTGAGGTAAAAAACGTGTTTTCACTGACATTTCGGTTTCCGGAAGATATGGAGTAATTTCTGAAGAGATGAATAAGATTTTTTTCTTTTCCATGTATATTCCTGACAGTTGATGCCGCAAAATTAGTAAAAATATCGCGAATATTCAATTTCAGATGATTATCTCCTTATTGAAGTAAACGGAATAGTAAAGACGTGGTTTCGTATTGGAATATTTGTTTACTTTACAGCCTCAAAATTGCCAGGATGCAGGTTGTAAAGCATATAAGCGGGCTTCGCGAGGCGCTCGGAAGAGTGAAAAAAGGAGGGAAGACAATAGGTTTTGTACCTACGATGGGGGCATTGCACCCCGGACATGTTTCATTAGTTGAAAAGGCTGGGCGGCATACTGATTTTGTAGTGGTCAGTATTTTTGTAAATCCCACGCAATTTAATGATAAAGAAGACCTGAAACGGTATCCCCGCGACCTTAATAAAGATTTAACATTGCTGGCGCCAACAGCCTGTCAGCTGGTTTTTGCCCCGGAAGCAGAGGAAATTTATCCGGCTCCGGATACCCGCCGGTTTGACTTTGGGGAGATGGGAACCATCATGGAAGGCAAATACCGCCCCGGCCATTTTAACGGGGTGGCCCAGGTGGTCAGCAAACTATTCGAAATGGTGCAGCCCGATAAGGCTTTTTTCGGCCTGAAGGATTTTCAGCAATTCGTAATTATTAAATCATTGGTAAAACAATTAACTTTGCCGGTCGAAATTGTTCCCTGCGACATTGTGCGCGAAACCGACGGGCTGGCCATGAGTTCGAGAAACATGCTGCTTGATGCCGCTCAACGGAAAAATGCCGTACATATTTCGCAAACTCTCTTCGAGGCCAGGAACAAAAAACACGGGATGTCCGTAAAACAACTCTGCGAATGGGTGGTTGCCCGGATCGACGAAAACGATTATTTGAAAACAGAGTACTTTGAAATTGTGGACGATGAAAAGCTTCAGCCAGTTGCAAGCTGGGACGAACCGGTAAACAAAGTGGGCTGTATCGCTGTTCATTGTGGCAAAATACGATTAATTGACAACATTATTTTCAACTAGATAACAAAAAATGTTCATCGAAGTTTGTAAATCGAAAATACACAAAGTCTCGGTAACCGAGGCAAACCTGCAATACGTAGGGAGCATCACTATTGACGAAGACTTGATGGATGCCGCCAACCTGATTGAGAACGAAAAAGTTCAGGTGGTAAACATCAACAACGGGGAACGGCTGGAAACATATGTTATACGCGGGGAACGCGGTTCGGGTGTGATTTGCCTGAACGGGCCTGCCGCCCGTAAAGTGGCGGTGGGCGACGTGGTCATCATTATTTCCTACGCCATGATGGATTTTGAAGAAGCAAAGACATTCAAACCCGCATTGGTTTTTCCTGATACGGATACCAACCGGATGGTATAAGAAAAAGTTCATTCCCTATATTCAGGGGGTGTCAGAAAAGACGCCCTCTTTGTTTTTCTGCAGATAACCGGTCGAGTACCTGGAACATGATTTTGTTGCTCAAAGGGATAAAACGGGTTTGCATCAGGATATTGCCAGGACGTTGAACATAAGGGTCTTCGGTAATTTCGTGAAGGCCATTTTCAATCATTTCCTTTATCCCTTCTGCCGTTACTTCAAAATGAAACTGAAACCCCAGGATACGGTCTTTCCATAGAAACCCCTGATTACAACAGGCTTCTGAATGAAATAGCCGGATTGCCCCATCGGGCAGATCAAAAGTATCGCCATGCCAGTGAAAAACCGTTAATCCCGGGTCAAATCCTTTCAATATAGCAGTTTGAAGCCCTTCGTTGGTCGCCTGAATCCCGAACCAACCAATTTCCTTGTACCGGTTTCTATATACCCGGGCCCCCAGTGCATCGGCAATTAACTGCGAGCCCAGACAAATTCCAAGTACAATCTTGCCGGCATTAATCGCTTGCCGGATAAATTGTTTTTCGGCTCGAAGCCAGGGGAATTCTTCCTCGTCGTAAATGCCCATGGGCCCGCCCATTACAATCAAAAAATCAATGTCGTTCACATCCGGCGGAATATCTGACCTATAAAACCGGGTTACCGAAAGCCGATGGCCATTCCCGCTTATCCATTCTTCAATACAACCCAGCCCCTCAAACGGAACATGCTGAAAATAGTGTACGCGCATAACCAAAACCTTTTTGAAAATCCCTGTTTATTTCGTTAAAGTAGAATTAATTTTTCACGCAGGAATGAACGGCCCACATTTTTATACTAAGATTCAGCGTTTCTTAACCTACGAAATACCGGTCAGGATACATCCTCAAAATAAGTTTCATCCGGATTGTTCAAAAACAAGGAGGTTTTTTTATTTTTACCTGAAAACAGATAATAATTCAGGTTTTGTAATGAATCCAAAACAAACAATAAAGAGCAAAATATTCCCGGCATTCCCGGTATTTTTTGAAACGCTGAAAAAATGGAAAACCCATAATTACAAATTAGTTTTCACCAACGGTTGTTTCGATATACTGCATCGCGGCCATGCCGACAGCCTTCTGAAGTCAGCTTCGTTTGGCGATAAACTGATTGTCGGGCTGAATTCCGACGCATCGGTGAAAATGCTGAAAGGCCCCAACCGCCCGGTATTCGACCAAGAGTCGCGTGCCTTTATACTGGCTTCGCTGCAAATGGTCGATGCAGTAGTTATTTTCGATGAGGAAACACCTTACGAACTAATCCGGCAAATTCAGCCCGACGTGCTGGTGAAAGGCAACGAATACCTGCTCGAAGAAATTGCCGGTTACGACATTGTGCTGGCAAAAGGCGGTAAAGTGGAACGGATTGAACTGACGCCGGGTTTTTCTACGTCGGAAATTATCCGGAAGATAAATACCAAAATCCAAAAGAATCATTAATCAGAACCGGTGGCAAAAACAAAAACCATATTTACCTGCCAGCAATGCGGGGCCCAATCGCCGAAATGGATCGGCAAATGCCCGTCGTGCGGGAACTGGAACAGTTACGTGGAAGAAGTGTTGGTAAAAGAAATTAAAAACACTGTTCCGTCGAAAGTTTCGAGCGGTGGGCAGGCCCGGAAACTAAGCGAAGTATCGGCTGAAAAGGCGGCACGTATCGATACCCGCAACACAGAGTTGAACCGTGTTTTGGGGGGCGGGCTGGTCGATGGTTCGCTGGTACTGATTGGCGGGGAGCCGGGTATTGGCAAATCGACGCTGGCCCTGCAAATTGCCCTCGACATGAAAGACCGTAAAGTGCTGTATGTTTCAGGCGAAGAAAGCATCCACCAGATAAAATTGCGCGCACAGCGCCTGCAAAAAGAAAACGAACATTGCTATTTCCTGAGTGAAACATCGCTCGAAAATATCCTGATACAAGCCGCAGTGCTCGAACCGGACTTAATGGTAATAGATTCCATCCAGACCGTGTCGACCGGGTACATCGAATCGTCGCCCGGTTCGGTAAGCCAGATACGCGAATGCGCCAACGGCATTTTGAAATATGCCAAAGAAAACCAGGTTCCGGTGATCCTCATCGGGCATATTACCAAAGACGGTAGCCTGGCCGGTCCAAAAGTACTGGAGCATATTGTAGATACGGTACTTCAGTTTGAGGGCGAAAACCAGTATATGTACCGCATTTTGAGGGCGATAAAAAACCGTTTTGGCTCGACTTCCGAACTGGGGATTTTCGAGATGCAAAACAATGGGTTGCGCGAGGTGAACAATCCTTCCGAATTGCTGATCAACCAGGAACACGATGGGTTGAGCGGAACAGCCATTGCGGCGGCCATCGAAGGGGTGCGCCCCCTGTTGATCGAAATACAGTCGCTCACCAGCTCGGCGGTTTATGGGACTCCACAACGCTCGTCAACCGGTTTCGACCTGCGCCGCATGAACATGCTGCTGGCGGTGCTGGAAAAACGCGCCGGGTTCAAACTGGCCGTCAAAGATGTGTTCCTGAACATTGCCGGGGGCATCAGGGTCGACGACCCGGCCATCGACCTGGCAGTGATCACGGCCATTTTGTCGTCGAATTTCGACCTGCCGGTAGATAAACTTTTTTGTTTTGCCGGCGAAGTTGGCCTTTCAGGCGAAATCCGGTCGGTGAACCGCCTCGAACAGCGCATTGGCGAAGCCGAAAAACTGGGTTTCCGAAAAATATTTATTCCGAAGAATATTAAAAGCGTCGACCTGAAAAGATATTCCATCGAAATTATACAGGTGGGCAGAGTCGACGAGTTCTTCCGAAAAATCTTCAATAAAAAAAGTTGAACTGGCACCCTCAATTATTTTTTTTACTAAAAAAGCCCTCCTTTTTAAGATTTGGAATTTTAACTTTGAGGCGTATTTAAGAACGATGAAACACTTTCTTCCGATATTGTTGACCGCGTTGTTTTTTACGGTTTTTTCCTGTCAGGAAAAAGATATTCCGAAGCCTGATAAATTGATCGGGAAAAAACAAATGATTGAGATGTTAGTTGATGTTCACCTGGCAAAGGCAATCAGCCAGAGGCAATACGATGTCCCCGATTCGTTGAGGCTGTCGTCAACCGATCTGTATTATTCTGTTTTGGCAAAGTACGACATACCCGACAGTGTTTTTGTCCGTTCGTTAATATATTATTCGAGTCGTCCGAAGGATTACGAAAAAATGTACAACGATGTAATCAATATCCTGAAGGAAATGGAAGAGGAAACGCTTGGTCAGCAAGAGCTAAATGTAGGCAACGAGCCAAAACAGGAGGAAGAACCTTATCGTTTCGGCGTTGAATAAATCACGGGGAAGTGAAAAAATTTTCAGCACATTATATTTTTCCGCTTGCTTCGGCACCGTTGAAAAACGGCATACTTGTGATTGATGAAAATGGTTTCGTTCAGGAATTAGTTGACACCGGCGGCCAGATCAGGGAAACCGACCGGTTCGAATTCCACAGCGGGGTACTTTTACCGGAAATAAACGGTTTGACAATGGAAAAATTACGAAACCGACAGGAAGAAATGCCGCAAAAATTGTTGGAAGAAATACTGAGAAGCCTGCTGCCGGAAGGAAACTGCGGTTTTGCACCGGGCCAAAAAGCCGGGGTTTATTTACTTTACCCGCTCGACATGGCGAATTTAAGACTCACCGCAAAAAGCAAACTGAAAAAATTAGTTTAATAGCCCTCATCATTTTTTTACCACGAAATTGAATTTGATATCGTTTCAATGAACTTGGACAAGCGATCAGTGCGCCGCTTCGAACTGGTTCAGGAAACGGATGTCGTTTTCAAAAAAGTGGCGGATGTCTTTAATACCAAATTTCAGCATGGTAATGCGTTCGATCCCCATTCCGAAAGCAAAGCCGGTGTATTTTTTATTGTCGATACCGCAAAGATCAAGCACATTAGGGTCGACCATGCCGCAACCCAGTATTTCGAGCCAGCCCGAATATTTGCACACGTTACAGCCTTTTCCTCCGCAAATAGAACAACTCACGTCCATTTCAGCTGACGGTTCGGTAAACGGGAAATAGGAAGGACGAAGACGGATTTCCGATTTTTCGCCGAAAAACTCACGGGCAAAATACAATAAAGTTTGTTTGAGATCGGCAAACGAAACATTTTCATCGACATACAAACCTTCAATCTGGTGGAAGATGCAATGTGAACGCGCCGAAATGGCTTCGTTGCGGAATACCCTCCCCGGGAAAATGGCGCGGATGGGGGGCTGTGTTTTTTCCATTACCCGCACCTGTACACTGGAAGTGTGGGTGCGCAACAGAATATCGGGGTTTTTCTCAATGAAGAACGTATCCTGCATGTCGCGTGCCGGGTGCTCCGGAGGAAAATTCAATGCTGAAAAAACGTGCCAGTCGTCTTCAATTTCGGGCCCTTCGGCCACCACAAAACCAAGGCGGGCAAAAATATCGACAATTTCATTTTTTACGATGGAAAGCGGGTGGCGGGTCCCCAGTTTAATGGTTTCGCCAGGCATTGTCAGGTCGAGGCCGGAAGTGCCCTGCTCGCCGGGTTCAAACGTTTCCTTGATGCGGTTGATGGTCTCAAGTGCAAAGTTTTTCAGGTCGTTAATGGCCGCGCCAATTTCCTTTTTCTGCTCGGGCGAAACATTTTTAAACTCTTCAAAAAGCTGGCTGACCTGCCCCTTTTTGCTGATGTATTTAATCCGCAACTCCTCCACTTCTTCTTTTGCTGAAACAGTAATGTTTTCAATCTCAGCTTTCAGCGCTTTTATTTTTTCGATCATCGTTCTTCTTTCAAAATGAATTGCAAAGATAATCATTCAGCCAAAACGGTTGAAGGGTGCAATCCGTTAATTTTACAAAGATAATGTTTGCCCACCGGCCAATCCGTGATTTTTCCGAAAACGGACGGGAGAATTACCGTTTCGCGTACTGTTGTTCGTAATATTTCTGATAATCACCGCTGGTCACATTTTGCAACCATTCTTCGTTGGCTAAATACCAATCAATGGTTTTCTCCAACCCTTCTTCAAACTGAAGACTGGGGATCCAGCCAAGTTCGCGTTGCAATTTTGCAGAATCGATGGCATACCGAAGATCGTGGCCGGCGCGGTCTTTCACATAGGTAATCAGTTGCTCCGATTCTCCTTTAGGACGTCCCAGTTTTCGGTCCATGATTTTGCACATCAGGCGGATCAGGTCTATGTTTTTCCATTCGTTATGCCCCCCGATATTGTATGTTTCGCCGTTCTTCCCTTTATGAAAAATCACGTCGATAGCACGGGCGTGGTCTTCCACCCACAACCAGTCGCGCACGTTTTCGCCCTTCCCGTATACGGGGAGCGGCTTGTGATTGCGGATATTATTGATGAACAGTGGAATTAGTTTCTCCGGAAACTGAAACGAACCGTAATTGTTTGAACAGTTGGAAACTACAACAGGCAAGCCAAACGTATCGTGATAGGCACGTACAAAATGATCGGAACTGGCTTTCGAGGCTGAATACGGACTGTGCGGGTCGTAACCGGTTTCTTCGGTAAACATGCCTTCGTTGCCTAATGTCCCGTACACCTCGTCGGTTGAAATATGATAGAAACGCTTGCCTTCGGGCTTGTCTTTCCAGATATGCCTGACGGCATTCAACAGGCTTACAGTGCCAATCACGTTGGTAAAAACAAATTCGGTCGGGTTCGAGATCGAGCGGTCGACATGCGACTCGGCGGCAAGATGGATTACTCCCTCGAACTGTTCCTGTTCAAATAATGTAAAGATAAAATCACTGTCCACGATGTCGCCTTTGACAAACTCGTAGTTTGGCTTGCCTTCAATATCTTTCAGATTAGCTAAGTTCCCGGCATAGGTCAGTTTATCGAGATTGACAATGTGGTATTCGGGATATTTGGTAACAAAAAGCCGGACGACATGCGAACCAATAAACCCGGCCCCGCCGGTAATCAATAGTTTTTTCATACGTAAATAATTTCTATTAAATGAGCCTTTAAAGCCCATATGTTGTTTAAAATCAATAATTTTTAGAACTACAGACAAAAGAAAAGAAAGCACTTGTCTTTAAAGCAAATGCACGG
>JAVEYG010000055.1:0-19944 GCA_034003625.1 Prolixibacteraceae bacterium | reverse complement strand
CGAACAAACATAAATCAAAAATACAGAAAGAATTAACACCCAAAATGACACGTAACGCAGGCCTAAGTGCCTCTTATTGTGTTGCTTGTGGTTTTATGGAAAATTGAGCGCGGAAGTCAGGAAGAAAATGAACAGGTACGCAACCTACGCCTGGTTTTGGCTGAAACAATCGCCAAAATTATTCGTTCGGGAATGAAGCTACTGGGTATTGGGGTGGTCGACAGGATGTAAAAGAAGAAAGGAGACCCTACTGGCCTCCTTTCAATGGATTTCTACATTATTGCGATTCGTGAAAAAGGGATCCGTTTTTCTCTGCTGATCAGACATTTTTTATGTTTCCTGATAATTTCCTCCCGCTCAAGCGTAGTCAGCTCATCAAAATATTCCATCCGTTCAAGCAAGGACAACCGTCGTATTTGCGCCAATTCACAATCCGGTGTTTCTTTATTCATCGGACATTGAATTAACAGGCCCCAATAATCTGTATTGTTTTTGCTCATCTTGCATTTCTCTTGATACATTTGTTCATCCCCATTTTCAGGAAAAGGTTACCCCCCAGAATCCTTCTTTTTTCCATATTCTTCAAAAAGCAATCCTTTTTTTTACAAAATGGACAGTATTTTATACCTGTGGACTGATTTTCGATTGTCTCGTGGCCGACCGTATCACTTTGGTATATTTTTGTATTTTTGCAGCAATTTTAAAAGAATCGAAAAAATAGATCCGGATATGTTTGAGAACCTGAATGAAAAGCTGGAACGCTCGTTTAAACTGTTGAAAGGGCAGGGTAAAATCACCGAAATTAATATTGCTGAAACCCTGAAAGAAGTACGCCGGGCATTGCTCGATGCCGACGTCAACTATAAAATTGCCAAAACCTTTACTGAAAATGTAAAAAACATTGCTCTCGGGCAAGACGTGCTGAATGCCGTAAAACCCGGGCAGATGATGGTTAAAATCGTCCACGACGAGTTAGCCAAACTGATGGGGGGCACATTCGTCGACATCAATTTAAAAGGAAGCCCGACCGTTATTCTTATTGCCGGCTTACAGGGTTCCGGTAAAACAACATTTTCGGGCAAATTAGCCAAAATGCTGAAAAGCAAAAAAGGCCGCCACCCGATGCTGGTAGCAGGCGACGTTTACCGTCCGGCAGCCATCGAACAGCTAAAAATTCTCGGCGAACAGGTGGGCGTTCCGGTATATACCGAAGAAGGCAACATGAACCCGGTACAGATTGCCAAATCAGCCATCCGCGAGGCAAAGATGAAAGGTTATGATGTGGTGATCGTCGATACAGCAGGCCGTCTGGCCATCGACCAGCAAATGATGGACGAGATCAGCGCCGTGAAAGATGCCATCAACCCGCATGAAATCCTGTTCGTGGTCGATGCCATGACCGGGCAGGATGCAGTGAATACGGCCAAAGAATTTAACGACCGCCTGAATTTCGACGGTGTTGTGCTGACCAAACTCGACGGCGACACCCGTGGCGGGGCTGCCCTTTCCATTCGTTCTGTAGTCGAAAAACCGATAAAATTTGTAGGGACAGGCGAAAAATTAGAAGCGCTCGACAATTTTCATCCCGAACGTATGGCCGACCGCATCCTGGGCATGGGTGATATTGTTTCATTGGTTGAAAAAGCACAGGAACAGTTCGATGCCGAAGAAGCCCGCCGTCTTCAGAAAAAACTGGCCAAAAACCAGTTCAATTTCGACGACTTCCTTCAGCAGATACAGCAAATCAAAAAAATGGGGAACCTGAAAGACCTGGCATCAATGATCCCGGGAATGGGAAAAGTAATGAAAAATATCGACATTGACGACGATGCCTTCAAGCACATTGAAGCCATTATCAAATCGATGACCCCGCTTGAACGCGAAAACCCTACAGTATTGAACGGTTCGCGCAGGAAACGCATTGCAGAAGGCTCGGGCACCAATATCCAGGAAGTAAACCGACTGATCAAACAGTTCGATGAAACCAGCAAAATGATGCGCATGGCCTCACAGGGCAAAAACCTGAACCGGATGATGGGCAATATGAAAATGAGATAATAATTCAACACATGCGGAATATGATCATTATTGACGGCAAACAAACGGCCATCGACATTAAAAAGGAAATTAAAGAAGAAGTTGCCGCAATGGTTGCGCAAGGCAAACGCGCCCCGCACCTGGCAGCCATTCTGGTCGGGCACGACGGGAGCAGCGAAACGTATGTTGCCCATAAAATAAAAGATTGCGAAGAAGTTGGCTTCAAATCGACTTTAGTAAGGTACGAAGACGATGTGACCGAAGAAATGTTGTTGGCCAAAGTAGCCGAACTGAACGCCGATGATGAACTGGACGGTTTCATTGTACAGTTGCCCCTTCCAAAGCATATTTCCGAACAAAAAATTATTGAGGCCATCAATCCCCAAAAAGATGTAGACGGCTTTCACCCGGAAAATGTCGGACGTATGGTAATTGGGCTTCCGGCCTTTGTTTCGGCCACACCCGACGGCATTGTCGAACTGATCCACCGGTACAAAATTGAAACATCAGGAAAAAACTGCGTAATTGTGGGCCGCAGTAATATTGTTGGTCGTCCGCTCAGTGTGCTGATGTCGCAAAAGGCAATCAATGCTACGGTTACAGTTGCCCACAGCCGCACCAAAAACCTCGAAAAAGTATGCGCCGAAGCCGACATCCTGATTGCAGCCATCGGCTCGCCCGAATTTATTAAAGGCAATATGGTAAAAGAAGGCGCTGTGGTAATCGATGTGGGCACTACCCGGGTTGAATCAACCGAAACAAAATCGGGCTACAAATTGAAAGGCGATGTGAAATACGACGAAGTGGCGCCAAAATGTTCGTTCATTACCCCTGTGCCCGGCGGTGTTGGACCAATGACAAGAGTTTCGTTATTAAAAAACACGTTGCTGGCAGCAAAAAAGAAAGTCTACAAGTAAAAATCCTACATAAAAAAGCCCGTCTTTTGAAAAAGGCCGGGCTTTTTGTTCGCTGGATATTGTATTTCATTACTCATTTTTCACTAAGAGTATATCCTGTGTCGTGCTTTTTCCCTCGGAAATTGTTACATCGGTAATTGTCTGTTTTACATACCCTTCTTTTTCGCAAGATAAAGTATATGTTCCGGCAGACAGCCCCAAAATTTTGTACATACCTCCTTCTGAAGTAACAGCCGAAGAAATTGTATCATTTTCCTTTACCACAAAAACGGTTGCCGCGGGAACCGCGAGTTTAGGTTCTTCATAAACAAAGCCTTTCAGTACACCTGCTTTCGATTCCTGTATAGCCCGGCAAACAGGTTTAAAAATGAATCCCTGAATGCCTTTTCTCGATTTGCTGTTTCCCATTACAATAAAAGAACGACTGAGATCGAAATCAACAAGAAGTTCGGTTCCTTCGTTTTCTCTCACCTCCAATGGGTCATCCAGCTTGATTTTCAGGCCACTGGTATCACCGCCTGGAATTTTCAGTGGGAAAACCGCCCCATCGTTGAGAATAATTTCAGCACCAACAATATGCAGACGGATCATGTCGTACCCGCCCACAGGCAGTTCAGCATTGGCCAGCACTTCAGTGACCCCGTTCCGGAGTTCAAAAAGGTTCAGTGCCACAGTATCAACAGAAATTGTCACAAAACCACTGTCGCAGTCAAATTCCATGTTTCCATAAGCATGTGCATTGGAATGTGAATCCCCCTTTGATTTTCCCATATTCCCGACCTGTGCCTGGGTTTTCATTTGAATTCCGGGACATTCACCCCCCGCTTTTCTCAAATCGACCCTGTCAATGGTAATCCATGCTGCTTCCACAAAATCTGCGGGGAAAGGAGCATCCGTAATTTTCACCGTGACATTTCCGGTAGCCGTTTCATTGTCACTGTTTATTAAATCATTACATGAAATAAATGCAATTGCAGTAATTGCAAACAAAAAAGTAATCCCAATAATCTTTTTCATAGCCGTAAATATTAATTGATTGATTGATTGATCTGAACTCTGTTTTTACCATCGATTGTATAGTCCATCTGCAACGAACCGGTAATAATGGTCAGGGCTGTTTCTAAGTTCCCTGTTTCTAAGGTTCCTGTAAAAAACCTCTGTTCATCACTGATGACCGTTGTTTTAACGCCAAAAAAACGGTCAATATCTTCGACCACATCAGCCAGTTCCGCATTGGAATAATGTTTCGAGAACATTGCAAAACCGGGATACCCGGCAGAAATTCTTGACGGTTCTCTTTTCCCGTCATATACTGAAACCGCATCGCCTGCCTCCAATATTTGCTGCATTCCACGGTTGCTTGCCTTTACTTTTCCTTCAAAACAGGCCACGTCAAGCCGGTTGTCATTTTCATTCACAGAAAAGCGTGTCCCCAATACTTCAACTTTACCAGAAGCAGTAGAAACTACAAAACGGCTGCCTTTTTCAACTTCAAAATAGGCATTGCCCCGAAGCAGCACCTGCCGGTTCCATAAATATTTCCGGATTTCGATCCGGCTGTTCTGATTAACGACCACTCTTGACTGATCGGGAAGCCGGACAACAACAATTTGGGAACTGCTTCCTTCATAGGTGACAGTAGACAGCAAAATATGCAACAGGAGACCAATAAACAAAACGGCTGCAGCTGTTCCCGCATAGTTCCACCACACGGTCATTCTGACCGTTTTGGGGCTTGTTTGCGAGTTTTCAATTTTCGATAAAACAAGGTTCAGGGCCGATTCGCTATCCAAACGGGAAGGAACACGATAATGCCGAATTGCCTGATCAATTCGTCCCTGGGTTGATTGATATTTTTTCCCCTTTTCTTCCATTTTTATTCAAATCAATACCTGAACTCTTGTTTTTACTATACATATCCCTTCACATCTGTTTACCCTACCCCTATTTCAGAAAAAATTTTACTTTCAGGATAAAAAATATTCTATTATTTCTGAAAATCAGACATTTAATTTTCAACAAAAAGAATAGATAATTTTTTTATATCAGAAAACCTGTATGCTTACAAAAAAGGTCGGGGTAAAAGAAGGAGCAGAAACATTTGACCGGACACTAAAAGAACTGATCTCCGTTGAAATGTTCAGATAATCGACTTCCACTACATTGAGGCGATTGGTAAGGTTAAGCAGGGTGAGGCCGCCGTCAATCGCCCAGTGATTGAAACGAAACCTGCGAACAAGGGAAATATCGACCTGCGAAAAATAGGAAAGACGCTCAAAATCAGGAAAATCAGGATCACTATTGGCCAAAAGCATAGGTTGTCCCGATCGGTAAGTCCACGAAGCAGCGGCTACCCATCCCCGATATGTAAAAACCTCGGTAAGTTTTAATTGGTGCCGGTGGTCATTGAAAGAAGGGAACCAACTTCCACTATTGAAGCCTGTCATTTTTTCCTGCGAACGGGTAAGCGAATAAGCGGCCAGATGGTTCCAGTGTTTTTGTCGGAATTGCAGATAAATGTCCATGCCGTAATTCAACTCTTCACCCTGCTGCAAAATGTACTGGATGCGCTCAGTATTTCCCCTTTTATAGATTTCAGCCAGAAAATATTGTTTGCCGCTTGTGTATTTCCGGTACAGTTCGGAGTTAAGCAGAAAACCATCTTTTTCAATCCGGAACCCGGCGATATGATGAGTTGCCTTTAGCAAACCTCTCCCCTCTTTGTCAGGCAAATACCAAATCATATCGGTATTTCCGTTGATGTCAATGCGGGGAATCCGGGAAAGGAACTGGTTGTATGTCCCGGTCAGATAATAAAGTTTAACTGGTTGTACCGGGAAAAACTCAATACCTGCGCGGGGTTGCCAGTAAAATTGCCGGGTGAGCTGGTCAACATTGGCCCGTATTCCCCACCTGAATTTCCATTGTGCCCAAGGCTTTAGTTCCTGCTGGATAAAAATATGCCCGATCAGGTTACGTTGAGAATTCGTTAGCGAATCAACCGGAAGGTCGCTGGAACTCCGTTCAGCATAAAATTTGTAGCCAAACGTATTGCCTGTAAAGCCCAGTCCTGCCTGATGGCTGAAAATACCTTTCCGGTATTCGGTTTTCCAGCCTGTGCGGAATTCTTCCACACGGTTCGAGTCATTATCGAGTTCAAATTGTGTACGAATAAAATTTTTATACTTCCCGATTGCTTTTCCTTTTCCGGGATTAGGTTTTCCAACCGTTTCCTTCACCTGTTCCCCCGACTGAAATTCAGAACTTTGATGAAGTCCGGAATATCCGACTGTAAAAGAATGGTGCCACTTCCCGGCCTGTACCGACCAATTCCCGCTAAACCCAATATTGTTACCATTGACCGACTCATTTCTGTAATACTGATTATCAGCCAACTGATAATCAAGTGTTTGCAAGTCGTAACCTCCAAAAAAACTGAAATTCACTTCCTGATTTTTATTCGGATGATAACTTACTTTCAGGTTCATATCCCGATAGTTTACGGTAGGGAAAACCTCGGCAGCCGTTTGTGTCCCGCTATTTGTTTCAGTGACCCGTGCATCGCTCAGTAACTTTCGCGAGAGATAATTCTGCCATTGATTGATATAGGAATGCCGCCATGCCCCGGTTACCGAAACCTTTTCCGAAAACGGGACACTGGCCATTGCGTTTCCATGTAACAGGTTTGCCGAAACATTCATTTGTGCACGGTTGCGAAAACCGGTCTTCCCGTTTAACTCAACGGTGCCCGAGATACGTTCTCCCTGCGAGGCATCGAATCCCCCGCGTGAAACAAATGCCTGTTTAATAAATTCGGCATTCAAAACACTCAGGTTTCCAAACAAATGACCGGTTTCCAATATGGGAATGCCATCAAGAAGGATAAGGTTCTCGGAAGGATTGCCTCCCCGGATGGAAAGCCCTCCCGTTTGTCCTCCCAGAAAATTAACGCCGGGGATCAGAGTCAGCATATTTACCAGATCGTTTTCCGACAACCGGGGAATAGCCGATGATTTGGCTGGATTGAACCCAATCTTATCTGAAAATTCTGATAATTCAAGAATATTTTTTTCCTGTACCTGTACCTTGATTTCCTCCATCAAAATAGCGAAAGGCTTCAATTTTAAGACAATAGCCTCTTTGCTTCGGGACGAAATAATCGTATCAAGCCGCTGATACCCCAAATGGCTGATGAGAAAACGTACCGAATCGGAAATGGTTTCTACATAGAAATATCCCAGATCGTTTGTAATAGTGCCTTGATCGGAGAATACAATGTTGCAGTATTTTAACGGTTCTCCGGTAGCAGCATCGCTGACAACACCCAACAAACTATTTTTCGTTGCCATTACAGGATCAAATTGCGGCACTGTCGTTTTTTCCAAGCGTAAAATCCAGGTACCTTCCACCAAGCTGAAAGCCAGTGCATGTTGTTTTGATAGTTGTCCGAGAAAATCGCGTATAGAAACCTGTTGTGCCTCAAAGGTCGTGCGAACACCAGAAAATGCCTGCGCATCGAATGCAAACTTCACAGGATAAATCCGGGAAATCTCTTCCAGCACCTCGCTCAGTTTCTGATTATCTGCAGTATATGTAATTTCCGGGTTTTGAGCATTCAGAATAAACGAAAGAAGAAGACAAAGAAACACAAACAACGTTCTTTTGTTTTTGAAAAAAAGACCGGGGATGCGGAATATAAATACAGCTATTCCTGCATAAAAATCTGGTAACAATCTATATCTGTCCGTTTTTATTGCCATTCTATATCATCCAGCTTTTCACGAAGCAGCCGAAGCGCTTTGCTTATTTGTTTTTCCACTGCTTTCAAACTGATCCTTAACGCATCTGCAATTTCCTGATATTTCATGTTGTCCATACGGTTCATCAGGAAAATGGTACGGCATTGGTTGGGAAGTTCAGATATGGCATTCTGAAGTTTCCGGCTAAACTCCTCTTGCTCTAAATGATATTCAGGGATTTCCTCTAATTCTTTAGCAACTACTTGTCTGGCAAACTTCAGGGTTACTGCTTCGTGCCGTTTCTTTTTCAAAAATAAGTTACGCCCAGCCTTAAAAAGAAACGACTTCAATGTCTGATCCCGGATGGAACCGCGTTTTTCCCACACCATCAGGAAAATTTCCTGAACAGCATCTTCACTCCAGTCAATATCTCCGGAAAGATAATACAAATAGTTGCGCAGGTGTATGTAATTATTTCTGAATACCTCCCGAAACCATTCTTCTTGTTGTGCTGTTCGTTCCATTGCCTGATCCGTAAAATTATCTTCTCTGCCCTATTTCGTTCACATAACGTATCAGAATCCGCATTTGGTATCATTCAAATTTTCTGAATTTTAAAATCAAAAAACAAATAATCAGCAAAAATTCTTTTATCTGAACAATTGTGGATTAATTGACAAAAGTCAAGAAAACATAGAAAATCAAAATATTGTTCAAAATCATTCGTTTTTCATTACAAATATTTGTCACTTTATATTCTGTGTTTTTTGTCTATTTTTCTTAATTTTATAAAATATTAAAACCAAATAGAGATGGAAACGAGAGTGATTTTAAAAGTTGGCCTGTTGGTTGTTCTGTTATCGTTTTTTCAATCGTGTGGCGAGGTTCCCCTGACAGGGCGTAGCCAGATGGCGTTTTTGCCCGAATCGAGCATGGTGGAAATGAGCCTCACAAATTACGCCCAGTTCCTGAGCGAAAACAAAGTATCGGCAAACCGGCAGCAAACCAATGTGGTAAAAACAGTCGGTACCCGGATAGCTGCTGCGGTAGAACAATATCTTCGCCAGAATGGATTCGAGGACCGGATCGGCGATTTTAAGTGGGAATTTAACCTGGTAGAAAACGAAGAAGTCAATGCCTGGTGCATGCCCGGGGGAAAAGTGGTTTTTTATTCCGGGATTTTACCTGTTACACAAAACGATGCCGGTCTTGCAGTTGTTATGGGGCATGAAATAGCCCATGCAGTAGCCCGTCATGGCAACGAACGCATGAGCCAGCAACTGCTTGTACAATTAGGGGGAATTGCCCTGTCGGAAGCCATCAAACAAAAACCGGAACAAACCCAGGCCTTGTTTCTTGCAGCATACGGGGCAGGATCGCAAATAGGCGTCATTCTTCCATATTCCCGGAAACACGAGTACGAAGCCGACCGGTTGGGAATGATGTTCATGGCCATGGCCGGCTACGACCCGAATGAAGCACCAAGGTTTTGGACAAGAATGTCACAATCGGGGCATTCCGGAACACCTGAATTTTTAAGTACACATCCGGTATCTGAAAAGCGTATCGCAGCCCTGAACGAGCTGATACCGGAAGCCATGAATTATTACAGGAAATAATGTACCGGATAAATAACTGTTAATAACCATGTTTTAACATTATTTAAAAAAAATATTTACTTTTGATAACGAAAAACAAGAAATTAATTTATCAAAAAACAATGGAAGGCTTTGAAAAAAATGATGAAAGGGAATTAGAAAGCAAATTTCGGGAAGAAATTTATTCAAAAACGGTAAGGGCTGGAAAAAGAACTTATTTTTTTGATGTAAAATCGACCCGAAACGACGAGTACTACCTGACCATCACGGAAAGCAAGAAAAGATTCGAGCAGGATGGCCAATTTCACTTCGAGAAGCATAAAATATTTCTTTATAGGGAAGACTTTGAAAAGTTTATGTATGGCTTGCAGGAAGTGATTGATTTCATTAATGAAAATCAATTATACGAAGAAGACTCCAATTCTGATTTTATACTGGAAGTTGGTATGAACGAAGAAGAAACAGATAATGAGGCTGTTTCAGGAAAAGATTATACGGACATTGATTTTGACGACCTGTCCCGGTAGCCTATAAAAAATCCCGCGTCAGGCGGGATTTTTTATGCAATATTGCGTTCTTTTCTGATTGATTCATACGCTTCATTTACTTTCTGGAACTTTTCTTTAGCCGCATTCTGAAAATCGTCACCCAAATAACTTACCTTGTCAGGATGATACTTCATCGCCATTTTCCTGTATGCCTTTTTTACTTCCTCGTCGGTAGCCGATTGTTCTATTTCTAATATTTTATATGCTGCATCGGTATTAGGGACAAACATTGAATGAATCGATTCAAAATCCTTACTACTGATTCCCATATTTTGTGCAATATGTGCGATCAGGTCAAGTTCTGTTTGGTGAACCTGCCCATCGGACTGCGAAATCCCGTACAAAAAGTGGAGCAGTTGCAAGCGCGACGAATAATCCATATTTTTTGCAATCTGCCGGCACACATCGGCAACCGGGATATTTTGGTTCAGCAAATCTCTCAGCAGCCGGGTCGCTTCGCTTGCCGATGCAGCTCCGAAGGTACGTACAAAAAATTGTTTTACGTACTCCAACTCCGATTTCATAACCCTCCCGTCGGCTTTCATCATTGCCGCAACCAACACCAAAAGGCTCATTACATAACCGCCCGTAGTTGTTTGCCGGGAACCGGAATACGAAGAATCAGGTTGAAACTTATTTTCACTGTCGAAAACCGACCCCACAACAAAACCTAAGATACCTCCCAGCGGACCAAAAAATGCCCATCCCAGTCCGCCTGCAATCCATTTTCCAAATTTAGCCATTTGACCTGATTGTATTAAAAATGTTTAGTACCTGCGGGATAACCAGTTCCCGCCCGTTATTTTGAATAAAAAAATTCGCCAGCCCTTTTTTTTGTTCATCTGTCCACTGATTTGCCATTCGTTGCCGTACGAGTTCTTCGGTTGTCAAATCACGCTGCATCACCCGGCTAATACGAATGTTCTCATCAGCAATTACCCAAACAGTATAATCCATATTTCGGTATTGACCGCTTTCGTACAATATGGCCGCTTCGTACAAAACAAAGGGCACATTTTGTTTTTCGCTCCATTCATAAAACAGCCGGTGAACTTCGGGATGAACAATTTCGTTTACCCGTGCCAACAAAGATGGATCGTTGAAGATGATGGAAGCAAATTTTTTTCGGTCAATGGTCTGATTGGGCAGGTAAATACCCGGCCCAAAAACTGAAATGAGTTTTGAACGGACAGAACTTGTGGTAAGCAATAACTTTGCTTCGTTATCGGCATTAAAAACAGGGATGCCAAGCACACCAAACATCCTTCCAATCATGGTTTTTCCGCTTCCTATCCCACCGGTTAATCCAACTCGTATCATCACTATTTTTCAATTAGATACTCCACTTCTTCAGGTGCAATCTTTACTGATTTTACAAATGGAGGTACCGACCGTATTTCCACTTTCAGCATACTCCTGCTCCTGGCAGCCTCGTCCCACGAAACTACCAGCTCAAAATCGGAAGGAAGGATTTCGGAATACCTGCTAAGCCCAACCAGAAAAGAAACCTTCACCTTGTTAGGAAAAATCTTCAGGTTGATGCTATCGGGCTTATTTTCAACAGAAAGCGGTATCAGCATCTGTGATTCGGTGAATTCTTCAACCGGAATTTGCAATTTGACTTGCTTTTCCCTGATTTCAAGATTGGCGATACCCACCAGCGGGACATCTTCCCGGATATCCTCCGAAACTGATTTAAAATACTGATAACGTGTAAATATTTGCTTCAGCGTATCCAATAGAGACCGTGGACCGGATACTAATACCGAATCGGGATTTGTGCGGATTGATCCTGAAAGCTGATATTGCTGTTTAGGCTCAACCTGGACATGGGGATACACTTTTACCTTTTTTTGAATTATCTGGTCAAAATTAAAACGAAGCGTATCGGGGCTGATATCCAATACCTTTACATCACTACTCAGTTGAGCGGAAATATCATTTAAATACGATTCTGTAAGAATGATATATTCCGGTTTTTTCCCGGTTTCCATTATACTCCGGGTAAAGTCATTGACAGAAAAAATCAACGGGGAAAACGACAGGCTCAGTTTATGTCTCAAAAGAGTGAAACCGAAAGCATTAGCATGAAGCGTAAATTTTTGGGGAAGATCGTTAATTAGAACCTTATTTGCCGGCAAATTAGTATATCGCACCGGAAGCTCAATGTCTGCCGTATACTCTTTTCCCAGCATGTTCAGCAGCCAAAATACAGTAGCTATACCGACACATATCAGATAAATAACCACTCGCCTGTCATGAGGTTTTACAATCCTCTTCAAAAACCGGAATTCCATATTAATTATTAAACGATCCTCCTTAATATATCACGGGGTTACGTTTCAATGCCCGTACAACCAGAAATATTCCTGCCAGAACAAACGGTATACTCAGGATTTGCCCCATATTCAGAATCATGCCAATTTCAAAATCTTCCTGAACTTCTTTCACAAATTCAATGAAAAAACGGGTTGTAAACACTATGATGAAAAAGACGCCGGTAATCAATCCCTGACGTTCTCTTAGCCGTGTCTTCCAATACATCCAGAATACAGTTCCAAAAGTGATCAGATAACTGAGCGATTCGTAAATCTGGGTAGGGTGTTTGGCCACGGTTTCTCCATTTCTCAGGAAAACAAATCCCCAGGGTTGGGAGGTTTCGATACCGTAAATCTCCGAATTCATCAAATTTCCAAAACGGATCATTGCCGCAACTAAGGCTGTTGGGACCACTACGCGGTCGAGAATCCAGACCAGCGGGCGTTTCGACACTTTCCGGCTCCAGTAGAAAAGGGCAATGGCGATTCCCAACGCGCCGCCATGACTGGCCAGTCCACCGTGCCACACTTTAATAATTTCAAACGGATGCTGCGAATAGTAATCCCAGCCATAAAAAATTACATGGCCTAACCGGGCGCCAACAATGGTTGCAATAATCAGGTACATGAACAGGCTTTCCAGCCATTTCAGGTCGATTTTTTCGTATTTAAACATTCTTTCTCCCATATAATACCCGCCCAGGAAGCCAAGTGCAAACATCAACCCGTACCACCGGACGGAAAACCATCCGAGTTTAACTATTTCAGGGCTTACGTCCCAATGTATAAAATTTATAAAATCCATTTATCTGGTATTTTTGTTTTCAGAATTGTCCGGCGCCATGACACGATTTAAATTTCTTTCCACTGCCGCACGGACAGGGATCGTTCCGTCCCACTTTCTTCTCGACCCTTACCGGCTGGGCTTTTTGTGGTTCTCTGGGCTGGCTTTCTCCTGAACCGGGCATTCCGGGTACCTCCGACTTGGAAGTCGAATACCGGCTCATGTCGGTACGACTGCGGGCAGCAGCTTCCCTGACTTCATTCGGATCGCTGATCGGGATGTGACCTTTGATCAAAGTGGAAACAATTTCTTTGTTTACCTTTTCTACCATCTGTTTAAACAGATTGAACGATTCAAACTTGTATATCAACAGAGGATCTTTCTGTTCATAAGTTGCATTCTGAACCGATTGTTTCAGGTCGTCCATTTCCCGCAACTGCTCTTTCCAGGCTTCATCAATCGTGGAAAGGACAATTTGTTTCTGATACGATTTTACTAATTCTTTTCCCTGATTTTTATATGCTGCTTCTAAGTTGGTTATAATCTGGAACAAACGTTTACCGTCGGAAATCGGCACTACGATGTTTTGATAAAGATGTGATTTTCGTTCGTATACGTCTTTAATTACAGGATAAGCCTGCCGTGCAATAATTTCCACTTTACGCGTGTAGGAAGCAATCATTTTCTCATAAATTGCATCGGTAATATCTTCAGGCTTCATTTTATTGAACTCATTTTCCGATACCGGCGATTCAATTGACATGTGGCGGATCAGTTCCAGTTCGAAATCTTCAAACATTCCTGAATCGTGGTACTCATTTACCAAGTTCTCCACAGCATCGTACATCATGTTCAGGATATCTACCTCTAACCGTTCGCCGAAGAGTGCATGGCGGCGACGTTTGTATATTACTTCGCGCTGCGAATTCATCACATCATCATATTCCAGCAAACGCTTTCGGATGCCAAAATTGTTTTCTTCCACTTTTTTCTGTGCCCGTTCAATCGATTTGGTAATCATCGAATGCTGGATCATCTCCCCTTCTTTCAATCCCAGACGGTCCATAATGCCTGTAATACGGTCGGAACCGAAAAGGCGCATCAGGTCGTCTTCCAGGGAAACAAAAAACTGAGAAGTTCCGGGATCTCCCTGGCGACCGGCACGCCCGCGCAACTGACGGTCAACCCTTCGCGAGTCGTGACGTTCGGTGCCAATGATCGCCAAACCACCGGCTTTCTTCACTTCCGGGGTGAGCTTGATGTCGGTACCACGCCCTGCCATGTTGGTGGCAATAGTCACCATCCCTTTCTGACCGGCTTCGGCCACAATTTCAGCTTCGCGGGCATGCAGCTTGGCATTCAACACATTATGCCTGATGCCACGAATTTTGAGCATGCGGCTCAACAACTCTGAAATTTCAACCGAAGTAGTACCTACCAGTACTGGTCGGCCTGCTTGGTAGAGGTCAACAATTTCGGCAATTACTGCATTGTATTTTTCCCGTTTGGTTTTATAAACCATGTCTTCGTGATCCTGTCGGGCAATAGGACGATTGGTCGGGATAACCACTACTTCTAATTTGTAGATGTCCCAGAATTCACCGGCCTCGGTTTCGGCAGTACCGGTCATACCGGCCAGTTTGTGGTACATCCGGAAATAATTCTGGAGCGTGATGGTAGCAAAAGTTTGCGTGGCAGCTTCCACTTTCACCCGTTCTTTGGCTTCGATAGCCTGGTGCAAACCGTCGGAATAGCGACGGCCTTCCATGATACGGCCTGTTTGCTCGTCAACAATTTTTACCTTGTTGTCAATCACCACGTATTCCACATCCCGTTCAAACATGGCGTATGCTTTCAACAACTGGTTGATGGTATGCACCCGCTCCGATTTAACGGCATAGCTTTGGAGCAATTCATCTTTCTTTTCAAGTATTTCCCGTTGCGACAAGCTTTTGTTATTTTCGATTTCTGCAATTTCGGAACCGACATCCGGCAATACAAAAAAGAGTGGGTCTTCCACATCCCCCGAGATCAGGTCAATTCCTTTATCGGTTAGTTCAACGGCATTCTGCTTTTCTTCAATAACAAAGAACAAGTCGTCGGTTACTTTGTGCATGTTTTTGTTATTATCCTGCATGTAGAAGTTCTCTGTTTTGGTCATCTGCGCCTTGATGCCTTCTTCGCTCAGAAATTTGATCAGCGCTTTTGTTTTTGGCAATCCTTTGTGGGCGCGGAGCAACCACAGCGAACCTTCTTCCAGTTCTTCCTTCGTTGCATTTTCTTTGGTCAACAGCCGTTTGGCATCAGCCAATAGCTGGGTTACCAGGTTGCGCTGGGCATTGAAAAGTTTTTCAACTCTTGGCTTCAATTCCTCAAATTTCTGGTTGTCGCCTTTCGGCACGGGACCGGAAATAATTAACGGCGTACGGGCATCGTCGACCAGCACCGAGTCAACCTCGTCGACAATGGCATAGTGATGTTTGCGCTGTACCAAATCATTCGGGTTAATGGCCATGTTGTCGCGCAGGTAATCAAAACCAAATTCGTTATTTGTGCCGTAGGTAATATCGGCATTGTATGCTTTACGGCGGGCATCCGAATTGGGCTGGTGTTTGTCGATGCAATCAACGCTCAGCCCGTGAAATTCAAAAATCGGGCCCATCCATTCCGAGTCGCGCTTCGACAGGTAGTCGTTTACGGTAACCACATGTACACCCCGCCCGGCAAGGGCATTCAGAAAAACAGGCAAAGTTGCCACCAGCGTTTTTCCTTCGCCAGTCGCCATCTCCGCGATTTTTCCTGAATGCAGTACAATACCTCCGATCAACTGTACATCATAATGGACCATGTCCCAAATGATCTCGTTTCCACCGGCCATCCATCGGTTTTTCCAATATGCCTTATCTCCTTCTATGACGACATGATTTTGGGTGGCTGCAACATCGCGGTCAAAATCGTTGGCGCTTACTTCCACTCTTTCATTCTCAACAAAGCGCTTGGCGGTCTCTTTTATCACGGCAAAAGCTGGAGGAAGTACCTCGTTCAGCACCTCTTCTATTTTGAGCAGTATACGTTCTTCAATCTTATCAATTTCCTGATAAATCTTCTCACTTTCCTGAATTTCAACTTCATCAACTTTTTGTTTCAATGCCGCGATTTCATCTTCATCAGGTTTTATCTTTTCCCGTATAATTGACCTTATCCTTACTGATTCTTCCCTCAAACCATCGTTGGATAAATTTTTGATCCGTTCGTATTCCTTTTTTATTTCTTCAAGAACCGGTTTTATTTCGCGTATATCGCGTTCTGACTTGTTACCCAGAAACTTTCCGAGTAGTTTGTTCACAAATGCCATTATCGTAATTTTATAATTCTGAAATTAATGCTCACAAATGTAATTATATTGTAAGAGTAAATAAACGGTTGCATTGTTTTTCAATAATAATTGTGCCATTCCTGTACCTGAAAGCTTTTTACAATTATTGACAGAAATGATAAGCAGGGTATGACAAAGGAGCATGAACAAGGTATATACAGATAAAAAAATTATTTTTGGCAGAAATAAATTGCAGACATGAATAATTTCTCGGATACATGTTTTGTATGTAACTCAAAAATCGGAGAAAATCATTTTTTTGTTAATCCGGACGTAAACCTGCCTGTTTGCGGACAATGCAAAGGAAGCGACCAGGAAAAGGATGCCGTGAAGGAACTTACGGAAAGCCTCGCCGACGGTTTTGTCTGCGGATGTATATAAAAAAGAGGAACTGCTGGTAGTTTGGCAATTCCTCTTTCGCATATCAATACCCAAAATTCAGTTCAAAAGATACTTGTACTGATCTTTTAAAAGATCGGGCAGGTAACTGGCAATCAGTCCCAATGCCTCGGATTCGGGCACCTGCGATGGCGTAATAATTCGTTGACCCGACATTTTGTTGGAATCTAACACCTTATCTTTGTATTTACTGTCGATTTTACTCCACGCAGGTTTTACTTCTTTTACCCCAAATCCGTCCTTGCAGCAAGCGTAACTTACTTCAAAATATTTTGAATAAACTACGTATTCAACGCCTTTTTTGGTTGTCATCAGATCGATCGTAATCTCAAAATCATTGTTTTTTGAATACTTCAGTTTCCACTCTTTGACAGCCAATTCCATCAAAGGCTTGTCAACCGGGGTAATCTGGAATTGATCGGTATTAAGGCTGGTGGCGCTTGCCCCCAATGCGAAAGTTACCAGGCAAATCAATGCCATCACAAATAAATTGTTTTTCATGACTTTAAATTTTTGTTTTCGTTTATTGTTTGTTTCCGAAATGAGCTTTTTTGTCTCTTTTCTGCTTATAAGACAGAAACAGGTAATTTTTGTTACAGAAAAAATCCATTTTCATTCGTACAAATTATTAAACTATTGATTATCTTTTCGTTAAAGTTTTTCCATTTTAATAAAATGTTCCACCGGATACCTGCCTATCGGCAGACAGGGAACTCACATCTAATTTGTCCATGCGTGTTTGTGCTTTCTTTTTGCAAGCAGGTTTGTTTCATAGAACTTTAACACTCGATTTACAGATTTTATTCGCCTATGACGATGAAACACCGAAGAAAAAAACAGGAACCCTATTAACCTGAGATTGTTTGGTGAAACCGGTTTTTATGGCGTGTTTATTGTAATATCAATTTATTCGAGATATCTCCTGAACTTTTTTGGCAATCATTTGGTTACAATATCGAATTTGGTTTTTCAAAGATACTTCTCATGTTGCATTACAATGATATGGACAAATGTCAATTGGTTGTTTTCTTTCATTGCTTTGAGTGTCTGAGATACCTCACATTTTTTTATATTTGACAAACCTGAAAACGGACAAATGAAAAAAGTATTTCAAATAATCATTATTGTTTTTGTAGTCTTTATAAACTTAACTCACGCCCAGGCACCATCAACCCGTATCATATCATCCGGAAATTTAAATTCCAATGATGAAATCTGGGATTTACTTGGACATGGGGTCGCAAATTTTGAGGTAGACCTGATGTATATTTACGGGAAATTGTTTGTTACCCCTTCGATGCCCGACAGCGCCAATCACAAAGTTCCGGTTTTTGCCGAAGCATATTTATTCCCATTGTACAGCAACCTGAAAAAGAATGGAAATTCCATTATCAGCGGCGATAACCGGGAATCGTTCATTATCTTGAATTTTCATAATGAATTTAAAAAATCGAATAAAGAATTGAAATCGATGGTCGGTCCGCTAAAAGGGCTGATTACCCACTACAACCAGGGTGTGAACGATGGTAAGGTCAGGCTTTTGGTTAAAGATAAAAACTTAGAAGACGATTTGTCGAAAGACGGCTTTATGTGTTTGGGCCTGGTCGGAGATAAAAACGACATCGAAAGTACTCATGATTATTTCCAGATGCCTTTGATTGAGCTGGATTTCACCGAACTGACTACCTGGAACGGAGTAGGCAATATCCCTTTTCCCGATTTCATGAAAATCAAGGAACTGGTTAACAAAGTTCATCAAAAGGGTCGCAAATTAAGTGTCATTAACTGCCCCAATCACAAAACAGTCTGGGATATGTTGGCTACATCGAAGGTTGATTTTATCAACACAAACGACCCGGTCAATGTCTGTAATTATTTGAATGAACGGAAGTGAACCATCACGGGGCGGGGAACAATGTCCGTTGGTTTGTTACGTCAATGCGGGCCCCAATCTTAAATTTCTTCGATACTTTGTATTCCAGAAACATGGAAGCCCCTTTTATGTCCATCTCGTTAAATGGCCGGTTTAGCGGCATCGGGTCAAAAAGGGAACTGCCGGCAAAACTGTTTCCCCCGATAGAAAAACGATCATTAATCTGGTACCGGGCTTGGTTCATAATTGAGTAATAGCCAAAAAGCGGCTGATAACCATATACTATTGAATAACGGTTGGAAGCCCCCGGAACAAAAGGGTTTTCCATTGCATTGAAATCAATTTTCCAGTTAGATTCAGAAAATAAAGGCTGATTAAAGAAATCAGCGTCATACCGGATTAAATTACCATACAATGAATTATCTGAAAAGACAAAAAGTTGGTCATAGAATAATTTTTTCTCTTTTCGTTCTAAATTATCCATGCGAATACTATCGCTGCTTTTCTCCTGTGAATAACAGGTAAAGACAATATTCAAAATAACCATCAACAGGATTACCGGGCGCATATCAATAAAAAAGTTACTCAAAAAAACAGGTAAACCAGGGAAAATACAGGTTTGCAAAAATTACATAACGATTTATCGCACCTGTTACATTAACCTTATTCCCAGGCTTAAAATAAACGATTTGCTTTTTGAGTCAGAGAAATCAGGCACTTCTGTTATGATATTGCTGCTCGATTCCACCCTTACATCAAACGTAAACATCAGAAAATCGATCCCGGCGCCATACTGCCATCCCATGAAACTATCCTTGATATTTTCAGAAGAGAATGCTTGCCCTTCATAATCTTTATCAGTTGCATACGAAAACATTGGCCCGGCCATCACCCGAAGGTTAAAGGCCTCTTTATTAATGATTTTAGCCCCCAAAAGTATCGGAATATCAAGGGTTTTAAGATCGAACTCATTGATCGTGCCAATCCCAACATATTCGATAGTACCTCCTTTATTGGAATAATAAGCTTCGGGCTGAAGGTAAATCCGTCCTATGTTAAAACGGGCAAAGGCGCCAAAATTAACATTATTAACAGTTTCATCGTTGTAATCATCTGCATCAATCGAGAGTTTTGATACGTTCATTCCGGCCTTAAGGCCCAAATCGAAAAAATCACCCTGAGCAAAAGTCAATGAAACAAGAAACAAAAATGCGGTGGCAAAAATTAATCTTTTCATACGTAAATAATTTCTATTAAATGAGCCTTTAAAGCCCATATGTTGTTTAAAATCAATAATTTTTAGAACTACAGACAAAAGAAAAGAAAGCACTTGTCTTTAAAGCAAATGCACGGTT
>JAVEYG010000023.1:0-81397 GCA_034003625.1 Prolixibacteraceae bacterium | reverse complement strand
GCGGCGGGGCCCCACCTCTTCCCATTCCGAACAGAGAAGTTAAGCCCGCCAGCGCCGATGGTACTGCGTCACAGTGGGAGAGTAGGTCGTTGCCGATCTTTACCAAAGCCCCGGTTCTTTTGAGCCGGGGCCTTTTTTGTTGGAGGTAAATTCTAAAACTGGAAAAATTTCTTCTGCAACTCTTCCATTTCCAACCTGTGCTGTTCCAATAGTTTTTGATGTTTTTTCCAGATAGAATCGTTCTGGAACAAGAGTTTTGGTTCAGAGAAAAAACGCATCATTGACGAATCGTTTAATTGCCACTGAAAGTCAGGGAACAGACTGTCTTTCCGGAATTGAAATGTACGTGTCGAATCGCCAAAAAATCGGATAATTGAATCATTCCGGTATGAATACATGTTTTGATCAAGCGAATCGGGAAATATTTCCGGAAACCATTTGAAAAAATTATCAATTTCCTCGTGATTAAAATGAAATCCACGAAAAGGATCGTTCATGAAAGCAGAATCGTTATCAAAAAGGCTTCCTTTCCAATTAAAAAAATCAGAAAAGTCAATATCGCCCGGGAACCCGCTTATTGTACTGTCGCTTGACCACGAATAAACATAAGTCGAGTCAAAACTGATTAGGTTTCCGTTTTCATCGAATTCCTTATTAGCGGTCACTTTTTCCTGTGGCAAAGTCGGTTCTTTCCGGACTTTGTCGGATTGTGAATACGCCATGTGGCAAGTCAGCAGACCTACCACCGTTAACAATACAAGCCGTTTCATTCGTCTGGATTTTTATTGTCGTTATTAATTGATTTGTACAAAGTTAATAGATATGTTTTAAAAAATGAAAATGTCCCGACTCCTTATTTCTTAAAAATGATTTCCCCTATGCAGGGAATGTATGCACCATGGCTTATTTGTGGCGTATCCTGTGAACCAAAGGAGATGAATGTTGTTTTTCTTGATATTGACAACAAACTATTAAAAAATAAGTCCTAACTTAAAAATTAACTTTATCATGAAGATTACAGTAAAAGTTTTATTATTTGTTTTCCTTTTCTTTTCTTTTGAAGCAAAATCACAAAATGAACCTTTAGCTATTCTGTTGACATGGACAAATGATCCTTCCACTACCGTGTGTGTCGACTGGCACACATTGGAAAAGCAGCCCCAATCTTTGTTTTACAGAGAAAAAGGGACAAGTGAATGGCAAAATATAAAAAGTAAAACATATCCTTTTCCGTTCTCTGACCGGATAATTCACAGGGTTGGCCTGGAAAAGCTAAAACCGGGAACTTCTTACCAGCTAAAATTTGGGACAGACGAGACAGTTTATTTTTTTAATACAATGCCTTTGAATACCGTTAATGCCCCAATCCGGATCGCCATTGGCGGGGATACCATGCACGAAAAGGAAATGCTGGAAAGGACAAATAAACAGGTGGCAAGATTTGACCCGCATTTTGTTGTTATGGGCGGTGATCTGGCGTACGAAAACGGGAAGGCTGAAGGTGTCGGGAAAGTGTATGACTGGCTTGATATATGCAAGAAAACCTTGATAACCGGAGAAAACAGGATCATTCCAATCGTTGTCGGTTTGGGAAACCACGAAGTGGTTGGAGGCAATTATTCTAAAGAAAAATTCAGCGGAAATGATGAAGACCGGGAAAAACATGCACCCTACTTCTTCAATTTGTTTGCATTTCCCGGACAACCCGGTTACAATGTACTGGATTTTGGAAATTACCTCAGTTTATTCATTTTGGATTCCGGACATACCAATCCTATACGTGGGAAGCAGACCGAATGGCTTGCTTCAGAGTTGAAGAAACGGAAAGATTTTCTTCATATTATCCCCGTGTATCACGTTCCTGCTTATCCTTCTGTAAGAGAGTTTAAGGGCGTATCATCGGAGGAAGTCAGGACCAACTGGCTCCCTTTGTTTGAAAAGCATAAAGTAAAAATAGCCTTTGAAAATCATGACCATGCGTACAAAAGGACATTTCCCATAAAAGAAGGAAAAGTGGACGAAAGAGGAATTGTATTTTTGGGAGACGGGGCATGGGGTGTAAAAGTGCGGGAAGTGCATCCTGTTGGTGAAACCTGGTATTTGAAACAGGCTTTGTCGCAACGGCATTTTATATTACTGACCATTGAAGGGAGCCATCAACAGCTCACGGTTGTCAACGAAGATGGTGAGATTATTGACACCTATCCGGAAGCAGTGCATTTAAAAGCTAAATAATCAGAGGACACCAGACTGGAGCGAATGGTAGGTTCGTGGCGGATCAGGTTGCTTTATGAAAAGAATTAGAGGATATAAAAATGTACAGGCCGCTTCATCTTAAGTGAGTAGCACATACGCTCCAAATCCTGCTTTTTCAGCAGGATCGCTCAGCGTGGCAAAACCGGAAATGAATTGCCTGTTTTTCATGACAACCGGATGGTTTGTTCTCATTTTCTTCGAGAGAGTGGCAAACTCGCCTGGTTTCCCGGTAAAAATCCTGAAATGGCCTTGTGCTTCCGGATGGATTAATTTTTGGATTCTCAGGGCAAGCATTCCCATTGTAAGACGGCAGTTAATTTCTATACAAGGGTGGATTTTTAACTGGTTTTCCTCTTCAATGATCATTCCGTCAATGCCCAGAAACCCTTCATAAAAGAGTGGGTATACTGATTTTTCGAGTATCCGTTTCAGCCTGTTGCCGGTTTCATCTGATAATTGAGCAAAGTCGGCGCCAATGAGCCCGGAACTGTTCCTGTTCAGGTAATGGCCCAGGTACATCCCGTTACTATTGGTATAAAAGAAAACGTGCCCGTGATAAATTATTTTTCCTGAAGCGTCAATTTCAAACTGAAACGACAAATCGAGTTTTTTATGGTGTAGCGGCTCGGCCATCAGGTAGCCTGATTGTTTTAAAACTGCTTTTGTCCATTTATTATTAGAGTGGCTCAACTTTCCGCTTCGGATCATTTGGACGCCCCGTCCCGATGAGCTTACAGGAGATTTAAATACAGTGTGCGGGTGCTTTTTCAGATAATTCAGGATGTCACCCTCTGATTTTAATACCAAAGGAATTGCTTCTGCGAAACAATAATCAGAAGTTCCGTACTCCGAAAGAAAACGGGTAAAAACCTGTGCCGATGTTTTGCGTTCGAATAGCATGGAATGTTCTGGTTCCCAGTTGAAAATCCGTGAAGATTGAAATTCAGGAGAAGTATAATCTTTCAGTTCTTTTACCTGAAAGTGGGCAGCCGGACTCCATCCCCACGGGACAATCCGGTTTATTCGCAGGTTTCCTGTCTTTACTATTTCGTTTTTCGACATGGTTCCCGAAACCGGGAAATGTATTTGTTTCAACCCATCGATAAAGGTTTTTGAAGGTTTTTCCTGACTCATGACTATATCGCCGGGCGATGTAAGAATCATCGGTAAAAACGATAAATCGGTTTCAAACTTCCGCAGGATTTGGGTTGCAATAAAAGTCTCAGAACCGTTGGCAACAGCCGTTTCGCAGGTTGGGTTGAAAAAATACAGGTCGCGCGTGACCATGTTTTTGTGTTTTAGGAAAGCCTGGTTTCTACCGTATCCGATTGATGGAGCGGATCAGCGCCTCATCTTTCCCGATGGCACGAATGGCCATATAGTCGAGAATAATGGCAATTAATGGGAATGCAACCACTAAATTGAAATCGACATGGGCATTATCGAACGAAAAGTAACTAAAAAAATAAAACATTCCGAAAAGTCCGATCATCAGAAAAATGGAAAAAACCAGCATGCGTATCTGAAGGATACGTTTTTTATAGCAGAAGATAACAACTAAGTGTATAAGTAAAATAATTAAAATCAGCACCGCGATAGACCATCCGTCATGTAACAGTCCTGAGGTATTGCCGATCCCCAGTTTATCAAATTGGTAAATCGTGTTTTCAACCATGATTTCGGCAAAAGGAAAAATCAATAAAAGTCCGGTCAACACAAAGGAGATGAAAACGTATAAAGTTTGAATGCGTTGTATCATTTGTCAGAAATTTTGTAACAAAAATAGATTTTTGAAGCGAAGATACAAGTCAAAAACGGATACAGACCTTTAAAGAAGCATAAAATTCAAAATTATTTTCTCAGTTCGGTCGGGTTAATCCCTACTTTCTTTTTAAATAGACGACTGAAATAATAGATTGACTGGAAACCCAGTTCGAAGCTGATTTCCTTGATACTTTTGTCGGTAGAAAGCAATAATTCCTTGGCACGCATGATTTTCAATTCAAGATGATATTGGTGCGGCGCTACACCGGTATAGTTTCTGAACATTTTGCGGAAGTACGAATACCCGATGTTATATTCTTGCGCCATCCTTTCTAAATCGAGTGCCTGATCAACGCCTGCGCGCATCTTAAAGCGGGCACCTTCGATGATGGCAACGATGCGTTTTCCGGTGAATTCCTTTTGTTTTTCGAACGAGATAAGGTAGCCAAGCAGTTTTACCACCATTCCCGAAGCGATTTGCTGGTAACCTGGTTTTTCTTTTTGCACCAACTGGAATATTTTCAGGTAAGTATCAATTATTTCCTCCCGGATGCCAATGTTGATGACTGATTGGTTTGCTGAAAAGAGCGGATGAGCCAGAAACTGGGGCGCGATTGTTCCGTTGAATCCGATGTATTGCTCTTTCCACCCGGTCTTTTTGAGCGGCTTGTAACGATGCCACACTCCAGGACGGGTCACAATAATACTGCCGGGCTTGATCTGAAAATGACCATTTTCGTTTTCCAGTACACCTTTCCCTTCGGTAATATAATTGATCTGGTATTCGTTCAACACACGCCCCTGTTCCCAATTGAAATGATAGCCTGTCGGGTGTTCCGGCGACGGATAAACACTATTCGGGGGCACCAGCGCCGAACCGGCAACATTGATATAAAGGCCCCATTCCTTATCTCGCTCTCCCGGGGTCAGGTATTTCAGAAATTCATTCATTAATTGAGGATCAAAAAGTGTAAACAATCTGTCAAAATGTGTATTGATAAAAGCTATATATCAGGCTATTTTTGAAATTGTCAATAAAATAGAATCAAACCAAAAGTATTAAATAATTGAATTAAAACCTGATTAAACGAACAAACTATGCACGTAATTTTAGGAATCATCTATCATTCCATCGGGGGATTTGCTTCGGGAAGTTTTTATATGCCTTACAACAAGGTGAGAAAATGGGCATGGGAAAGTTACTGGATCATTGGAGGATTATTCTCCTGGCTCATCGTCCCCCCATTAGCCGCATACCTTACCGTACCCGATTTTGCTGAAATCATCGGCGGGGCAGCATCCACCGTTTTATATTTCACTTTTCTGATGGGCTTGTTGTGGGGAATTGGCGGGCTGACTTACGGGTTGGGTGTGCGCTACCTCGGAATGTCGCTCGGAAATTCGGTTACCCTTGGTTTTTGTGCCGCTTTTGGGGCCATCGTCCCTTCTGTTTATTACTCAATCAATCCGACCGAAGGCAAAATCTCGTTTCTTGATATGCTGGCAAGCAACGGAGGACAGATCGTTTTGCTGGGGGTTCTGGTATGCCTTATCGGGATTGCCATTTCAGGAAAAGCCGGGATGATGAAAGAAAACGAGATTTCGGAAGAAGAAAGTAAAAAAAGCGTGGCCGAGTTCAGCCTGGTAAAAGGATTAATTATTGCTGTGATTTCCGGCATTCTCAGCTCGTTTATGAATTTTGGTATTGAAGCCGGAAAACCGATGGCCGATGTGGCCGTGGCAAATGGAAACAATCCTTTGTTCCAGAACAATGTGGCTTACGTTGTGATCCTGTGGGGCGGGCTTACTACCAACCTGATCTGGTGTACCATTCTTAGTTTGAAAAATAAAACATACAGCGACTTTGTAAATACCTCTTCCCCAATTGCAAAAAATGTAATGTTCTCGGCCCTGGCCGGAACAACCTGGTTTCTTCAATTTTTCTTCTACGGAATGGGCGAAAGTAAACTGGGCAACGGAGCCAGTTCGTGGATACTGCACATGTCGACCATTATACTGACCGCGAATATGTGGGGGATCGTCCGCAAAGAATGGAGCGGAACAACCAGGAAAACAAAACTGACCATCACTGCAGGTATTGCGACTATTATTCTTTCTGTCTTCCTGGTGGGGATTGGCAATTCAATGTAACAAATATAGAAAAATGAACTGGCTGATAAAACCTGCATGGTTGTTCCCGGCGCTGGGGAGCCTTTTTTTAGGCGCCCGGGCCGAAAAAGCACAGCAACCGAATATTATTTTTTTCCTGGCCGACGACATGCGTTGGGATGCCATGCGCTGTGCCGGAAACGAATGGATTGAAACGCCCGCATTGGATGCATTGGCTGCGCAAGGAGTGCGTTTCGACAATGCGTTTGTCACCACCTCCATCTGCTGTTGCAGCCGGGCCAGCATTTTGTCAGGCCAGTATGTTTCCCGGCACGGAATACCCGATTTTAAAACGCCATTCGGCCCGGAAGCCTTTGCACAAACTTATCCGACCCTGCTGAAAGATGCCGGTTACCAGATAGGGTTTGTCGGAAAATACGGGATCGGCACCAACACTAATGATGTTGCCCCCCGGTTCGATTATTTCTTCGGATCGGCAGAACAGCCCAAATACAAAAATACCGACGAAAACGGGAATTACATACATTACGAAGAATTGGTAGAAAAGCATATCTGTCAATTTTTGTCAACCACCAGCACTGACAAACCGTTTTGTTTATCGGTGAGTTTTAAAGCGCCGCATGTACAGGACGGCGATCCCCGGCAATTTATCTACAATCCGAAATACAAAGATTTGTATACAGATGTAAAAATGCCCGAAACAAAAACCAACACTCTGGACGAATGGGAAAAATTTCCGGAATTTTTCAAAAAAGACAATGAAGCACGAAAACGATGGGAGTTACGGTTTTCCAATCCCGAACAATTTCAGGAATCGGTAAAAGGGTATTATCGCCTGATAAAAGGGCTTGACGAGGTGATTGGAAATATCCGGGAGAAACTCGGACAAATGGGAATTGCAGAAAATACCATCTTAATTTTTTCGGGAGATAATGGCTTTTACCTCGGCGAGCACGGATTGGCCGGGAAGTGGTACGGACATGAACCTTCGATCCGCGTTCCCCTGATCATCTGTAACCCAAAGCACAAAGAACTGGCCGGAAAAGTAGTTTCGAAAATGGCCCTGAACATCGATATTGCGCCCACCATTTTGTCATTTGCCGGTATCAGGAGCCCGAAAACCATGCAGGGACGGGATTTGAAGCTCATCATGGCAAACGGGAAACCTTCGGACTGGCGGAACTCGTTTTATTACGAACATAACGTACCGATCAAAACCATTCCGAAATCACAGGGGCTGCGTACCGGAAAGTACATGTACATTGTTTATCCCGAAAGTTCTCCTGTGTACGAAGAATTATACGACCTGCAAAACGATCCCGCCCAGCAAAATAACCTGGCGCCGATTTCCGGGAACAATGCGTTACTGAAAAAAATCAGAAGTGAATTCAGAAAAAAACAAAAAGAAAGCATAGGCTTTAAATAAAGCCTCGTAAAACAAAAAAACAAAAAATGCCGATGAAACAGTTCCAATACCTTCAGCGCTTGGTTGCCCCGGAGGTTATTTTTCTCCTGGTTGCCTTGCTTGCCAGTCATTATAAACTTATTTTAAAGAAATAAAAATGAATACTACAACATTGAATAAAAATAACTTAACTATCGTTTGCCTGGTCGCTCTGCTTTATTTGTTTTCGTGTACTCCATCCGGAGAAAAAGATGCAAAAGAAAAAACGAAAAGCGACTACATCGTGGCAGCTTATGTTTGGCCATCGTGCCATCACGACAAACGTTTTGGGGATATGCTGTGGCCCGAAGGCATTGGCGAATGGGAAATAATTAAAAAAGGGGATCCCCGTTTTGAAGGGCACTATCAGCCGCGCTTCCCATTGTGGGGTTATGAAATGGACAATGACCCGAGGGTTATGGAAAGATGGATTGATGTGGCGACCAATCACGGTGTGAATACTTTTGTTTTCGACTGGTACTGGTTCGACGACGGCCCTTTTTTGGAAAGCGCCCTTAACGACGGGTTCCTGAAAGCAAAAAACAATTCAGAAATGCAGTTCTATATCATGTGGGCCAACCACGATGTAAAGCATAATTACTGGAACGTGCACAAATTCAAGGACGATACATCGTTGCTATGGACCGGGGTCGTGAATTGGGACATCTTTAAAAAGATAGTCCCCCGGGTAATCGAACAATACTTTAAGCAGCCAAACTACCTGAAGATCGACGGCAAACCGGTATTTTCTGTATTCAGTGTAGATAACCTGCTGAAAAGCTTTGGGGGAAGTGAAGAAGAAACCCGGAACGCGCTGGATTATTTCAGGGAAGAAGTAAAAAAAGCCGGGTTCCCGGGTTTGCATATCCAGTGGAACCAGGGCGGAGGCTCTGTAATGTCGAAGGAAGCAGCTGTACGGTTTTCCGAAAAAGTAGACAAAATGGGTTTCAACAGTGTGGCCCTGTACAACATGGGAGGCTTGAACGAAGACTACCTGGTGTACGGCGCCAATTCAATAAAAATAAGGGCACAAATGGATTCTATCCTGAATATACCTTTGTTCCCTTGCGTTTCCATTGGATGGGACGACACCCCGAGATTTCCCGCAAAAGGGATGAAAGATGTGATTCATTACCACAACACACCTGGTAGTTTCGGGAATCTACTGTTGAAAGCCAAAGAATATGCCGACAGCCATCCGGAGCAGCCCAAATTAATCACGATTAATGCCTGGAATGAGTGGGTCGAAGGCAGCTATCTTTTGCCCGATATGCTTAACGGTTTTGGTTGTCTGGAAGCCGTGAAAAAGGTAATGTGCCCCAAAGAATAAACATTTGAACAAATAGGAGTAAGTATATGAAACGACTTGCATTTAAAATGTACCTCAACGAGGAGCAAAAAGAAGAATACAAAAAACGGCACGACGAGATTTGGCCGGAACTGAAAAAACTGCTGAAAGACGCGGGAGTCAGTGAATATTCTATTTTTTTAGATGAAGAAACCAACACGCTGTTCGCTTTTCAGAAAGTAAGCGGCGATGGTGGCTCGCAGGATATGGGACAAACGGAAATTGTTCAGAAATGGTGGGCTTTTATGGCCGGCATCATGAAAACAAACCCGGATCATTCGCCGGTTACTATCCCGCTCGAAGAAGTTTTTTATATGGAATAAATGTAACACCTAATAATTAAAAACAGATGAAATCATTAAAACATTCAGTCCGTTTCTTTTCACTATTTGTACTATTTAGCATGAGTGTGTCTTTACTTTCTGCAAAGGTGCAGGTCGTAAAATTGGTCAGTGAATACCATGTAAACCCAATCGGGATTGATGTACAAAAGCCGCGCCTGAGCTGGCAGTTGCTTTCCGATGGACAAAACGTGATGCAAACAGCGTATGAAATCAGGGTGACCGATCAGACGCCTAATGGAAAACTGATCTGGACTTCCGGCAAAGTGGAATCCGACCAGTCGGTAAACGTAGAATACAAAGGTCCGGCGCTCAAATCCATGCAGCGGGTGTACTGGCAGGTGCGCGTGTGGGACAACAACAAAAAAGTTTCGGCATGGAGCCAGCCTGCTTTCTGGGAAATGGGAATCCTGGAACCCGAAAGCTGGAAAGCCTCATGGATCAGTATGGGTTCAGCGAACGATACGACAGAACTCAGGCCTTGCCAGTATTTCAGAAGGGAATTTTCAACGGTTAAAAAAATTAAGTCGGCACAGGTGTATGTCACCTCAAAAGGACTTTATCAATTATTCCTGAACGGACAAAAAGTAAGCTCCGATCTTTTTACCCCGGGTTGGACTTCGTATAACAAAAGGTTACAATACCAAACGTATGACGTAACTTCGATGATCCGGCAAAAAAATTCGATAGGGGTAATCCTGGGCGATGGCTGGTACAGGGGAAACATCGGATGGCAGGATCAACGAAATTATTACGGCGAAAAATTGGTATTGCTGGCACAGCTTCAGCTAAATTACACCGATGGTTCCAGCGAAATTATTTGCACCGATGGAAGTTGGAAAGCAGCTACCGGACCGATCGTTGTATCCGACATTTATAACGGCGAAACCTACGATGCACGCAAGGAAATACCGGGATGGAACAGCGCCGGGTTCAACGACAGCGACTGGGAAAATGTTTCGACCGCCAACTATTCAAAAGATATTCTGATCGCCCCGCAGGGGGTCCCGGTAAAAGCAGTTCAAGAACTAAAACCCATAAAAATATTGACTACTCCGAAAGGAGAAACCGTATTCGACATGGGGCAGAACATGGTGGGCTGGGTGCGCCTGAAAGTGCAGGGCAAGGCGGGCGACCAGGTAACCCTGCAATTTGCTGAAGTGTTGGACAAAGAAGGAAACTTTTACACCGACAACCTGCGCTCGGCCAAATGCACCGATCTTTACATACTGAAAGGTGGAGGCGAGGAAGTATATGAACCTCATTTTACCTTTCACGGATTCCGCTTTGTGAAAATAGAAGGCTTTCCAGGAACGCCTTCAGAAGAAAATATTACCGGCGTAGTCATCCATTCCGACATGCCACCGACCGGCTCGTTTACCTGTTCGCATCCGCTGATCAACCAGTTGCAGAAAAATATCCAGTGGGGCCAACGTGGAAATTTCCTTGATGTTCCGACCGACTGTCCGCAGCGCGACGAACGGCTCGGCTGGACCGGCGACGCACAAGTTTTCAGCATGACTGCCGCCTATAATTTCGATGTAGCCGCTTTCTATACCAAATGGATGAAAGACGTGGCTGCCGACCAGCTCCCCGACGGCAAGGTGCCGCACGTGATTCCCGATGTACTGAAAGGTGGCGGCGGCTCTACGGCCTGGGCCGATGTGGCACTTATTGTCCCGTGGACCATGTACCGCATTTATGGAGACAAACGTATTCTGGAAGAACAATATCCCAGCATGAAAGCCTGGGTGGGATACATGAAAAACCGGGCAGGCGATGATTTTCTTTGGACTGGCGACAATCATTACGGCGACTGGCTGGCATTCGCGAGCAACCGTTCCGATTATACTGGCGCCACCACCGAAAAAGACCTGATTGCTACGGCCTATTATTCGTATTCATCCGGATTGCTGGCAAAAATAGCCGGGATTATTGGGAATAAAGCAGATGCTGCAATGTATGAAGAGCTGGCAAAGAACATCAAAAAGGCATTTATCGCTGAATTTGTCACCCCGAACGGGAGGTTGGTTTCGCATACCCAAACTGCTTACGCGCTGGCGCTTTCATTCGACTTATTGCCGGAAAATTTAAAAGAAAAAACAGCCGTTTATTTTGCTGATGATGTAAAAAAATTCGGACATATAACAACAGGCTTCGTCGGGGCTCCTTTGGTGTGCAGCACTTTGTCGGCGATCGGGCGCGACGACCTGGCCTTTATGTTGCTGAACCGCGAAAAATATCCCTCGTGGCTATACCCGGTAACACAGGGCGCCACCACCATATGGGAACGCTGGGACGGACAAAAACCCGACGGCACTTTCCAGAGTGTCGGGATGAACAGTTTCAACCATTATGCCTACGGGGCCATTGGCGAATGGATGTATGGACATGTGGCCGGGATTAATATCGATCCGGAAAAACCGGGCTACAAACACATCCTGTTCAGCCCGCACCCCGGAGGAGGTTTAAGCCATGTTGATGCTGAATTTTTATCGATATATGGCCCGGTAAAATCGGCCTGGAAAATAGACGGCGACGATTTTGTGTACGAAGTTTCTGTTCCGGTGAACACAACGGCTTCGGTTACATTACCGGCAGCAAAAGCAGCCCAGATTGTAACGGAAGAAGGATTAAAATCAAAATTGGTGCAAGACGGCAAAAATGTCACGGTCAATCTCGGGTCTGGAAATTATTCATTCCGCTATCCGGCTCCAGCATTAAAGTAAAAAATGATTGTTCGCTTGCTTACCTATTGTCCTTTCCGACTGTCAGCCATTGTCATTCATGGTCAGTTTATTGTCATTGATGGTTTCAAAACAACTTAATGACAATTGAATGACATTTAGGTAAACTTGAGGATATTTATAAAATATAGAAACAGAGTAAACTCTATAAAAGAAAGAAAAATGAACAAAGAAAGGATAGAAAAAGCCTACCAGCTGGCGAAAGAGGAATATGCTGAATTGGGCATCAACACAGATGTGGTGTTGAAACAAATAAGCGAATTATCGATCTCGCTGCATTGCTGGCAGGCCGACGATGTTACCGGTTTTGAAAATCCCGACAGACAACTGAGCGGCGGTATCCAGGCTACCGGAAATTATCCGGGTAAAGCACGGAATATCGATGAGCTTCGTGCCGACATCAAATATGCAGCCTCCTTAATTCCCGGCGACCACCGGTTGAACCTGCACGCTATTTATGGCGATTTTGGCGGTCGGTTTGTCGACCGTGACCAGTTGGAACCCAAACATTTTGAAAGCTGGATGAAATGGGCCAAAGAAAACGGGTTTAAACTCGATTTCAACTCTACTTCGTTTTCGCATCCAAAATCCGGGGAACTTTCGCTGTCGAACCCCAATCCTGAAATTCGCAATTTCTGGATTGAACATACCAAACGCTGCCGCGCCATTGCCGAGGAAATGGGGAAATATCAGGGTTCTCCCTGTGTGATGAACCTGTGGATACACGACGGGAGCAAAGACCAAACTGTAAACCGGCTGGAATATCGCCGCCTGCTGAAAGAATCGTTAGACGAAATTTTTGCAATCCAATACGATAACATGAAAGACTGTATTGAAGCAAAATTGTTTGGTATTGGCGCCGAAAGTTACACTGTTGGCTCGTATGATTTTTATCTGGGCTACGGCGCTAAAAACAATAAAATTGTAACACTGGACACCGGCCACTTCCACCTCACCGAAAGTGTTGCCGACAAAATTTCATCCTTGCTGCTCTTCACTCCGGAAATCATGCTGCACGTAAGCCGTCCGATCCGTTGGGATTCCGACCACGTGACCATTATGAACGATGACACACTGGACCTGGCCCGTGAGATTGTCCGCAGCAATGCCCTGAACCGGGTGAACATCGGCCTTGATTATTTCGATGCGTCCATCAACCGCATTGGCGCTTATGTAATTGGTACCCGCGCCACGCAGAAATGCTTCCTGCGAGCGATGCTCGAACCCATTGGTACTCTTCGTCAATACGAAGCCAACGGGCAGTACTTCGAACGCCTGGCCTTGCTGGAAGAAATGAAAGCCAAACCGTTCAGCGCGGTGTGGGATTATTTCTGCATGACCAAAGGCGTTCCGGTGGGAACCGGTTACATTGCTGAAATTCAGCAGTACGAAAAAGACGTTTTGTCGAAACGATAGGATAATTTATGGAACAAGGAGTAAACGATTTAATTGAAATATCCCGGTTCTACGGGAGCAACCCGGAATATATTATTGCCGGTGGTGGTAACACTTCATTTAAAAATGATGAAAAGTTGTGGATCAAGGCCAGCGGTTCGTCGCTGGCCACCATCGGCAAAGATGGATTTGTGTGCCTTTCGCGCAGCGAACTGAAAAAAATTTCAGAAAAAACATACAGCGAAAATTCGTCGGAACGCGAAGCGGAAGTAAAAGCCGATTTGCACCGCGCTATTCTTTATCCTGAGAACAAACGTCCGTCAGTCGAAACATCGCTGCACGAAATCATCGGGTTCCCGCTGGTGGTGCATACCCACCCAACCCTGGTGAACGCACTGATGTGTTCAAATAATGCACAACAAACAGTCCGTAAATTATTTGGCAACGAGGTATTGTTTGTCGAATATACCGATCCGGGATACATCCTCTTCAAAAAAGTGGAAGCGGAAATTATTAAATTCAGGAAAGAACAGGGAGAGGAACCTTCGGTTATTTTTTTGCAGAACCACGGGGTTTTTGTGGGGGCCAACAGCATCGACGAAATAAAAACAATTTACGGTTCAATCGAAAAAAAACTTCGCAGTTGCATTACCGCTTCTCTTCCCGCAACAGATGACTTGGCGGCAGAAAAACCGGCAGAACAGATTGCCGCCCTTCTGGAACAATTGTTCGGGGTACATCTGTCGGGCGTGTTATTTAGCGCCAATGCGCTGGTGCAGTCGTTTGTGAAAAACAGGGAAACTTTTGCTAAAGTGAACAAACCCTTTACCCCCGACGATATTGTTTATTGCAAATCGAATTATGCTTTTTCTTCTTCCCATCCGGAGGAACTGAAACGGGTAGTTTCGGAATTTAAAAACCGTTGCGGTTACCTTCCGAAAGTGATTGCCGTACAGGGCGAAGGGCTGCTGGCTGTAGAAGAAAACCCGAAATCGGCCCAAACGGTCATGGAGGTTTTTCAGAACATGATGAAAGTAAGTTTCTATTCTGAAAATTTTGGCGGCCCGCATTTTATGACCCAACAGCAAATCGACTTTATCGACAGTTGGGAAGTGGAAAATTATCGCCGGCAGATTGCAAAACAATGAAGAAAAAAGTAATTGCCGTTTTCGACATCGGCAAAACCAATAAAAAAATCCTGTTGTTCGATCAGGATTTAAACGTGGTGTTTCAGAAAGAACAGAAAATGCCAACCATTCAGGACGAAGACGGCTTTGAATGCGATGATATCGGTTTAATCCGTGAATGGTTGGTTAAAACCGTTGAAGAATTGAGCGCAAGCGAACAATACGAATTGGTCGCCGTTAATTTTTCAACCTACGGCGCTTCGCTGGCTTATCTCGACGGGAAAGGAAATATTCTGGCCCCGGTTTACAATTACCTGAAACCGATGGACGCGCCTATTCCGGAAAAATTGTACCAAAAATACGGCGGACAAAATGAGTTTTGCCGTAAAACTGCCGGTCCTGCGTTGGCAATGCTCAACTCGGGGCTTCAGATTTTATGGCTGAAAAAAGAAAAACCCGAAATTTATTCTGAAGTAAAGCAAATCCTTCATTTCCCGCAGTACCTTTCGTCGGTTTTCACCGGAAAATTTGTTTCTGAATATACTTCTATTGGATGCCATACAACGATGTGGGACTTCGACAATCAGAAATATCATCCGTGGCTGGCTGCCGAAAATATTGCTTTGCCCGAACCAATTTCCAACTCAACCGTATTCGAAACTGAAATTGCCGGAAGAAAACTCTTTTCGGGAATTGGTATCCACGACAGTTCGGCTTCGCTGGTCCCTTATTTTATGGGTACTGATGAAAAATTCCTGTTGGTGTCGACCGGTACCTGGTGCATCAACATGAACCCTTTCAACGACGAACCGCTCACGGCAGAACAACTCAGCCGCGATTGTCTTTGCTACCTGAGCGTTCAGCAGAAACCGGTGAAAGCGTCGCGTTTGTTCATGGGCCATATCCACGATGTGAATACAGAAAGGCTTTCCGCTTATTTTAAAGTGGACAACAGCGCCTACAAGAAAGTCCGGCCCAATGAAAAGCTGATAGCCAATTATCTTGCAGGAGGAAAAACAAAAATTTTCTTCAAAAACGGGATGCCGGTTGACTATGTTGATACAACTGTCGATCTATCGGCTTTTTCGTCGTTTGATGAAGCTTACTCACGGTTGGTTTATGATTTGATCCTGTTGTGTGCTGAAGCGATCCGGCTGGTTATTCCTGAAAACGACGATGTAAAGCAACTTTTCGTGTCGGGTGGTTTTGCACGGAATGAGATTTTTGTCCGTTTGTTGGCAAGTTTTTTCCCGGAGAAAAAAGTTTTTACTTCTGAAATGGACAACTCCAGCGCCTTGGGGGCTGCTCTCATTGTTTGGGATGCAATGGGAGAAAAAAAGCCCGAAATTGATTTGGGATTGAAAGAATGGACCCGGTTTTAAACAAAAAAATCCGCATTAATTCATTTGTGAAAATCCCTAATGACAGGATTTGAGTGCCTGGCTGGTCAGACTTCCGACGGTAGCGATTGCTACTCCCGCCAAAGGCGGTACTGGGCCTGTCTTTGCATCCAAAAGCGTTCTCGTTTCGATGTAAAATGTTGAATTTACCAAATTGTGAACTAATGCGGACAATATCTTTGTTAAAGAACGTTTTCTATGTCAAAGATAGGTTCAAAACCCTTATTTTGCAAGGGAAAATCAATACTTTAATAACATCTTGTAAATATGTGGTTGATTTACAGAATGGTTGTGATGTGTTTTTTTTTGATGAAGAACCTTTCTGTGTAACCTCCGTAAAAATGGCCTGAATTTCCTTTCCGATTGAAAAAATCTGTTGATTTTATTTTTCAGAAAGCCGTCGAAAAAATGGCCGATTTTTTCAATGATAATTTTGCTAAAGAAAAAACTAGTCCTATATTTGCAGCCACGTTCAAAGAGGCTGAAGATAACAGTCAAATTATACTGAAAGTTAGTTGTGAGAGATCAAGCTACTTGTTTGGAGAGATGGGTGAGTGGCTGAAACCAGCAGTTTGCTAAACTGCCGTACGGGTAACCGTACCGGGGGTTCGAATCCCCCTCTCTCCGCAACCTTAATTTTTCGGGATGTAGCGCAGTCCGGTTAGCGCACCTGCTTTGGGAGCAGGGGGTCCCAGGTTCGAATCCTGGTATCCCGACAGATTGGGAAATCAAATGACATCAAAAGCCCGCAAACGCCAGTGTTTGCGGGCTTTTTTGATTTTTTAACATATCAATTTAGACCATATAAAACCAGTTCCCACGTGAACTATAAGGTGACCTGAATTTTTTGTTAAGTTTAGGTCACCTTTTCTTTTGTATGGCCAATAGATACTGGTATTACAGAAGATTATGGCATAGCTCCATTTGGCCTCTTTTGGTATTAAATGGAACTTTTCAGGTGACCTGATTGGTGACCTTTAATTTGGTTTATTCTGATTTGATATGAAAAGAAAAACATTAACAGCTACTTTTGGCGTTCATTTTGTCATCCGGAAAGAAAAGGCAAAAAATGGCAAAGCTCCCGTATTTGCAAGAGTTACGGTAAATAATCAGCGTTGTGAAGTGTCTATCAAAAAGTCAGTTCCGGTGAAAGATTGGGACGGCAGGAAAGGAAGGGTCAAATCGTTGACAGACGAATACAAAAACCTGAATTCTTTTCTGGAACAGGTTCGGACAATTTTGGTTGAACATTATCAGGATCTGGTAGTCGAAAACGAGGAGATAACCCCGGCAGCCATCAAAAAACGTTTTCTGGGAATGGAAGATTCCAGGTATTCCCTGCTTGAATTATTCGATTATCACAACAGCCACAACGAAAAGGTTCTGAAATGGGGAACATTGAAGAATTATTTTACCACAAGAAATTATGTGGCTATGTTCCTGGAATCGCATTTAAACAGAAAGGACATCCCCTTGAACCATTTAAATTACCGGTTTATTTGTGATTTGGAGAATTTTCTGCGTAACTATCGCCCGCTGGACCATCACCAGATGTTGGGCAACAATGCCATTATGAAACATCTGGAACGGTTGCGTAAGCTGACCAACCTTGCCGTCCGAATGGAATGGATCGATAAAAATCCGTTTGCAGCCTATCGGTTGAAATTCAAAAAGGTTCACCGGGATTGTTTAACGGAAGATGAACTTGAAGCCATTGAAAACAAAGAGATGAGAATTGAGAGATTAAGATATGTCCGGGATTTGTTTGTCTTTAGTTGCTACACCGGAATATCTTATGGAGACGTCATGCAGTTGACACCTGCCAATTTGCAACAAGGAATTGACGGAGAGCCCTGGATTTTTACCAAAAGGGAAAAGACCGATAATCCGGTTCCTGTCCCTTTGTTGCCAAAAGCGCAAGAAATCATTGAAACGTACAGGCAACACCCCAAATCAGTTTCCAGGGGAACTCTGTTCCCGTTAATCTCCAATCAGAACCTGAACGCCTATCTGAAAGAGATTGCTGATCTTTGTGGAATTACGAAGAACCTGACATTTCATTTGGCGCGCCACACTTTTGCCACGACCGTAACCTTGAACAACGGAGTGCCAATTGAATCAGTCAGCAAGATGCTGGGACATTCGAAGTTGAGCACGACGCAGATTTATGCAAAAGTGGTGGAAGTGAAATTGAGCCATGATATGGATGGCTTGAAAAAAGTATTAGCGAAAAGAAATGGCGTTTTTTGAGGCTTATGACTCTACTACAGCCTGTTATAGATATGTGTCATCAGCATAAGTACAAATTGAAACCTATTGTTGATAATCCAGGCTATTACCGGTACTGGAAATTCGTAATCCCGGTTTTAGTCGGATAATAGTTTTATAAAATGAATACATTTGTGGGAACTAAACGTACTTGCTTGGCACAGATTAATAATTAAAATATTCTAAATCTGTATTTTATAAACCAATGAATCATCGGGACCAAAACATATTGAATGGCATAAGAGCAGGGAATGTAGCTTCTTTCAAAGCCTTGTTTAATGAGTACTATCCGATGCTCTGTCATTTTGCTGAGAAAGATGGATTGGAGCTTGACGTCGCTGAGGATATCGTACAGGATCTGTTTGTAAAGCTTTGGGAAAACCGGAATTCGCTGACCATTTCCTCAAGTATTAAATCTTATCTTTTTCAGTCCACAAGAAACCAATCTCTGAATTACCTCAAGCGTGGTGAAGTAAAAAAGAAGTTCGAAGAATACGCACTCCATTTACACCCCGATCACGATTATAATGATGCAATAGAAGAGGAAGAATTGAGCTATTTTATTTATAAGGCTGTCGACAGCCTGCCGCCAAAATGCCGGGAAGTTTTTCGGTTAAGCCGGTTTGAAGAAAAAAGCAATGACGAGATTTCACGGGAAATGGGTATTAGCAGCAAAACCGTTAATAATCAGATTGGAAAAGCGGTTAAGATAATTCGCCAGTTTCTAATTGATAATGAGATTCTTGTCTTTATTTTTCTAATGTTGGTCTTTTAAAAAGTGACCTGACTGAAATAATTTTTTTACATTTTTTCTAAAACGGCGTGGGAAACCGGCTGTATGAAGTTGTCTTGAATATGAGAAGCAATAAAATGAAGCAAATCGATTTCGATATTATCATCAAGGTTCTTAGCGGAAATGCAAATTCCGCAGAACTGGATTTATTTAATGAATGGATAAATTCATCAGAAGAGAACCAGTCCTACTATGAACAAATCCGTTTGATACTGGATCAATCGAAAGAGGCAAAAAAATATTCCCGGATCGATATGCAAAAGGCCTGGGAAAAGATCGGGCGGAAAGCTGGATTACCGATAATAAACGAGAATCATAAAAGGAGTCTTTTGAATCGAAACATCGCCAGTAAGTGGATTAAAATCGCGGCAATCTTCATTTTTGCGTTCGGGCTAGGGGGAGCGACTTTTTACTTAATGACAAATAATAAGAAAATCCAAGCAGAAGGGAAGCAATATTATTCTACTTCAGCACCATTGGGATCAAAGTCGCAAATTAAGTTACCCGACGGTTCTATTGTATGGCTGAATTCAGGGAGTACGATAAAATGTGCCGATACTTTCGAGGAAAATGAGCGGGAAGTTCAACTTGACGGAGAAGCATATTTTGATGTGGTCAAAAATGCAGACGCTCCGTTCTATGTTGTCACCAATGCGGTAAAAATAAAAGTTTTGGGAACTCGCTTTAATGTAAAATCTTATCCTGAGGAGGGAATAATCGAGACAACTTTGGAAGAAGGATCGGTGAACCTGGGAAAAATCGGGTCCCCCAAAACCATACTGCTTAAACCCAGGCAAAAGGCCGTCTTTATAAAGAAAGAAGGGAAAATAAATGATTCTGATCTGAGAATTAGTACAGGTTATCACAAAGAGCAATTTATTATCCTGGAAGATGTGGATACTGATCTGATCACCTCATGGAAAGATAACAAACTAAGGTTTAGAAGTGAAACATTTGAAAATCTCACCGTCAAACTCGAACGATGGTTTAATGTGAAAATTCATATTGAAAACGAAAAACTGAAATCCAAAATATTCAGCGGAAGCTTCGGGGAGGAAAATATTGAGCAAGTTATGAAAGCTTTACAGGTTACATTAAGTTTTGATTTTACAATAGATAAGAACAATGTGTGGATCAAATAGGTAAGCTCTAAAAAAAACCGGAGGATTGGCCTCCCCCGGTTAATGTGTTTAAATAAATCAACAGGAAGCACCATGATTTGACGGTCCGGTGCGTCCTGAAGTTAAACTTAATTGACAAACAAATTTATGAAAAAAAAGCAAAGGGTAATACACTTTGGGTGTCGGGGTGTGTTACAAAAAATTCTAAGAACTATGAAGCTAACAAGCGTATTTTTTCTGATGGGTCTGTTACAGCTAAGTGCAAGCGTATATTCACAACAGACAAAGCTTTCACTAACTGCGAGTGATATGTCTGTCAGGGAAATTATTGACAGAATTGAGGAACAAAGTAATTTCAAGTTTCTTTACAGGGATGAGGTTATCGATGCCGACCGCAAGGTCAGTATGGAACTAAAAGGAAATGTGGAAGAGGTCCTGAAAAAGGTTTTTGTCGGAACCGATGTTTTTTACAGGTTTTTAGAAAACAATCTCATCGTTTTAACAACTCCGACAGAGCAAGCCGGTAGTTCGAAACAAAGTCAGTTAACGATATCGGGTAAAGTCACCGACTCTTCCGGCTCTCCCCTGCCCGGAGTTACAGTGGTGGTAAAAGGTACCACTCAGGGAACCATTACCGATACAGATGGAAATTATTCGCTTCCGAACGTTCCAGGGGATGCCACTCTGGTGTTCTCGTTTGTTGGGATGCAGACTCAGGAAATAGCGGTTGCGGGCAAAACAGATATAAATATAATGATGGAGGAAGATGCTATCGGAATAGAAGAAGTGGTTGCCATCGGGTATGGCACCCAGAAAAAAATAAACCTCACCGGCTCGGTGGCTACCGTAAGCTCCGAAGAATTAACTGTTGCCCCTGTTGCCAGCACCACCAATGCGTTAACAGGCCGTTTGCCGGGCCTGATTACCAAACAGGAAAGCGGTTTGCCTGGGGGCGATGCCGCGGCTTTAAGTATCAGGGGGTTTGGTGCGCCGTTAGTAATAGTGGATGGAGTTGAATCTTCGTTTAATAATATCGCTGCCAACGAAATAGAATCCATTTCCGTGCTGAAAGATGCATCTGCTGCTATTTACGGTTCAAGGGCTGGTAATGGAGTAATTCTTGTTACCACTAAAAGAGGAAATATTAGCAAACCAATCATTAATCTCCAAAGTAATTATACTATTCAAGGTATTACCTTCTTACCTAAACTATGTAATTCCGGGCAACAGGCTGAATTGGAGCTTGAATCACATTTTAATCAAGGGTTACCAGCATCTACAGCCCCTTGGATACAGGAGGAAGTAGACCTTTTATATGCAGGAACAAATCCTGATTATCCCAATACCAATTGGTTTAAACTTGCCGCCAATGATTGGGCGCCACAACATCAACATCATTTGTCCGTTCGGGGAGGAAGCGATAAAGTCAAATACTATGGGTTTATAGGATATTTAGATCAACTATCTTTTTTTAAGAATAATGGAGGAGAATATCAGCGATATAATATTCGTTCTAATATTGACGCTAAAATCACAGATAAGCTCAGTATTCAATGTGACTTCTCAAGTGTTATTGAAAACAGAGATTTTCCCTTTAGGGCCCAGGAACAACAAAGTTCTTTATGGCAAGAATATTGGACATCGAAAGCTTATTTTCAGGGGGAATTACCTGATAAGACCAAAATTGCCAATGCCGGAATAGGGGCTGCTGTTTCACTTCCTGTCATGACAAACAGTAAAATAGGCGGATACAGAAAAACAGACAGTCAGAATATTAAAGGGACACTTGCTGCTACATACGATTTTAGTATAAAAGGGTTATCTGCAAGAGCATTTGTAAACTATGACCAGAATTACAATGATTCTAAAAGTTGGGACTGGTTAGTAGATAGCTGGACTTATAACAATTCCAATGATACTTATACACAGGTATCAGTTGCAAATAACCGTGGATTAACTTATAATATTGGCAAAAACAGGACACTGACAGGACAAGTATCATTAAATTTTAATCGTACGTTTGCTGGGGACCACCATGTGACTGCTTTGGTACTTTATGAAGTTATCGATTTTAAAAGTATGGGGATTTATGCCTTCCGTGATGGTCAAAAAACATATTCTCTGGATTATGCTTTTGCAGGTTCACTGGCCAATCAAAAAGTTAATGACGGTGCTTCTGAAATGGGGAGAACAAGTTATATAGGACGTTTAAACTATGATTTCAAGTCAAAGTATTTACTGGAAAGTACTTTACGCGTTGATAAATCTGCAAAATTCAGTCCGGATGAACGGGTGGGGGTTTTCCCAAGTATATCTTTGGGATGGCGTATATCAGAAGAGAATTTTATGAAAGAAAGCGTGCCTGCTCTGGAAAATATGAAGTTGCGGGCCAGTTTCAGCAAAACAGGAAACGATGCCGTTGGTAATTTTCAATACCTTTCCGGTTACAGATATGGCGAGATTTACCTCATTGGTTCGAACCCAACAGCAGGTCTGGTTGCCACCGGACTGGCAAATCCTTTATTAACCTGGGAAGAAATGACGATATACAATGTGGGATTGGATTTTGGATTAAAGCAACGTGTCTTATATGGAGAATTGGATTTCTTTTACAGGGAAAGGGATGGTATTCCAGGGAAAAGGGTTAGATCCCTTCCCGATACCTTCGGGGCAGAATTACCGACAGAAAATTTGAACAATATAAACACCCGTGGATTTGAATTGAACGTGGGCAATGTAGGGAGGTGGAAAGATCTAAGGTGGGATATTAGCGCTAACGTTTCGTGGGCCAGATCAAAATGGGGATTCTTTGATGAACCGGAATATGATGATCAGGATGAGGAGCGTTTATACAAGAGAACCGGCAAATGGACGGACATTGACTATGGCTACGTTTCGGACGGATTATTTACCTCCCAGGAAGAAATCGATGCGCTCAATTATGTCTATGATGAAACCCAGGGGAATGTATCCATCAAACCGGGTGATGTCCGTTATAAAGACATAAATAATGACGGTATCCTGAACTGGAGGGACCAAGTAGAAATTGGTAAGGGTACCATGCCTCATTGGATGGTAGGAATAAACCTGAACCTGAATTATAAGAATTTTGACATGCAGGCTTTGTTTCAGGGAGCGCTTGGATTTACTCAAAAAATTAATTTATTCCCAGGTAGCAATTATTCTGTTTTAGTGTACGACGAACGATGGACTCCCGAGAATAATCAACGAAATGGATTAGTTCCGCGATTGGGCGGAGCAAGTTCAAATAAGTGGAACTCAGATTTTAACTACATGGATTCAGATTATCTTCGTTTGAAAACCTTTTCATTGGGTTATAATTTGCCCAAATTGTTGATGCAACATGTAGGCATTGAAAATTTACGGTTATATATTGCTGGCACAAATCTGTTTACCATAAGCCAATTGAATAAATATACCATTGATCCTGAAGGGAAGAGCGGATGGACCGGATATTATTATCCGCAAATGCGTACCATCACACTTGGATTAAATCTGTCACTTTAAAATTGATTTATTATGAAAAGAATACTAATATTAGTAATAATCTCTGCATTTATTTTTAATGCATGTGAGGAAGAAGTACTAAACAAAAAACCTCTGGATACCATTACTGATGCCACCCTTTGGTCCGATCCTGTCCTGATTGATGACTATCTTAACGAGTGTTACTCAGAAATGCGGTTTTATTTTGAAATGCCTTATGATAAGCCTTTGAATAGTGGTAGTTTATCACAAATCAGGGCCCTTGACGCCGTAACGATATCTGATGAGACACAACCTAGTTGGATAAGTGCTCCAAAGTCAAATTGGATTACAATAAAAGGTGGGTATTTTGAGTGGTGGGGGTATCCGACCATTCGTAAATTGAACATCTTCATTGAAAAAATGGGAGCATTGGATTTGAAAGAAAGCTATAAAAAACAACGATTGGCTGAGGCGCGTTTCCTCCGGGCATTTGCCTATTTTAATTTGGTAAAACGATATGGAGGCGTTCCCTTGATTTCCTGGGTACAGCAGTTAAACGATCCAGAGGAAGAACTTTATCCCAAGCGCGATAAAGAAGACGATGTCTATCAGTTTATACTTACTGAGATTGATGAAATTGCAGAAGACCTTCCGGAAGTTTTTGGGGATGGGAGAGCAACCAAATATGCCGCAGTTGCATTGAAAAGCCGAGCCGCCATGTATGCTGCCAGTATTGCTCAATGGGGCTCGGTTCAACTTGATGGGGTTGTTGGGATTCCCTCAAATAAGGCTACCACATACTGGCAGGCTTCGTACGATGCCTCGAAGTCAATTATTTCAAGCGGGATGTTTGCATTATATAATAAAGGTGCCGATAAAGTAGCGAATTATCGCAACATATTCTTGGATGAGAATAATAGTGAAGTGATTTTTTCACAGCGTTTTGATGGGAAGGCTGGTATCGGTCATGCTTGGGATATATTAAATATCCCCCTTCCCTATAATGTATGGGGAAGCGGTCAACACTCTTGCGTTTATTTAGAGATGGTAGAGTCGTATGACAATATCGACGGAACGTCAGGAGTCATTGACCGGCAGAAAATATCCACAGGTGTAAACAATGGTCATTTGTTTACCGTCGAAGAACTTTGGGGGAAGAAGGATCCGCGCTTTAAAGCATCGGTCTATGGACATGGAACGCCGTGGACTCACGTAAACGGCGACTTCATCCTTGATTATCACGATGCGATTGAATTCGATGGAAAATGGGAAAGGGTAGGTTCCTACAAAGGGGTTCTTTGTAAATCCAAATCGTATGGACGTAAAACAAATTTTGGAGTTTTAAAATATTTGGACAAAGACATGGCAACTGAACAGGCGATTAATTTTTCAAAAACAGATTATATAGTTTTTCGACATGCAGAGATATTACTAAATTATGCTGAGGCAGCCATTGAATTGAATAAAAGTAGTGACGCTCTTTGGGCGGTAAACGAAATCAGGAAGCGTGCAGGCATGCCTGAATTAAGTTCTGTTACACGGGAGGATGTCCGTCGTGAACGTAAAGTTGAGCTGGCTTTCGAAGGGAATCGTTATTTTGATTTACGACGTTGGCGAGTAGCCAAGCAGGAACTTACACATTCTTATCAGGGATTGCGGTTTATTCTTGATGGAGCTTCTATTGTTGAGGGGCAATATGACGTATTATCGACAAAGTTCAAAATTGCTCTGGTTAATAATGTATCAGGAAGTCCCAGTCCGTATTTTGATGAAAAACACTATTATTTACCGATTACACTGTCTCGGACGGGGATTAATCCCAATCTGGTTGAAAATCCGGGATATCAATAGACTATTTTTATAAAAGGACTCTTATAGTTTATCTTAACCATGTACTATTTATATAGTACATGGTTAAGATGGTAAATTATTTTAAACATTTATGCAATAAATTATGAATAGATTAATGCTGTTTCACATTATTATTCTGTGTTTTGCGATGCAAAGTTATAGTCAAAAAGAGAATTCCGATTTGAAATATTGGACAGAGGTGTGCTCTCCAGTTGAAGTAGGGAAACGCGTTGCAGAGCATTTTGCAGAATCCCCACATTATAACCATTTATGGCCTGAACCCCAGAAATCAATTGTATATCCTGAAGTGTGTACCTGGTATGGCGCTTTAACTTTTGCCAGATTAAGTGAAGATAAACAGTTAATTAAAAAATTGACAGATCGTTTCGAACCGTTATTTGATGCAGATTCTTCGCTGGTGCCAGTACCTAATCATGTCGACTTTACTGTTTTTGGAGCAGTTCCATTGGAACTATATGTTATTACGCATAATCCTAAATATCTGAAACTGGGTAAAAATTTCGCCGATCAACAGTGGGAGCTACCAACCGGTTCGAGTGCATCCGAAGAGGCAAAAATGTATTATGAAAAAGGGTTCACTCCCCAGACCCGAATGTGGATCGATGATATGTACATGATAAGCGCTGTCCAAGTGCAGGCATATCGGGCAACCGGGGAATTGAAATATATCGAAAGGGCTGCGAGAGAAATGGTACTCTATCTTGACTCGTTGCAGCAACCTAACGGCTTTTTCTATCATGCTCCGGATGTTCCATTCTTTTGGGGCCGGGGAAATGGTTGGATGGCTGCCGGAATGACAGAATTATTGACTTCTCTTCCCGAAAACAATCTTTATCGGGCAAGGATCATGGAGGGATATAAAAGAATGATGGCTTCCCTTTTGAAATATCAGGCAGAAAACGGTACGTGGAGACAATTAATTGATGATCCTGATTCCTGGCCAGAAACATCCTGTACTGGAATGTTTGCATTTGCAATGATAACCGGCATAAAAAACGGGTGGATTGATAAAGCTAATTACGCTGTGGCGGCAAGCAGAGCATGGCTTGGCCTAACATCCTATATTAATAAAAACGGGGAAATACAGGAAGTTTGTGAGGGCACGAACAAAAAAAATGACAGACAGTACTATTTGGACCGGAAACGTAATGTTGGAGACCTACATGGTCAGGCTCCGGTATTGTGGTGTGTGTCAGCTATTTTAAAAGAAGATTAATGATTCAGAAACAGCTCATTCGTATGAAAAAGATTTTTTTATTTTTTTGCGTGGTTGCAAATTTGATGGTAGCCTGTAAAAAGGAGTTACCCGATATTGGGACCATCGAAACTGGCTCCTCTCAATCTATGCCTGGGGAGTGGATAGACAAGGATACAGGGCATAAAGTGATCCGTCTCACTCCCCGATTGGGCGACAATCTTAGTTTTTATTTTCATAACAATCCTTTTCTTCCAGCTGGGGATGGCGCGAACGAAAAAATGATCTTCCATGGAAAAACAAATCAGGGCATGCAGCTTTTCTCAGTTGATCTGATAACGAAGAAAATCGATCAAATTACTAATAAAAGAGGAATAATTTCCAGTGGACTTTCTGCCGAAATGGTAGGGAAAAAAAGCAGTCGGGTATATTATCAGTGCAATGATAGTGTATTTGCCACCAATGTCGAAAATCATCAAACAGAATTGCTTTATGTTTTCCCTGATAGTATCCGGGGCGAGGTTACTACAATTAATGCAGATGAAACTTTATTAGGTGGAATATTTTTAAGTTCAGAGGATGCTGAAACTTTAGACAGAATCAAGGAAGAATATGACAACACTGCAGATGAGTTAGTTGCAATAGAAGACGCAAAGCTGTTGTATTCTCTTTTTACACTCCAGATCACAACAGGTGAATTTAAAAAAATCCATAATGAAAATCACCTGCTTTTTCATATTCAGTTTTCACCTATCGATCCTGAATTTCTTATGTTTTGTCACGAAGGTTTCTGGTCTAAGGTTGACCGGATATGGACAATTAATGTTAATGAAGGCCTCCCCCGGTTGATGCATAAACGGACGATGGAAAATGAAATTGCCGGGCACGAGTTTTTTAGTCCCGATGGAAAATGGATATGGTTTGATTTGCAAGTGCCCCAAGGAGAAACATTCTACCTGAGTGGAGTGAATGTGTTAACCAACGAAACAGAGCGTTATAAATTGACCCGTAATGAGTGGTCTATCCATTATACAATCTCTCCAGACCAACAATTGTTCGCTGGCGATGGTGGTGATCCGGGACAGGTAGCCAACGCAGGTGATGGAATGTGGATTTACTTGTTCCGTCCTGCTGGTGACCATCTTAGTTCTGAACGTTTAGTCAACATGAAGCATCATAATTATAAGTTGGAACCAAATGTTCATTTTTCACCAGATGGGAAATGGGTCATATTCAGGGCTAACTTTGGAGGTCAGTCCGACATCTATGCTGTGGAAGTTGACAAGTAAAAAATGGAACATTAAAATCTTATTATATGAAAACAATATTTTTATTTTTAGGTCTGTTTATTTCATTAATAGTAGCTTCACAAAATTCAGAGTTACCAATTATTGAGACCGGTTCGTTACATCCAATGCCTCAGGAATGGATTGACAAAGATACTGGACACAAAGTAGTCCGCCTTACAGTAGATGGAAAGGAAAAACATAGTTTTTACTTTCATAACAATCCTTTTCTTGAGGCTCAAAATGGCGCGAAAGGAAAAATGATTTTCTATGGGAGAGCGGACCAAAATATGCAGCTTTTTTCAGTTGATATGGGGACGTACCACATGAATCAAATTACTGATAAAAGCTTAATTGCAGATGACCTGATAGAAATTGTGGGGAAAAAGGGGCGTCAGGTATATTACCAGTGTAATGATAGTGTGTTTGCTACCGATGTGGACAATCTTCAGACAAAACTAATTTTTGTTTTCCCGGACAGTATTCAGGCCCAGATTAATTCAATCAATGCAGATGAAACATTATTGGCAGGAAAATTCTTAACCCGTAAGGATGTTGAAATTTATGATAAAATCATAAAACAGAATCTAAGTAGAGGCGAGCGTTTCGTAGCCTTGTATGAGGCAAAGCTGCCGCATTCTCTATTTACAGTCCAAATAAAAACAGGTGAATTTAAAAAAATACATACTGAAAAGGCTATGCTTAACCATATTCAGTTCTCGCCAACAGATCCTGGCTTGCTTATGTTTTCCCATGAAGGGCCCTGGTCGCAAGTCGACCGGATATGGACAATTAATATAAATGGAGATCTTCCCCGGTTGATGCATAAACGGACGATGGAAAATGAAATTGCCGGGCACGAGTTTTTTAGTCCTGATGGGAAATGGATCTGGTTTGACTTACAAATACCCCAGGGAGAAAGATTCTATTTGAGCGGAGTGAATGTATTGACCGACGAAGTAAAGCGTTATAAATTAACTCGTAATGAGTGGTCTGTCCATTATACGATCTCTCCTGATCAAAAATTATTCGCAGGCGATGGAGGTGATCCGACACAAGTAGCTAAAGCAGGAGATGGAATGTGGATTTACCTGTTCCATCCTGAAGAAGATTCTCTACGTTCAGAGCGTCTGGTCAACATGAAAAATCATAATTACAGAACCTCGTATGGTAGATTCCTTTCGGAGCCGAATGTCCATTTTTCACCAGATGGGAAATGGGTCATATTCAGGGCCAACTTCGACGGTTATTCTGACATTTATGCCGTGGAGACTGCAAAATATAACGAATAATCAAATAATTAACTGCTATTACATGATAAGATTTGTAAAATCAGGATATACTTTCGACTAGAGTAAAACCTACCAGATTATACTTCAAACCAGAATCATGAATTCGAAAGAGCGTGTTTTAAGCGCTTTCAAAAAGAAGAGAGGTTTACCCGACCGGGTCCCTGTCCAGTTTGATCTGTGCAAACAACTGATCGACTCATTTGGCAGGGAATTGGGAATTGTCCCGGATTATGCACTTTCTTATTACGAGGACCTGACCTACCGGATATCAGCCAACGAAATCAGGACAAAGTTGGGGAGCGATGTTGTTGTGGTCGGGGGAACGGTACCCAAAAATTACCAGCCTGAGGTGATTCAGGGGAATATTACCAAAAACGAGTTTGGTATGCACATGAAGCCAACCCCGCTTTACGTGGAAGTGGTAAAATGCCCGTTGGGCGAAGTGGAATCGGCAGAGGAAGTTGAAAAATATGCGTTCCCCAATCCGGATGCCCCCGGCAGGTTTGACACGGCCAAAAGGGATATCGATCGGTTTAGAAAAGATTTTTTTGTTATCGGGGATGTGGAAATCACACTGTTTGAACTGGCATGGCACCTCACCGGGTTGGAAAAATACCTGACGGCCATGATGATGGAAGAACCGTGGGTGGAAAAGCTGAACGACCGCGTGGAGCAATGGAGCCTGAGGATAGCGCTCCAATTGGTGAAAGCGGGTGTCGATGCGATTTGGCTGGGCGAGGATCTTGGTAGCCAGACCTCGACGCTGATTTCGCCCGACGACTGGAGAAGAATGTTTAAATGGCGCCACAAAAGGATGATTGATAAACTGAAGCAGGAAAACGCCAACCTTATCGTCATTATGCACTCGGATGGGGCGGTGGCCCCGCTGATCGACGATTTTATCGAAATCGGTGTCGATGTTTATAACCCGGTCCAGCCCAACGTGCCCGGCTCGGATCCTGCAGAGCTTAAAGCGAAATACGGCGATAAAATTTGTTTTTTCGGTGGAATCGACCAACAAAACCTGCTGCCAGGCGGTAATATTAAACAAATCCGGACGGAAATAAACTACCGAACGGAAATACTAGGGAAAAACGGAGGATACCTGTTGGCGCCCGCCCATATCATCCAGGCTGATGTAAATACCACGATGGTGAAAGAAATGATCAGGGCTGCAAGAGAATTTGGTCGTTACTAAATACGATAACGTTTTATCCAGAATTTAAACCACGAAAAATGAAATCAATTATTTTACTCTCACTCCTGCTTATTTTGCTCAATTCCTGCAACAAAACGCCCGATGATTTAGCTCAAAAATTTACCAATGTGACTGAAACAGTTGACAAGCCGTGGTGCTATTACTATTGGATCAACGACGATATCTCGAAGGAAGGGATCACCAAAGACCTGCTCGCGATGAAGGAAGCGGGCATGGGCACGGTATTGATTGGCAACATCAACCCTGCGGGAAAGGACGGGAATGTCCCGCTGTTCAGCGATGCCTGGTGGGAATGTATGGTCCACGCCGTGAACGAGGGTCATCGTATCGGTATCGATATCGGGGTATTTAATTCTCCGGGCTGGAGCCAGAGCGGCGGCCCCTGGAACACGGCGGACAAAACCATGCGGTATATTGTCAGCTCCGAAACAAAAGTAAAAGGGCCCGGAAAAGTTGCCGTGAACCTTCCCAAACCCGACAGCTTGTTCCGGGATATCGCCGTGCTGGCCTTTCCTTCGGTTAAAACCGGGGAAAACCCCTTGCGCCCCAAAGTCAGCAGTTCTCCGGCGCTGGCTTCTGCAAACAAATTGGCCGACGGTGACTTTTCGACAGGGATCATGTTCGCCGCAGGGGAAAAAACATATCACATTGAACTGTCCTTTCCTGAAGAAATTGAAGCCAACAGCCTCTTCCTTTACCCGCTCGAAACAATCCTTGCCACTGGCAGGCTTTATGCCCACGTCGCCGGGAAAGATTCGCTTGTCCGGGAATTTCGTTTCGACCGGAGCAATTTTCGTAACCTGGTGGGGCCAATGATGAAAGGGCCGCTTGCATTGTCCCTGCCCGGGGTAAAGTCTTCCGTGTTCACACTTGTGCTGGACAATATCCAAAGTACCGGTTCATTCAGCGACGCCCCGGTTACGGGACTGGCTGAAATTGTTATTTCGGAAGATGCCGTGTTGGAAAAGTACGTCGAAAAGCAACTGGGCAAGATGCACCCCACGCCGTTGCCCGAATGGAACAGCTATAGCTGGGGAGAACAGCCTTTTCCCGTTGACGCGGGCTTAATGGTAAACCGTAAGGGGATTGTAAATCTTTCCGAAAAGCTGCACCCGGACGGCACGCTGGAATGGGACGCACCGGAAGGCGACTGGACCATCCTTCGTTTCGGGATGACCCCCACCGGTGTGAAGAACCACCCGGCGGCCCCGCAGGGAACCGGTTACGAGGTGGATAAAATGGACAGCGAAAAGCTGGTTTCCCACTTTGAAAATTTTGTGGGTGAGTTGCTAAAACGGGTTCCGGATACAAGCAAGGAAGCCATGAAATATGTGGTCATTGACAGCTATGAGGTAGGCTCCCAGAACTGGACAGACGGTTACGCTGAAAAATTCAGGCAAAAATACGGCTACGACCCCATCCCTTACCTGCCGGCGCTGACAGGCCGCATCGTAGGCAGCGTGGCGGAGTCGGAGCGGTTCCTGTGGGATTTGCGCCGTGCTGTGGCCGACGATATTGCTGAGGAATATGTTGGCGGATTAAAGGAAATAAGCAACGAACACCACATGAAACTCTGGCTGGAAAACTACGGCCACTGGGGGTTCCCTTCGGAATTTCTGAAATATGGCGGGCAGTCGGACCTGGTAGGCGGGGAGTTCTGGAACGAACGATCGGGATATGAATGCAAGGCCGCTTCTTCATCGGCCCATATTTATGGAAAACCGACCGTTTACAGCGAGGCGTTCACAGCTAGTCAACAGGCTTTCTTGCGGCATCCGGCATTGCTGAAACAGCGGGGCGACTGGAGTTTTACCGAAGGGATAAACCACCTGGTACTCCACGTTTACATCCACCAGCCCGACGATAACCGGAAGCCCGGTGTGAATGCCTGGTTCGGAACCGAATTTAACCGGCACAACACCTGGTTTAAATACGCTTCCTGCTGGACGGATTATATACGCCGGTGCCAGTTGATGCTTCAACAGGGCAAGTATGCCGCCGATGTGTGTTATTTTATTGGGGAAGACGCCCCCATTATGAACGGCCCGCAAATACCTCCCCTTCCCGAAGGGTATTCTTTTGATTACATCAACGCGGAAACCATCCTCACCCGTTTGACGGTCAAAGATGGCCGTTTTACCCTTCCCGACGGGATGAGCTACAGCATAATGATTTTGCCGCCGCTCAAAACCATGCGCCCGGAAGTGATTCAAAAGCTGGAAGAGCTGGTAAAAGAGGGCGGCATCATTTACGGCCCGCGCCCGGAGCGTTCGCCCAGCCTGGAAAATTACCCGGAATGCGACCGGGAAGTGAGAGCCTGGGCGGAAAAACTTTGGGGCGATGCCAACGGCAAACCGGTAGCCCTGAACTACGGGAAGGGAAAGGTTTTCAACGGGTTGGAACTGGAAGAGGTTTTCTCACAAACCGGTCTTGAGAATGATGTGGACCTTTCGGGTGATTATCCGGTGTTGTGGACGCACAGGACGGCGGAAAGCCGTGACATCTATTTTATAACCAACCAAAGCGAAAAAGAAATAGCCTTCACTCCCTCGTTCAGGGTAAAAAATAAAAAGCCGCAATTGTGGAATCCCTTAACAGGAGAGATACGTGCGTTAAATGAATTTGAAACCATCGGGAACCACATCCGGGTGCCGTTGAAATTATCTGCTTACCAAAGTTATTTTGTCGTGTTTGCTGAACAGCCGGCGGCAGGGAGTATCAGGGAAGGCTACCGTTCCAATTTCCCGGAGCGGGAGGTGGTTGCTTCCCTGGACGGCCCCTGGCAGGTGGCCTTTGAGGACACGGCAACAGGCCCCCGAAATCCGGTCACCTTCGCTTCGCTGGCCAACTGGCCGGAAAACCCCGACGAACGCATCCGGTACTATTCGGGGAGCGCGGTTTACACAAAGGAATTTGACATGGACGAAGTGGAACCCGGCGATGCCCTTTATCTCAACCTGGGCGATGTGCAGGTTGTTTCGCGGGTTAAGCTCAACGGCGAACCCATCGGGGGAACCTGGCTCAAACCACATCTTTTAAATACGAAAGGGTTGTTGAAAAAAGGGAAAAATACCATTGAAATCGAGGTGGCCAACCTCTGGCGCAACCGGTTGATCCAGGAAAAAAGCCTGCCGGAAAACGGGCGAAAAGCCTGGTGGCTGATTGATGACATTCAACCCGGCGAACAGTTACAGCCTTCCGGGTTGCTCGGGCCGGCGACTGTTGAGTGTCTAAAAGATTAATAAGATTACGCTACTACGTAGCTTTCTTTGAAATACATTTTAACTAATTGGCTACAAATATTTTGCTGCGCTGCAGCCTCCTTTAAGCGGCAGCGCCGCGTTCATATTTGTAGTAAAATGCAAGTTTGCAGAAAAGCAAGCTCCGGCGGAGCGCAATATTTCTGTAAGCCTTATTTTATTAGAAATGACAATAGATTAAAAATATTTAACCGAACTTCGATGTAAAATTTAAAATGGAAAAGAAAAACAATATTCGCATCGGTTTATTTGGCATCGGCCTCGATACCTACTGGGGCCAGTTTGGGGGCTTACTGGAAAACCTGGAAAAGTACCAGCGCCAGATAAAAGAAAAGATTGAAAGTTTTAATGTAACGGTAGTCGATGCCGGAATGGTCGACAACCCGCAAAAGGCAGGGAAAGCGGCAGATTTGCTGAAGGCGGAAGATGTGGAGGCGGTATTTCTGTACATTTCCACTTATGCCCTGTCGTCCACGGTTTTGCCGGTGGCGCAAAAAGTAAAGGCGCCCTTCGTTTTGCTGAATATGCAGCCTGTTCCGCAACTCGATTACGAAAAATTTAACGCACTGAACGACCGTGGAAAAATGACCGGTGTTTGGCTGGAACACTGCCAGGCCTGCTCGGTTCCGGAAATTGCCGGGGTATTTAACCGGGCGGGAATCCGGTACGATATTGTAACCGGTTTTCCCGGCGACGATAAAACCTGGTGTGAAATTGAAGAATGGGTCGAAGCTGCGCGGGTAGCGGTGGCCATGCGAAACAACCGGCTCGGCGTGCTTGGCCGTTATTATGGCGGGATGCTCGATGTGTACACCGACCTTACCAAACAAAGTGCTACATTTGGCACACACGTCGAAATGCTCGAAATGTGCGAACTCAAAAAATACCGGGATAAAGTTACCGAAGTTGAAGTTCAGGCCAAAATTGAAGAGTTTAATACTGCTTTTGATGTAGTCCCGGAATGCGAACCTGCTGAAATTGAACGTGCAGCGCGTACCTCTGTGGCGCTCGACAAACTTGTAAAAAACCATAACCTGGGGGCAATGGCCTATTATTACGAGGGAGAACCCGGAAATGAGTATGAAAACATTGTCACCTCAGTTATTGCAGGAAATACGTTGCTCACGGGCAAGAGCATTCCGGTGGCCGGCGAGTGCGAGGTGAAGAATGCACAGGCTATGAAAATTATGGCAGAATTCGGTGCCGGAGGTTCTTTTTCGGAATTCTACCTGATGGACTTTATCGATGACGTGGTTTACCTGGGGCACGACGGGCCGGCTCATTTTGCCATTGCCGAAGGCCGGGTGAAGCTGGTTCCACTTCCGGTTTATCATGGAAAACCCGGCAAAGGGCTTTCCATCCAGATGACGGTAAAACACGGTCCGGTGACGTTGCTTTCGGTGGTAGAAAGCAAAGATGACATTTTCCTTTTGGTGGCCGAAGGTGAATCGGTGCCGGGCCCCGTACTTGAAATTGGAAACACCAACAGCCGCTATAAATTTTCAATCACTGCCAAAGAATTTATGAACCGGTGGTCGGAACAGGGGCCGGCACACCATTGTGCCATTGGTGTGGGGCATGTAGCAGAAAAGATAAAAAAACTAGGTAGATTGATGAATTTAAGAGTGGTAAAAATTTGTTGATACAAAAAAACCTCCAATTTGAGATGTCGTTTTGAAATTTTTTTTCCTCCATGCAAAGAGAATGTGTTTTCACCATTTGCCATATCAGTAGCAAGTGAAAAATTTCCTGAGACAATAATGATCGTTATCATATAATAAAGTGTGCTTTAGGTGGAATTAGGCTGAAAAAATAAAGAACAATTGCAAATCGTGGAAAGGGCAAGATATTTTTTATTCATAGTTTAATTTTTTGACCATGAAAACATATTGTCAGATTGCCACTGAGCTTGAACATGAGTTATCCGGGATAGGTGAAAATCCGGAAGAATTTCCGAAGCAAATTGATTTTGCTGTCGGCTGTTGTAAATTGGCACTGGATCGATTACATGATCTGGTGATTAAAAAGGGTTTTCCCGATAAAGCATCGGAAATCATGTTTTTCAAAAAGATCAAACCGTCTGTTTGCAGTAAACTCATATACTATCAGACGGTCTTTGATATTGAAAGTGTTCGGCTGGAACTGGATCAGAAAAGCCTCAGGAAGTATTTCCAGAGGGAGTTGAAAAAGATCCAGAAGTATATGAAGAAGCAACAGATTAAAGTCCAGTATTACCGGTGCGGGCATAGCCACCTGGATGAAAAATACTTTTTACGTGACGCTAAAGAAATACCATTGGAACTGAAGGACAGTCAAGCCATGATGGCCGAGGACTTTTTCACCTGGCATGACCATACCTTTTCTGTGATCATGTCGAATGAAATGCTGATCGAATATATCAAAGACGAAATGGAAAAATTGGATCATCCTCAGGGGCAAAATTTCCCTAAATTGAAGCTTCGATGGACAGGTGATAAAATCGATTTGCAGGAACTCATTTATTCACTCTATCTTGAAGGTTCGGTTAATCACGGCAAAGCGACTATTATAGACATTGCCAAAGCCTTCGAATGGATATTTAATATTGATTTACAAAAGAATATCTACAAAACACAAGATCAATTGTTAAAAAGGTCTGACCCTGTCAAGTATCTTGCCCGGTTGATCGATGTATTGCGCCGAAGAATAAATATTAAACTCAAATGAAAGACAAGTAACAGCACCAAGTAGAATATAATACCATTAAAATGATAAAGGATGTTTACTATCTTTGTTGGAAATAGAACGATTACAATATTATCGGGATAATGATCCGGATAGTGAAAATATAGAAAGCGTTAGCTTTTTATTCTTGTCTCGAAAACCGCCAAATATTAAATGCAACATGAATAATGAGTTGACGCCTGCGCTGTTGGCGTGGGTGTCACTCATATGTTGCGTGGGGCTTGGCGGTTCCTCGAGACAGTGGGTGATTACTCACGCCTCTTTTTTACCGAAATTTTAATAACTTACCATCAAAAACAAATACCATGTCATCACTTTACACCACAAAAATCCGCCGGAATGCCGACCTGGTCAACGCCATGTCTAAATGCCCGTTCGGGGAACCCGTTGCTGATTGCCCATTCATTCCCTATTATGAAATGAACAACGAACGGGAACAGGTCGCCCAAATCGAAGTAATCCCCCCGGAAAAACTGGATGAACTGCGCCAGTTTCACCGGGACTGCATGCAGGAATTGATGAAAACCAGGAAAGCCAATTTCTTGAGGTAGCCGACCTTTCATTATTCCTGCTTAACTATATAATTATCCACCTCCGTTTACATGGGTAATAATTTTCTTTGAAAGGTTGCAAATTTGGAGTAATTCAAAATAAACCATTCAAAGATAAATTGTTATGCCGGCAGAAATTATTACCACCGATGACCTCCGGGAATTCAAGATCGAAATTCTGCAGGAGTTCAGAAAAATGTTGAAAGAACACCAGGGCCAGCCTGTCAAAAAATGGCTCAAATCCTATGAAGTCCGCAAGTTCCTGGGAATCTCCCAGGGAAAACTTCAGAACATGCGGCACAACGGCACCTTACCCTATACCCGTATCGGGTCGGTCATCTTCTATGACATGGAAGACATCCGCCAAATGATGGAGAAAAACCTGGAGAAAGCCAAAAACCCCCGGATTGATTATTCCCGATGAACTACATCAAACACCTGAACGGATTCTTCGAAAGGGTTTCAGGTGACGGAAAACTGACGGCTTATCACATCAGTTTGTACCTGGCCCTGTTCCAGCTTTGGAACCTGAACCGCTTTTCGGAAAAGTTTCCGGTTAACAGAACAGAGTTGATGGTTCTTTCCCGGATCAGGTCAGTGAATACCTATGCCAAATGCATCAAAGAACTGGATGAATGGGGATACATCCGATACTGGCCATCCGCCAACCGGCATTCAGGGAGCGAAGTTAGCTGTCTCAGATTTGATACCGGAAGCGATACGGGAAACGATACAGGTAGCCATACCGGTAACAATACCGGAAATGATACGCTTATTAAAAGAATAAACTATGCAAAGGGTAAACAGGGACCCCCTCAAAATTTTCAAAATGGAGAAAAAAGAAGGACAAATGGGTTTAGCCACTACCATGTCAACAATGACAAAGACTATTCGGAACCCTTATAGCGAAGTAGCTGAATTCAAAGATGGCTTGTTCCAATTCAGTTTCCAGGCCAGCCTGGAATGGATGGAAAGGCAGGGGAAAATCCTGTTTGGGGAACACTTCCGCATTTACCCACAGGACAACCCGGTCATTTACAAACTGCTGGTTTATGCTATCGGTGATCAGGAAAACTGCCGGAGCCTGGGACTAAAAACTAACCGTGGTTTGTTGGCACTTGGGCCCGTTGGCTGCGGCAAGACCTCCCTTTTGACACTGACCAGCTACTTTTGCCCGCCGGAAAACCAGTACCTGATGAAACCGGCCCGGGAACTCAGCTTTGAATTTGAAAAAGACGGTTTCACAGTAATCAACCGGTACAGCAAAGGATCGTTTTTTCCGGGAAGAAACGGCCCTATTCCCTTGGTTTATTGTTTTGATGACCTGGGCATTGAACAGCCCGTAAAATACTTTGGGAACCAGTACAACGTGATGGCCGAGGTCCTGTTGAGCCGTTATGACCTGTTTATTTCCAAAAGAATGCTGACCCATGCCACCACCAACCTTTCAGCATCCGAACTGGAAGAGCGATATGGAAACCGGATTCGTAGCCGGATGAGGGAGATGTTTAACTTGGTAGCTTTTGACAAGGATACAAAAGACAAGCGGGTATAATCCCTGCGGCCTGTTCGCTTCGTTTGCTCCACACTACGCTCACAAGCCTCGGTTTTAAAGGAAAAGATGCCCGTCAGGGTTCAACCGCCGGCGCCATGCCGTGGCTTGGCGCCGGCAGTCTCCCCTTCCCGGGCAACTTTCCTGTTCGATCAGGCTATTCAAATGCGTCAGGTTTAAATCCTTTTTTTCGGTCTTCCTTCCTATGCCCCGGCACCCTCGCTCACCTTTGCTCAGGAGCCAGTTCACCCCACGGCGAGAGAGCCCCTTCCATTTCTTTTCGTTCACTGCCTAGACCAGACTCTATTTCACCCGCCCCCGGCTTTCCTTTCCTGAACGTGTGCCTTCCCGGAAAGCCGGAAGCAGGGTTCCATTTCGTTCCCATTGGTTCACTGCATTCCATTGCAGGGCCACACTTGCCTTTTGCCTATCCGCCTCAAAAGCATGATATCCAGGTTAAATATTTCCGTCAAAAATCAAAAAAGAAAACCAATTTAGCCGCTCTCCCCGTGTCCCTGCCCGCTGATAAAATGCAAGGCCGGGCTGGGTGTCCCGCTTCAAAAGATTCCTGAATTATTTTTATTGAACTTCAGGTACGGGACAGCCTTGCATTTTCGCCCCGACCGGCTTGCGATTGGGTTTTCTTTCTTTTTTTGACTGTTTTTTCTTTGTTTTTGAAAAATATTTCCATTGTTCAAATACCATCAAACCGCACCATCCTGGATGAAAAATGAAACCAGGCAAAAACATTGCTTTCCAAGCCGACACAAATCAAACCAAATAACATTGCGAAATAAAATCGATATTTAACCATATAAATATCCACCTCCGTTTAGGTGGATAGATTTTTCTTTTCCGATCACGCACTTTTGCAGGGATGGCTTTCGACATCTCCCGGTTTCTCCGGTCAATGGCAGGTCATCCTGTTAAGAACCATAAAAATAAATGTGCATGTTTGGAATCGATCAAATCAGTTGGGGACAATTTATTCAGGCAATCCTGCTAGTCCTGTTGTTGTGGTACCTCTCCTTGATCCTTTTCTCCCGTTTTAACCGGAAGGGAAAAAACCACAAAACCTTGTTCGAAGATGATTTTGCCGGTTCTGCCGGTATGGAAGCCCTGCAGCCGGCCCTGGTTTCATCCGGAGATTTTCCCTCGGAGATGATCCCCATGATCCCTTTTGGGTCGGTTCCCCTTCCTGTTTCCTTTTACGAAGAGATCGGAATAAATGACGGGTATAGCCTTGACCGGTTCAGGGATTCTAAAGATCCGTTGCCAGCATCTGTGATGAAACAAATCCATTTTCAACAATAATCCATTTAATTTTTCAAAGCCATGAAAACAAAGATTACATGTTTCTTTTCCAAAGCAGTTGCTGTTGCTGCAACCTTTTTCCTTTGGGCTTCCGGGGCTTTTGCCCAGAGTTCTGCGGGTATTGACCAAGCCACCGCCGAGGTCAGTTCGTATGTCGACCCCGTTTCCAACCTGATCATCGCCATCGGCGCCGTCGTTGGATTGATCGGGGGCGTCAGGGTTTACATTAAGTGGCAGAGCGGCGACCAGGATACCCAGAAAGCGATTATGGGCTGGTTTGGGGCTTGCCTCTTTTTGATTTTGGTTGGTGTGGTCATCAAAGCTTTTTTTGCGTGATGGACACTTTTCGCCTGCAGAAGGTTGACACGAACCTGTACATCAAAGGGCTGTCCGGCCCTTTGGTTTTCAAAGCCCTTTATGGGATACTGGCCGCTTTCCTGCTGTTTGTAGGGCTGTATATCCTGATCGGAACATTTGCCGCGGTGATTATCTGCGTCCCGTCTTTTTTTGCCTGGCTTTACCGGATCAACCAAATCCAGAAAAAGCTCGGGCCGGCCGGTTGGGACAAAAAACAGACGGCTAAAAAGCTCCCGAAGTTTATCCTGATCAAAAAACGCATCCATCAAAATCAACAGCGATGAGAAGAACAATCGATGTCAAACCTATCGAACAGGCCCTTCCCGTACTGGGCTTTAACGGGGACCTGCTTATTTCCAATAACCTGGACATGGGATTTGGCCTTGAACTTCACTTTCCTGAATTACTATCCTGTAGCCGGGAACAGCTCTATATGCTGCATGATACTTTTCAGCGGGCGGTGAACCTGCTTCCGGTTAATACCCTTTTGCACAAACAGGATTTCTTTTTTGTGGAGCATTTCCGGGAAGAAGAACAAGGAAGGAATGGAAAACAAAACAGGGAAACCTCAAGCCTGGATGGTTGCTACCTGGAACACTTCAGAGGCAGGCCTTATTTGAAACACGAATGCTACATGTATGTCAGCCTGCTGAATACAGGCCTTTTAAAAAACTACCTGGGATCAGCCCTGATCTTTTCGAAAAAAGCCAAACAGCGGGAAGCCCGGCTTGCCGAAAAACTCAAAGAAGTGCAGGCCAACCTGGCCGGGCTTTTTACCCAAAGCGGTATTGTCTGCGAACCCATCAGCCAAAGCGAAGCCATCGGGGATGAAAACTCACCCGGGCTGATCGAGCGTTACCTGACCCTGAACTTCCACAAAGACCGGCCGGTACTGGGAGGTATCGATTTCCGGGACCGGCTCCGGGTGATGGACCAGTTCGTCGAAATCCTTTCTTTGAGTGATTATTCGCATTTACCAGCGGAATTGAAACCCGCAGGGGATCATCCAACGACCGGTCTTCCCGTGTCGCTGATTTACCCGGTCACTTACAACCTGCCGTTTTCGCACGTGACCAACCAGTTCATCTACGTTCCTGACCAGCAAACTACCAAAGCCTTATTGGAAAACAGCTACAAACGCATTTACAGTCTTTCCAGGTTTTCCTCAGAAAACAAGGTCAATGCCGGATTGATCAGTAATTTTTTGGATACGGTGCAAACTACCGGGGAAAAGATCGTCAAAACCCATTTTAACGTGATGCTGTTCGATCCGGATATCTCACAATTAAAGCAGCATAAAAGCGAAACGGCTTCGGCTTTTTCGCTGATGAACTGTTTTCCATACCAGCATACCTTTGATTTGCCACTTCTCTTTTTTGCCTGTGGGCCTTTTTCAACACAGCTTCCGGAAACGGAACTGTTCATCACCCAGGTGCCGCAGGCCTGCTGTCTGACCAATTTTGAAGGATCGATCAGAAATTCCAACTCTGATTTTACCATCCGGCTTTCCAACCGATTGGAAGGCTGTCCTGTTAAGATTGATATCTCGGATGAGCCGATGGCAAAGCACCTGATCCATAACCGCAACAAATTGGTGGTCGGCGGATCGGGCTCTGGAAAATCATTTTTCACCAACCATCTTTTACGGCAATACGCCGAGAGTGAAAATTGCCATATCGTACTGTTGGATGTTGGACGAAGTTATGAGCTGCTGACAGAATACCTTAACGAGCGTCTGAAAGATCAGGGCGGAGCGATGATGGTGGAGTTCACCGAAGAAAACCCGGTCTCCTTTAATCCCTTTGTCCTGACCGGTGAGCCGGACGTGGAAAAAAGACAAACGATCCTTTCGGTAATCTACACGATCTATAAGGAAAACCTTTCAGAGATGGAAAAGGATGTGATTGCCCATTCTTTGTCGGAGTTTTTCAAAACAGAGGGACCGGAGCGCTCCTTTAACGGCTATTATGAGTTTTGCAGGGAGTTTATTCCGGCTCTGGTCAAAGAGCAATCGCTGGATTTTAACTGCCCTGAGTTCTTTTTTATCCTCTCAAAATACCATCGGGGCGGGGAATACGACTATTTACTAAACCGGCAGATGGATACCGATGAGTTTTTCCGCTGCCCGTTTATTGTATTCGAACTCGATCAAATAAAGGAGCACAGAATAATCTTCCCGGTCGCCACCCTGATCATTATGGATATTTTCCTGCAAAAGATGCGCAGGCTGAAGGGGATGCGCAAGCTCCTGTGTGTGGAAGAGGCCTGGAAGGCTATTGCGACGCCACAGATGGCCGCCTACCTAAAGTATTTTTTCAAGACGATCCGCAAGTTTTTTGGCGAGGCGATGGTGGTTACCCAGGAAGTGGACGACGTGATTTCCTCACCGGTGATCCGCGATGCCATTATCAATAATGCAGATACGAGGATACTGCTGGACATGGGCAAATTCAAAAACAAGTTTGAGCAGATCAGCCTGACCCTTGGCCTGTCGGAGTTTCAAAAAGAGCAGATCCTGTCGATCAACAAAAACCTGCCATCAGACCGCAAGCTCAAAGAAGTCTTTATCAGCCTGGGGAGCTATTCCAGGGTCTTTGCCCTTGAGACGAGCCGGGCGGAATACTTCTGCTACACCTCGGAGCAAAAAGAAAAGGAACTGATCCTGAATAAGATAAAAGAGGGCGAGAGCTTTCTAAACACCCTCAAATCCATGTAAACAATTATTCAAACAATCAAAAAAAGAAAAGCAATGAAAACGAAAAACAAGAAACAGGTACTGTTCCTACTGGCAACCATTTCCCTTTTAACGATCTTTCAAAAACCGGCGTTTTGTCAAACCCCGGTGACCGATGTCGGGGCGGGTATCCAGCGAGAGGCCCTGTGGGCAGAAGAAAAGGATATTCTAAAAAAGATCGATTGGTACAACGTGCTGATCAAAGCTTTGAACGGGGACATCAAAGGGTTGACCGGAGAACTTTTGGGCATCGACCAGAAGATGCTGGAAAGTTTGGAAAAAGTAAGTAACCTGATTAAGGATTACAAACGCGTCCAGCAAACCCGTGAACTGCTTTCAAAGATCATGGAGATCTATACTCAGAAAGTTCCAAAGCTGGTGCAGGATGAGAACTTCACCACCCAGCAGGCAGCGGTGATTGTCCAGTCGTTTGACCTGATCCTGGATGACAGTCGCCAACTGGTAAATACGGTGCTGAACACCATCCTGAAGGACAACCTCTTTTTAATGGATGACAAGCAGCGGTACGACACGATCAACGAAATCTATGAAGATGTCCGCCGACATTACGGGACGATCTGCTACCTCTACAACAAGTTGCTTTATGCTTCCTATCTGAAAAGCCAGCAGGACGGAAGCCTGGAAAGCTTTGCCCTTTATTACAGTCTTTATCATTAAGAAGTTTAGAGAACAATTAATACTCAGAAAATGAAACTACCTATTTTGCTCGTGGGAGTATCGATAAGCACAGCGGTTATCACCACTATCGCCTTGAAAGGGGCCAACGCCCAGCTTTTGGATGTCAAACCCTGGCACGGGGATTACCCGGAAATGAACGGCAGTTATCCTTTAAGTTTTATCGCTTTCAAAGGATGGCTGATCCCAACGCCGCATGTTTTTGTCCGCACCTGGCCGACCCATTATTATATCGAGATCGGGGCATTGCCCGTTTCGGACGGGACGGAGTATGCCGGACGAACCAAGACCGGCCTATTGAGGATTGCTGCCAAACTCTTGGAACGTTCCCAAATGAAAGGGCGGCATGATGAAACTGAACAGATCAGGGACAAGACAGAGATTCGAAAAGTGATCAGCCAAAAAATCTTTGATGCCCGAAAAGATGAGCTGCCGGATATCTACCACCTGGCGGACCAGTTTATTTCTTTATACCAAAAGATCGGTAGTTTTGATCAATTAAGAAACTCAAATGGAGTTAAGAATATCCTACAGGATGAAGCCGACAATCTTTTGATGCGTTTTTTGATGGTAAATCTTTTGGAAAGCGATCATGGAACAAAGTTGAATTCCTTTGCCGATATCCAAAAGGATCTAAACCACCTGACCGGTGAAACAGACTATACGTATCGTAAACTGCTTCACCTGAATATTCTGGGGGAGAACACTTTCAATAACTATGCCTTTTTAACCCGTTAAATCCAAGTGCAAATGCTTTTACAAGTAATTACAACCGACGGATTTTTCGCTTTTACCGATGCGATGGTGCAAACCGGAATTGATAATGCCGGGATGCTGGTGGATATGGCACGGGCAATCGGGGGCATTGCCGCTTTCTTTTACATCTCCAAGCGAATATATGAGCAGTTGATTGCCGATAACCCGGTTTTCCTGCTCCCACTGCTTCGTCCGTTCGCCCTGGTGCTGGTAATCACCTTCTGGGGACCGTTCATCAATTTGTTGATGGTACCCACCAAAGGACTGACCCACCTTTCGGAATCAATCTATGCCAGCAAAAAGCACCTGGTGGTGGAAAAGCTGGAAGAAAAGCAGGATGCCATTTTGGCTGTTGATATGCCCCTTTTCTATGAAAACGAGGAAAAAGAAGCAGCCCTATGGGACAAAGGGATCAACCTTTTGTTGACCACCTACAACATCATATCCGGCAGGGCTTTGCAACACCAGATCAATTTTTATATCATGGATGCGGTAAGGCAACTGCTGGAATCCCTGTTCGAAGTACTGGTTTATTTGATCGCGTTTCTCCGAACGGTGTTTTGTGTGCTTTTGGTGGTTTTCGGCCCGCTGGTCTTTGCCCTGTCAATCTTTGACGGGTTTCAGGACAATTACCTGGGATGGATCGCCCGGTTTATCAACGTGAACCTGTATTTGCCCATCGCACTGATTATCCTATCCCTGGTTCAGGAAGTGCTGATCTATGTGCTGGACCGGGAGATTGCCCTGATCCATTCGATGCTGTTTTACCAGCCCTCCCTGTTTTTTGTATCCAACCTGGTGGTACCGGTCTGCGGGATTATCGGGATGGCAATGGTACCCAAAATAGCTTCCTGGATTGTGCAGGCATCCGGGACCGGTTCCGGAGGTGGAAGATTGATTCGCACAGCTGCCGTGATGGCCGCTACAAAGGGTGCGATGAGATAGACAAATATCCAATGACGAATGCTCAATGATCAATATCCAAGAAATAAAAAATATCAATCACCAATGAGAAAAATCTTTGATATTCAGCGTAAGTTCCGCTTTACCGTTTATGTGCTATTAGCTGTCAATATTGGGTTGAGCGGGCTGAGCGGTTACATCTTTACCCTGTCGCTGAAGCTGGCCGATCAGTCCCGGCAAAAGATCTATGTGTTGGACAATGGCAAATCTTTGCTGGTTGCCCTTCGGGAAGATATAACTGAAAACCGGGATGCAGAAGCCCGTGACCACGTGAAACGCTTTCATCAACTGTTTTTCACCCTGGAACCGGACAAGCAATACATCGAAAACAATGTCCGGGAAGCCCTTTACCTGGCCGACCGCTCGGCCATGGAACAATACCAGTCGTTCAAGGAAAACAGTGTCTATAACCAGGTGATCGCCTCGGATATCAGCATGACCGTCCAGACCGATTCCATTAAGCTGGATTTTTCCAGCTATCCTTACCGGTTCAGTTACTTTGGGAAGCAAAAGATTGTCCGTACTTCGAATATTACGATCCGCATTCTGCAAACCACGGGGCAACTTCGCAACATTTCCCGCACCGACTATAACCCGCACGGGTTTCTGATTGAGGGCTGGCGAATTATAGACAATACCGACCTGGAAACCATCAAACGAAAATCATTTTAATTCTTTTTCCTGAAGCCATGAAAAATACAAATACCAATAAAATTAAATCACCACAATTTAAAGATGTAAGCCGCTTTACCCGGTGGGTTAACCGGATAGATGAACAGGATGAAAGCCTGAGCCCGTTAAAGCGAAAAACCAAGTGGCTGTTTTTCCTGGGCATCCTGTTTTTAGCTTTTGCCCTCTCATTTATCCTTTTTCCCGCCGGAAAGTTCAGCCACGAAAAGTTAGACGCCCTACCAACAGGCATGGAGCAACCGGCTTATCAGTCCCCTGCTACCTCTCCCTTTGAAATGCCAGCGGATTCCTTTGAGAACCTTTTAAAGCAAAACATTCATGAAAACAACCTACACGTTCCTGAAAAAGAATAAGGCGCTTTTGATCCTGCCACTGGCCCTGCTTCCCTTTGTGGTGCTGATCTTTTACATCCTGGGAGGTGGAAAAAATGCGGGGAAGCAGACCGGGGAAGAAAGCCTGAAACCCGGAAAATCGACCGGCGCCAATTACGAGCTTCCGGAGGCGGATAAATCCATCGAGATCTTCGACAAGATGGAAGCCTATCAGCAAAATAAAAGCCAAGTGGTCAGTACTCATGATTACAACGTTATGGGGGATGATTCGCTGGGACAAATGGATGTGAGAATAACAACTCCCGGAGATTCTGCGAAAGCATCAAATGATTCCCAAATGCCCGGAGTAAATGCCGCTGTGTCCAATAACCTGTTAACCCACATCAAACAAAAAGAAGAGCAGGTTCGAAAAGAACTGGAAGGAAATAATCCGGAAGATGAAAAGGATCAAAAAGCTTCAAATATAAAGCCGGTCACCACATCAAAATCCAGTGCGTCCCAACCGGTTTTACGGAAGACCGGGATTGAACAGTTGAACCAAGTTTTTGATGAGAATATCATCTTAAACCGTCAGAATGATTCCCTTCAGTTTCATCTAAAAGAGGCCAACCGGAAATTAAAGGAACTGGAAGTCCGAAAGTCAACCAGCTTTAACCTGGAAAAGAATGTTGAGAAAGGCTTCAATCAGAAAATATCGCAAGGCTCACTCATCAAGGCCGAAGTCTATGAAACCACCACCGTTCTGGACGGCAACCGGATCAAAATACGCCTGCTGGAAGAGTGCCGGGTGAATGGAAAGACCATCTATAAAAACACCTTTATTTACGGGATCTGCCAGATTAAAAACGAGCGGCTGCATGTTCATGTGACACAAATTCCTGCGCAGGATAGCTTTCTGCCGGTTGATCTTTCCATCCATGACCTGGATGGATTGGAGGGCCTGTATGTTCCCGATAATGCCGCCCGGAAAGTAGCGAAAGAGGTCGGAAGTTCAACCAATACCTCCTCCATTTTTGGTGTCACAACCGATCCGCTGACCTATGCCGGTGTCCGGGCTGCCGACCGGACGGCCCAATCCCTTTTTAAGATGGTCCGTCTGAAAAAAGTGACCGTTAAGAAAAACACCCTTGTCTATTTAATCAATCAAAAATAAATGCCATGAAAACTTTTGTCATTATTATTCCTATCCTGATTTTCTATTTCTCCGCGTTTGCTCAAATTGATTTGCCGGTCTGTGAAAACAAAGCCACCCACCTGGTCTGCCCGGACAAGGTTTCCTACCTGCAGGTAGGTGATCCTGCGCTGATCCTGGCAGAAACAGTCCCGGAACTTCCTAACCTTATCCGGATTAAAGCCACCGGAGCTTTTGAAAAGCAGTCTTCGCTAACTGTTGTTTGTGCCGGGAGGATCTATTCGCTGATCCTGGAATATGCCGACACCGATGAAATCACATATGATCTCAGGTCTTTTGCTTCCGAAAAAGCCGGAAGCTACTCCGGTGGGATGATGCCCGATTACGTGCTGAAGGAATTAAGTGATCAGGTTCTTTCCAAAAAGAAGAGCCATGTCAAACGAAGAAAGGCCGAAAAGGATGGTATCAAACTCCGGTTGAAGAATATCTATTTGAAAAGCGACGCCCTGTTTTTTGAGGTGGAAATGACAAACAAAAACAACCTGACTTATGATGTGGAAGGTTTTCACTGGTGGATTGATGATAAAAAACAGCATAAGGCAACCAATGTACAAGAATACCAAATCTTTCCTTCTTACCAGCGGTATGATGTAAAAGTTATCCCGGCTAAAACAACGATCCGGGAAGTTTTTGTCCTTCCAAAACTGACGATTCCTGATCATCGGGTCCTTCAAATCGAGATGCTTGAAAAAGCCCTGGGTAATACCGGGCGCAAACTTAGCCTGGAGATTAAGAACAAGGACATCCTGAAAGCCCGTAAACTCTGATATTCTAATATTCTGACATTCGAACCCTCTAATCTTCCAAAGGTGATTAACGAACCCAGAGAACTTGTCCGCCTGCATGAAGGTTTCCGCTTTTTCAGCTATCTTCTGCTGTTTTTGTCGATGTATTTAAGCCGGCTTGAGTATTTTGCCGGGTGGGGTATTTTTATCCTGGAGCTGGGCCCTATCATTACCAAACTCTACCGGCTGAATTTCCTTACCGATCTTTACCTGTCCAAGCTGGTTTGCATGTTTTTTTTGGTGATCACCTGCGTCGGTACCAAAGCCCACAAAGACCGGGAACTAAAGGTTTCCAACATTGTAACACAAACAATCGTCGGGATGGTCCTTTTCTGGGGGAGCCTGCTACTTGTGGATCGCTACGATCCCGGTTACCTGGTCGCCTCCTTTGTTGGTTTTGTCATCCTGAATATCGGTTTTGACAATATCTCCAAACTGATCACCGTCAATTTGATGAAAGATAGGTTTAACCAGGAAAACGAAAACTTTCCGCAGGAGGAAGTCCTGAAAACCAACGAATATTCCATCAACCTGCCTACCCGTTACACACAAAAAGGGAAAGAGCACGAAGGCTGGATCAATATCGTAAACCCATTCCGGGGAACGATGGTGATCGGAACCCCTGGCTCCGGGAAATCCTATTCGGTGGTACTGCCATTTATTAGACAGCATCTGAGGAAAGGTTTTTCGTTGTGCGTCTATGATTTTAAATATCCTGATTTATCGCTGGTGGCTTATAACTATTTCCTAAAGGCAAAGATGAAAGGCAACCTGCCGGATACCAGCCGGTTTTATGTGATCAACTTTGATGATATCCGAAAATCCTTCCGGTGTAACCCGCTGGCACCGGAACTGATGGAAAGCCCCATCGACGCTTTTGAATCCAGCCGGACAATCCTTTACAACCTGAACCGGGAATGGATCAAAAAACAAGGGGAGTTTTTCTCGGAAAGTGCTGTTTCCTTTTTTGCAGCGGTGATCTGGTTTTTAAAAAGGTACAGGGGTGGGATATTCTGCACGCTTCCCCATGCCATTGAACTGCTGCAACTGGACTATGACGACCTGTTTGAAGTGCTTGGCCAGGAAAGGGATGTTGTGGGGATCATCAACCCATTTGTGAGTGCTTACCAGCGAAAGGCAAACGAGCAACTGGAAGGACAATTGGGAAGCCTGAAAATCGCCATTTCCAAGATTATCAGCCGGGAGATCTACTGGATCTGTTCAGGTAATGATTTTTCCCTGGACATTAATAATCCCAAATCACCTAAAGTCGTTTGCCTTGCCAATAACCCGCTTCGCATTGAAATGTACGGGGCGGTGCTTTCCCTTTATATCACCCGGATGCTGAAGATCATTAACCGGAAAGGGCAGCACCCGGCATCGCTGATCTTTGATGAGCTGCCAACGATTTATTTCCGGGGATTGGATACATTGATTGCCACAGCCCGTGCCAACCGGATTTCCACTTTGCTGGGAATGCAGACCATTGACCAACTCATCCGGGATTATGGGAAAGAGCAGGCCAACGCCATCTTAACCAACATCGGGAACATCTTTTCCGGGCAGGCTGCCGGGGAAACCGCCAAGTTTATGCAAAGCCGGATGGGAAAGATATTGCAGGAACGCCAATCCATCAACATTAACCGGAACGTCCAAAGCACCACCATTTCTACCCAGATGGACTACCTGGTACCGGAAGGAAAGATTGCCACTTTGCCGCAAGGCTATATGGTCGGGCAGGTGACCGATAACTACGGAGAGTTGATCCTTCAGAAGAATTTTAACTGCCTGGTTTATGTCGATACGGAAAAGATTGACAAGGAAGAAAAAACCTATCAGCCGATTCCTGATTTCTATGAGTTTGATGACATCAATGAAGTACTGGAACGAAACCGGCTCCAAATCCAGAATGATATCCGAAGGATTGCCAATCAAAAGGTCATTGACAAGGAGAAAGAACAGGAAAAAGCAAGGCAAACTCCAAAAGCTAAAGCTGAAATGTCGCAACCAGCGAAGCCTGACGAGGCCAATCCATCCAACCAGGCAGGTCAGGCAAATCAACCCGGACAATCCCAAACACAAAAGCCATGAATAACAATAACATGAATAATAGCAAAGAAACAGTCATCAAATTTAAGCCATCCCAACTGGTTAACCTGCCAGTATTCTTATTGGGTATTCTTCTAATTCCCGGCCTTTTCCTGTTGGATGATTTGATCCAACGGTACCTGCCGTCAGGTTTTATCCCTGATCAGTTTGAAACCTATATCGCGAACCTGCCGGTTTATCTGACCCTTTTGTACGCTTTGTATCTGGGGTATCAAATCCTGAAGATATCCTGTATCCGCTATGAGATCAGCCCGGAAGAACTTTTTTACTATTCAGGAATACTATACAGAAAACATGAATTCTTAGAATTATATCGCGCGAAAGATTACCGAATTGACAGACCATTTATCTACCGGATTTTTGGCCTTGGCAACCTGACCATCTATACCTCGGATAAAACCACCCCGGTTTTTAAAATGGAAGCAATTCCCAACCCACAGGATATTTACAAAACCCTTCGCGATCTGGTTGAACAGAACCGCAGGGCAAAACACGTTTTCGAAGTTGATTAATCTTTTAAAATTTAAAATCATGGAACAACAACAAAACACACGTATGAAAGTAGAAGATATCCCTTTTGACAAGCTGGAAAAAGCGGGCGTAAACAGGGATTTTGTCAAAAACATGGAACAACGGGAACTGACCGATTTTTTGAACGGTTTCCGTTCCGACAAGCTCTACACCATTAATGCAAATATTAATGGGGAAGATTACAGGATCCCGGCCAAACTTCGCCTGCACCAGGGAGAGGATGGCAAGGTGGATGTGAAAGTCCATCCGATCCAGCGCCTGTTTGTCCCGGATGAATACCTGGGGCACAAGTTTACCAAGGAAGAAAAAGGGGCATTATTAAATGACAAGAACCTGGGGAAAACGGTGGAACTGACCGGAAGGGACGGTAAAAAAGACAGCTACTATCTGAGTATCGATCCCAAAACCAACGAACTGATCCCACTTCGGACAAAGCACATCCAAATCCCGGAAAAGATCAAGGGGGTTACTTTGACATCTGAGCAAAAGGAAAAGCTGGCAGCAGGGCAAAAAGTGACCGTAGATGGGATGACGGGTAAAAACGATAAAAAGTTCTCAGCCTCTCTCCAGGTTAATGCCGCCGGAAGGAACATCAGTTTTTCTGATTTCAAACAGGAGAAGATGCAAAAATCAGAGGATCAGAAACAGGAAAAAAGTAAAGGTTCTAAACAGAAAATCAGTTGAATTTTTTAAGTCTCGCTTCCAAAACAGATTGGGAAATAAGTAAAAGGATTTCCCTTTCTTTTTACACCTAAAGCAGTTAAATCAAAGAGGTAAAACTTAACACAAAGAGGGGAATGCAAGATGTGTCTTTGTTCCACAAAAACCTTGTGCCTCCCGGCTGGGCTTTCCCTTCCGAAAAGGAAGATTCCCCCTCTTTTCCACAGTAAAATTTTCAGTTCAACAACATTAAACAGTAGAAACCATGCGACCAAAAACACCGGATCACGAAAAGTTGGGGCAGGGCGTTCGGGTCCGGTTGACTGCTCTGGAAAAACGGCTGTTACTAAAGCGTTGCAAAGACGAAGGCTACCTGACGTTGAGTGATTTCTGCAGAGCCAAACTGGTCAAGAAAAGGGAAATCAAAAAGGTGATAGCTTCCAAAGAATTTGTACTGTTAGTGCGCAAACTGGATTACGAGCTAAACAAGGTCGGGGTTAACCTGAACCAGGTTTCCAAACGAATCAACTCGAATTCCATCTACCAATTCTCCGACGGAGACCGGCAGGTGTTCAAGCAGATCCTCGGGGAACTTCGGGGCTGCTTTTCGGTCCTGCAACAGTACATGGACCAGATTGAAGATAGCCCTTCACAAAAATAGAATTCATTGATATGATCATTGTAATCCACCAGTCCAACGATACCCGGAATGCTTTTCTTTACAACGAAACAAAAGTAAAGGAAGGTGCAGCCACCTATTTTCACAGTGCCAATACTTTATCGGTCAATCCGTTTTTATATGGTCAATGGCACCGCTGGAAAATTCTGAACGACATTGAAAAAGAAAACCAACGGGTAAAAAAGAAATGTCTGCACGTCTCGGTGAATCCTTCCAGTTCGGATATTCTGAAACTGGATGATAAAACCATCCGCCAGGAGATTGACCGGATGATGGGGCACATGGGTTATGGCAACCAGCCTTACTTTGTTTACAAACACCAGGATTTGGAAAGAATTCATTTTCATGTTGTTTCCACCCGGATTGATAAAGCTACGGGTAAAAAGATTCGGGACGGATATGAGAAAGATAAAATGCAAAAGTTTGTCAAAGACCTGGAACAAAAATACCAGCTAAAACAGGAAATCCCGAAAGAACTCATGAACCTGAAATTTACCGCCTCCAGCGGAAACCTGACGCAAAACCTGGAAAGTTTATTTGGGCAGCTTAACCGGATGGAGTTTATTGCATCCCAAGAAATGTATAATATGGCTTTGGAGCTGTTCAACGTGGAAGTCAGAAAGGCTGGACGGGGACATTTGGTTTTCGTGACCGATGAGCAAGGGAATCCGATTCGGCATCCGGTGAGGATGAGTGATTTTGCTGAAAGGCCAAAATTCTATCTTTCAAAACAGGAATCGTTGGCTCACGATCAAAATAAAAAAAGTTCTTCGCAAACCATTACGAATCGGAATAAAAATGGGATTGCCATAAGCACCTTAAAGTCATTGATCGTCAAAGAATTGATTTGGCAGATTCAAGATCAGATGAACGATGGAACTTTGGGGCAAGGTAAAAAATATAGAATGAAGGCGCACCCGAAAAAACGGAAAAAAGGAAGACATTTATGACTAGAGTTTAGCCTTAAATTAAATTATTGGTTTCAGTTCTAAAGCTCCACGGCACGCACTCTAAGAGAATTTGACCATCATATTGAAATTGGAGTTGTTCGGTGAACGTTTCACATTCTGGATATATGAGGATCAGGTGATTGGAGTTGTATTTCTTTCCATAGGCGTATAACTGATACATATCGGACTGGTTGATCAGGTAATTTTTCCTTGACTTGCTTTGATCAATCATTTTCCATTTCGTATCAGCAACGATCAATACCTCATCAGTTTTAATGACCAAGTCCGGTTTAATCCGGAACTTCTTTTCTTTTAAGGCTAAATCTGTTAGAAGGTGATGTTTTCTATCTTGTGTTAAAATGTCGTGATCAGGATATTGATTTCTCACCTTGGCAGCAACATACGATTCAAAAAGAACCTCCATTGGGAAGAGAATGGCGGTGTTCAAATGCTTTCCTTTATAGCTGGTAAATGATTTTCCTTCTAAAAATAGTCTTGCCCAGGTCAGGGCATTGTTGTAATAGTTAAACAGTCGACTGTGCCCATCTAACTTCTGAAGATCGGATTTGATGCTCTCAGAAAAATTTACTCCTTCGAAGAGATTCAGTAGATGATTGATCTGGCTCAGGTTTTTAGTGGATTTGCTTTTGTTTCTCAGATAATAAAGAGCACTTTTCAAAATCCGGTTTTGAGGGATATTTGCCTTAAAGTCATCATACGATATAAAGAAACGGTCAGCCCGGGTAGAATTTAATTTGACTTGTTGGTTGAAAAGCAATCTCCCTTTCAGATATTTCTGATTCTCATCGCACTGAGTATAGAAGTGCTTTATTCCCTTTTGCAGTAAGAGTTCGATTTCTTTAATGAAAACAGAAATGAATATCTCAAGAATGGGTATTCGTGTAGAATTCAAATGAGCTTTATCAATGGTCTTAAAAGGAGAATTCTTTAGAGTCCTGAGCATGGACAACAACGTTTTCCGGCTTTCTTTTATCTGATTATAGTCTGTGTAGATTTTTGGCAAAATTTCGACGGTTGTGCCTCCTCGCGTTTCTATCACACCGACATAGTTTTTGACACGAATAAAATCTTTCCCTTTTTTGCGGTGGTACGTAAACGCTTGTTCTATTTCTGTTCCCGGATCATTGTTTTCAGCAACAAAGTTTCTCAGATCGTCAAATGATCTGTTATCCAGATAGATACAATTTGCGGAATCGTTGGGCGATTCCGGATGAAAATCTTTTGCATTCCAGATGGTGCCGTACTCACAGATATGTTTTACCGAACTCACGTTTAAAGTGATTTGGAGGGTTTTTCATAAACGTAAATAAAACTTTCGGGCGGAATAAGGTCGTACATTTCATCTGTTAGGTGCGGATTTATTTCGTAGACCGTTTCGTCTTCATAGTCATCCAAATCGTATCCAAATAGCTTTTCTTCATCCTCCTGTTTGTACGTCTTCCGGATACGAATCAGCAGGTGTTCATCATTCTTTCCCCACTGAATATTGTCTCCCAGGACAAGCTGAATTTTGCTCCAATCATTGTAAAAATATTCTTGTAAAAGAGGAATGATCTTGTTTCGGAACACATCACATATATCGATTTTACTTTTACAATTTATTAAAAAGGAATGGCCGATTGTATGATCACGGTCAAGTAAAAATTCAATTCGTTCGTTGATCACAGAAAGCAGGCGCTGCAGGTCAATGCCTTCGGGACTGTCTTTTAAAAGAGATGGATCAGGCATCAGCTCCTTAAAGGCAAACCGGCGACGTAAAGCTGTATCTAATAAAGCAATACTTCGGTCTGCTGTATTCATGGTACCAATGATCCATAAATTTGGCGGAACCGAAAAAGTGGTTTTTGAGTAAGGTAGCAGCACCTCAATGGTTCCTCTTTTGTCGGGTTCAATCAATGTGATTAGTTCTCCGAATATTTTGGAGATATTCCCTCGGTTGATCTCATCAATAAAAATCGCATAAGGTTTATTCGGATCTTTTGACGCTCTTTCGCACATCCGGTAAAAGATACCTGGTTCAAGCCTGTATTTAATGCCGTCTTCTTCATCCAGATCTGGTCTTATTCCTTCCACAAATTCCTCGTAGCTGAACGATTGGTGAAAGGTAACCATCTCGTAACGTTTTGTTGTTTGTTTTGCAGGAGCATAATTTTTCCAGTCTTTCCATTTTTCAACTAAATCCGGAAGTATTTCTTCTGCCTTTTCTTTGTCAATAGTCCATGTTGAATTTTCATCCTTCCAGAATAACTGAATTTCACTTCTTTTAGTCGTATTCACATTTGGGCAGTCGACTTTGGTGTAGTATTGAAGCCAATACCAAATGGTATTCCTTGGTTTGGTGTTTTTCGACTGGTTAATTTTCTCCACTAATAATTGATGTAGAGAAAGCTCATTCACCTTTGCTTTTTCCAAGTCCAACATAACCAAGACGATTACTTCCCACCAGGCCAAATCTTTGACCAATTCATACGTGAATAAATCTTTAGATTTTCCCTGATTTATATCGATAAAATGTTTGTAATAATCTTTGATCAGTTTATAAGTTTTACCAGTTCCGGGAGGTCCGTATAAGATTAGATTTTTGGGAATATTTAATTTTAATTTCTCGTGGTTGGCGTCCTCGTCTGTTCTGTTTCCTTTCGAATCAATTCCAATGGTTTGAAGAATGCTTTTATAATAGTCAGTGTAGGGCGTTAAATCAGTCAGCGTTTTGACCACCGTTTGGTCATCCAATTCCCAATTACCCGAATTAAGCCAGTGAACTTTGCGCTTATAAGGATATACATGATCATTTTCAAAAAAATAATCGGAGGTCACTATCCCATAACCAATAACTTTTCTCCGACCTTTTTTAGCCAGAATCAAATCTCCTTTTTGAATCGTATTTGCAATATCCCAGAATGCTGTTGAGTCATTTTTTTTGCTGCTCTCCGTGTTCTCAATTTTTTGTAAGTGTCTGACAATATCTTCTTTCGCTTGATAATCTCTCAAATCTCCAAGATCTCCGGGGCCAATAGCCATGATCCCTTTTTGGTGAAACTCTTCCCAGTAAATTCCTTTCCTTCCTGGTGAGTATATCCAAATCCTGTTTTCTTTGATTGAACCATCCATATCTTTATCGTTTTGGTATTGATCATTATTTTCGTTTTTTCCTTGGGGTTGATCTAAAGTGACATACAATATATCTTGTGCCAATACATTGCGATTTTCGTCTTTCCAGGCAGTGTCAGGAAGTGTCGCATTCGTTAGTTCCCAAAGTTCATCATCGGTTAGCAAGTAATCATCTCTGAATTCCTGTATTAACTCCAGGTAATGCACATATTTTTTCCCAGGCTTTGCTTTCCTTTCACTGATTAACTGGCAGACCTTTGTGTAATAGGAATCTTTGAAGAAGGTGTATTTCTCCGGAAACCTGAAAGTTAGATAAACGCTAATGGCTCTTTCATCCTGAAACCCATTTAATTTGGAATCATACCTTTTAACGAGTTTGTCTGCCTCTCTGCTGAAATTTGATATTCTGGGTTCTAAATCAACCGATTCGTCATATAAGTCCCGGAATAGTTTTCTGGTTTCTTCCGGATAATTTTCAGAAATTATTTTATTCGTTCCCTGCGTTAAATTGTACAAGAGATTCGTTTGCAGTTTGAAAGCTCCTTTCATCATCGAAGCAAAATCAGAAGCATCCGTATCCCACCACTTCTGAAAGTGAGCAACCGCTTCGTATTTGTAGAACTCAGGCGAATGGCCTTCTTTGCGCTTTATTTCTTTGTACTTCGAGATTAATTCTGAAACCGGATCGGGCAAAAATTGTTGACCTTCTTTTGTGCCAACCAGAAAATGTGTTAAAGCATCAGCAATGTAGAAGTTTTTTAAGTCAGGAAACTTGGCGATCAAGTCTTTCTGGGCATTTTCAATGGCATGATAAATGTTTGGGAGATCACCTTTTATTTCGTAGCCCAATTCTCTTAATGCCTTCCGACTTTTATTGTTCACGATAACAAAGTTCGACTTATTGATCCGATTGAGGTAGATGGTTGCAACACCCGGTCCAAAATAATTAAAGTTAGGAATCTGCTCTAACCAAGGCCCAATCTCGAATTTAGCTTGATAAGGCATAAGTGCAAACTTCCTGAATTCTTCAAATTGTTGTTCAAGCATTTCTTTGAACTTTCCGGCTGTACGGGTGCCTCCGCTCTGGATTTTTCCTCCCTCTCTGGCGAACTGGAAGAAAAAATCAATAAATTCATTTTTTTTCAGTCCCGATAAATAATCTTTGTCCGCTAATGCCGGGTAAGCGTCTTCATTGGCATGATGTACATCGTTTGCATACCATTTAAGAAATGCTTCAATAATCAGGTGCAGGTCAGCGTTCATAAGTCTATATTTTTAAAAGAGAATAGCATTAATATAAATTATTTATATTTTGATATTTCTTAAAATTCTCTGCCTGCTCAAAAATCTCCTTATACACTTCATCCCGGTCAACAGGCGGGTAATCGTTCTCCGCCAACAAAATAATCAGGTCGGCCTTCAGTTCAGCTTTGATGTCATCGCGTCTGTCCCAATCGGTGTACCTGGCTTTATCGTCAACCACTGTTTTCACCTCCTTTGAAAGATGGAGGAGCTTATCTTCGGGGTATTCAAAATCGTATTTGTGCGCCAGGGCTTTCAGAATGTCGTAAAAGGCCTTTTCTTCAAAGTCGATACCCATTTCATTGAATGAATCCTTTTCTTTTTTTAAGGCATGGTACAGGTCGATGATCTCGTCTGTAAATTCTTCCAGAACCTCACTCCTCAAAACATCAGCCTCATTGCGTTCGTTATATTTATCCACCAAGGCTTTCATCTTTTTTGAGAAGTCAATCCCTTTCATTTTATTCACTTTCCTGAAATCGTCGATGGCTTTGGCCAATAGTTGTTGCAGTAGCTTTATTTTGGTATTGGGCAGCTTGATCTTTTCAATTTTTGCGAGGTAATTATCGTCAAAAATATCCACCTCTTTCTGCTGGTCGGTTCCTAGTTTGAAAATCTCTTCTATCCCATCGCTTGTCAACGCTTCTTTGATCATTTCCCGGACTTTGGCGTTCATTTGAGCAGTGTCGGGTGCATTGCCTTTGGTCAGTTTAAAAACAATGGAGCGGACAGCCAGGTAAAAGTGGATCAAATCGCGCTGTTTTTGCCCAAAGGCTTCGTTGCCCGAACAGATATCATAGGCGGCTTTCAGTCTTTTAGTCAAGGACATGAAGCGTTTTTCCAGTTCATGCGTCACCTGGACAAATTCAGCTGCCACGTTCAGGGTCTCCAGTTGTTCCAAAGGTGTTCCATGAAAATAAGGTACGGTATTGAATTTATGGAAGATCCGGGCCAGCAAATCCAGGTGATCTTTGACAACGATGATGGATTGTTCAATGTCTTCAAAATTATTACTGTCGGCTTTATTGTAGTGAGCCAAAGCCATGTTCATCTGTCGTTTGATGCCGATGTAATCGATGACCAACCCTTTCTTTTTGTGCTCAACTTTCCGGTTGACGCGTGAAATAGTTTGGATCAGGTTGTGTCGCTGAACGGGTTTATCGATGTACATGGTATCCAATGCAGGAATATCAAACCCGGTGAGCCACATATCCACGACAATGGCAATCTTGAAGTTCGACTTTTCATTTTTGAATTGCCGGTCCAGTTCTTTGCGGTATTCTTTGGTTCCCAGCAAATCGTATAATTGCTTTTCATCGTCCTGTCCGCGGGTCATCACCATTTTGATCCGTTCCATCGGTTTGATTTCCCGTTTCTCCTTTTCCGAAAGTTCCGCACCTTCTTCACAGGCTTTAACCTCGTTCCACTCCGGTTTCAGGGTGATGATTTGTTTGTACAAGTTCCAGGCGATGGGACGGCTGCTGCAAACAAACATCGCTTTTCCTTTTACTGTCGCAGCCTCGGATATTCGTTTTTCGTAATGCCGGACAAAATCTTCAGCAACCGCTCTGATGCGGTCCGGGTCACCCAGAATGGCATTCATATTAGCCGTAGCCTTTTTGCTCTCTTCAATCTGGTATTCATTGGTTCCTTCTTCCGCGCACCGGTTGTAATAGTTTTCAATTTCTTCCAATTTGCTGTTATCCAGAACTACCCTGGCAGCACGTCCTTCATAAACAATGCGAACGGTAATTTCGTCTTTGACCGATTCGGTCATGGTATAGGAATCGACGATTTCGCCAAACACATCCAGCGTTGCATCGATTGGAGTTCCGGTGAAACCAACATAGGTGGCATTGGGAAGCGAATCGTGCAGGTACTTGGCAAATCCGTACGTTTTTGTCACTCCTTCAGCCGTTATTCTCACTCTCTGATCCAGATTGGTTTGACTCCGGTGCGCTTCATCCGAGATACAAATTATGTTGGTCCGCTCCGTCAGCAACTCGGTATCTTCCGTGAATTTGTGAATGGTGGTCAGGAATACGCCTCCGCTGTTCCGGCCTTGCAATAATTCGCGCAACTGTTTCCGGCTTTCCACACTCACCACCGTTTCGTCGCCGATGTATTTTTTGGCGTTGGTAAATTGGGCTGAAAGCTGATCATCCAGATCAGTCCGGTCAGTAATGAGCACAACAGTCGGACTTTCAAATTCAATGCTTTTCATCAACAGCCGGGTCAGGAAGAGCATCGTGTAACTTTTGCCGCATCCGGTGGCGCCAAAATACGTTCCACCTTTTCCATCCCCTTCCGGGCGCTGGTGTGCTTTGATATGCCCAAAAAGTTTTCGCGCCGCGTAATACTGCGGGTAACGGCAAACGATTTTCTCATCCTTTTTCGAACTGTCGGGCAGGTAAATAAAATGACGGATGATGTCGCGCAGGCGACGCCGGTTAAACATACCCCGGATCAGGGAATACATGGAAGGGATTCCATCCACATCCGTCTCATCGCCGGTAATTTTGCGCCAGCCATAGAAAAACTCATACGGCGCAAAGAAAGATCCGGCTTTGCTGTTCACCCCATCCGAAATCACACAAAAGGCATTGTATTTAAACAGTTCGGGGATATCCCGTTTATACCGGACGGTGAGCTGGACATAGGCATCGTAAATGGTGGCTTCTTCCCGGATAGCGCTTTTAAATTCGAACACCACCATCGGTAAGCCATTGATATAGACGATCAGATCGGGAATTCGCTTTTCATAACCCTGAATCTCCAACTGGTTCACGATTTTGTAACGGTTGTTATCCGATGCAGAATAATCGATGAACTCAATGAACAGGTCTTTTTTGCTGCGGTCTTCCCGTTTGAGCAGGAAGCCGTCGCTCACTAACTTCATAAAAGCTTTGTTGCTTTCATAAAGATCGGACGCCGGCAGTTTCTCCAAATCGTGAATGATGGAATTCACTTCGGGTTTCGTGATCCCGTCGTTGGAATATTGCTCCAACAGAAAAGCTTTCAAATCGGATTTAATCAGGACTTCGTTCCCTGCAAGCTGATAAGTCACTTCCGGTTCATGGGCTATGTCCGTTTGTTGTTCCCGGGGAATGGCTCCGGGAGCATAAATCATTTCTTCTTTTCCAAGAAGATCAATAAACGCTTGTTCCAGTTGGGCTTCGGTGAATTTCATTGCTATTCCTTTGGTGTAATTATTTTCCAGTAACCTTCTTTCTTTCCACCAACTCTTTCGATTAGTTTCTCTTCCCTTAATTTTTTAATGTATGTTTCTGCAGATCTTGAAGAGATGCCAAGAATCGAACCGATCTGTTCAGCAGTTATGTCCGGGAATAGTACAATCAACTGAAATGTATAAATTGGATTTGTAAGGTTTTTATCCGAAGTTATCCCGAAGCTTTTCCGAAGCTTTTCCGAAGTAATTCTCAAATCATTATTTAGATATTCGGCAAAATTCCCATAAATACTGCTTAAATACTGAATGTTCTCGTCTTTTGATTTTTGAATTCTTTCCGAAACTTTTCCGAAGTTATTCCGAAGCTGATCTAAAACAGGAGGTTCAGATATTTTGAAAAGTGTCACGTTAATCCCTCCGTTTATTTCATTTATTTCCGGTTCAGGCAACCCGGCTTCTTTGCAGGAATTGATAATTTTTAAGGTTCCACGGCCCCATGTATCAATATAGCCTGCAAGGAAACATGCCTCAGCAATCTTCGGATTACGCGGGCGGGAATTATGCTCAACCCTTAAATCATCCAGACTCAGCCCTATGGGTAACACTCCCTCGTTCCAAATGGATAGTTTGTTATCAAAAACACGCAATTGGACAGACGCTCCCATGTAGGTGCGATGCACCATGGCATTTAGCAACATCTCGCGCAAAGCAGCCGCAGGATACTGGTCGCGCTCCACGCGCTGCATACCCACAAATTCCACTGGACGAGTGAGAAACTTGTAACTGAGTTGCTGCAACACCATATCGAGCATTTGAACCAGATTGCCCTCAATCACTTCCTGAAACTTCAAATCGGTTGAATCTTTTCTAAAGCGGCCAATTTTCACCTGAACATTCGGGTAAAAACGGTTGGGATCTTTGCCAAAAAGAATGATCGCTGCACGTTTTAGCTTTTCTCTGTCGGTTAACCGAAGCTTGTCGAGTATTTGGAAAGTTGTTAAACCAGTAGTATCCGGCATACGGCCTTTTTCATGACTGGCGTCGATAAAGGCTTGCATACTCTTCTCATCAATATCGTCCAAAGTGGCGCCTTCTTCCACCACATCATCCCAGGTTTTACCTGCTTTCCGAAGCAGAAATTCATTCAACTCAACTCCCGTTAGTTCGGTTTTTACACTGCCCGAACGGTAATAATAACGGCCACGCAATGAAACCGGCACAGAGTATGGATTCACCCGGATTTCAATATACTTTTTGCCATCCTGGTCCAACAAATTCACATCGCAAACAATGCCCATGTCATTTCGGATCTTCTGCGGAATTGTTTCCATCAGCCTCTTGTAGTCAGCCAAATGCACCACCCGGCCGGCATCATCTTTGCCAATATAGATCACTCCGCCAAAGGCATTGGCGAAACCACATACCCACTTCAGGTAGTCGTCGTGCCAGCTTTTTTTGTATTCGATGTTTTGTTGTTCAGGCATTACTCTCGTTTTCGTTTGTTGCAAAGGCTTGCTCTAAATTTGGTGTTGATGAATCATTATCCCTGTAAGAATTGATGATTTGTCAATTCTGCATTCCTTAACTTTACGCAGTTTTTTCTTTTATCTGCCTACCGGCATAAGTACCATAAGCCTTTCCTGATACCTCCCCGGTTTTATAATAATCAGCAAGCATTTTCAGTATCACGTCAACATCTTTGTCTTCTTCAATTTGCAGGCGACCATTCACAACATTTAATTTATCTCCAAATTTTTTGCATACCGCTTGCATTTTCTTTACCACCCTTTCATCAACATTGCGATAATTCCCTATACGAGAAATACGGACCAGCTTTTTATGTATCGCAGGTTTCTCCTCAATTTGCTTCTTAATGAAATCCAGTCCGTCAATAACATCAATTTTCTGCAACTCTTCTACAACCTTCTTTGCTTCTTCCTTATATTCTTCCTGCAATCCCACAATCTGCTCAAAATAACCTTTTTTCAAAATATAAAATATCTCTTCGTAATAAACACAGTCAATTTGCTTATCCAGATTAATTGTTTCCCCTTTTAAAAGCTCTAATTTCTGACTTTTTGTACTGAAATAAGTCCTAATAGTTTTTAATCGACTTTTAGGATTATCATTTTCATCGATCGCAACTTTACCTGATTGAATTTTCCGGAATGTATAAATCCAGTCTTTGCTTTCAATATCATTAAAACCAACACAATATGCCCACAACTCTTCATTTTGTGCTATAATGCTTTCAATACTAACCACTTTAGGCATCTCGTTACTTAATTGATTACACACAACGTCAGAAAATGACATTACTCTATTTTTCATTGAATAGGTAAAAAGATGTTCTGTGTCATCAGAAACAACGTCATAATCAACAATTTCAAAATCTTTCTTTATGACATAACCAAGTTGTTCCTTTGACAGATCATGTAAATGTTTTCGGATATCATCGTCAATTTCGACTTGATAGACCTTAAATAGAAATTTGCCCATTACTGGACTACTTTTCTTTACGTTCTCTTTTAAGTAGCGGGTGATAAAAAACAAACAGGTATCTTCAGTTTGTACTGCATCAATTTTTTCAGAAAGTTCGATTAAATTCATTATTTAGTGATTTATGGTTTCCTAAGTGAGGCATAATATAGCTTGTGTCCTATTGAATATATTTTTATAATTTCATTTTCATCCAAAACCTTTTCTTTTGAAATAACCAAGCCCCTTTTTCTTTTTCCAGATTGGGTTTCATATTCCATCTCAAAGATAGAATACCTAAAGCTCAACAATGGATTCACGATAAGCAGGTTAGAATTGATGTAGATTCGGTAGATAATTGCTATCAGAAAGAGAAATGCTACGATCTCGTACCAGTCATTAAAATTTTGAAAAAGAAATGGTACAATATAAGTTGCGATATACCCGATAGACTCACTATTTCTATTATTTATATCGATTATCGTTACATTTTCCCCATTTTTGGAATCCTTCTCCAGGTTTTTGAATAGCCAAAAACATCCCAGGAATCCAAAGCACGAAAGCAAAATCAGAAAAAATGAGAGGCCAAATTTTTGAATAAAAATTGTAAGGGAATTTAAATCAAAGCCACCCCAGTATATAAAATCTCTATTCCCGTAAACTTGCTTTAGACATATAAGTATGAACAATGGAGAATATGAAGTTACAAACAACACAAATTGTGCTATCCCATGCAACTTATTATTACTCGACTGCTTTTTCATATGGTCGTCCGCTTAGTTTTCTATGGTTGCAAGTTTTGAATGTAATAAATTCAAGAGCGATTTTAATATTTGGGATTGTTTCCTTCTTGATTCTGCTGCACCATGCAGTCTTGAAACCATATTTTCGAATTTCTCAATAATGCCGTTGGTTGGCAGAGATATTCTAAAAAATTCAATGTCTGATTTTGTAATAGCTTCTCTCGTTGAACCGGACTGACTTATCCCAAGCAGTTTAGATTTGGATTCCCAATGACAAAGCAAAAACTGCAAGTAATAATTTGCTTGTATTTGAGGGCGAATAATCATCACATGTTGGTTAACTCTTGCGGGAAGGACAGAATCAGGAACAATTGTACATCTCGCAACTGAAACGCCGGTGATATTAAACAGAATGTCTTTCGATTCAACAACTACGCTTTTTAGTGCTTCAGCTTGTTGGTCATTGATATAAGCCAATTCATCTGTAGAAAATCTATAATCGTGAACATTCGTACTTCTGATTAGAGATACCCCTCGTGCATGATAACTTTCTTTGCCTCCTTTAGGAGTAGCTCCACTTCCAATTTTGCTGCATAATTCTTTTAATTCTTTGCAACTCCACCCCTCCGGAATCTCTTTATCCAATTCCTCATGATACACCATTTTACCACCCGAACTTTTATAAGGATTTCCATTTTCATCAGGAAATTCAAAATCCACAAACCACTGCTTATAAATAGCCTGTGCGGTTTCTTCGAGTTTTTGAATAAGTTGGTTGTTTAACTCAATACGGTTTTTAACGGTGTTGTATTCGGCTACAATTTTACTCTGTTTTTCGGGAGAGGGTAAGGGGAATTTCATGTTACAGAAATCGTCCCATTCTAAACTACCACGAACACCTCCAACGGCATGAAAACAAGCTTCACGGTCAAACTCTTCACGAGAGAACCACATCATTAGGTATTCTGGGAGAAGCTCTTTTTCATCTTTTACTTCAAAAATGGGATAGGCTTGCGAAATAATGGCTTCATCAAGTTCTTTCAGTAAAGCAACAGGCATTTTTTTATCACGCCTTACCTGCATGGTACTACAAGCAAATTGATTCTTTCTGATAATCTTATAATTACTCATGTCTGTTCCAACAGTATTAGCTACTGACGGAATAAACTGCTTGTTAATAGTTAAGCCCAGAAGTGTTTCAATCCTCAAATCTTTATTTCGCACATCAACGAGCTGTATGTAATCACCAATTGGTTTATAATTCGATTGCATATCCCAGCTCCTTAAAAACGTTTAATAAATCCTTTTTCGATTGCTCTTCTGCTTTTAGCAAATCCGAAAATTCGGTTTGCAAGGCTTTCATCTTTTCATCAAAGTCAATGTTTTCGTCCCTGTTAACAAACTCAATATATTTGCTAGGAACAAGCGAGAAGTCTTTCTTTTCAATTTCTTCAAAGCTTGCCGAATAACAATATTCAGGGGTGTTTTGGTAGCCTTTATCTTTCTGTTGCCATAAATGATAAGTACTGGCAACTTTCGGAATATCATTTTCAGCAGAAAATTGGACATACTTTTTCTCAAAGGGTTCTCCAAGTTGACGTAAATCCATAAATAACACTTCTTTTTCACGATTCCTATAATATCTCGTTTCTTCACCCACCTGCCTGGTTTGTTCCTTTTTGTTCTTATTCAGAATCCAAATAGTCACACTGATATTCGTTGTGTAGAACATATCCTGAGGGAGAATCAAAATAGCCTCAACCAAATTGTTTTCAATCAATTTGCGACGAATTTTGTATTCTTCTCCGCCACCGCTTAACGCGCCGTTGGCCAAAATAAAACCCGCCACACCATTTTCAGAAAGTTTGGAAACCATGTTGAGTATCCAGCCATAGTTGGCGTTACTGGCCGGTGGCACCTCATAACCATTCCAACGCGGGTCGTCTGTCAACTCATCCTTTGCCCGCCAATCCTTCTGGTTAAAAGGCGGATTCGCCATCACAAAATCAGCTTTCAGATCGGGATGTTGATCCCGCCCAAAGGTGTCGGCCGGCACATCTCCCAGGTTGGCGGAAATTCCGCGAATGGCCAGGTTCATCTTAGCCAATTTATAAGTTGTAGCCGTGTATTCCTGTCCGTAAATCGACACTTCGCGTTTGTTCCCGTGATGGCTTTCGATAAACTTCACCGACTGCACAAACATGCCTCCTGAACCACATGCGGGATCGTAAATAATGCCCTTGTACGGTTCAATCATTTCAGCAATCAGGTTGACAATACTTTTGGGCGTATAGAATTCGCCTTTCCCTTTCCCTTCGGCCAAAGCGAATTTGCTCAGGAAATATTCATAAACACGCCCTACCACATCCTGTTGCTTATCCTGCAAGGTATCGATGTTGTTAATGGTGTCCAGCAGTGCGGCCAGTTTGCTTACATCCATGTTAAGCCGGGAGAAATAGTTATCGGGCAAGGCGCCTTTTAGCGTTGGATTATTTTTTTCGATAGAGTGTAAAGCGGTGTCAATTTTTAGAGCGATATCGTTCTGTTTCGAGTTCCTGATAATAAACGACCAACGACATTCTTCCGGCAAATAGAAGACATTCTTCATATTGTAGAACTCCTTCATGTCGATGTATTTCTCTTTTCCTTCCTCCAGGAGTTCCTGCCTCCGTTCCTCAAATTTATCGCTCACAAACTTCAGGAAGATCAATCCCAATACCACATGCTTGTATTCGGACGATTCGACCGTTCCGCGTAGTTTATTTGCCGAATCCCACAGCGTTTCTTCCATGCTTTTTTGCTTGCCGTTTCCGTTCTTTTTAGCCATATTTTCTGTCTCTTGTCCCGCTATTGTTACGTTTTTTTAACCAATTATGCCTTGTTCAGGTAATTACAGAAATCTTCCATGCTATCATCATTGCCATTTGAATGAAAGCAACTCATTGACTTTTCTTAAAACCAGATGATGAGTTTTTGATTGTGCTGACTATTCAGCAGGTCTTGAATCAGATTTCCGGAATTAGGATCAGGCATTTTTTGGTCGTTTATTTAGCTCTTCGAAAGTAGTAAAATCTACGGATTTTGGGGAAATAAATTATGTCATATTTTTTTACTGTTGATAAAACGTCATTCCCAATTCCCGTCAAATTTACCTGCACGGCAGAAACGGTCAAGGGCCTATATTTGCTCATCTTTCGATTTGTCCTGCTTTTTCAGGTGATTTCTGTTCCACTCAAATTTTAGTCAAAGTTATTTCGCTTCCCGGAACGGTAAAGGGGAACTCGCTTTTCGTGGCTCGTTTCCTTCGGATGCGTTCATCCCGATTGCATCGGGATGACATGCACCCCGTTGACCTGATCCGGGACAGCTCAATTTGGTACGTCAAAAATTTAAGTTTAACGGCGTGCCAGAGAAGTCCGACTACTGACGGATGCCAAAATAAGTCTCCAGGGCAGGAGCATTTTCTCATGAATTCTTCATTTGACATTTATGAAATGGTTACCAACCTGATTATTGAACGCCTTGAAAAAGGTGTCATCCCATGGCAGATGCCCTGGAAAGCTGAAACCGGCTTGCCCCAAAACATGGTTTACAGGAAAGTTTACCGGGGTTTTAACTTCTGGCTACTGCTTACTGTGGCCGATCAGTTCGGTTCCTCGTTTTTCCTGACCTTTAAGCAGGTCAAGGAGCTGGGCGGTCATGTCCTGAAAGGTGAAAAAGGTTTTCCTGTGGTTTTCTGGAAAATCCTGGAAAAGGAAGAAAAGGACGGCAGCATCGAACAGGTTCCGTTCCTCCGGTATTACACCGTTTTTAACCTGAAACAAACCGGTGGGATCGATGAAAGTAAAATCCCGTCCTCCGAAGCTTACGATCACGATTTTGACCCGATTGCCCAAGCCGAACGGTTGATTGAGTGTTGGTCTGATTGTCCTGAAATCAGGCTGGATCAGTCTCACGCCTTTTATTCACCATCTGAAGACTATATCGGGATGCCAAATCCACGGACCTTTTTTGAGGATGAACAGTTCTATTTAACATTATATCACGAAGCTTGTCACGGGTGTGGGCACATCAGCCGGACCGGAAGGCATGAAAAGTTACTAAATCACAAGTTCGGTTTCCCGGATATGGAAGAACTCGTGGCCGAAATGGGAGCAGCTTACCTGTGTTACATGACCGGCATCCGGAATAATGCTACGATTGATAACAGTGCCGCCTACATCAAAAGCTGGATTGGCAAATTCAAGGAAGACAAGAAAATGCTTTTAACAGCTTCATCGATGGCTCAAAAGGCAGTAGATTACATTCTGGAACATCAGGTCAGTCCAAACCGGCCGACAAATGCAAAGCAGGCCGGGAAATTGGCGGAGGCAGTATAGCCTTCGCCTTTTTTATCTCAAAAATTCACAGTTAATCACGATTAAACATTCAAAAGATGGAACAGTTGAAAAGTTTTTCCCAGTATATTCTTCAAATCGGGTACAAATATGGGTTGCATTCCGTTTTTGAAGACTTCCTTGAAATGGTGGTTTGCGCCCTATCATTGGGAGCAAAAGAAGACCGCTACCATGAAATCGTCCGGAACTATGAAAAGCCGGACGCCTATTTGATGGCAGAGGCTTTTGGTGCATTGGTCATGAAGATGGACAACAACGGTGAAGGTTTAAAAGATTGCTTCGGTGACTTTTACATGGAATACATCAGTCACGGGCACAACGGACAGTTCTTTACACCGGAACCTGTTTGTGAGCTGATGGCCCGGATGCTCAATCCATCAGGTTTTGGTGAACGTGTGGCAGATTGCTGTTGCGGCTCGGGCCGGATGCTACTGGCCACAGCAAAAATAAAAAGGGACTGCTTATTTTTTGGGGCAGACATCGACCGGACCTGTGCCATGATGTGCTTGGTCAACCTTTGCCTGAACGGCCTCTTGGGCGAAGTCTGCTGGATGGATACGCTGATGAACCGATTTTATGCAGGTTGGAGAATCGAACTTCATCCGGAACATGGGGTTCCTTACATCCGGGAAATTTCAGAAACAGAAAGTTACCTGGTATTGAAACTACCTGAAAAGAAGCAGGAAATCGTTGCCAAACAAACACCGAAAGCGGGAATATCCCAGCAATTGTTATTTGAGTTTTAGGGGCAGAATAAAGCCCCTTTTTTGTTCGTTTTCAGTATTTTAAAAGGTAAAACCACTCCATTTAAAATTACCGCAAAGTTATTTGCGCTTCACGGAACGGTAAAGGGGCGCCCGGCAAGCCGGGACGTCCTTCGGATGCGTTCAGCTTTTCGCCTCATTCACTTTAAAAGAACAGGTTGATTCAGTAAATAAACAGATTGGCAAAAAACAGACATGCACCCCGTTGACCTGATCCGTGATAGCTCAATATCCGGTCCGCCGAAATTTTAACTGGCGTGCCAGATGCCATAAAAAAGCCACAGGGCAGTGGTAAACAATTATGAGTAATACAGTTAAAAAGGCCACTACTGAGAGTAATGGGCAAAGCAAGGCTTCTTTGGAAGTAGTGAAAAAAGAAGAAAAAACAGTTTCTGAAGTTCCTTCCCTGGAAAAACGCATCCAGAAAGTGGAAGATTTGAGCATGCTCATTGAAAAGTGGCGCAAGCTGACTGAAACCCGCCGCAACCTTCAGACCTTTTCATTAGGTGCCGATGGAATGGGAGCAACAATTTTTCTCCGGGATGCTTCCGGGAAGGAGTTCAAAACCTCCAATACCCCGGTTGTTTCAGCCGTGATGGAGGAGATCAAAACCACACTGGATGGAAAGATCAAAGAGGTTGAAGAACAAATCAAGTTTTGAGATGAGGGAGGCATAATGCCTCTCTTTTTTGGTCGTTCAACAAGATTTTGTTGATTTCAACTGACATTTTTAATTCCCTTTTGTTGGATGTAATCGACAAAACATTGTTATTTTCATTTGCGAAGTATTACGTTTCCCGTAATAAATCGCAAATAAAAAATTGCCAAAACGATTTACGCGGTTTTCCATAGATGTTCGGCGTTTCGGTTAACCTAAGTGGAAAAGTCGGTTTAAACTGCTAACACAAGAAATAGGACGTTAAACTCTTGTGGATATCTATTTAAAAAACTTATATTCAAGCCGCAAAGACTGGTTCGTATGGAATCGAAAAAACCAAAACAATACTCTGAGAAAAAGGTAGGGGAGATGGATGGAAAGAATGTGTGGCCTGGACGTCAGGAATATGATGAACCGGCTGATTTTGACATGAATACTGAATTCCGGCTTCTTACCCGTGAAATGACCACCGCCTTTGCTTTTCACCGGATGATTTGGGATAAGGACGGAAATCCGCTGGACTACATCTTTCTGGAGGTCAATAAAAAGTTTGAGGAACTGACGGGGTTGGGCTCGACGCAACTGATCGGGAAACGTGTCAGGGAAGTGTTGCCCGGGCTTGAACAATCCTGGATCGAGATTTATGGTGAAGTGGCGAAAACAGGAAAACCTGCCGAATTTGATAATTATTCCCGCGAGCTTGACCGTTATTATGAAGTAAAAGCCTATTGCCCCAAGCCCGGATACTTTGCCGTCACATTTAATGATATCACCCAGAAAAGGAAAAGGACCCTCAAGCTCGATGAGCTAAAGTCATTTTATGAAGGAATATTAAAAACGGTCAACGAAGGGATCGCAGTCACTGATCAAAACGATGTGGTCTTTTTTGTGAATACCTCTCTGGGGCAACTAACAGGAATTGATACCGGGCAACTGACAGGCAAACATGTTTTAACCGGTTTCCCGGATGAATTGATCGGGGAGTTCCTGCCGTTTTATCTAAAAGCCAAAGATTCCGGGATGCCGGTGCAATACGAAAGCCAGGGTGTGACGCCTGACGGCAGGAAACTGATCCTGTCCGGATGGCTGATACCATTGAACAAAGAAAACAGCTATAACGGGATGATCTGTTCGGTATCGGATATTACCGAACGAAAAAAGGCAGAACTTAAAATCAGGGAAAGCGAGTACCGGTTTAAAGCACTGACCACAAGTGCCCCTAATATTATATTTTCGACCAACCGGGAACTCCGGGTTACCTATATCAATAAAACAATCGACAACACTCCGGCGGGAAATGTTATTGGGATGATTATTTACGACCTGACCCCGCAGAATGAGGTTCCAAGGGTGAAAAAGTACATCGCCAAATTATTCCGAACAAAACGCGAAGTCCAGTATGAGATTGCCAGCAAAAATGAATTCGGGGATTATTGGCTCGATGTCAGGGCAGCGCCGATTATTTACGGGAATGAAATTGAAGGCTTGATTTTTATCCTGACAGATATCACGAAGCGAAAAAAGGCGGAGGAAAAACTTGCCGGGAGTGAAGAGCGGTTCCGCGGTTTAATGGATAAATCACCCGTTGCCATGAATTGTCGGTGATCAAAAAGGCAACACGCTTTACTTAAATGAGCGTTTTGTCAATACATTTGGCTATACCCTGAATGATATCCCCAATGTTCACTTGTTGTGGAACCAAGCTTTTCCTGACCCGGAATACCGGGAAAAAATCATACAGGAATGGAATGAAGAAAATGAAAAAGTGAAAAGAGGAGAACCTGCCAGGGAATTTTCCGAATCCTATGTCACCTGTAAAGATGGTACGATCCGGTATATCCGCGCCCTTTGGAGTATCTTTGATGACAACGTGATTATCATGCTCAATGACCTGACCGAAAGCAAAAAACTGGAACAGGAAATTATCAGGCAAAAGCAGGAAATTGAAAAACAAAATCAGGAATTAAGGGAAGCCAAACAAAAGGCAGAGGAAAGCGACCGGCTTAAATCGGCTTTCCTGGCCAATATGTCCCACGAGATCCGGACACCGATGAACAGCATCATCGGTTTTTCCAGCCTGCTGGCCGATCCCGGCACCAGCCCGGACATGCTGGGTCCTTACTGCGAACTGATCCAGAACTCGGGGGAACACTTGCTCCGGATCATTGATGATATTGTGGATATCGCCAAGATCGAATCCAATCAAATGAAAATTAAAAAGAGCAAGGTCGATCTTTTGGATTTCCTAAACAGGGTATACCTTTATCATTCCCGGGACAAATCAATACGGAGCAATGGTAACCTGGAGTTAAGGCTGGACCTTTCAAAGCTGAAAGAGGGCTTGCAGATATACACCGACGAAGTCCGCCTGAAGCAGGTGCTGGACAATTTTATTATCAATGCGATCAAATATACGGAAAAGGGATTTATTGAGATTGGCGTTTTACCGGATCTTTCTTCACAGGGGCTGATTACCTTCTATGTAAAAGATACCGGGACCGGCATCCCTGAAGATAAAAAAGAAGTCATATTTGAGCGCTTCATCCGGCTTGAAAGAAATAAAACCACAGAAGGGAACGGGCTTGGGTTGAGCATATCCAGGGGAATTGCCAAACTTTTGGGCGGAAAAATATCGGTTGAGTCCACGGAAGGAAAAGGCTCGACATTTTATTTCAGTTTGCCATCTGACCTGGTTTTGATGTGATTGCTTTTAAACTTGCGGCTTGCAGTAAAAAGCACTTGTTTATCAATCCTTTCAATAGAAACACTTAACTTTATCGCAGGAGTCCGGATTTTCAGGAAAGTTTTTATTTCAACCCTGAAAAGTTAAAAAGCTGGAATATTCCACACACACAGATCAAATAACCTTCAATATGAACTTCGATCCTGAAAAATTGGCAAAAGTCTTTAATCACGTAGCGAGATTCAGTCGTGAATGGAACCGAAAAAAGAGGGGCAGTAAAAAGGAGATTGTCGATGAATTATACAAGGTTGGAGTCAACTATTTCCAAAAGTATCAGTTAAGCGGACAGCTTGATGAAACCTTGCACGAGTTATCTGAAAAATATGCTGAAAAGGTTGTGGATTGCATGGACAAGGTATGGATATGTTTCCGGCTGGAGTTTGACAGCCCGGAATATGTCCTCGAAACAATCAAACCAATGTCGGATGCAGAGGCTGAAATGTGTTTAAAGGATGCGTTGAAAGAACTACCGGAAGAAGACCATGAATTTGCCACAAAAACCTTCTGGGCGGAATATATGGTCTGGCAAAAAAAGGATGAACAACTTACTTTCCATGCGACCCAAAGCATGAAAGATATCCTGATGAAATTCTTCAGTAAGGAAATCCTGGACCTCAAACCCGAACATCTTCGGGTGCTGACCAACTTTGTTCATGTTTTCGCGGTGTGCCCTTTTGTCGATGAGCTTTTCGCAATCAGGAGCAAGTATGAAGATGGAGAATATTCTTTGTATTGACGCCATCACATCATGAGTCCCACTTTTAAGGTCTTTTTATCCCTCAAAACTTCATGGTTAATTCTGTACACGGAATAAAATAAGAGGAAGTTCTCTCTGTAAAAGCTCACGTCATTTTAGGCAACTTTCACTGGTTCTCGTTGTTTGATTTTGTATATCAACATGTTTAGGTATGACAGTTTCAAATTATGTGTTTATTAAAACATTCAGGACGGGTGACAGTATTTTTGAATTGTATAAAAATAAATCAGGTCAGTTTAAAACCATAAAAACGGTTCAGGGATCTTATGTTCCTGAGGAGGCGTTTTACGACAGTTTTGATCAGTTGACTGACGCGTTTTCTGATAAGATTCCCTGGGAAAAGCTACTGGAATAGAGTAGTGTAAGTTTTTTGCGTATGATAAGCAGGGTTTTGTTCGCTTCCCTGATACTCACTCTGGATTATTGAGTTGTTATTACTGTTTGATTCTTTCCAGTGCTTTTGGGGTTAAATAATATCCACCCTTTGCTTGTCCTCCTTTAAAGATAACTAAAGCTTTTATTTTTCGAACATCCCGTTTAATTGTTACCTCTGATACTTTTAACTTTTCGGAAAGAGCGTATGGTTTTAACCCTGGATTATCAATTAGTATCTTTATTACTTCTATTAGACGTTGTTTCACCTTCCCGGTTACCGAATCATTTACAACATCATTAACAGCATCACGAAGCCTGGCAACTATGTCTTCAGTATCAACTTCACGTCTGTCAGTATCAATCTTCGTCTTTCCAGTATCACTTTGGGTAACTTCAGTATCAAATGCAACGTCATCGGTATTCTCAAAACCCCATTTTGTTTTCTTTATTTCAGACAAATATATGGTCGTTTTAAAAACGTCACCTTCCTCAAAAACAGGTTCAGATTTTCCGTAAAGCTTACCGTATTTAAAGACATTTCTGACACCGGAACCGAGTTCATCAGCACGCCCAATCTGTTTAAATACCTCCAGGATTATTGGATTTTTTGGATGGGTATAAAAATTATCAGGATTAATGATTCCAGGTATATAGGGCTTGTTCCAGTTTTCAACAACTACCTTTTCCTTTTCAACAACCAACCTGGAAGGAAAAGAATTCATAAATTCTCTATGGGCCAACGTATTGGATATTACTTCCCTGAAAATTTTATCCCTTAAACTTATCCGTTGGTCATTCTCCAAATAAAACGGGTCCGATAAGTGCTTGCGGATAAAATCCATCAAAAGGTCATAACTTTCAATAAGGTTAGTCCGTACTTCCAGGCGGTCGTCGTAGCGGTCAGTATTTACAATTCGTACCAGAGCGTCGGTTTTATATGCCGGAAGAATGTTCTGAATGACCTCATCCTTTCCAAATAACAGGGCGGCAGCCAAAATGTATCCCTCTTCACCTGTCTTGAAATCTTTCCGGTAAAGTTTGGCGCTGCGGAGAAGCTCTTCATCGTTCATGCTTTCCCAGGGATGACCTGGAGTACGCACAGAAGCCAGTTTCCTGACCCGTGCAATCAGGTCAGATTGAAAATCTTCCAGTGAAAGAAATTTATAGATACCCGATTCGGAAAAACTATTTGCCTTGCGCAGGTATAATTGTTCAACCAGGCTGTGGTTCAAAGTTTTCACCTGTTCACGCTTGCGTGAACAGATTGTTTTAGTGAACGCGAGTTTCCCAGGAAATCGTCTCTATTTGACAAAATAATGAAGATTTCGATGGGTAAATCACCCTCAAAAAAGCCCATTTTTGCATCAAAATATCCCTCTTAAAATTGAGGTTCAATTTCCTTTTATTTTTAGAAAAAATGCTTTAACTTCGTCATAATGAATGCGTTCTAATGCATGTGAACTATAAGGTGACCTGGTTTTTCAGCGGTCTTGTAACCTTTTGATATACAGTTCGAAACAAAAATACATTCGAATCCTGGTATCCCGACGGGATTTAAAATCAGGGAGTTAGATGAAAATTTAGCTCCTTTTTCATTTGGTGCAGGTACAACATGGGGACAACAATCGTTTTCTTGTCAAACGTCTATTTTTCAGTCGTAATATATTGAACCATGAAAAACAGGCTATTTTGTTTACATTTGTTGCAATTGGGAAAAGAATTCGGATTCTTTTGAAATAAAAAATGGTGTTGACCTTTAATCTCATAGTTATTGAAAAAAGCCTCGCCATATCATACCGGTAAGCTGGAGTCATATTTGTGGAACCGGCTAAGCACAGGTGACAAAGACAGTTTCGAAATCTTCTTTAAGACGTGTTATGTGAGGTTATGTGCATTTTCTAACCAGTTTACCAAAAACACCGACGACGCCCGCGAGGTTGTGCAGGAGTTATTTGTTTACCTCTGGGAGAACAGGGACAAGATCAAAGAAGTACAATCGGTCCAATCGTATGTTTATGCGGCATTGCGATATAACAGCATCCGGAAATTTAAATCAAGATCAACCGGCGTCATCGAAATCGCTGAGGTTCCCGAAAACGATTTGGCTGTTAATTTTCAAAACGATTTGGAATTTGCCGAGTTGCAGGAGGCTATTCTGGAAACCATCGACTCTCTTCCCCCTCAGTGTCAAAAGATCTTCAAATTAAGCCGCTTTGAGAAACAAACTTACCGGGAAATAGCCGGCCGGCTAAATATTTCACCCAAAACGGTTGAGGCGCAGATGCGCAAGGCGCTGCAAATCCTTCAAAAAGCATTGGATAACTTCCTTTTGGCTTTCATCTTTTTTCTTTTCCGATAAAAACGATAAAAAATCAGGTTCTGACATAAGGGTGTTCGCCGGTTTTTTACTCATACCTAATAGAAAGGCAATAAAATGATGAAGAGATGAAACTGGAATTGATTATCAAATACATCGAAGGGGATTCGGATCAGATGGTCATTGACAAAGTGGAGCAATGGCTTTCCAGCGGTCCGGAAAATCGCCGCTACCTGGAAAAGGTAAAAAAAATTTGGTTTGCCGTTGACGAGCTAAAGGCCCTGGCCGCCATCGATGTCAACAAAGACTGGGAGCTTGTTGAAAGGCGACTGACCGAAAAATCATCCCGTCTTCATGCCAAACGAAAGGTATTGGCCTGGAATGATCCTTTTGTGAAAATTGCAGCGGCGTTGATCGTTGGTATTCTGATTACCAGCGTGTTTTTTTATGTAAACAGAAAACCGGTTCCTGTTACCCAGGCGGTTGCAAGCCGCTACGAAGTGATTGTTCCCGACGGGCAAAAATCGAATTTGGTGCTGCCGGACGGAACAAAAGTGATGGTCAATGCCGGAAGCAGATTATTCCTTCCGAAAGAAAGCGAACCGGATAAACGGGAAGTTTGGCTGGATGGGGAAGCTTTTTTCGAGGTAACCAAAAATCCTCACTTGCCTTTCGTTGTGCATACTTCCGACATTCAGGTAAAAGTTCTGGGAACAACTTTTAACGTGCGGGCATACGAGGATGAGAAACTGTTTGAAACAACCCTGGTGGAAGGCCGGGTGGCGTTGAGTAGAACCGGAGAGAATGGGCAGGACATTTCCCTGTCGCCCGATCATAAGGCGATCTATGTAAAAAGCAAGGATGCAAAATTAGGGGCAGCTCTCCAACGCGAGTTTGGCGAACATTTAAAAGTAGAACAGATCATGGTGTCAGGTAGGATTAGTCCGGAATCGGCTATCTCATGGATACAAGGAAAGCTGACTTTTGAAGATGAATATTTCGATGTCATTGTCCGGCGCCTCGAACGGTATTACGGCGTCCAAATCCATATTGCAGACGAATCCCTGAAAAATATGAAATACACCGGAACAATTAAAAATATTTCTCTGGATCAGGCCCTGAGGGCTTTACAAACAACTACCCCCTTTAATTATACCCATAAAGACCAGGACGTTACGATAACAAAATAAATGCCTATGAAATACAAAAGCCAGAAGGGGCGAACCTCCTGGCCATTATAAAAAGCTAAACGCAAAGTAATCATTCCTGTCAAGAATCAAGATTACTTTTTAGTCTAACCAATACAAATACAAGTTTATGAAAAAAAATGAATGGTGGCACAGCTTTTCGTCCAAAAATGGCGTGCCCTTAATGTTGAAAAAAATGAAACTAACGATTCTGATGGTTTGTTTGAGCCTGATGACCTCCCTCGGGGCGGTTTATTCCCAGAACTCGAATTTAAACTTTAAGGTAAACAACCAGAGTTTGAAAGAGGTTTTATCCGAAATTGAAAACCAAACCAAGTATTCGTTTCTGTACAAAGCGGATGTCATCAATCACGATCAACGGGTCAGTTTTGACATTACTGATGCCAGTATTACCGAAATACTGGATATGCTTGCCCAAAAGGCGAATTTCAACTATAAGATTCTGGATAATTCTATCATCGTTTTGACCAATCCGACCGAATCTGGTAGCCAGCAAACCCTCACTGTCTCAGGTAAAGTCACCGACTCTTCCGGTGTTCCGCTTCCGGGTGTCACCGTGGTGGTGAAAGGCACTACCCAGGGAACGATTACAGATTCCGATGGGAATTATGCGCTTGCCAATGTTTCAGGAAATGCCACGCTGGTATTTTCGTTTGTGGGGATGAAACCCCAGGAAATACCTGTCATGGGGAAAAGCCTGATAACTGTTACGATGGCAGAAGAAACGGTTGGCATTGACGAAGTGGTTGCTATCGGGTATGGGATACAAAAAAAGGTGAACCTTACCGGAGCCGTATCATCCGTTACGAGTGAAGAATTAAAAGCCCGGCCCATCACCAACATGAGCAACGCATTATCGGGGTTGGCAACCGGTATCCAGATCAATCAGGGAACCGGGCAGCCCGGACGCGACGGGGCAACCATCCGTATCAGGGGAATTGGCACCCTGGGCAATGCAAACCCTTTGATCCTCATTGATGGAATCGAGTCAACGATGTCGGATATCAGTCCCGATGATGTAGAAAGCATTTCTGTTCTGAAAGATGCCGCAACTGCCGCTATTTATGGTAGCAGGGCAGCCAACGGAGTCTTGCTTATTACCACTAAAAAAGGGGATAAAGGCACACTTAAAACAAGCTATCACGGGTACATCGGAATTCAGCAGGCAACCCGCATGGAAAAATACATTACTGATTTTGCAACCTATATGGAATTGAATAACGAGGCCAACGTCAATGTAGGGCTGGGAGGCTACTATGCAACCAGCGATATCGCCGCCTGGCGGGCAACCGAAGATCCCCTGAAACACCCTAACGTGGATTGGGTAGATAAAGTGTACGGCAACACTGCCTTGTTGCATTCCCATCATCTTTCCTTTACAGGCGGCGGAACAAATAATAATTTCAATTTGTCTTTTGGCTATATCAATCAGGAAGGCATCGTTCCCATGAACACCATGGAACGGTACAACCTCCGCTTTAACTGGGAAGGTACCCTGATAAAGAATATGACCCTGGGGACCAATTTGTCAGGTTCATGGAACAATATCAACGGTCCGGCGTCAACCGAAGTATTCGGTATTGTTCCGGGAATTCCTTTCGTCAAATCAGAAGATGGCAGATGGGGGGGCAACCAGGTCAAAGGAACGGGAACCATCATGAACCCGAGGGCTGCATGGACAAACAATACCGACACTCAACGCATTCAACGCTTTTTAGGGAAAGTATATCTGAACTGGGAACTGTTTGAAGGATTGACCCTCAATTCCAATTTTGCCCTCCGCTTCTACAATTCACTAAGCAGTAGCTTCTCTGCTTTATACAGCCTGTGGAATTTTAACGATGAAGCGATTGTCCGCACCCTGGGAAATCCACAGACCGCCACCAACGCAAATGTTGAAAACTACACCCTTACATCGTACCACACCCTGAACTACAAAAAGGCCCTGAACGAAGGACACAATTTCAATATTCTGGCAGGGTATAGCGTTGAATCATACCGAAACGACCAGTTTCAGGCAAGTATACAGAAATTTCACAACAACGAGATCCGGGTACTTGACGGTGGACAGCAAAACCCCCAGGTTAGCGGCACTGCATCTGAATGGGCTTTAATTTCTTATTTTGGACGCCTGAATTACGACTTCAACTCAAAATACCTTTTTGAAGCTAACCTGAGATATGACGGGTCTTCCCGGTTCAGAGAAGGGAAAAAATGGGGCGTCTATCCTTCGTTTTCTGCCGGATGGAGAATCTCGGAAGAATCTTTCATGAAAAAAATCAGGTCGATTGACAACCTGAAAATAAGAGCTTCGTGGGGAAAATTAGGAAATCAGGAAATTGGTATTTACCCATATCAAGGGGTCTATGCTTTAAATCAAAACTATACTTTCGGGGGCAGCGTTGCACCGGGGATCGCACAAACCACCGTTCCCAACCCCGATATTGAATGGGAAAGCAATACCAGCACCAATCTTGGACTTGACGTAAGTTTTATGAACGGGAGATTTACCTTTACCAGCGATTATTTTTACCGGGAAACAGATGGCATTCTGATACAACTGCCTATACCGGCCACTTTAGGCGATAAAGCGCCTCCTTATCAAAACCTGGCGCAGGTTAAAAATAACGGTTGGGAAGTTTCAGCCGCTTATAATAAAAAAATAAAACAAGGAAACTTCTCTGTCGGGTTTAATTTAACCCATGTTACCAATGAAGTCAGTAAATACATGGGAGACGTTCCCTATTACAGCGGCCCCTTTGTAATTCGCGAGAGTTTGCCCATGTATTCTTTATTTGGATATAAGAATATCGGGATCATCAGGTCGCAGGGCGAGCTTGATGAATTGAATACAAATGCACGGACCCTGTCAGGCAATGCCGCAGCTTATTACATTACCAATAAAACTGCACCCGGTGATCTGATGTATGAAGATGTCGCGACAAAAGATACCAACGGGGACGGAACACCCGACGCACCGGATGGAACTATTAACAGCGAAGACCGGCAGGTAATCGGGAACACTGTCCCCAAATACATGTTTGGGGTCAAACTATCTGCCGACTATAAAGGGTTCGACCTTAATGTTCTGCTCCAGGGAGTTTATAAAGTTGACGCTTATTTAAGCGGCGCCGGCGCTGCCCCCTTTGGCGTGAACGGCGACCGCGGACAAACTCCTGAAAAATGGATGAACAGGTGGACAGGTGATAATGCGAATGCTTCTTTGCCCAGGCTGACCAACGTTAGCGGATATAACTGGAATAATCAGGTTTCTTCATTCTGGATGCAGGATGGTTCTTTTTTACGCCTGAAAAGCTTTCAATTCGGGTACAGTTTCCCGAAAACTATGCTTTCCGGAATTTCTATTGATCAGTTACGATTTTATCTGAACGCAGAGAACCTGTTCACATTTACCAAATTCCCGGGTTGGGATCCGGAAAGGAACCAACTGGAAACAGAAATAGTCTATCCAAACCTGAAGACTGTTTCTCTGGGAATTCAAGTTACATTCTAATTTAAAAATGATCATTATGAAAAAAGTATTTTTTTTATTGCTTATTATCATAGTTGCAACCTCATGTGAGGATTTACTGGATAAACAACCGCTCGATAAAATATCGGAAGCTACATTCTGGAACACGCCTGAAGATGCAATTGCGGGATTGAATGCCTGCTACGACCCTTTGCAAACATATGAAAGCTCCAATAATATGTGCTATGAATTGATGGCTATATTGGATTGCCTTACTCCCATCGGGAATTCGAGGGATGCCGGCATGGCGTCAATAGCAAACGGAAATATTGACCCTACAAACAACCGGGTTTATGAATGGTGGACTTCTCAGTATAAAGGAATTGTAAGATGTAATGATTTACTTGAGAATATCACTAGTGTCCCATTAAAATTGGGACGTTATTAATATTAAACAAATTTGGCTCATTAAGCCTAAAACGTTCTTTGTCATTTTGAAATTTAGTTCTCTCAAAAAGGTCTCGAAGATGAGTTTTATC
>JAVEYG010000054.1:0-20649 GCA_034003625.1 Prolixibacteraceae bacterium | reverse complement strand
CTTTTAGTTATTTGGCTTATGCCATAACTAAATTACAAATCCTCTTTTGAAATGGTATCGTTCGCACCGCTCCCAATTTTCATTCTCTTGGGGGTCTTTTTTTTGTCATGTGGGTTTCATTTTTTAAAATTACATGGTTTATAATAGGTTTAAGAGAAACAAGCCAAAGTTAAAAATGATTAACAGATGGGGTGCTTTTTTTTTTGTGAATGAAAAGTTAATTTTTCATATAAGGCAGTTCGTCTATGCAACTTCAGATAGTACGGCATATCAGCCGGATTGTGCCGTACTGCATGAGATAAATTGAAACACCTGTCAGCCAGCTGTAATGATTGAAGCGGCATTCCCGCTTATCCGGCATGCCGGTCCCATTCTCCACGATCGAAATTTTCATTCAGGGAATATACGATTTTGTCATTTTCAAATCTTATTTTCAGTATATCAAGTACAATAAAATCAATGATGACCTGTTCTGCTTTCAGAAATGGAATATGGGCCAGCCGGGAAAATCTTGAAACCGAAACCGATTTATTTTTTTCGAGCCAGTCGAGCAGGCATTTCTCACTGTCCGAATAATTGATGAGAATCCCCCGTTTGCCGGCTTTCTTTTTCCAGACTTCGATCATTACTTTATTTGCGAGCCTGTTTTCGTCGTTTTTACGGAAATAGGCCAGCCACCTGCCGTTGTCGTCTTTTGCAAAATGTGGTTTTTCACTACTGGCTTCCACAGAAATTTCCAGCACGGTTTTCCCTTCGGCAATATGCTGACGGGTGCTGAAGTGGATTGACGGCTTAGAATAAATTTTAGCTGCAGCCTCCACCATGTAATATTCTTCATCGGAACGGACGCCCGCGATCTTACCGTTATCTTTCACGCCAATCAGTAAACGTCCGCCATCGGTGTTGGCAAAGGCTACCAGCGAACGCGCAATTTTTTTCGAGTCGTTAATACAGAATTTAAAATCCTGCCCCTGGTGCTCGCCTTCGCGGATCATCTTATACAATAAGGCACTCATGTGGAAAACAATTCTACCGCTACAAATATTCTTGCTTAAAATTCAACGGCAGCAACGAACCAACTCCTTCCAAAACCGTTATCGGCTGTCCGTCGAGAATGATGCGGATGTTTTGTCCGGCCCGCACTTCCGATTCCAGCATTACCTGGCGGCAGGCGCCACAAGGAGCAGCTATGGCAGGCGTTTTCCCTTCTTTGTTAATGGCCGTGACGGCCAGTGTTTTTACCGCCACATCCGGGAACCGGGCCCCTGCGGTAAACAAAGCAACCCGTTCGGCGCACAATCCCGATGGATAAGCCATATTCTCCTGATTGTTCCCTGTAACCCGTTCCCCGTTAGCCAGTTCAATCGCAGCGCCCACGCGGAAACCCGAATATGGGGCATAGGCATGTTGTGCCGTCTGCCGGGCAAGTTGCAAGAGTTGCCGGTCGTCCCCGTTCAGTTCGTCCAGTCCAGTATATTCACGGACATAAATCCTGATTTCCTTCGTTTTCATGAAAAAAGCATTTTCATCAAATGTACAAGTGTCGTTTCAATATTCAAAAGTAAACGATGAAATGTTTACAAGCTCCGCCATAATTCTTATTTTTGGGCTGGCCCGAAAGCCAGGAGAACACATGTTGAAACAAACACTAAAAACGAAACAGAAATGATCCGTATTTTTCTTCTCATATACTTTATTGTTTATCCTGTTATTCTGTTTTCGCAAAACAGCAAAACGCCCATGACCCGGGAAGAATATATCCGGAAATATAAAAATTTGGCCATTTTGGAAATGAAACGAAGCGGTATCCCGGCCAGTATCACCCTGGCACAGGGTTGTCTCGAATCGAATAATGGGAACAGCCGGCTGGCCGTTGAAGCAAATAACCACTTCGGGATAAAATGCAAAAGCCACTGGAGCGGCAAACGCATTTACCATACTGACGATGCTCCCGACGAATGTTTCAGAAAATACGACAGCGCAGAGGAATCGTATCTCGATCATACCGATTTCCTGATCACCAGTCCCCGGTATAGTCAGCTTTTTGCGCTGCATCCCACCGATTACAGGGAGTGGGCCCACGGACTGAAACGGGCCGGGTATGCCACCGATCCGACCTACGCCGAGCGCCTGATCAAGATCATTGAGGACAGCCGGCTTTATATTTACGACCAGGTTAACAGCGATATGGAACTGGCGACCATTGAACGGGAACGCCACAGAGCACCGAAACATCCGGCATCGGCACTAACTGTAAAAACAGGTCGCCCTGTAGAACTACGCAATGGGTTAAAATCGGTTGTGGTACAGCAGGGCGATACATTTGAAAGCCTTTCAAAAGAACTGGGAATGAGCGACTGGGAATTATACTCGTACAACGATTACCGGAAAGGTTACCAACCACGTGCCAGCGAGATTTTATATATTGAATATAAACCCCGGAAAGCCGACCGTAAACACCTGGTCCATAAAGTCGACAAAGGCGACACCATGCACTTCATCGCGCAACGGTATGGAATAAAACTGAAACCGCTTTATGCCCGTAACCGCATGAAACAGGGAGAAGAACCCCAACCCGGAGAAACCATTTACCTGAGAAACAAAAAACCGCGCCCGGGGAAACAGGAAGTAACCATGCCGGCAGAATAACAGCGCTACTTCATGCCACTATATGCGGCAAGAAATTCAGTTGCCTTCCAGCAAGCGGAAAATTTCGTCCAAACGCGGACTTAAAATAATTTCCGTACGGCGGTTTTTCTGACGGTCTTCGGACGCCTTACCGTCAACAAGCGGCACAAACTCGCCCCGGCCTGCAGAGGTGATACGTTGAGGGTCGATCGTTTTATTTTCAAGCAGAATCTTAGTAACTGCCGTGGCCCGCATCACGCTCAAATCCCAGTTGTCTTTCACTTCACCCGAACCGCGCATCGGCACATCGTCGGTGTGGCCTTCCACTAAGATATTGATATCAGGATTCCGGGCCAGCAACTCCGCCAGGTTCCGGAGCGCCTGCCTGCCTTTTTCGTCCACTTTCCACTGTGCTGTTTTGAACAACAACTGCTCGTCCACCGACACGTACACCTTGCCGTTCCGTTCGTTAATTGAAAGGCCGTTATTATTGAAACCGGTCAAAGCTCCAATCACGTTTTCCTTTAACTGTTTTACCGCTTCCTCCTGCTTATCAAGCGCTTCCTGAAGTTCGGCCAGCCGTTTGTTTTTTGCAGCCAGTTCAAATTCGGCCTGGTGCAGTTTATCCTCCCGCTCCTGAATATCGGCCTGGGTGTGTTGCAGTTTTTCCATCAATCGGCTGATCTCTTCTGAACTGCCGTTTTTCAACGTTTCAAGCTGGCCTTCCAATTCCGCATTGATCAACCCGAGCCGGTTGCCGGCCCGGCGCAATGATTCTGCTTCTTCGTTCCCTTTATTCCATTTTTCCTGAAGGACCTGAAAATCCTCCCGCAACTTATCAAGACTGCCCTGCAGTTCAGTGCCCCTTACAATCAGTTCCTGGTTCTTTTCCTGCAACAACCGGTTTTCGTCCCGGCAGTTTTGCAGGTTCCCTGCTACTTCGTTAAACTGCTTCGACGAAACACAGGAAGATAAAATACCAACTATCCAAAAGAAGAAAAACATTTTTTTCATGGCCTGAATAATTTTTCAACAAAAATAAAGTTTTGCTCTCTGAGATCAAAGGCGATATACAAGCAGCCAGGCGATTTTTACGAATTGTTGTTGACCTGACCGAATGCAATAAATAGTATCTTTGAATTTATTTTTCGTGGTTGATGAAAGAAAAAAAGGAAAATCTTTTTGAAAAAATTACATATCCTTCTGATTTACGTAAACTTGACGTAACCGATCTGCCCGAAGTTTGTGAAAGTCTCCGACAGTTTATCATTGACGAACTTTCAACCAATCCGGGACATTTCGGCGCCAGCCTGGGGGTCGTAGAACTCACGGTAGCACTTCATTACGCATACAATACGCCATACGACCTACTGGTCTGGGACGTCGGCCACCAGGCTTATGGACACAAAATAATCACGGGTCGAAAAGACCGTTTTCACACCAACCGGAAATACAAAGGCCTCAGCGGATTTCCGAAATCTTCAGAAAGCGAATACGACACATTTGGCGTGGGGCATTCGAGTACATCTATTTCTGCTGCCCTCGGAATGGCCGTTGCTTCAAAACTGAAAGGAGAAACCGACCGCAAAATTGTAGCCGTGATCGGCGATGGTTCAATGACCGGGGGACAGGCCTTCGAGGGGCTGAACAATGCCGCAGTGAACCAATCGGACCTGCTGGTCATCCTGAACGACAACAACATGGCCATCGACCCCAATGTGGGCGGACTGAACAATTACCTTTTAAATATCTCACGGTCGCAAACCTATAACAAGCTGAAACGTGAAATATGGGACGGGCTGGGAAAGCTGAACGGGCTGGGGCCACGTGCGCGCCGCATGGTGCAAAAAATTGAAAATGCACTGAAAAACATGCTGCTGAAACAATCGAATGTATTTGAAGGAATGGGCTTGCGCTATTTTGGTCCGGTTGACGGGCACGATGTGGTCTATCTCTCGAAAGTGCTGACCAGTTTGCGTGCTATCCCTGGCCCCAAATTATTGCATGTCATCACGAAGAAAGGAAAAGGATTTCTCCAGGCCGAGATCAACCAGACACAGTTCCATGCTCCTGGTAAATTTAACAAGGAAACCGGCGAACTGCTCGATTGTGAATGTTTGATAGACAAACCTCCGAAGTTTCAGAGTGTATTTGGCGAAACGCTGGTCGAACTGGCAGCGCAAAACGACCGGATTGTGGGTATTACGCCGGCCATGCCATCGGGTTGTTCCATGAATATGATGATGAAAAAAATGCCCGACCGCGTTTTTGATGTCGGCATAGCAGAACAACATGCGGTAACATTCTCGGCAGGACTTGCAAAACAGGGAATGCTGCCTTTTTGCAATATTTATTCAACCTTCATGCAACGAGCCTACGATCAGGTGATCCACGATGTGGCTATCCAGAACCTGAATGTGGTATTTTGTATTGACCGCGGTGGCCTTGTCGGTCCCGACGGGGCCACCCATCACGGGGTTTTCGACCTGTCTTATATGCGAAATATCCCCAATATGATCGTGTCGGCGCCAATGGACGAGAAGGAACTCAGAAACCTGATGTACACCGCCCAACTGAAAGATCGAGGCCCGTTTTCAATCCGCTATCCGCGCGGGTGCGGAAGCTCTGTTAACTGGCGGGTCCCGATGGAAGAAATTGAGATCGGCAGGGGACGAAAACTGAATGACGGCGATCAGCTTGCCATCCTGACCATCGGGACCGTAGGGGTGCAGGCCTGCCGGGCGATAAAAAAACTGGCCCGAGAAGAGATCCGCGCCGCCCACTACGACCTGCGCTTTGTGAAGCCCCTCGATGAAGAATTGTTGCATGAAATATTCGGTAAATTCAAAAAAATAGTAACCGTGGAAGACGGGGTCGTACAGGGTGGTTTCGGCAGCGCCGTCCTGGAATTTATGAGCAAAAATAATTATCATGCCGAGGTGGTACTGACCGGCGTTCCCGACCGGTTTATTGAGCAAGGGACCATTGAAGAATTGCAGAAAGAATGCGGTTACGATTTTAAAAGTATTTATCAGGCAGTAAAAAAACTCTTATCCGGGACAAACGGATAATTTTTCCCGGACCGCTTCGTTTCTCAATCAAAACGAATTATAAAACCCGGAAACGTGGAACTTTATTACAAAAAGCGGCGTTGGAAGATATTTCTATTGATCGGGGCTATCCTGATCGGAATCGGATCGTCGGTGTATACCAACTGGCTGGTCGGACAAATGGCAGCAGAAGAACGCAAGAATGTGGAACTTTGGGCCGAAGCAACCAAAAAACTGGCCGCGATGGACGACAGTGAACTTACCGACATCACGTTCCTCACCAATGTCCTGACCCGCAACGAGACCATTCCCATCATTGTCGCCGACAGCACCGACAAGATCATCGAAGCACGGAATATCCATTATCCGAAAGAAAAAGAGGAAATCGCCCTGCATAAAGAATTGGAAAAAATGAAAGCCGGGCACGAACCGATCCGGATCATCCTTTCCGAAACAGAAACCCATTACTTGTATTACCGCGATTCCTACCTGCTGCGGAACCTCCGGTACTTCCCCTTTGTGCAGTTGAGCGTGATTTTCCTGTTCATCATAGTTTCCTACCTGGCATTCAGTTCCTCACGAAAAGCCGAACAAAACCAGGTGTGGGTAGGCATGTCGAAAGAAACGGCACACCAGTTGGGAACCCCCATTTCATCGCTGATGGCCTGGGTTGAACTGCTGAAACTGAAGGATATTGACCAAAAATTGATTGATGAATTTGAAAAAGACACCCAGCGGCTCGGGAAAATAGCCGAACGTTTCTCGAAAATCGGTTCAGCGCCGGAACTGGCCGCTACCAATGTGCACGAAGTAATTGAATCGACAGTAAATTACCTGAAAAACCGAACTTCGGGGAAAATAAAATTTTACATTAACAGCGAAAAAGATGAGCCCTGTTTTGTCCGCCTCAATGCCCCCCTGTTCAGTTGGGTGATCGAAAACCTTTGCAAAAATGCGATTGATGCAATTGAAAACGAGGGAAGCATTGTTGTTTCATTATTTTTAAAGCCAACACATGTTTGTATCGACGTAAGCGATACGGGCAAAGGCATCCCCAAAAGCCAGTTCAAAACCATTTTTGAACCCGGGTTCACCACCAAAAAACGGGGCTGGGGGCTGGGACTGTCGCTGGTCAGGCGCATTATTGAAAATTATCACCGCGGGAAAATATTCATCAAACATTCGGAATTGGGGAAAGGTACCACCTTCCGCATTATTCTGAACCGGTGATTCTTGCCTGAATTCTCATTAGGCCCGTATCGGGTGTACGTTATCACTCCGAACACAGTGAAGGCCTCACGTTTTGCGCTATTCACAACAGATGCTTCACTACGTTCACATAACAAAACAATGTTGGCACAACACCAGTACCTATTTCGCAGAAAATTTCAATATTTTTTCCCCGTTATCAGATTTTTTATACTTTTGCAAAACTTTTTTCAGGACAATGAGCAAGATGTCCCTTTATAACATTGCATTTAAAGGACTTTCGCAAGGCAAACACGAATTCCTTTATGAGTTGGATAAAAGCTTCTTTGGAGCATTTGAAAACAGCATGGTTGAAGACGGGCAGATTTCTGTAAAAATTATCCTGGAGAAACGAAGCGCATTACTGGTTCTTTGGTTTTATATTCACGGAACAGTCCACATCCAGTGCGACCGTTGTTTAGAGTGGTTCGATCAGCCTGTAACCGGGGAAAACCGGATCATTGTAAAGTTCGGGGAGGAAAACATGGACGACGGCGACGAAGTGATCTGGGTGAGCGTGAACGATTACCAGTTAAATGTGGCACAACTGATGTACGAGTTTGTCAGCCTTGCCCTTCCAATCAGGCATGTACACCCTGACAATAAAAACGGGGAAAGTACCTGCGAGCAGGGAATGATTGACAAACTAAACAACCTGAATGTATGTAAAAACGGAGAAAAGGACATTCCCGATCCCCGTTGGGACGGTTTAAAAAAATTATTAAATAACGAATAACGATTTTTAGAAATGGCACATCCTAAGCACAAAATTTCAAAAACAAGAAGGGACAAAAGGCGCACCCATGATAAAGCAATCCCGGCAACCCTTGCATCGTGTTCAAATTGCGGCGCAACCGTTAAATACCATACCGTTTGCCCCGAGTGTGGCTATTACAGAGGTAAATTAGCCATCGAAAAAAACATTACCGTTTAATTTCGGTTTTTTGATATGATCAGAAGAATGGGCCTTCTGATCTTTTTTTCACTCGCCATCTACTTTTCGAACAATATAATTGATTGTTTTAAAATGAGTTAGGCGTGTTTTTTGTGCCCGTTTTTTTTTGCTGTTCAGTTTTTTCCTCCTATATTTCGCCCCGTTTTTTATATTCATATCTATGGATAAAGTAATCATCTCCTTTCGTGGAGTTTCACATTATTATTCTTATTAAAACAGAAACAGGAACATGAAGAAAATATATGCTGCAATTACCGGTATTGGCGCCTTTTTGCCTGAATACAGGCTGACCAACGACGAATTAAGCACCATGGTCGAAACTTCCGATGAATGGATTATGCAGCGAATTGGAATTAAAGAACGCCGGATTTATAAAGAGCCGGGCAAGGCTACTTCCGACATGGGAACTGCCGCCGTAAAACAACTACTTGAAAAAACAAATACTTTACCCGAAGAAATTGACCTTCTGATTTGTGCCACGATTACCTCCGACCGTATCTTACCGGCTACCGGCAATGTCATCAGCCGTAAAGCAGGGTTGAAGAACGCCTGGAGTTTCGACATTAATGCAGCCTGCTCCGGTTTTGTATTCGCACTGACCACAGCCTCGCAGTTCGTGGAAAGCGGACGTTACAAAAAAGTGATTGTGGTGGGCGCCGACATGATGTCTTCGATCACCAATTACACCGACCGTACGACCTGCCCGCTGTTTGGCGATGGCGCCGCAGCAGTATTGTTGGAACCAACCGGCGAATCATTTGGAGTAATCGATCACATTAACTATACCGACGGAAAAGGGCGCCATTACCTCCACATGAAAGCCGGCGGATCGAAACGTCCGGCCAGCCACGAAACCATTGACAACTTAGAACACTTTGTACATCAGGACGGACAAACCGTTTTCAAATACGCCGTTTCGCGCATGGCCGACGTGGCCGTTGAGATCATGCAAAAAAACCAGATCAAACCGGAGGAACTCGCCTGGCTGGTACCCCATCAGGCCAACATGCGCATTATTGAAGCAGTTGCCCGTCGAATGGGCATTGAACGTGAAAAAGTAATGATCAATATCGAAAAATATGGGAATACGACTGCTGCCACTATTCCGCTCTGTTTGTACGATTACGAAAAACAGCTAAAAAAAGGCGACAATGTCATCATGGCTGCATTTGGGGCCGGTTTTACCTGGGGCGCCGTGTACCTTAAATGGGCTTATTAAGAAGCTCCAACCGGTACCCCACAAACAAAATCTGACCCAATAGCCGGAAACAGCGTTTTTTTTCATGGCTCCCTGATTTCAGGAAACATACTTTATAATTCCTGAGAAGAATATCTTTTTAACCATCCGTCCACTAAAAATTGTATTTGTTCGTTTACGTTTAAGAAATAGCTTTACTATATTTGATGACAGTTCCAAAAAATATTTCAACATGGCAAAAACACATAACGAAATCGACACAAAGGTTATAAACCTGATTTCAAAAGGAACAAAAATTACCGGAGATATTGCTTCTGACGGCGATATTCGTATCGATGGCGAACTGAAAGGAACAATCCAATGCAAAGGCCGTCTGGTTGTTGGCGATTCCGGTTTTATTCAGGGTGAAATAAAATGCAGCAGCAGTGAAATTTCAGGAGAAATAAAAGGAAAACTGACAGTTAGCGAATTGCTTTCGTTAAAAGCCAGTTCAAAAGTCATCGGCGATATGTGTACCGGTAAACTGGCGATTGAACCCGGAGCCGTTTTTTCCGGATCGTGCCAAATGGGAGGCGATACAAAAAGCAATGAAAACAAACCAGCCGAAAAAGCCTGATCCGGGTATCCACAATTTTTTACGCTATTCGAGCCTTGGCTTCGAAATGCTGGGTATTATCGGCATACTCATATTTTTAGGAATTAAAATCGACGAATGGCTGGAACTGGAGCCTGTTTTCACCATTATTCTTGCCATATTTTCGGTTTTTGCAGCTTTGTTTTATGCCCTTCGGAAAATAAAATAAACCATGAACACCGTTTTTTTCAGTTTTTATAAAAAGAGTACCCTCGTAACGCTTATCCTTTTTATCCTGGGATTGGCTATTTTCAGTTCTGTTGCCCGGAAATTTTATGACCCTTTTTTCCCCTTTTTACTTTTATTCTTTTACCTGTTAAGCATAGGGATTCAGTATTTTCTTTATAGAATAGTAAAAATGAACATGTTAAAGTTCTCATCCCGTTTCATGGCAGTCACCATGTCGAAAATGATTTTACTAATGGCACTGGCGCTTGTTTATATTCTCCTAAACAAAGAAGATGCAATTGCGTTTATTGTTGTGTTCTTTTTGCTGTATGTGATTTACACGGCAGTCGAAGTACACGACATCATGAAACAGACAACCAAAAAATAGGATTCAATTAATGGTTGTTTCCCAGGGAAGAAGGAAAAAAAAATTAAATTTGTAGATGCTCGCTTTTAATGAAAAGAAACATGCAAAAAATATTCAGAACTGTAATTGGCCTGTTGTTATTTTTCTCTGTACAAAATATTTTTGCTGAAGGAAGCCATGAATCGGAACATGCTGTATCGAAAGAAAAATTTAATGCCGGTGAGTTTATATTCGACCACATGGGCGACTCACATTATTGGCATATCCTTACATGGAAAGACCATCATATAGCACTGCCCCTTCCCGTTATCCTGTACAGCAACAAAAGCGGGCTGAATGTTTTCATGTCGTCGAAGTTTCATCACGGGCACAACGATTATAAAAACTTCAGGCTCATGTCTGAAGGCGATTACAAGGGAAAAATTGTTGAACTGGACGGACAAGGGGACATATTGAAAAAACTGCCGCTCGATTTTTCAATCACCAAAAATGTGCTTGCCATTTTTTTCAGCCTTACGGTCATGCTATGGGTGTTCCTGTCGGTAGCCAAGGCTTATACACGCCGGAAAGGACAAGCCCCCAAAGGGTTGCAAAGCCTCATTGAACCGGTCATCGTTTTTATTCGTGACGAGGTGGCCCGTCCATCCATCGGAGAAAAAAAATACGAACGCTATTTGCCTTACCTGCTGATGGTTTTCTTTTTCATTCTGCTGAATAACCTGTTGGGACTGGTCCCGGTCATCCCGGGAGGCGCCAATGTAACCGGGAACATTGCCGTCACCATGTTTCTGGCTCTTTGTACGTTTTTAATTACCAATTTCAGCGCCAACAAAAGCTACTGGAAACACATTGTAAATACCCCGGGAGTCCCGTGGTGGCTGAAAATCCCCCTCCCTATCATGCCGTTTGTCGAATTTCTGGGCATCCTGACCAAACCCTTTGCCCTGATGGTCCGTTTGTTTGCGAACATCACCGCCGGGCATATCATTGCGCTGGCATTTTTCAGCCTGATATTTTTTGTGGGTGAAGCCAATGCTGCCATGGGATATGGGGTGGCCATACCTACCCTGATGTTTACCATCTTCATGACCTGTCTTGAATTGTTGGTGGCATTTGTGCAAGCGTTTGTATTTACGTTGCTTTCGGCAGTATTTATCGGGATGGCCATTGAAGAACATCATGCAGAGGAGCATCATTAAATAAAAAAACAGGTGCCGCTGTAATCGGCACACGATGAATATAAATTTTAAATTTTAAGCTATGTTATCAGCAATTTTGACCGTACTGTTACAAGTTGCAACCCAGGCTGCCGATTTGGGAGCAGCTTATGGGATCGGTGCGTTGGGCGCCGGTTTGGGCGCTGGCCTGGCAGTTATTGGCGCCGGCCTGGGGATCGGACGCATCGGAGGTTCTGCAATGGAAGCAGTGGCCCGTCAGCCCGAAGCTGCAGGCGACATCCGTTCAAACATGATCCTTACCGCAGCATTTGTAGAAGGGGTAGCCCTTTTTGCCGTGGTGGTTTGCTTGCTTGTACTCGTACTCTAACGGACAAAACCCCGGATGCTGCGGTTGGCCGCATCACGGGGCTTTTTCGGTTCTACCCGCAGTTCTTTTAAACAATACAGGATGGTAATCTGGGTATGGTTTCGGATGCCCGATATTGAACATCTGCAACCATACCGAACTGCCAACTGAAAATTGCGACTGCCAACTATTTTGGAATTTGAATTTTGAAACTTACAAATAAGATATGGAACTTGTAACCCCTGGAATAGGATTATTGTTTTGGATGGGGCTTTCGTTTACCATCGTTTTTCTGATCCTGAAAAAATTTGCATGGAAACCCATTATGAACGCACTGAAAGAAAGGGAAACCTCGATTTCCGAGGCGTTGAACGCGGCAGAAAAAGCACGGAAAGACGTGGAAGGGCTGAAAGCTGACAACGAAAAGATTATTGCCGAAGCAAGAAGGGAAAAAGAACTCATCCTGAAGGAAGCCCGCGACATCAAGGAAAAAATTGTGACTGAGGCAAAGACTCAGGCCAATATTGAAGCCCAAAAAAGCATTGAAACGGCACGCGTGGCCATTCAGAATGAAAAAACGGCTGCCATTAATGAGATAAAACAGCAGGTGGCCGAATTGTCGGTTTCCATTGCCGAAAAAGTCCTTCAGAAAGAATTAAAAGACAAAAAAGAACAGGAAGCATTAGTTGAGAATCTCTTGAAGGACGTGAAACTACAATAATCTATGGATCAAAGTAAAATAACTGTCAGATACGCAAAAGCGCTGTTTGAACTGGCCAAAGAAAAAGACCAGGTAGAAGTCTTTAAGACCGGCGTCAGCTCTGTTGTGTCTGTATTGCAGTCAAGCGCCGATTTCAATTTTCTTCTTGAAAGCCCGGTCATACCGGCCTCTCAGAAATTGAAAGCGGTCCGACTGATTTTTAGCGGGAACATTGACGAAACGATCCTCCGTTTCCTCGAACTGATCGTGGAAAACAAACGGGAACAACATATACCCGGCATTTGCCGTAATTTTCTCGATTTGATCCGCCGGGAGCAAGGCATTAAAACGGCCCTTGTAACCAGCGCTGCACCGCTGTCGCCCGAAAAACTCGGACAACTGAAAGCATTGCTTGAATCCGACCTCAAAACAAGTATCGAAATAAGCGAAAAAGTGAACGGGGAACTTCTGGGCGGGTTCATCCTCCGGATAGGAGACCAGCAGTACGATGCAAGTATCGCAACACGGCTGAAGAAGCTGAAAGAAACTTTACTGAAAACAGAAATAAAATAAACGACGATAAAATTATTTTAACATGGCTGATATTAAACCTGCTGAAGTATCGAAAATTCTGAAACAACAACTCGAAGGCTTTAAAACGGAGGCCGAACTTGAAGAAGTGGGGACTGTCCTTCAGGTAGGGGATGGTATTGCACGTATTTACGGTTTATCGAATGTCGAATCGAATGAAATGATCGAATTCGATTGTGGCGTGAAAGGGATCGTGCTGAACCTCGAAGAAGACAATGTAGGAGCAGTATTGCTGGGGCTTTCCGAAGAAATTAAAGAAGGCGACACGGTGAAAAGGTTGCGCCGTATTGCTTCGATCGAAGTAGGTGAAGGGCTTCTCGGACGGGTCATTAACACTATCGGCGAACCCATTGACGGGAAAGGGGCTATCCTGGGCGAGAAATTTGAAATGCCATTGGAGCGAAAAGCGCCCGGCGTTATTTACCGCCAGCCGGTAAACCAGCCATTGCAAACCGGAATCAAGGCCGTTGACGCAATGATCCCAATTGGCCGCGGGCAGCGCGAATTGATCATCGGCGACCGTCAAACCGGAAAAACCGCCGTAGCGATTGATACCATCATTAATCAGCGTGAAAATTTTGAAAAAGGCGACCCGGTGTATTGTATTTATGTGGCTGTCGGACAAAAAGGGTCGACAGTTGCCAACCTGGCATACACCCTCGAAAAATACGGGGCAATGGAGTATACGGTCATTGTTTCGGCCACGGCTTCCGATCCGGCAGCCCTCCAGTTTTATGCGCCATATGCAGGCGCCACTATCGGCGAATTCTTCCGCGACACTGGCCGTCATGCCCTGATCATATACGACGACCTGTCGAAACAAGCCGTTTCGTACCGGGAAGTATCGTTGCTGCTACGCCGTCCCCCGGGCCGCGAAGCCTATCCGGGCGATGTGTTTTACCTGCATTCCCGCCTGCTCGAACGCGCGGCAAAGATCATTGACTCCGACGAAATCGCCGCTCAGATGAACGACCTTCCCGAATGCCTGAAAGGACGGGTAAAAGGAGGCGGTTCGCTAACAGCCCTTCCGATCATTGAAACACAGGCTGGCGACGTTTCGGCATATATACCGACCAATGTAATCTCCATTACCGACGGCCAGATATTTCTCGAATCGAACCTGTTCAACTCGGGTGTCCGCCCGGCAATTAACGTGGGTATTTCGGTCTCAAGGGTGGGGGGTAATGCACAGATAAAGGCCATGAAAAAAATTGCAGGGACCCTGAAACTCGACCAGGCCCAGTTCCGTGAACTCGAAGCCTTTTCCAAGTTCGGATCCGACCTCGACGCTGCCACCATGCGGGTACTCGACAAAGGGCGTAAAAACGTGGAAATATTGAAACAAGGGCAATATGCGCCGGTAAAGGTGGAACACCAAATTGCCCTTATTTACTGCGGTACCAAAGAACTGCTACGCAATGTGCCGGTTTCGAAAGTGAAAGCTTTTGAAACCGACTTCGTCGAACTAATGGAAATGCAATACAAGGAAACACTGAACGAATTACGAAAAGGGATCCTTACCGGCAAGGAAACCCAGACGATAGAAAAAGCGGCTGCCGAAGTGGCCGAACGTTATAAATATTGAAGGACTGAAAAACTGAAAGATTGACGTTCTTTCATTTACTCATTCACTCATTCATTCATTTCCCTGATGGCGAATTTAAAAGAAATACGAAACCGGATCGCATCTGTAAAAACTACGCGGCAGGTGACCAGCGCCATGAAAATGGTGTCGGCGGCCAAGTTGAAAAAAGCGCAGGATGCCATCTTGCAAATCAGGCCGTATGCCGATAAATTGTACGAAATACTGACTTCGTTGAGCGCGAGCCTTGAAAACACAGAAGATTCGTTATATACACCGCAGCGCGAGCCCGAAAAAGTATTGATCGTTGTTATTAATTCGAACCGCGGGCTTTGTGGCGCATTTAACGCCAATATCAGCAAAAGGGCAGTTGAACTGGCCCTCGACAGGTACCCGCAACAATTTAAAGCCGGGAAACTCGAATTTTTACCTGTCGGGAAACAGGCTGAGAAATTCCTGAAATCGAATAAATTTCCGATGGTCAAAGCCCGAAATGAGGTATTCGACCATTTGAATTTTGAATCGGCTACCATTATTTCCTCTGAAATACTGGCCGGGTTTGCCGGGAAAAAATACGACCGGGTCGAATTAGTGTACAACAAATTCAAAAATGCAGCTGTCCAAATTGTTACAACCGAGCAGTTTTTACCGGTCCAGATTCAGGAAAAGCAGGACCTCACAAACACTAATTTCGACTTTATATACGAACCCTCGCAGGAATACATCGTTCAGGAACTGATCCCGCGTTCGTTGAAAATACAATTCTACAAAGCGCTGCTCGATTCAAATGCCGCCGAACATGGCGCGCGTATGACGGCCATGCACAAAGCAACCGACAACGCTACCGAGCTGATCCGTGAGTTGACACTGACTTTCAACAAAGCCCGGCAGGCTGCCATTACCAACGAGATATTGGAGGTCACCAACGGCGCAGAAGCATTGAACGGATAATAAATTGAATTTACACCTTATTTATTCAAGTATTTACTTGATTTTGTCTTTATATTGTCAGAACTTGCAAGTTTTGAATGAAACCCTAATGTATAACTATATGAAAAAGTTTCTGCACAAATTGCTTTTCGTGACCCTGCTGTTTATTGCAAACAGTTGCAATCTCGACAATTTCGATTTTGGAAAATTGTCGGACGATGTAGACCTCTCCCCTGAATTTGTAATGCCCCTCGCCAACGCCGACATTTCAATGTGGGACATCATCGAATCGGTAAACGATGAAAACGATACCCTTTTGAAAACTGGCGACAACAATGTGATTAAAATTGTATATACCGAAGAGGGCATTTACGATTACAAGGTTCGTGACTTATTGGACCTCCCTCAGCAAAAGTCTTTCAGTTCAGGGGACAAAGTCTTTGGCGGTATTGCACTTGACAATGTTCAGGTCAACAAAGAAGTGAACCTTTGGGACATTACTGGCGCTGTTGACGGAAATATTGACAATATCATTCCCATGGACGGGACCGTCAATGTATTTCCATCTACCAGTTATGTTGGCCCCCCTCCCGCAGTTTATGCAGTGCCAAATATAACCGACTTTACCTGGGTAAAATTTACCACAGGGGACCTGGAAATAACCCTTCAAAATAATCTTCCTGTCCCGATTACAATAGAAGGTGGATTGATCAACAAAACAAGCGGACAAGGTATTGCTGCTTTTTCGTTTATCAACCTGACTCCCGGGAATACCCAAACGGTAACTGTTTCAATGGCAAACAGGACCATTACAAACCTGATTGATTTCAGGATGACAAAATTTGAAACCCATGCAACTGGTTTTCCCGCCCTTATTAACCTGAATGACGGATTCAAGCTGAGCATGAATTTCAAAAACATTGAGATTTGGGAAGGAAATGTGAAGGTTGACGCCCAAACACTAACCGGTTTTTCTGGCTCATTCAATTTTGAATTTGAAGACAATGTAAAGGTGTTTGAAGCCATCCTGGAAAGAGGGTTCATGGACATTACTTCGTTCAATAATTCACAACTGACCGGTACCATCAACCTGTCGTTCCCCCAGATAAAAAAGAATGGCAACCCGGTTCAGGTAAGTGTTCCGTTTACCGGAAGCCCTAATACGGTAGGCCTGTCCGATGCCGTTATCAACTTTGCTTCCGATATTGCAAGCCCATACAATACTGTACCTTATGAATATTCTATATCGGTCAATGAATATCCCGGTTACGTCAACTATTATTCGACCGATTTCATCCGGATGAATGTCAGCCTGTCCAGCCTCGACTATACATCAATCAAGGGAGATTTTGGCGACAAGAATATTACCATTGATGAAGGTAGTTTTAAAATGGATACCGAATTCCTCGACAAGATATCAGGTAATTTTAAACTGGCCAATCCGCAATTACAGTTGGTCCTGACCAATGGTATCGGTGTGCCGGCTGAAGTAAACGCCAACTTCATAGCACAAAACAAGAGCGGGCAGTCTGTATCGCTCGACCCAGCTCCTTTCAGGCTGGCCACACCGACAAGTTTAGGCTCGCCCGCCGTTACACAAACCATCGATTTCAACAAATCAAATTCAAATATTGTCAATTTTATTGCATTGCCTCCTTCCGGGAATATCACGTACAGCGGCAATATCAGTTTTAACCCCGACGGGGCCATAAACGCTGCCAATCCGAATTTCTTCGACCTGGATGCCTCCCTGAAGATTGACCTGGGCGTTGACCTGCCATTTGAGCTACAGGTCAGCAACCTGACATTTGAAGATACGGCAAAAATCAGCAGTGGCGACCTGGATATGATCAAATCGGCAGAACTGATTGTCAATGCAGTGAATGAAATACCCCTTGACATTGATGTACAGTTATTTTTTATCGACACAATCTCAGGACAACAATACAGTTCATCAGCAAAGAAAAAACTGCTCAGCGCTGCACAAATCAGCGATACAGGAGTGATTACGCCGGTAACTTCCAGTAATTCGGTCCAACTCAGCGAAACGGAACTCGAAGGACTGAAAAAAGCCAACGGCATCGTTTTTAAAGGGATGATAAGTTCACCGGAAAACGGGACCAAAACGGCAGTCATCTACTCAACCAGCAGGCTGAACATGAACGTTGTTATTAAATCAAAATTTGATCTTTAAAAATTAACTGGCAAAAGTATGAAAGCAAAAAATATCACTATTCTGATAACCGGAATAATACTGCTGGCAGCAACCATAACAACGTCAGCCCAGGAAAACACCACTTTGTATTTTATGAAGGGAATGCCGCAATCGACCATGTTCAATCCGGCCCTGCACAACGATTCAAGTGCGGTGGTCATTGGCCTGCCGGGATTATCGGGCGTATACGTCGGCATGAACAGCGATTTTGCCGTCAATGACCTCATCCATTACGGCACCGGCAACATGTCTGATTCGCTGGTAATTGATATCGACGGATTTCACAACGCACTGAAAGATGGCCAGAACACCTTTCGTCAAAACTTCGATGTATCGATTTTTTATCTGGGGTTCAGGACAAAGAACACTTTTATAAGTTTCTCTGTAAATGAAAAAGAATCCGCACAAACCGGGTTTGCCAAATCGTTCATTACCTTCCTGAAAGAAGGGAATGGCCCTTACATGGGAAAAACCCAGGATTTGGGCGACCTCATGTTCAATGCTTATCACTACCGGGAATATGCGCTGGGAGCTTCCCAGGAGTTGATGGACGGAAAGCTGTCGGTAGGGTTCCGGTTCAAAGCATTGTACGGGAAGTTTTCGTTACAGACCGAAAAACTGAATTTCAAAGTTGAAACTGCCGGCGACGGTTCGTCGGTAAAACTGCAAACCGACATGCAACTCAACTTTTCGGCGCCGGTAACTCCTGAATATGATGAAGACAATTATTTCAACGGGTTTGAGGATAATTTTGAAGCAAGCGAATACATTCTCGGTTCCGACAATATGGGAATGGCATTCGACCTGGGCGCCGTGTTCAAGGTTACCCCGCAAATTACGGTGTCGGCCAGTATTGTCGATATTGGCAAAATACCTTTTAAAACCAATGTGTACAATGTAACGAAGAACCAAAGTTATACCTGGGAAGGCCTCGACTTTTCCAATTCATTGGATGACTCTGATCCCAATTACATTAGCGCTGACGACATGATGGACGAAGAAATTGAAAAACTGGAAGCGGTTGTGCGGCCCAAAAAGAGTGAAATCACTTCCAACGCTTTCGATATGAAACTACCAACCAAAATCTTTATGGGCGGTACATATGCTCTCAACAGCAAAGTGAATTTCGGCCTGCTCGACCGGCTGTACATATACAACGGTGAGACTTCCAACAGTATAACCGTATCGGCCAATGCCATGTTGGGCAACTTTTTCTCGGTAACCGGTTCCTATTCGGCCATGAACGGAACGTACAACAACCTGGGGCTTGGATTAGCCGCCCGGCTGGGCTTTCTCCAGTTCTACATGGCAAGCGACAACCTGCTGGCCCTTAGCGACCCGGCAAAAGCACAGGCCTTTAACGTACGTTTCGGCCTGAATATTCTGTTTGGAAGGAAATACCAAAGTTTCGTCCACTAACCCGATACATTAGTAATATTGAAAAGGGAGGCAACTCCCTTTTTTATTTTCCCGGTTCACAAATTCTTTAGGCTTAAAGCTGTGCCTTCGCCCCTCTCCACTCCCCCGTTCGAGCTTAGCGGCCACGGATGGAAGATTGAGGGCCCATTCTTGTTTTTCAGCATGAAGCCCGACTTTGTTTCCCCGGTGTCAGTTATGATTGCGATGTACCCTGCATTTGTCTGCGTTTTGGGAACAATGATCTTTCCTCCGGCATGTTTCACTCTATCAAACACTATCTGAATTTCAGGATACGCATTCAGGCACACCAATGTTCCTTTCCCTGAAGGGGTATTCGTGCCTGATTTTGACAGCGCCCCCGTTATTCGTCCTGAAGTTGCCTGAATAACCTGAGGGGGTCATAGGGAAAGAATGTTAAACTCAGATTTCTGACCAGGGGCAGTGCTTTTATTTGCCGAGTTTTAAAATCCGTTTTGCCCCCTGGATTACTAAAACAAAAACGATTGTTCCAATAATCAAGTCAGGTTTATTTGAGTTTAGCCAATGGACCAGTAACCCGGCGGTAATAACACCCAAATTAATAATCACATCATTTGAAGTGAAAATCATACTCGCCTTTATATGGGCTTCTTCTTTGCTTTTGGATTTTTGCAGTACATAAAGGCAAATCCCGTTTGCAATTAATGCGAATATGGAAACATAAATCATAGTTGTAAAACCAGGCAGCTCCTCCGCACTAAAGAATCTTCTCAAAACTTCCACAAATCCAATCAGCGCAAGAGTTATTTGAAAATATCCAGCCAGTTTGGCAATCCTTTTTTTTCTGGTTAACGTTCCGCCAACCGCAAAAAGACTGATGCCATAAACGAAAGAATCTGCAAGCATATCCAAACTGTCAGCTACCAATCCCATAGATTTTGAAATTAGTCCAGTCGTCATTTCTATGAGGAAAAAGGCGAAATTGATTGCAAGTACAGTCCAAAGAAGTTTTCTTTGATTGGTATTTTCTTCAAAATCAGATTGCCCAATCCATTCGGTTGATAATTTTTGGCCGCCCAAATCCAGTTCTATGATTGCTTTCTCGATTTGGTCAATTTGTTCGTTATGGTAAACTGCCAATTTTCGATTGGGAATATCAAAGTCCAGTTTTTTAATACCCGGGATTTCGTCCAATTTCATTCGGATTAGATTTTCCTCAGAAGGACAGTCCATTTTGGTAATTTCAAATATCGTTTTTTCCATAATGCACTTAATACCTCTTCCCTTTCACATCTTTTTTATGATAATCTTTGACTATTCTGCCAAAAATCTTCTCTTTTCATACGTAAATAATTTCTATTAAATGAGCCTTTAAAGCCCATATGTTGTTTAAAATCAATAATTTTTAGAACTACAGACAAAAGAAAAGAAAGCACTTGTCTTTAAAGCAAATGCACGGTT
>JAVEYG010000002.1:0-237079 GCA_034003625.1 Prolixibacteraceae bacterium | reverse complement strand
AACCGTGCATTTGCTTTAAAGACAAGTGCTTTCTTTTCTTTTGTCTGTAGTTCTAAAAATTATTGATTTTAAACAACATATGGGCTTTAAAGGCTCATTTAATAGAAATTATTTACGTATGAAAAAGGAACCTTGTATTTTTCGTTTTCAACGATTTTTAACCCATCGATTTTTTTGATTTGGCATGATAAAACCAGACGGGAAATAGCCAGCAACTGTATTGCCAGTCGAAGAAATAGTATTACAGCTACAGAAACGTATAGGATCCACAAAGCCTCCTGCCAATTAGCTGCTTGGGCCTCAGCATGGAGAGGTTCAGGGAAAGATTGAAAATTGTCATTGATGATTGATATTATTGGTTGTGGTTTTTCTGGTGTTACGGTTACTTCATAACGCAAAGGGAATAGTGGCAATACGATGGAAATCAATAGTGTGATGGTCAGGTAGAAGCGATTGAACCTGAAAAAGGTTTCATTTCGCAACAGAAACCAATAAACGAGATAAAATAACGCGAACGAAAATGATATTTTCAGGAATATCGAAATCAGGCTGTCCATTTATTCTTCTTCTTTTTCGTTGTGAAAAGTTTCTATATCTGCTTCTTTCAGCATTTCTTCCAGATCGCGGATGCTTAAATTGTTCTCATTCGCAAAAAAAGTTGCCATTTTGGGGAACGACCCATTGAAATAGTTGCGTAATAAACTGCTGAATTGAAACCGGGCATAATCAGTTTTTTTTACCAATGGAAAAAACAGGTTGATGTTGCCTATTTTCTTCGCTTCAACAAATCCTTTGTTTTCTAAAACTTTCAAAACTGTTGCAACTGTTGTGTAGGCAGGTTTATCGTCGGGGAAACGGGCAATCACGTCTTTTACGACCCCTTCTCCTATTTCCCAGAGTATTTGCATTACCTGTTCTTCTGCTTTCGTTAATTGCTTTGTCATTTGTTAATTTTTTTTACCCGGTGTATTTATTTCTCATCATTAAACAAAACCGGAAGTAAAGATATTACTATTTTTTTAATAAATCTACTACAAAGATAGTAATATTTTAAAAAAATTTTTCCTTCAAAAATTTACACGAGATTAAGTTTTTGATTATGAGTTTATTTCATGCAGTATCGCTTTTGCCTGCCGGATGCTTTCTACTTTCGGAAAGGAGAGGGTGAGCTTGTTTTCGCTTTCTTTCATGCGGCAGTTTCTTGCATGGTTTTGCACATATTGAAGCACTTTCCCGAAAATCGGCGATTGGTAGAAAGGCGAACGCTGGTCGGCAATGAACTGACAGATCATCCGCCCATTTTTCAAGATAATTTTGTCCATTCCCAGTCCGATCGCCAGCCAGCGCAATCGGACCACCTCAATCAATTCCTGGCTGGAAACCGGCAGTTTCCCAAACCGGTCAACTAAGCTGTCTTCAAACAGCTGTAAGGTATCCTCGTTTTCCTGATTGTCGAGTTCGCGGTACAACATCATCCGTTCCGATATGCTTTGAATATAATCATCGGGGAACAAGAGTTCCAGGTCGGTGTCGATCTGGCAATCGGCTACAAAACCGGTTTTCAGGAAGGCTTTCGCGGCATCTTCGGTTTCCGCTTTGTAGAGGTCTTTAAATTCTTCCTGTTTCAGTTCGGTAATGGCTTCCGACAAGATGCGGTGGTAGGTTTCAAAACCAATGTCGGCAATAAAGCCGCTTTGCTCGGCGCCCAACAGGTTTCCGGCCCCGCGGATGTCCAGATCCTGCATCGCAATATTGAAGCCGCTCCCGAGTTCCGAAAACTCTTCAATGGCCCGCAACCTGCGGCGCGCTTCGCCGGTGAGGGTTGAGAGTGGCGGCGCCAGCAGGTAGCAAAAAGCTTTTTTGTTGGAACGCCCTACCCTGCCCCGCAGCTGGTGCAGGTCGCTTAGCCCGAAATTTTGTGCATTATTGATAATGATGGTGTTGGCATTTGGAATATCAAGCCCCGATTCGATGATGGTGGTGGCCACCAGCACGTCGTATTCGCCATTGATAAAATCGAGCATCACTTCTTCTAATTTGGCGCCCTCCATTTGCCCGTGGCCAACTACGGTGCGTGCATTGGGCACAATCCGGTTGATCACCTTTTCCACTTCGTAAATATTTTGCACCCGGTTGTGAATAAAAAATACCTGTCCGTTGCGAGCCAGTTCGTAGCGGATGGCTTCCCTTATAATTTCTTCATTGAAACCGTGCAATTCGGTAATAATCGGGTAGCGGTTGGGCGGCGGCGTCTGGATGACCGAGAGGTCGCGCGCGCCCATCATCGAAAATTGCAAAGTACGCGGAATGGGCGTTGCCGTGAGGGTCAGCGTATCCACGTTCACCTTCATTTGTTTCAGTTTTTCTTTTACCGAAACGCCAAATTTCTGTTCTTCATCAACGATCAGTAAGCCGAGATCTTTAAATTTTACATCCTTGCCCACCAAGCGGTGCGTCCCGATCAGAATATCGACCTTTCCGGATTCGGTGTCCTTCAGTATTTGTTTCACATCGGCAGGTTTTCGCAGCCGGCTGATGTATTCCACACGGGCCGGAAAATCGTTTAGCCGGTCGGAGAAGGTTTTAAAATGCTGGAGCGCCAGGATGGTGGTTGGCACCAAAACAGCCACCTGTTTGCTGTCGGTCACGGCTTTAAACGCAGCGCGTATTGCCACTTCCGTTTTTCCGAAGCCCACATCGCCGCATACTAACCGGTCCATCGGCATTTCCTTTTCCATATCGTCTTTTACGGCTTGTGTCGATTTCACCTGGTCGGGCGTGTCTTCGTAAATAAACGACGATTCCAACTCGGTCTGTAAATACGAATCGGGCGAGAAAGCAAAACCTTTTTCCTTTAAGCGTTGCGCGTACAAGGCAATCAGTTCTTTGGCAATATCTTTTACTTTTGACTTGGTGCGCTCTTTCATGCGCTGCCAGGCACCACTGCCTAACTTGTTAATGGCCGGCTCCGTGCCGTCTTTCCCTTTGTATTTCGAGATGCGGTGCAGCGAGTGGATGCTCACAAACAACACATCGTTATCGCGATAAATCAGGCGGATAGCCTCCTGGATTTTCCCGTTCACCTCCGTTTTCACTAAACTTGTAAATTTCCCGATGCCATGATCGATATGCACCACGTAATCGCCGGGGTGCAGTTTGCTCAATTCTTTTAGCGAAATGCTTACCTGCTGCGGCTTTCGTGTTTTTATGCTGAAACGGTGATAACGCTCAAAAATCTGGTGGTCGGTGTAGCAGCAAATTTTCAGGTCGTGGTCGATGAACCCTTCGTGAAAAGTGAAACGGACGGGCGTGAAATTCACCCGCAATCCTTTGTCGCTGAAAATGGCCTTCAGACGTTCGGTCTGTTTCTCGTTCGCCGAAAGAATATAATTTTTATACCCTTCTTCCCGATTTTCCAAAAGATTCTCGGCCAGCAGGTTAAAATTTTTATTGAAAACCGGTTGCCGTGAAGTATTGAAACGGACGGTTTTCGAGTGGTTGAAATGCACGTTACTGCCCATTTCTATACAAGTAAACTTTTCTATTGTCCGGAGCAAATCGTTTCCCGAGCTGATTCTGCTCAGCAATGCACGCCGCTCGTCTTCGTTTTCTGTCTTCAGCATGGTTTGCTGAAACGAGTTTTCCACCTGGTCAGCAATCAACTGGGTGTCCTGCATCCACAAAACCGAACGGTCGGAGATGAAGTCGAGAAACGAAATGCGCCCCTCTTCCCTTAGTTCTTCCTGAATGTTGGGGATGATATATATCTTTTCGAGCTTCTCTTTTGAAACCTGTGTTTCGATGTCGAAACTACGGATGCTGTCGACCTCGTCGCCAAAGAAATCGAGCCGGTAAGGGTCTTCGTTCGAGAAAGAGTAGATATCGACAATGCTTCCGCGTACCGAATACTGGCCGGGTTCGTACACAAAATCCGTCCGTTCGAACCCGTATTCAGATAACACATCGTTTACAAATTCGATGGACAGCTTGTCTCCTTTTTTTACCCGGAAGGTATGCGAATCGAGCCCTTCGCCCGAAATTACTTTTTCGACCAGCGCTTCGGGATAGGTGACTACCACTAATTTCCGGAGTTCTTTCAGTTTGTTCAATACTTCGGTACGCAGGATGATGTTTTCCTGCTCAATCTGTTCGTATTGCACCGCCCGTTTGTACGACGAAGGAAAAAACAGTACCGGCGGGCGGGTGTTGAAAGTTGTCAGATCATCGTAAAAATACGAGGCTTCCTCTTTGTCGTCCATGCAAACAATAAGCGGACGGGTGAGGTTTTCAGCCAGAAATGAAGCAACCATCGAACGCGAAGAGCCAACAACTCCCTGCAGGTAAATTTTTTCACCCGGGGTATCGGCCATTTTGCACAACTCCTCGATCAAGCTGTGTTTTTGAAACAAATTTCTGAAATCTCTCAGCTCCAAAACGTCAATTTTGAGGCTTCAAAAATACAAAAAAGAATAAACGATACGGGCTTCTGGTTAAAACAGGCGATCAAATCTTTTGAACCAAATAAAGGATGTTACACATACCCTGCCTCCAGCATGGCGGCTACTGCCGGGTCGATATTGTCTTTGCGGCGAAGCTCGTCGAAGAGGCTGAGAAGGTCGTTCACCTTCAAGCGCTTTTTGTCTTCCCCACGGAAATCGTAAGCCACCTTTCCCTGGTGCATCATAATAATACGGTCGCCTAAGTTGACGGCCTGTTGCATCGAATGGGTTACCATCAAAGTAGTCAACTGGTCACGCGAGATAAGCTGCTGCGTGAGGTCAATCACTTTGCTGGCCGTTTTCGGGTCGAGGGCGGCAGTGTGTTCGTCGAGCAACAGCAGTTTAGGCTTCAGGGAGGTGGCCATCAACAACGTAAGCGCCTGGCGCTGGCCCCCGGAGAGTTTACCAATCGGGTTTTCCAGACGGTCTTCCAATCCCATGTTCAAAGGGCGCACCATCTGTTTAAATTCGTCGAGCAGGTGCTTCGGCAAGCCCCATCCCAGCCCGCGTTTCATGCCACGTTTCATGGCCAGCGCCAGGTTTTCGCGGATCGACATGTTGGGGGCCGTCCCGCTAAAAGGGTTCTGAAACACCCGCCCGATGTATTTCGCACGTTGGTACTCGTCCCATTTGGTAATATCAACGCCGTTGAGCACAATCCTGCCTTCATCCACCAAGAAAGTGCCTGCCACGGCATTCAGGGAGGTCGATTTACCGGATCCGTTGGTACCCAGCACGCATACGAAACTTCCTTCTTCAATTTGAATATTGACGCCCCGGAGCGCTTTTACCTCGTTTACCGTACCCGGATTGAAGGTCTTTACAATATTTTCTATTTTAAGCATGGATTTTCCGTTTAAAAGTCAGTTTCTTTTTATTTTTCATAAGTCCCGGCAGGATGAGCGCAATGAACACAAACAGGGCGGTTATGATTTTCAGGTCGTTCGGGTTCAATCCCCAGCGAAGGGCAATGGCCACCAAAAGGCGGAACAATACCGAGCCAAACACGGCACCGGTAATCACAAAACCTAAGCTGTTGTCGTTGATGATCGCCTCGCCGATGATGACACTGGCAAGTCCCCACACCATCATTCCGATGCCCATCTGTACATCGGCAAACCCCTGATATTGCGCCAACATTGCACCAGCAAGCGCAATAAACCCGTTCGACAGCGCCACCCCGGCAATAATCATGGCCTTCGTGTTCACCCCCAGCGCGCGGATCATCTGGTCGTTGTCGCCTGTGGCACGCATAGCCGTACCGAGATTGGTTTTAAAGAACCACCAAAGAACGAAACAGAAAACTACAATGGCAAGCAGGCAAAAAAGCAGGAGCCACAGGTCTTTCACGGCCACCTCCCAGCCCAGTACCAAGGTTTGGGCATCGGCCCCCGATATACGGACAGAAAAATCTTCGATCCATGAAAAAACGGTAAGCTGGTTCAGGAGCGGCACGTTGCTCCGTCCCATCACATGCAGGTTTACCGAATACAGGGCGGTCATTACCAAAATACCGGCAAGCAGGGGATTGATTTTAAACCGCGTATGGATAAGGCCTGTAACTGCACCGGCAGCCATACCTGCAAAAAAGGCAATCAGGCTGGCCAGCAGGGGGTTCATCCCGGCGACAATCAGCGCAGCAGCAGTCGCCGCCCCAAAAGTAAACGATCCTTCAGCGGTAATATCGGGAAAGTCAAAGATGCGAAAGCTGATAAAAATACCCAGCGCCAGCAGCGAGAGTATAATCCCGATGGTAATTGATCCTATTAACAGTGACATATCGGTAATTTATTTAGTTGAAACAAAATGGGTTGATTCGATGGGGACAATCCAGCAGAAGCCCTGAACAAACTGGCTCTCGCCTAAGCCGGTGATTTCTCGGTTATCGTTTGTCAGGTGAAGGATGTCGATCAGTTCCGAAGTATCGAACAGGAAACCGATGGTTTCGTCCAGGTCAATGGCTGTTTTTTTCATCGGGATATACGGAAAAACTGCCGTGTGCACATGTCCTTCCACCATAGTAGCGGGTTGTAGCGGGCGGGTAAACTTTCCGGTTTCAGCATTCCCTGCAAACGAAAAATATCCGACCGACAGGGTCAGCATCTTATTGTGGGCCGGTTCCGTAGTAAAATTCAAGCTTTCCTTAACCTCCGGGAAACTGAAAATTTTTTTCCCGTCGACCGGCGAAGCATTCAGCGAAGCGCCTATCAAGCCTCCGCTTTCAGCCAGCATGACCATCCCGACCTGACCGGCATTGGTAAGCTTTCGGAAATTTTCAGCCAACTGGCTCAGGCCGATCGTCGATTTTGCATCGTTCCCCTCAAAACGCAGTAGGTGCGAAAAATTACCTTCAAAATGAATTCCGTACAATTCAGTTAGCGAGGCCACCAACTGGCCGCTGCTTACCATGTAATCCGGTTTTTTCGAGCCATCGGCAGGAAGATAGGCAATGTTTTTCCCGATCATCATGTATTCGCCAAAACGGTTTTTACATTCGTCAAAGGAATCGCCGATAGCACCCAAACCAATGGCAAACTGTTTTTCTTCGGATTGGACTTTCCGGGCATTTTCAGCAACATAGCCCGATTGAAGCACCAACTCCGGCTTTCCGTAGAAATCCGCAGCCGATTTTCCATCCGGCAAGAGCTCCGAAACCTTGAATATGAAACCTTGCTCAGTCCATTGGTCAGGAGTTTCGTCCGGTTGCTTTTCAATAATTTCTGTTACCGGTTTCTGTTGCAACATATCGGCCATCCCCACCATGCTCAAAACCTGGTTTACATTGTCGGACATGGCTTCAATATAAAAATACCCGTTTACCGATTTCAGATTTTTGTACTGCATAACTAACGAACGGATACCAGCCGAACTGAGATACCTGATCTCCGACAGATCGAGCGAAAGGTGATAATGCCCGTCGCGTACCAGCCGGTCAATGGAATCGTTAAGATGTGTGGCCCAATTGGCATCGAGCCGCCCGGCACATTTCAGCACCATTTCCTCTCCCCTGCTTTCAATATAAATTTCCAGATTGTTCATATTTTGATGAATTTATACGCCTCTCCCCTAATCCTTCTCCAAAAGAGGAGGGGAACTGGCCGGTAAAGCCTCAAAGGTTTGGCGTTCATTTGCATGATTGGTCATTTTGTTGATATCCGCTTTTTAACGATATTGATTGTCTTTGGAATTTGTTTTATTGTAATTTGGAATTTTCCATGTAATGATCCGGGACTTTCACGTTAAAATATTTTTCAGCTTCTTCGTTGATCTTCACCGACGATTTGGTAACATAGCGGAACGGGATTTCGCCAGGTGATTTTCCTTCCAGTATTTCGATGGCCATTTTCCCCGCATCAATCCCGGCGTAATAATAATCGCGGGCATGCGAGGCAACCGCTCCCTGCGCTACCTGTTTCTCAATAAACGCAAAATACGGGATACGCGAATCGTAGGCAGCTTTGATAATGGATGCCCCGCTGCTGGCCGTCAGGTTATCCGAAATTTGCGTAAAAGCTTGTATTCCGCGGGTAGTAACCGACCGGGCAGCATCGGCCACTTCGGTAGCCGAATTTGCCGGGACCGCAATCAGTGTCAATCCGTTTTTACCGGCAGCTTTTTCCAGCTCTTCCTTGTAAGCAACCGAATTGATCTCTCCTGGGGTAAAAACCGTTCCGATCTTTTTGATCCCCGGAATGGTTTCCATTACTAATTTTACCATCCCCTCAAAATCGCTCATGGTTGATATTCCTGTTATGTTGGGAAGGTGCTCTTCAAACGATTCGCCCAAGCCCGCACGTACCGGATCGCCCACGTTGGTAAATACAACCGGCAACTTTGTAATTTTTTTTGAAAAAGCCTGGACTGTCGGGGTTGAACTACAAAAAATAAGATCCCACTTTTCATTGGAAATAGTGCCAAGGATGCTGTTCAGCGTGGAAATATCGCCTTGCGCATTGAAAACCTTCAGGGTAAAATCAGTCCCTTCTTCCAATCCGGCTTCTTTTAACTGATCGCGGATTCCCTGTTCGCATTCTTCCGAATTCGGACTGTCGACATAATGAGTCAGGCAAAATTTGAGATTTTTGCCCTTCAACGAATTCCGTACCGGGTTCAGGTATTTATCCGGAAATTTTATTCCCATTTTAGCCGCCCGTTCCCGGTCAATGGTAATTACCTCGTTCACATAATTCTCAATTGGGATGTCGCCTGGTTTTTCACCATTTAGTACCCGTGCCACGTAGTCAGCCGTGCGATAGCCTGTCTGGTACCAGCCAATACCAACGGCTGCCAAAGCTCCCTGACCGACATAGTCGACATCGTTCAGTATCAATGGTATTTTGTAATCATCACAAATTTTCAGGATGGCATGAAAAGCTTGAAGCGCTGTATTGTCACCGGTTATCCAGATGGCGTCAACCTTTCGCATGCAAAGGGTCAAAGCCGCCTGGTACACTTCCGAGGTATTGACAATCGTGTTTTCCACCAATTCAAGTCTATTCTGACGGGTATATTCACGGGCAATTTCAACCACTTTTCGTGAATTGGCTTCCGACGAATTATACAGCGTACCGATACGCTTTAGCCCGGGAAACGATTCTTTAATGAAATCGATGGTTTTTTCAACCGGTGGGAACGAACCTACACCCGTGATGTTAGGCAGATGATCGGAAAAACTTTTTCCGGCACCCGCTTCTATCGGAGTGTAGGAATAGGTAAACACCATGGGATGTTTCTTCACTGCCGAAACCGCCGCAGTAATTCCGGGAGTTGACGTAACCAGCACCAGATCGACATCCTGGTTGTCCATATTCAAATGAATAGGTTGCAGGTTGGCAATTTCCCCGTTGGCATGCTGCCCGATGACCGTCAGGTTGCTGTCTTTCACAAAATCCAGGGCGGACAGTCCCTTCCAAAGCCCGTCCAACAGCATGTCAAACGATTGCTCCGGAGCAAAATAAGTCAGGCCCACACGGTAATTTCGTCCTTCAACAGCCCGTACCCCCCTTGTGCCGGGGGCCAATGTATGGTCGTTTGAATTCGTCACCCGGTTCGTTAAATCTGAAAAAAGCAGAATACCCGCGGCAAAAACCAAGGCAACCACTCCATTTACTACTTTTTTAATCTTCATTTGTGTTGTTGTTTCATTTGTGTTGTTGTTTCAGACAGAATAGCTATCCGTCAATTTGCAAAAATTGAAAAACTTGCTGAAACAGTCCGGGCTTCAGGTGAAAAATTGCATTCAAACTCCTGTTTATCTTTTGATTTGCAAATAGCGGGGCAAATTGAAGGTGGTTCAACCGAAAGATCCTTTTTCATGGTTAGTTTTAGTTTTCATCAAATATACTAATTCCCGGCGAACCATGAACTTCAGAAAAGTTCTGTTTATCCAATTTTCTCATCCCCCGATGCAATTTTTTCAAGGAAAGGGTAACCGCTGCCTGTTTACTCCGGAGTTCTATGTGAAAACTAAGAACCTGCTATGATACGTGCCCCGCTTTTACAGTCTCATTCTGCAATAGTTTGACCCAGGGGACAATCAGGAAAATGCCTAACCCGAAAATACCGATAACGCCAAACGAATAACGAAGGCCAAAGGCCTCCGAAATATAACCAATCAGTGGAGGGCCCATCAGAAAACCGAGAAAACTCACACTTGAAACAGTTGCCAATGCAATACCCGGAGGGATTTTGGAATGTTTGCCCGCCGTACTGTATACCGTAGGCACAATGCTCGACACACCGATCCCCACCAACATAAACCCGATGGTGGAAGGAATAAGGTAGGGAAACAAAACCGATGTAAACAAACCGGTAGAGATGATGATCCCACATATTTGCAGAAGAAGTTTACGCCCTATTTTTGCAATAAAGAAGTCGGCAACAAAACGCCCGGTGGCCATCATAATCATAAACGAGGTATAACCCAGGATGACCAATGAAGCCGGGGCATTCACCACATCCTTGAAATACACGCCACTCCAGTCGAACATAGCGCCTTCGCTGGCCATGCTGCAAAAACCGATAATACCGAGCTGAACCAGCATTTTATCGGGTTTGCCAAAAAACTTTTTTCGGAGCTGTTCCTGTGCCGGGTTTTGCTTAACCCGCATTAAAAACGGATAGTTGAACCATGAAATTATCCACACGATACAAACTACAGCAATAAAATGCCAGTACGGAGTGACTTTCAGATTAATCATTACCAACCCGATCAACGCGCCGGTAAAGCCGGCAAGACTCCAGCCACCATGAAAAGAAGCCATGATAGGCCGTTGATAAAGCCTTTCCGCTTCGATTCCCTGCGTATTGATGGAAATATTGCACACATTACCGGCCAGGCCAAACAAAAACAAGGCAACAGCCAGTTGCCAGCCTGCAGTTACCAGGCCAATATTGCTAAGAAAAATAGTATAAAGCGGAAGGGCAATACTCAAGGTACGGTGGCTCCCGAAACGGGTGACCAATTTCCCAGAAACAGGCATCATAAGGAATTGCCCTACTGGCAAAGCAAATAAAATACTGCCAAACAACGCGTCGTTCAGGTTGAGCGCCGTTTTTATATCCGGTATACGGCTGGCCCACGAAGCAAAGGAAAGCCCCATACTGAAATACACCAGCGCCACAGCCATGCGTATCCGTTTTTTATCCGGGACAAATTCTGTTTTTCTGCCGATCAGAAAAGATTTAAACACCATATTTTCACTGAAGAAGCCCGTTTTATGTCCGGCCATTCCGGCACAAAATTAGGAAAACCCGGAAACGTGTAATCTTTTCCATTCAAATATGACGGTTCGTTAAGAAATTGGAAAGTGAAATTATCCGAACACGTAAATTCGTCCGTCTACCGCACCAATAATCAGTTTGTTACCGTACACGGCAGGACTGCCGACCACCGGGCTGCCTATTTCGTAGCTCCAGAGTTGTTTGCCGCTTGACAGTTCATGAATGTATATCATGCCATCCATCGTGGCGCTGACAACCTTGTCTTTGCAAATTACCGAAGAGGCGTTGATCCGGTTGGACAGCCGGATTTTCCAGGCCAGCGAACCATCATTTTTACGGATGCAATACAAGTCGCGGTCTTCGTTGCCAATCACCAGAAAATTGCCGCCCACCCCAGGCGACGCGATAAACGGCAGGTTTTTTTCCTGATTGTCATAAGTCCATTTTATTGTCCCCCCTGCTAAGTTCACCGCGAAGAATCGTCCTTCGTAATCGCCCACATATAGCATATCGCCCTCCACCACCGGAGACGAAGCCACATACGTATCAAGTTTCACTTTTTTAATGGCATTACCGCTTTCCATGTTTACTATATGGATGAAACCGTCGCAGCCGCCAAATACCGCATTTCTTCTATAAATAGCAGGTGCACCGTTTATAAAATTATCCGACTCGTAGCGCCACAGGCTGTCGCCTTTTTCAAAACCCACACCATGCAGGTTGTAATCGTAGCTACCAACAGCCAGTTTATATGAAGTACCTGATTTGATAAAATTGGCCGAACCCACAATCTGGTTATCGGTCTTGTATTTCCAGATTTGCCTTCCGGTCTTGGCATCGAGGCGAAAAAACCAGCCGTCCATCGAACCAACGATTACCGAACCGTTCAGGTACAATGGCGGCGCCTCGACCACATTTCCGGCATTGAATTTCCATTTCAGTTTTCCTGAAAAATCAATGGCATACACATGCCCGTCAGACGATCCGCAGAAGATGGTATTTTCGGCCACTACCGGCGACGATTTAATGTCATCACCGGTTTGAAATGAAAACAACAATTTGGGCTGTACCGGAAGATCGACATTGACAAAGCCCGTCAACTGCTGATTTCCGCGAAAGATGGGCCAGGGCGATTGGGCGAAAATGGGTAATATAATTCCCATGAGAATGAACAACAGAATAATTTTTGCGGGAATGATTGATGTGGTGGTTATTACCATAGGGACAAGGCCATTTGTAGGGACAAGGCATGCCTTGTCCCTACAAATGGCACCAACCATATTTTCAATTTTCAATTTCATCATATTCATCACAATTGTTCCTCTTCTCTATATATTGCCAACGCGCCGGTCGGGCATTTTTCGGCAACCAAGGCTGCCGTTTTGCGCAAGGCATTTTGCACGCTTTCGTTGAACGGGATACCAATTTTCACATCGAAGCCACGTCCAATAAACGTAAAACCAAATTCTTCCTGATATTGTTGCGTCAGCCGCACGCAAATGCCGCATTTGATGCACTTGGCCGGTTCGTAAACAATGCCTTCGCGGTGAACAAATTTCTGCACAATTTTGCGTTCGCTGGTCTGAAAACGTTTTTGTCCGGCGCCAAAATCGTCGGAAAACAGGCGCAACTTGCACGACTCGGGGTTGCGGCAATCACAATGCATACAACGTTCGGCCTCTGCCCTCGCCTCTTCCGGCAAAAAATCTTTTTGGGTATTCAGCCTCTCTGCTTTTACCGATTCTTTCAGATATTCGTTAAATTCAATCTGATACAGTTTTCCAAATTTTGAATTAAAGCGCTCCGAATTGGCTGTCACCAAACCTGTTTTCAGAAAACGATCGATAATTGCAGCTACTTCCTTTCCCTGTCCCACCGAACGGACAGCCAGTTTCGACGGGCGCAGCGCATTGCCAATAGCAAACACTTTCTCTTCAGAGGTCTGGTAAGTCAGTTTATCGATGTCAATGCCCTGTTTCGAGCTTTTCAGGCCAAACGGATTCTCCTGTTCCTGTGAGCCGGTGGCTAAAACAACGGCATCAAATTCATTTTTTATTTCCCTAAATTTATGGCAATCAACCGTTTGAGCAAATCGAAATTCAGCGCCACTACGTGCAATCACCGCAATTTCGTTTTCAAGAACGGAAGTCGGCAAAACCTCTTCTTCTATTTTCAGTAAATCGCCGCCCGCTTTTTCATTCTTATCAAAAATAACCGACTGATGGCCTTTCTGTTGCAGGTAATAGGCAGCAGCCAACCCGGCAGGCCCCGCCCCGACAATGGCTACCCTCTTCCCGCTTGAAGCTGGAATTTCGGGAAGATAGGTTTTCGCCTGTTTCAAATCCTCATCGGCCACAAACTGTTTCAGATGGCAAATAGCCACCGCTTCGTCGACCTGTTTACGACGGCAACCCGCCTCGCAGGGAGCCGGACAAATTCGGCCCAACACGGCAGGCAGGGCGATGTCGCGTTTCACCACCTGCAAGGCCTTTGCAAACTCGCCTTTCTGAATCAATCGGTTCATCAGCGGGATGTTCATGTGTGCCGGACAAACCAGTTGGCAGGGCGCTTCGCAGTCGCCCACATGTTCGCTGAGCAGCAGTTCGAGCGCCGCTTTGCGCGAGTCGGTGCATTCCTCATCATTGGTCACAATGTCCATTCCTTCGGCCACCGGCATCGAACACGAAGGCATCAGTCGCCCGTTGCGCCGGTCTTTCACTAAACAGATCATGCACGAAGTGAAATGCTCCGTCCCTTCCAGATGGCACATCGTCGGAATGTCGATGCCCAATTGGTTCGCGGCTTCCAGAATGGTCGCCCCATTGTGAATTTCGATTTGCTGATTATTTATTTTGAGTTTTGTCATCTTCATTTTTTATTCTTCAATCCTGACAGGTTTTAAAAACCTGTCAGAATTCGTCTTCCCGTACCCCGCAACTCATATCACCTTCACCGCTTCCACCGGGCAAACCGGGCGGCAGGCATCGCATTTAATGCACTTTTCGGCATCGACTACGTGTATTTTGTGCGGTTCAAACTTTATCGCATCCGACGGACAAACCTGCGCACATTTGGTACAGCCAATGCAATCGTCGGTAATATAATAGTGAATCAGTTCCTTGCATTTTCCCGACGGACAGCGCCCTTCAATATGCTCCTCGTATTCGTCGTAAAAATACCTCAGGGTTGAAAGCACCGGGTTGGGCGCCGTTCGTCCCAAACCGCACAAACTGCCTTTTTGAGTCCATCCGGCCAGGTATTTCAGCTCTTCCAGATCATTTTTCGTCCCTTTTCCTGAAGTAATTTTCTCTAAAATGTCGAGCATTCGTTTGGTTCCAATACGGCAAAATGTACATTTTCCGCAGGATTCATTTTGTGTAAACGAAAGAAAATAACGCGCAATGTCCACCATGCAATCGGTTTCGTCGAGTACCACCAAGCCGCCTGAACCCATCATGGCGCCTGCCTGAATGAGCGACTCGTAGTCGATGGGCGTGTCGTACAACGAGGCAGGCACACAGCCGCCCGAAGGGCCGCCCACCTGCACCGCCTTGAACTTTTTACCGCCCTGTACACCGCCGCCAATTTCTTCGACAATCTGGCGCACGGTAATTCCCATCGGCACTTCAATCAGTCCGCCCCGGTTAATTTTTCCGGCCAGCGCAAACACTTTGGTACCTTTACTGGTGGCTGTTCCGATGACATTGAATTTTGCTTCGCCCTCGCGAATAATGTACGACACCTGCGCGAACGTTTCGGTATTGTTGATCAGGGTTGGTTTTCCCCACAGCCCTTTTTCAGCCGGAAAAGGCGGACGGATATGCGGAAAACCACGATTTCCCTCAATGGAAGCCATCATCGCCGTTTCTTCGCCACACACAAAAGCGCCGGCCCCTTCGGCAATTTCAATATCGAAAGAAAAACCGCTGTCCATAATATTTTCTCCCAAATAGCGGTGTTCGCGGCAGTTGGCCAACGCCTGACGGATGCGTCGCACCGCCAGCGGGTATTCGGCGCGGATATAAAAATAACCATGAGTGGCGCCCACCGCTTTGGCCGCAATCACCATTCCCTCGATTACCCGATACGGGTACGATTCGAGCAACATACGGTCCATGAACGCGCCGGGGTCGCCTTCATCGCCATTGCAAATCAGGTATTTTATGTCCGACTGTTGACTTTTTACCAACTGCCATTTCAGCCCGGTACGAAAACCGCCGCCCCCTCTTCCGCGAAGGCCGCTGTCAACCACTTTCTGAACAATCTGTTCTGCGTCTAATTTATTCAGACTGATGTATTGTGCTTTAAAGCCACCCACCGATTTGTATTCGTCCATATCCAGCGGGTTAATCACGCCGCGGTGTTCAGTGGCAATGGGTATCTGACGGTCAAGAAAATCGGAAACTTTCGGCTCGCGCACATCAATCGAGTAACGTTCTACCCCTTCCCACACCTGGTCGGTCTGCATCTTCTCGAAAAAATTGTACATTCCGTTTTTCATCCGGTCGAAAAAACCAGGCGGTTTGAAATGGGTGCCAACGATGCCTTTCACGTCTTCGGGCTTCACTTTGGCATACAAAACCGGCGCTTCGTTTTTGGAGATTACCTCGACCAGCGGCACCTGATGGCACATTCCCACACAACCAACGTGTTTTAATTGTACGTTTACACCCGTTCCTTCTACCGTCTGCTCCACTGCTTTTTGAACTTCAGCGCTTCCGCTGGCCACACAACACGAACCCAGCCCGATACGGATTTCACCCTGAAACTCTTCTCCGTCAGCAGTCCTGAACATCCCTTTTTTGCGGCCTGTTTTCCCTATCTGGCTCTCAAAATCGCCAATCACATTGGTAACTTTGTCCGATGCCACATGGCCGTATGTCACATCGTCGATCTGTACCACCGGCGCCAGCGTACAGCAGCCCAGGCAGGCCACTTTTTCGAGCGTATATTTTCCCGAAACATCGGTTTCTTCTTTTCCTTTTAAGTTGAAATGACGTTTAAACGCATCGTAAACCAGTTCAGCGCCTTTCACATGGCAGGCCGTCCCGACGCATATTTTTATCCGATGGTCGCCTGCCGGTTCCAAACGGAACTGTGAATAAAAAGTCGCTATTCCAATAATTTTTTCAGGAGTGATGTCGGTCAGCTTGCAAACCTTTTTCAGTGCTTCCTCCGGCAAATAATTATATTTTTCCTGAATAGCCTGTAAAATAGGGATTACCGATTTACGGGCAGTGCCTTTTTCGGCAACAATCTGCTCTACGGCCTCACTAATATTTTCTGTTTCTATCTCCTTCATCCTATTTCCCTATACAATACAAATGATCGAACCCGCGGATCAGGATTTTTCCGTCGGTAAAAACCGGTGCACAAACCGATTTCTCGCCCAATTGGGGTGCGGCCACCAACTGAAACTCACGTCCTGCTTTGAAAATATGGCAAACACCTGCCATGTCGATCAGGTACACATTCCCGCCAGCGTACACCGGCGACGCATAAAAACCATCGCTGTTTTCATGTTCCCAAAGCAGGGAACCGTCGGCAGTGTCGAAAGCAGCCACCATACCATAACTGGTTGCAATAATTACCACGCCGTTCACCGCCAGCGGACTGGCCACTTCCGGAAGATACTCGTCGCTTTGCCAGACAATTTCGGCTGACGTACCCGGTTTAATGGCCGCAAAAGTGGCATATTCGTTGGCCGCAAAAACCAACCCGTCGAGATAAGCTGCCGAAGGCCCCACTTCCCCCATCAGGCATTTCACCGACCACAATTCTTTCCCGGTTTCCGGGTCGTACGAATCCACGTTCGGATCGGTGGTTAAAATCAGTTCCATTCGGTTCCCGGTGTTCACCAGAATCGGCGACGACCACGATATTTTCGATTTACGGACAGTTGTCCATATTTCATCGCCTGAAGCAGTTGACAAGGCAATCAGCTTTCCTCCTTTATTCGTATCGTATTGAATCAACAGTTTGTCTTTATAAATTATCAGCGATGACGAATGCCCGTAATGATTGTCGGGAACACCCAGATTTTTCGCCCACAAGCGTTTTCCGTCCATGTCGAGGGCCAGTACATCGCCGGTAGCGAAAATGGCAAATACTGAATTCCCGTTGGTCGCCATGGTGGGGGCGGCCAATCCGGTATCGGGCGTTACCTTGGGCATTTGTGCCGGCGAACCGGGAATGTTGTCGGCCTGGGCTGTCCACAATAATTTTCCGGAGTCCAGGTCGTAGCAATATACCTCGCGGCTGGCATTGTCGGCACCAGTGATAAACACTATGTTTTTCCAGACGATTGGCGAACTGAAACCGTGTTTTGGGAATTTCGTTTTCCACAGGATATTGGTTCCGGCAGCGCCATCCCATTGCACCGGAGCATTCGACTGATACGCAATTCCATTCCCTTCGGCTCCCCGGAAGAATGGATAATTGGCCTTCATTTCTTTCTGAGAAACAACAGTTTTTTCAGGTTGCGCCGAACTTTCAGGTGGTTCAGGAATAGTCTCCGCAACCGGTTTTTCCTCTTCGGAAGAAGCTGATTCGACAGCAAGTATTTCTTCCGGCACCACTCCGGGCTGCGCTTCAGCCGTTGTGGCGCCAATAATTTTTTCCTCGGAAGAGGAAGAAATTTCAGGAACTACATCCGTTTTTGCTTCCGGTTCTGACAGCGAGTAACCCTCCAACGAATTATACGACAAAACTCCTGAAACAGCAGCTAACACAAATAACCCGGCCCCCACGAAAAGAATCCATTTGCGGGCCAGCAACGAATCGAGTGACGGTTCTTTTTTTACATCCTCTATTTCATCGAGTTTCAACCTGCCCGACTGCACGTACCGAACCGCCAACACCGTAACAATAATGCCCAACAGCAACAAATAGCCGCCTGTTCGCAACTGCCACTGGTTAGTAAAATACGCTTTGCGGGCCAACAAATCGAACGCACGGATTTCGTTGACCAGCGCTTCGTTTTGCGGGTCCGACTTCAGCCGCTCAACCAGCGCTTTCAGGGTTTCGCTCTCAATAGGATTGACTGATTTACTTTGAATGAAATTGACAATCAGCAAAACACAAATAATGACGGAAAAACCGGCAGACAGCCAGGCAATCTTTCGTGCGATTAGGCCCCTCCCCTGATCCCTCTCCCAAAGAGAGGGGGAATTGTCCGGTGAAGATCCAGAAGGTTTGTCGTTCATTTCAATTTTAGTCATTCATTATTGGATATTCGTTATTCAATATTGGATATTTAAATTTTCTTTTTTTGGGTGCAGCGATTTTTAATCGCTGTTTACTCCCCGGAAGTTAAAAACTTCCGCACCCGTTTTTGGCATTTCCTTTTGCACCGGGCAATAGTCCATGCAGCGACCGCAGCTCAGGCAATTCACCTTGTCGGGAACATAATCGGTACGTTTCCGGAAGGTCGACAATTTGATCAGGCTGAAACCAATCACCAGCCCGAGGAACGCCCCCAAAATCCAGCTTCCGACATAAAACTGAGAGCGGATTTTCTGCGCTTCCTCCACCAGTTGATCAAGTGTTTTTCCGGAAGTCATAAAAGTACGCACATCAATATTGTTCGGGTCGTTTTTTAATTCAGGATGATTAATAATTTGCTCGGCCAAATACACATTGGAATTGAATTTCGAGAGCGGCACATCAACCAACGAACCGGCAAAACCGCCAATCAGCGCCCATACAGGCAATAACATTGCATAGGTAATCAGCCGATTGACATTTTTCCGGCGATCGCCCTGTTCCGTTACCGGCCCGTCGATTGCGCCAAACGGACAGGAAGGAACGCACAGTTTGCACTGGATACATTCTGCCGGGGTGATGGTCAAATGTCTGGATGACAATTTCGACATCCAGCCCAGTAACACGCTGTATGGGCAAAAAAACCGGCAATACGGACGCGCTACAAAAATACCGATCAGCAAAAACAAGCCGCCCAAAACAAACATCTGAAACTCGGCGTCGAAGCGAAAAATGCCGACAAATGGATCGTAGCGGCATATTATGAATTCGGATTTGGTTGCGGCATACAAAACCGCCAGTCCGAGGTAGATATATGGAATGAAACCCAGCACTTTTTGCAACCATTTGGGCAGTTCAATCGGTTTGAAAACAATTATATCCTGAATAATTCCCAGCGGGCAGGCCCCGGCACAAAATGCACGCCCGACAAACAACGCAAACACCAACGGAACCAGGAAAAACAAAAGGGCCGTCAGCGGAATGGCATAAGTCGGATCGAAGATGGCCAGCGCCACATTCTGAATGGAACCCACCGAACAAATACACCCTTCGCGGTAAAAGCCGAAATACAGAAGCGAAAACACCGAGGTCCAGAAAATGCCGCTGCGGGAGCGTTTTTTCAGGATAAACCAGGAAATGAGCAGCAATACAAAAACCAGCACAAACACATCAACATACTCCATTAGCAGCGATCGCGAACCGGGAACTGTTGGCTGCGGTTGCTGGTAGCCGGTTTCAAATTCGGGCTTCGGGAAACGCTGTTCCTGTGCCCATAACGGCAAGGTCATGGTAAGGAACACGACCAGGGAAAGTATGTATTTTGAAATTTGCTTCATCCCTGATTTTTAAATACAAAAAAGAAAAAAATGTCATGCTGAACTCGTTTCAGCATCTGTACGCAGATGAGACCCTGAAACAAGTTCAGGGTGACCTGATTCATGTGGTATGATTTTATCATTCCTTGTGTGTTTGTTTGTGTTTAATCATTTCTTCTTTGCGGTGAAATCGCCTTTAATTTTATACGGTTCGCTGGCAGGCACACGCGAAATGGCATCTGCCGGACAAACCCGCGCAATGGCGCAATCGTTGCAATTATCGCATAAATCGTGGCGAATCTGCAAATGCAGCGACCCGTTGCCAAACGAAGTGCATCCTGCCACGCATTTGGCACAGCCGATGCACAAATCCTCAATTATCTCGTACTCGAAATAAGGCTCTTCAATAAATTTCCGTTTGATGGCCGAAGTGGGACAAAGCTGGTTTTCGGCGCCGGTACCCTGAGCAATAGCATTGGGTTTCAGATAGCCGCCACACAAATCGCAATACCCGCACAAATCGTACGCATGGACGCATTTCACAGCAGAAGGCGTTTTCACACAATGATCGGCGCAACGCCCGCACTGCACGCATTTAAACGGGTCGATCTGCCACACCGTATCGCCTTTCACCGATTTAAAAGCAGCCATTGTCCCGATTCCGCCCAGCGAAAGCGCCAGTGTGAGGCGCATCCCCGTTTGGATGAAATCGCGCCGTTGAATGGATTTGGTCTGTTTTTGGTTTGTCATTGTTTATATGATTTGTCGGGTGCTGCGGTTTGTAACCGCAGATTTAACCGGAAGTTAAAAACTTCCGTTCCCGTCTCACTACTCCTTACTCACTACTATGTACTCTGTACTCATTTGCCTTTTCCATCTCGCACCCCTTCAATTTTGGGCAGTTGCCGCACCTTTCCGAATTCTCGCACGAAGCGGAAACTCCGTTGCGGGCAGCCAGGTATGCCGAGCCGCCAACTAATCCGGAAAACATCAGTAATTGCGACGTACGTTTCAAAAATTGTCTCCTGTTGTCCATCTTATTTTCGTTCAAAAATCCGTACTTCTTTCCGTTCAAAGTCGAGGGCGATGATTCGATTTTCGCCATCAACCACTACCTCCGGGGCAACGGTCGCCCCGCGGTCGAATGCAGCAGGCGGCGCCACTACTCCTTTAAACTGGCCGTGCTGGTCGTATATTTTTATGCGTACCATCCCTTTTTCGCTGGTCACAAACGAATGGTCGTCCATAATAGCAAAATGGGCCGGATTGCAACAACCGCTAAACCCCTCAATGCTCAGAGAACTGGCTTTCCACGAAGTACGCAACGAGCCGTCGGCATTGTAGTTTTCCAAACTATGTAGCCCGGTATTGGCAGCCCAAAGAAAGCCATCGCGATCCACCGCCACATCAAAATACGGACTGGGAATAATATAGCCGGGAATACCTTTCTGGTCGTCCTTCCCCCCTATTTTCCGGATTACATTTCCCAGCTTGTCGCACTGATACACCACCCGGTTACCGGCATCGGCCACAAAAACCGACTGGCCTGCAACTGCAATGGACGTAATCACCACTTTTTCGCCAAACGAGTTCCAGCGCGAAAGCAAAGTCCCTTCGCCATCGAACAAGCGGATATGGTCGCGCATAGCCACCAGAAACTCGCCGTTATTTACGCAGGCAATAGCCGTCGGCGATGCGCCAAGCACTCTGCGCAACAACAGGTTTCCATCTTTGCTGAACCTGAGAAAAACATCTTCGGCAACGATATAAATCTGGTCTTCGCATAAAGCAATTCCCTTTGGCTTTTCAACCTGAACCGGAAAAGAGAAAACTTCCCGGTAATGGATCAGCGATGAATCGACCTGCCGGAATTCGTCGATATTGTATTCGTATACATTATCGATGTTTTTTCCTGATTTATTGACGACAAAATCGCGCCCCATGATCAGTACCACTGCCACCGCAGCAACCATCAGAAAAATATTAACGAGTTTTTTTTGCATGATCACTTTTTTAAATCGATACAAAACATGGTTTTCGAATCGCGGAGCAACATTTTCCCGTTGGCTATTGCCAGCGGCGCCCAGGCATCGTGGCCATCAAAAATTTTCTTTTGAGCCAGTTGCCTGTAGCTTTTTGTGTCCGGTTGTACCATCGTGAGCGTTCCGTCATCGCTCAACACAAACAGTTTATTATCTGCAATTACATACGGACCCAACCCAAAACGGGTTGTCTTTCCCGATGTCCACACCAATCTGGTAACATCGTCGGGATGCACACAAACCAATTGGTTACGGTTAGCCCCAGCATCCTTTGGAAGTATACCGAGTAAATGCCCCCGCCAAATTATCGGGGTTTGCTGTTCGCAGGCCAACCCGTCTTTCGGCAGGTATTCTTTCAACACCTCCGTTTGCCATGAACTACCCGATTTTTTTACCTGTAACATCATACTTCCTGCGCCGTATCCGGCAGTCAGAAAAATTTTCCCATCGGGGAAAGCAACCGGCGAAGGCGCCACCACCGAATGGTTCCAGGCAGAAGTTTCCCAAAGGATTTTTCCTTCGTCGCCGCCTTCGGCAGAAATACCGCAAACGCCACCCACGGCGCTGTACAAATACATTTTTTTACCCAACACCGTTGCCGGCACCACCGACGAGTGCGACATTTTCCAACCTTTCGGATTGGGCGTTTCCCATCGAATTTCTCCGGAAGCCATATCCACCGCCACCATCAGGGCATCGGTGCCGGGGGCAAGAATAGCTTTGTCCCCGTCGATTAGCGGACACTGGCCTGTATACCAAAACGGCACCTCGGTATTGTACTTTTTCACCATATCAAGCCCCCATATCAGGTTTCCGGTTTCACGTTCCACGCACATTACGTGGCATTTCGGGCCAATCGTCAGGATGTATTTTTCGTTGATGGCCGGAACCGTGCGCGACATGCCGTGGTTCCGTTTCAGATTGACATTATACGAACGCTGCCACAATTCCTCGCCTGTTTCGAGCGAAAAACAACGAAGGGCATCTTCGCGCGATTCCTCTATGTAATCGAGAACATACACTTTCCCATCGTAAATAGCAGCGCCGCTATGGCCTTCGCCCAGTTCAACCGACCAAAGTATTTTCGGCTCATCGGGTTGCCAATGGTCTTTCAACCTTATTTTCGATTTGCTGATATTGTCGAAATCTTCACCTCGAAAGCGGGGCCAGTTTTCCGATGTACCGGTCGCCATCTCCCTGAAAATCTGAAATTTTTCGCCAATGTTCACCACCTGCTCAATCAATGATTTTGCACCCCGGTTGTCGGCACCGGGCAGACTGGCCTCAAAATTACGGGTCGGGTCGCTGACGGCCCACCAGAGCAAAGTAACCAGAAACAGCAGGGTAAAACTGCCCAGCACCATATTTACCCGATTTTTGTTCACTCGTTTGAAATATTAAAAACCATCAACACGTCTCCATGTCGCAGATATAATCTTCCATTGGCAATAAACGGGTGCGCCCAATGCGGCCCAGTACCTTTTTCGATTTTAAAAGAACTGACCACCTCGAAACCTTTCGGATCGGGTTTTACTAAGCCTACATTTCCTGTCCGTTCTTCATAAACATAAAGCATCCCGTCGGCATACACCATTGCTCCTTTTGAAAACCAGTCGGCCACATATTCTATTTCACCGGTATTCCAGTCCATGCAGACCCATTTCCCGTCGCGGTTGCTTTTCCAGTTCGAGCCATAAATTTTGCCGTCCACTTCCACCACTCCATGATGATGATTGTCTAAGGTGTGGTCTACCCATTTTTTGCTGACAGAAGTTCCCAGCGAATCCATTTTCAACATCACCGAAGGGAAATCATATCCTTTGGAAATATAAATTTCGTCATCCTTGAAAATGGGGGTATTGGCCCAAATCAGCCCCGGTTGCCACTCCCAAACGCCTTCCTTAAAATAGTCGAAGGTCCATGCCACTTTACCGGTTTCCGGAACCAGTGCAATCAGGTTGTTGGCCGTAGTAGCCAGTATATAGCGGAAATTTTTGTACTGAAAAAATGTTGGTGAAGTATACGCACGTTGTCCGCCCACACATTGGCTTTCCCATATTTTGTCGCCATTCAGTTTATTGAAAGCCACCACAGAAGTCCGCTTTCCCCCAGGTGTACAAATTACTTTGTCATCCACAATCTGGGGTGTTTCGGAAACACCCCAGGTATGCCGTTCTGATTCAAATTCTTTGTCCACGTCCACTTTCCATATTATTTCGCCACTTGTTTTATTGATGCACACCAGTTCACCTTCGCCACTGATCACATACAAACGGTCGCCGTCGATAGTTACCGAACCACGGGTATCGGGAAACGACTTCATCCATGATTTACCGCAAACGGTCTTCCATTTCACTGTTCCTGACAACTCAATGCACGATACGCAATCCATCGAATCGATCATGCCGGTCGTATATATAAAATTACCTTCTGCGATAGGCGACGAAAAACCTTTTCCGATGCCTTCAACCGTCAGCACCAGCTGAGGGCCTCCGGCTGGCCATGCTTTCAGCAAACCGGGTTCATCGAATTTTCCATCCCGCATTGGTCCCCGCCACTGGCTTACCTGGGCTTCCGAAAGAAAAACAAAAAACAACAGCGCAACAATCAGGATAAATCGTTTCATGGCACAATACTATTGACAATCAAAGTTTTCTAATTGGATACTTTATAGGCAATCAGCGTATTGCCATGGCGCAGATATAAAATCCCGTCGTTGATCACCGGGTGGGCCCAGTGTTGCGCTGTGCCCAGTTCCACTTTGGTTTTGCTGATCAGTTTAAATTCGGCAGGATTTGCTTCCGCCAGAAACAATTCCCCTTTTTCCGAATAGCCAATCAGTTTATTTCCGGAAGCGATGACAGCGCCTTTCCCAACTTCAGCCGATTTGTATTTGGTTTCGCCCGTTTTCCAGTCGATGCACATCCATTCGCGGTGGGTATCGCCCGAGCCGTAAATGTAACCGTCAATAAGAACTGCGCCCCCCATACGGCTGTCGTAATCGGTGGTGAACCATTCTTTTGTAACCGACGACCCGTCGCTGCTTAGTTTCAATTTCACTCCTCCCTGCCCGTACCCGCTGAAGCAAAAGACTGCGCCATCGGAATAAATTGGCGTATTGGCATGTACCGAATAGCGGTTTTTTTGTTCGTGGCTCCAAAGCAGCTTCCCGTTTGATGTATCAATCCCGAGAATATGATCAGCCATCATGGCCACCAAAATTTTCCGGGTTGGTAATTGAATCAACAGAGGTGTGTTGTATGCCGACTGTTCTCCCAGTCCGGGACAGGCCCATATCACTTTGCCTGTAAAACGGTCGAGCACCACCACGTTATTGGTTTTTCCGCCCGGCGAGCAATAGACCCGGTCGCCATCGACCACCACCGATTCGGTAACCCCCCAGGTAATGTTTGTCCCCTGAAGGTCGCCTATCAGGTCAACCGTCCATTTCATTTTTCCTGAGTCCAGATCAAGGCAGGCCAGATTGCCGTGTCCGCTGTACAAATAAGCCAAATTGCCGGCCACCGTCACCGTAGAGCGCGCTCCGGGATAATTGGTGTCCCATTCTTTGCCGTACTCGTATTTTTTTGAAACCGTCCCACTTTTATCGATTACAAATAAAACACCCTGCCCGCCAACCATTCCGGTAATGTATATTTTTCCGTTGGCAAATGCAGGCGACGAAAAACCTTCGCCCAACTCACCGACACTCCAGATAACTTCGGGCCCCGGGGCAGGCCACTGCGGCATTAATTTCTCTGCCGGATAAATTCCCGTTGAATTCTTTCCTCTCCATTGCGTTGGGTCCTGTGCCCGGGAAGAAAAAACAGATAATAGAGTAATAAAAAGGATGAATGTGGCTTGTCTCTTCATTGGTTTATTTTTCTTTTGGTTAATTGATTCATATCTCCCTGTTGATTATCCAGTTTTGGTAAAAATACGCATTGTTACCATTCAATAGAAAGACAAGCCCAAATTTAATCAGGTTCTAAATAGTCACATTTATTAACAATTATTATGTATACTTACTCCCTGATTTAATAAATAATAGACTCATTTTCGTCATTGGCTAACGATGAAAATTCCACACCGAAATCAACCGTTTCAGAAAATAGTTCGGCAAATTTTCTTTTTATTGTATTAAGGAATTATCCTGAAGGCATTTTCCTATAACACGCTTCAGGTCGAATTCGGAAAATGGTTTGTTAATAAAATCGTTCATCCCGGCATTAAAACATTCTTCCCGGTCATCAGAAAAGGAGTTGGCCGTTACGGCAACGATCCAGACCTGTTTCTCAATTTTATTGGCTTTTTCAAATTCCCTGATTTTCACAGCAGCATCAACTCCATTGAGAACAGGCATTTGCATATCCATAAATATCAGGTTGTACTTGTTTGCAATATATTTTTCCAATGCTTCATTACCGTTAGCTGCAATATCACACGATGTTCCCAAACGTTTTAATGACAGGACAGCTATACGTTGGTTTATCGGATTATCTTCAGCAAATAAAATTTTAAATCCTTCGGGCACAATAATTAAACCTTCTTTTATCATTTTTTGAAACTTGAAGCAGGCAGAAGTTCTGTCTGTGGTTTTTTATATCCCCAAAGTTAAAAAACTTACTGAATCCTTAAAGCAATTTTAATTTCATGAAGAACCATAAGAGAAATTTATTGCCCTGTCTTTTTCCTGATTCCGAACCCGCGGTCCACTTTGATAAATGGAATAACTATGAACGGTGGAATAGAACAAATCATCACCCAGATAAAGAAATTCTGATAACCGATAATTTCCTGCAACCAGCCGCTCAACATACCGGGAACCATCATTCCCAAGGCCATAAAACCGGTGGCAATGGCATAATAGGCAGTTTTGTGCTGCCCTTCGGAAATATAAATCATATACAGCATGAACGCCGTAAAACCAAATCCGTACCCAAACTGTTCGACCACTACCGCACAGGCAATCCACCAGAGGGAATCGGGCATAAACCACGATAGCAAAAGATAGGCAATATGGGGGACATTCATGATAATGGCCATTTTCCAAATCCAGTATTTCAGCCCGTTGCGCGATGCTGCAATACCGCCCAGAATACCACCAATGGTGAGTGCAATCATTCCTGCCGTGCCATACACTAACCCCAGGTCGCCAGTGGTGATACCCATTCCGCCCACTTCACGAGAATCAAGCAGAAAAGGGGCGGCCATTTTTACAATCTGTGATTCGCCCAAGCGGTAAATCAGGATAAACAGTAGAGCAATCCCGATTTCTTTTTTCCGGAAAAAACTGGCAAAGGTTGAAAAAAATTCGCCAAATACACTGCTATCGCCGGTTTTGTTGGATTTATCGTCAACAGGCCGGGGAAGCGCAAACCGGTGGTACAACGAGAATAACACAAAAGTAATGGCAATAACCACAAACACCACCGACCACGCAAAGGTGATATTCCCGGAACGACCTGTGAATGTTGCCGTTGCTTCTTTTTTTAGTTTGGGGTCGAGCTGCACCACCGCAAAAGCCGGTTTGTCCCAGTTTTTTTCGGAAAACTCGAAACGGTAATCGCGCATCAGTTTGATGCTTTTATCGCCCTTTTCAAAGCTGAAATTCAGCACCACTTTTTCACCGGCAGGCGGTTGCTGCGACAGGCGGATCGGCACAATCGCCATATTTCCGACCGAATTGCTTACGACAGCCACCACTTTCTGTCCAAAATGATCTTTCAGAAATATTTTCAGCGGTTGCGAGACCTTTCGTCCCCACCAACCGGGCTGATTTATTTTTTGTAATGCCCTGTTTTCTAAAGAATAAAAATGATGTTCGGTATTCCATTTTTCGACTACACGAAAAACCGAATCGGCTTTTTGCGTTTCGAGAGGCGCAACCGACACGCGGATTTCTTCTTCAGAAATAAAATACAAAGCTCCGTTTCCGGTTTGCGACATGTATTCTTCCGGATTGAACCCGATTGTCACAGCTTCTGTATTTTGAGCGGTCACTTCCACTTTCACCGGATCCAAACCGGTGGCTGTTTCCAGGGCGCCGGCCAGGATCACCAGCAAACCCTGTCCGGTGAGCATGGCAAAACGGTAAAAAGTGCTGCGAATACCCACAAAAAAAGCCTGGTCGCCCGACGACAAGCCCAACATATAAAAACCATCGGCGGCAATATCGTGCGTGGCCGAACTGAACGCCAGCAGCCAGAAAAAGGCCAGTGTGTACTGGAAAAAACGTTCAACCGGAATGGTGAACGCCACCCCGGCAAGCCCCGCCCCGATCACCAACTGCATGGTGACAATCCAAAACCGCTTGGTTTTCAACAAATCGACCACCGGACTCCATAGCGGTTTAATCACCCACGGCAGGTACAACCAACTGGTGTACAAAGCAATATCGGTATTTGATATGCCCAGCCGTTTGTACATAATTACCGAAAGCGTCATAACAATAATGTAGGGGATTCCTTCGGCATAATACAGCGAAGGCACCCAAAACCAGGGATTGCGGTTGGTCGTTTTTTCCATTTTGCTTTTTTATAGTCGTTTAAAGGTATAATTTTTCTCTTTTAAGCGATCGATTAATTCCTGAAGGCGCCGGTAAAATTTATCGGTACGGGCATCGTCCGTTCCCGGATGCACCAGCAGAATACAACCGTTCAGCGTGTTTTCGGCTTCATACTGAAAAATGGTTTGCATGATTTCGTCCGACGAACGATAGTTTTTCATTTCCGGCGTGGTATAATCGGCATTGCTCGAGGTTCCCGGCGTAAAATTGATCACCTTCGCCCCCATTGCCTCCGACCAATCGACAATGCTCCGGTTGTACCATTCGTACGGGGGCATGAACCATCGCGACTGCCCGGCAGAAATACCGTATTTTTGCAGCTCCGAGTAATTTCTCCGGAGATCGGTTTCAAACTGGGAGCGGTCGACCAGCAGCGAATCGCGCTTTTTCCAGTCGCAATACAGCAAATGCCCGTCGGAATGCGGCCCCACGTAATGGCCGCCGTCAATGGTCGATTTCACAAAACTCCGGAATTGACGGTTCCGCAGGAAGTTCCCGGTAAAAAAGAACGATGCCTTTATACTGTTCTTCGCCAAAACATCAAGAATATGTGTGCCGCCTTCGGCTTTATCATCGGCAGTAAAAACCAGGTAAATATCTTTTGACGACGGGTTGATCTGCACCACCGCCCCCTGCGAATCGTTTAGTTCCTGCGTTTGTTTTTTTCCGTCTTTTTCGAGCGACGACAAATAAAAACTCAAGCTGGCCGTCCCATCCATCGTCGGTTCGTTCGACGAATAATCGCCCATATCGTCGTGGTACACCGCTTTCCCCAACTGAAACGGGGCATACACATCCTCGTTCATCAGATGGATACCACGCAGGTTATCGTAAATACTTTTGTACACCGGCCCATCCACCAAACCGCCCGTAGTCGTTTCTTTGAGCAAATAGGTAATGGCCGAATGAGGCTGTTGCGGGTTGTCGCCGCCTGCCGGGAGCCCGCAAATCATGCTGGTTCCCCACGGATTGCAGCCAAACAGCCAGTCGCGCAGAGCCGCTTCCATTTTGGCAAACGATGGGTCGCCGGTAGCATCGCGGTAACAACGCGCCTGGGTGAGCGCCGCCGCCACCAAATTATTGGAACACCATATAAACGGGATGCCGTTCAGAAACGGGTCTTTTTCGGCCCGGTTATAAATGTGCTGAAGCCCGTCCTTCAGGTATGCAGCGAATGCAGGTTCCGTAGCCGACAAATACGAGTGGCCCAGGTTTACAAACGGATAAAACTGGTAATGCCGCGCAAAACCGGCAGCCATCCAGGGAGTGACCGGCTCAACCAAACCCCATTTCCGGGCTTCCTGAAGATACAGCTCATCGCCGGTCAGCCGGTGCAGCTCGCAAGCGGCCAGTTGCAGGTCGTCCACAAAATTATCTTCTTCGTAAAAATACGGCGACACGTTGCAGGCCGTCTGGCAGGCGCCCAGGTCCGACAAGGCAAACCGATAAGCATCGACCGCTTTTTGTTCGATCCGAGCGGCAAAACCGGCATCGTATTTCCGGATCAGCTGCGCCCCCAACGCAAACGACGAAGCATATTTGGCCGCGCTCGACGACACGCCGGTAGTGCGGTTTTTGTGCTTGGCCAGTCCCTGCGGTTTCCCGGCAATAAAATACACCGGGCGGTAAATCCCTTCCAAATCGTATTGTACAGAGTCTTTGTTGGGCAGGCGATAGCCCCGGTGGTCGCGGTCGTCGGCAATCTGGTTGTACATCTCGCCGGGCGCGGGGTTCATCTTCACCATCCATTCCAAGCCCCAGCGCGCTTCGTCTAAAATATCAGGGATTCCGTTTGCCCCTTTTCGTCCGCTGGCATCGTAACGGTCGCCAAAAACGTCCGGATTTTTCAAATAAGCGAACAACATCTGGTAAACAGCATTGGCCGAAGTAGTGAGGTATTGCAGATAATCGGAGGCATCGTGCCAGCCCCCGGTCACATCGATTTTTTGCCCGTTTTTTTGCGGGTGGTCAACAATGATCCCATCGTGCCGATGGCACGAGTCGTTCAGGTACGGGTTGAAGCCGCAACGCTGCTGGCGCATGTAATTCAGGAGGAAATCAGCCATCCCTTCGTACACATCGTCGTTGATGCGAAAACAGTGCGACTTAGTGTTGCCAAACCGGAGAAAATAACCACCTTCGTCGGAAAACGACGAAAAATCGAGCCGGAAAGCTGTTTTCATGCCCCAGGCGGAAGCATCGTACAGTTGGGTTTTTCCCGCGAAAACCACCTTTTCGGTAATTGCATCGCAAAGCTGAAAGGTTCCGGATTTCAGTTCCTCTTCGGAAATTAAAACAGCCACTTTTACCGACTGCGGCAAATAGCCCAATTGATTGATACGGAGCCAGCTGTTGGCAGCCACACCGGGCAAAACATGCAGCAAAATAACGATGATACTACTTAGAGTGATTTTCATTTTATCTGATTTCAAAATGTGTTCGATCTTATTTTTATAGCATTTTCAGTATAGACAATTTCTCATTTATTTGTTTTACAACGAAAGATTGCAAATTGTCATCACGGATTGCGAGTGATTGTCCATCGGCAGGACGAAGAAATCATGCGTGAATCCGAGGCGACAACCTACACCGAACACCGCAATGAAATTTACAAAATGTTATATGCAGCCTTTATTTATTTTCAAACACATTCTCTAAATCTTTTTTTGAAAATGGTGGTATAAGACTTATTTGAAAATCTCCCTCATTGTATTCATCTATTAGGTCTGTAATATAAATCCATTTTATAAAATCAATTTTATTTAACCAGATCGGCTCGTTTTCCTTGGTAATTTTTATCACAGATACTTCATCTCCAATAGTTTTCCAATTGTCATTTTGTTTTGAATAATCCTTAATTGCATCTATTGCCATTTTTCCAAGCACGTCACAGCTATGATTCTTTGAATATTTATCTTGAAAAAAAGTTGCAGCAGATTCAATAAATCCGTCGTTTTGGATGCAATTTATTTCAGAATTTTGAAAGTAACAGATCATTGGTTGCCCATCTTTAAATCCTGCAACTAACATTAAATTTGATTCTATTTCATGGTGAAGGCTTTGTGGAATTTTTTGTTTATAATAGTCGCTTAATACGTTAAAGAAAATATCTACAGGTGGATAGTTTATCAAATTTGATTTGAAGTCATTTATAAAAGCTGAAAAGAAAACATTCCCAATTGCACCCTTCCCAGTACTTGCTAAAACCGTTTTTCCTATAATAAATTCTTTTTGTACGCCATCAAAATATGCAATTGGAGTTTCTTTTTTATCTCTTAGGTCAAAAATATTACCTCTGGTTTCTGATGCTACAATAATTCCATCACTGCCAATAGCAGCAATCATAAATGATCCTTTTATACCAATATTACATTCTGTTTTACCAGTAAATTTAACTCGGTCCTTTCTATTTTGATTTCTCATGAAAAAAAATATTAAAGAGATTACTGCAAGAACTATTGAAATTTTATATGTCAATTGCATCGCACCAAATTTTTTAGGTTGTACATAACTAAAATATAAATTCACCAATCTAAACACAGAAAACTAAATCCCAATGTCCTTAGCGTTGGGTCGTATGGCTTAACAATGTGCGTTGCGGTCATTTTTCTCCGATTTCTTTATTTTTGTTTTTATCAAGCTGTTTTGCATTTTGGCTGGTTACCACTCTTTTTCCTGTCTTTTCTTCAATCTCCCGCCTTGTATTTCCGGCAATTGTACCCCCCTGGTGGGCAATCCGTTTGTTGTCTTCAAATGTCCTGGGATTCTTTTCTTTTGAAATCTCTGTGGTGGTGGCTTCGGCAAGCATATTCAGCACCAGTTCGAGATTTGTCATGTGGTCGCGTAGATTTTCCTTTTTCAAATCTTTCAGGTTCTTGTATTGTTTGGTGGTATAACCGCTCCATGCTTTGGTAATTTCATCCGTCAATATTGCATATTCCTGCCCTTTTTGTACGCCCCTGTTATCCCATTCATCGGTCAATTCCTTACGGACTTCAATGCTTTTCAAACGCTGGTTTATCCACTCTTTGCTGTATCCTTTCCGCAGGTATGTTTCCATTAAACGGTCAATTCCCAGCTCAGGGTCTTCAATTTCATCAATGCGTTCCCGACCAACTTGTGCCAGCCACATTTTAAAGGGTTCGGCTTTGGGCGAAGGAATGCTTTGGATTAACCGAAAAAGCTGTTCAGTATCGGCAACATCTGTCAATCTCATTTTGCCATCTTCTGCAGCTAATTTCAACTGTCCGATTTTTTCGGACAGTTCACTACCTTCCTTTTTTAGCTTGACTTTCAGGTCGCTCCAATATTTACGTGGGCGATCGGTCCCGGTTAAAGCTTCAATAACATCTATAATTGAAAAATACCATTTTTCGTCTTCTTTCCTCCAAACAGAGCGTATTTGTTTTTGCTCGAACAGTTTTATGGCAGTTTCTTTGGTCATCGCTTAGTCAAATTTAATTTTTCAGATATCAACGCTCTTTTCAATAAGTCTATTTATGCAAGAAATAGTCGATTATGTTTTTATAATTATCCTGTGCCGACAAACATGTGTCTGTCAGATAGCCCTTCACGCTTGGATATTCGGCCAACCCCCGGTAATAGAAAAATTTGTGTTCCTCTTCAATGATCAATGGAACGATGCCGTTTGCCAAGCATTCTTTAAAAATAACCAATCGGCCAACACGTCCATTTCCGTCCTGAAAAGGATGTATCCGTTCGAATTGAAAATGAAAGTCAATGATATCATATAGTGTTATTATCTTTTTATCGTGGTAGGCCCCTATCAGATTTTTCATTTCGTGTGCAACATCGGCTGGCAGAGTTGTTTCGGCTCCTCCCACCATATTGGGCTGCAATTTATAATCGCCTACCCGAAACCATGGTTTCTTCGAATCGGAAGTGTTGGCTTTCAGCAAATAATGAAATCTTCGGATATGTTGTTCTGATAGTGGTTCATCTGCAATATCCAACATGTAATCGAAGCAGGAAAAATGGTTTACCGTTTCAATAATATCATCGACATTCGCCGTTGTCTCTCCATTATCCAGAAACAGGGTATTCGTTTCATAAATGTATCTTGTTTGTTCTTCCGACAACTTACTGCCTTCCATCCGATTGGTATTGTAAGCAAGTTTTACCTGTGTTTGATGATATATCCCGCCTTTCAAACCGGTTGATTTTTCCTCTCTTAAAATTTTTAAAAGTTTCATATTCCAGTCAATGGTGTTTTCTCAAAGATATTATATTTCACTGAATGTCTGCATTCTAAAATTACCCACAACTAAAATACAAACTCATTACCAAAAACCGCACAGTACACGAAACTAATACCTTTTCTCCAGCGCTGCATTTTTGTAGTAGTGGAGCAGGATTTCGTCGTACCGGTAGCCTTTGTGGCCCATTACAGCAGCGCCGATCTGGCACAAGCCCACGCCATGCCCCCAGCCAGCCCCATACAAAATAAACTGCTGCGAAATGCCGTTCCGAATATCCTGTTTTTCAACGGTGAAAGCCGAACTGTACAGATGCGATTCGCTCAGCCAGCGACGTATTTCCAATTCTTTCCCGACGGTAAGCGTTTTTTTGGCGCCTACGATTTTTAGCCTGACCAAACGCCCCGACTGACCACGTTCAACGGGGATCAGGTCGATGATCTGTCCGAAATCGCGCCCCGACCGGCGACAGAGCAATTCCGAAATTTGCTCCTGCGAATATTCAACCGTCCACCGATAAAAATTTTTGGCCGACCAGTCGTATTCGTTCAGCACCTGCCGCAGCACTTCCTCTTCGCGGGTATTACAAAAGGCCTCCGGGTTGCCGTGAATCCATTTCGCTGCATTTTGTTCCACTGTCAGTTCGGTTTCAAAACCTGCCGGCACCAACGGATGGTCGATCACATTGGTCAGGTACGGGTGGTTCACCGGCTCCCAGCAATTCTCGAACAGCTCGGCAATGCCGCCGCAGCATTTCGAAAAACGGGCATCGCAAATTTTGCCTTGATAGGACAACACCACCCCGGCTGTTTCGTTTACCGCCTTCGCCACATTGGGATTGTGCGAGCGGGTCGTCCCCTGGTAACGCTGGCAATGGTCGTCGGCGCACACATGAAAATTCAGGTGGTCTTCGCGGTCGTACCATCGAATATACTCGTCATTGGTTTCCGAAATAACCTGATAGGCAGCCTGCGACCCGCTGATTTCTTCCTGTTTTCCGATCTGCGCCATCAGCCAGCTCCGCGAGATAATGGCGTGTGCTTTCAGTAATTCAGGCGAACTCTTGGCGCTCATTTCCGAAGAAATAACGCTGACTAAATAATTTTCGACCGGTAAAACATTGATGGCCGTCACTTTTCCGTCTTCCACCATCAGTTTCAAAGCCCCCTGAAAACGCTGGTTTTCGTTTTGTTCCCAATGAAAATTTACACCGATGGTCACATTTTTAAGTTCCAGTTCGCAGGAATCCAAATCGGCAGGTTCAAAAACAATCTCTGTTCCTGAAATTTGCCCGGAAGGGCCGTCCACCGCAATTTGGCCATTTTCAACAGAAGCTGAAAAATTTCCGGAGACCGTTTCATTTTTTCCGGAGAGAAAAAAATCACCGTTGAGCGAAAAGTCGATTTTCTCCCGGTTCATTATCCCGACCGTGATGACAGGCAGTTTACACATAATTCAGTAGTTTTTCGATCAGTAAATTGAAGTTTTCTTTCGGCCACACCAACTGCCGGAAAATATCCGCAATGTCGTTTTTGTCGATTTTCCGGAAGTCTTTTTCCAATGGGACAATCAGCGCGCCGCCCATATCGACCGATGCCGGGCTGAGCAAAATGTTCTTCTCCCCTTCCTCGAAATATTGCCACGGGCGGTGGCAAAACCTCGGAAAAACAAGCGTCTGCCAGCGGTTTTCCACAAAACGCACCAAAATATTCAGCATCACGTTTTCCTCGCCTTTGCCAGCGACTGCTTCCAACGAACCGTACAGAAATTCCCAAAACCCGGTGATTTTTTCTTTATCCGGATGCTCTAAAATAAGGAAACGGCGCAGCCCGTCGTCAACGGCCCATACTTCCGGAATACTGATTTCAAGTTTGTGGCCTTTGGTAATTTTCAGCGTTTCCATTTCATTTTCAATCGGCATAAAACCTTCGGCCCCGGCCTGAAAATGAAAATGATCGGGAGCCGAAGCACCGCATTTCGGGCCGTTGTAAAACACCGTGAAACCGGGCAAAGCCTTTGCCAGATCGAGCATATCTCCAAATTTTCCGGAGATTTCCTGCGGAATATGGCTCGTCAACGGGATGGTAAAATGTTCGGGGAAAATCGGGAACGGGTTCACCAAAATCAGGTAATTGCCGAATGCGATTTCCTGCTGTTCCACCGGGCGGCTTTCGGCGCACAAAAAACATTTCCGGCTGGCAATCGACTGCCGGTCGACTTTGGCCGCCGACGACACAATGCGTGCCGGGTTAAACTGCACTTTTATCTGAAAACCATCGAAATCAAACGTCCGCACCTGCACTTTTTCCAGACCGAAATAGTTCTCCCGGGCGGTCGGCCAATCGTTTTTCTGGGCCGCGAGCAAGTGTTTTGCTTTTTCAGTGAAATCGGGCATGGCTATTTGTTTTTCAGTTGCCGCGCCTTCAGTTCAATAGTGCGGATACGGTCTTTATACAGGTTGTGTTTGTTCATTTTTTCGATGTCGAGCGCGGCGTCGGAATTATCGTCCCAGCGGCGACAGAGGTACACATTTTCGTACACGCGACCAATGCGGTACTGGCGCGAAATGGCCAGCCCCACGGCATAATCTTCGCCGTAACTGACATTCGGGATTTTCACTTCGCGCAAAACCGGCGTATAGAACGCACGCGGCGCCCCCAAACCATTGATTCGCAAAGCATTGTTCCGACCATTGTCGGGCGTCCATTCCCGGTGGTCGATAATTCCGGGGGGAATTTCTTCGAGCTTGAAATTCACCAACTGGTAGGTGCCGACCACCATCGCGCAGTTTTCGCGATAAAACGCATCGACCATCATTTGCAGCGTGTTTTCGTCCTTGTAAATATCGTCGCTGTCGAGCTGAACGGCATACATCCCGCAACGCGGATCGTGTACCGCCGCATTCCAGCAACCGCCGATCCCCAGATCGTTGCGTTCGGGAATGATGTGGATAATGCGCCCGTCTTTTTCTGAAAAAGAACGGAGAATCTCCGTGGTACGGTCTTTTGAATGGTTATCGACCACCAAAAGGTTGAACGGGAAATCAGTTTTCTGTTCCAGCACCGACTGAATGGCATCGGCAATGGTTTTTTCGCGGTTCAGCACCGGGATAATGACCGACGCTTTCGTGGCAAATTCGCTTTCGGCAAACGTTACTTCTGAAAATTCGGGTTTCAGCCAGGCGCCCACATTTTTGAGATGTTCGGTTACGGCCTGCTCCATTTCAATTTGTACCTGCCGATTCTTCGGATCGACATAATCAAACAGTTTCTGTCCGCTTTTGCGAATATCCGTTTCGTCAACTGTGTACAAAAACTCGGGAACACGCACCAGGCTATGTTTCTGCGACACTTTCAGCCGCAAATAATAAAAGCCGGCGTGCGAAAAAGCCTGAGTCATTTCATCGACAGCCTCACGAAACGCTTTGGCAGAATACAACACCAGCGGGCCAAAGTTGAAATCGTCGCGCAGACTGCCTTCCTGGTAGTCGATCACCGGATGGGCCGACAGTTTTCCTTCTTTCACTTCCATATAATCGGAATACACCATTCCGGCGCCGGTCGCTTCGGCCACACCCACCAAGCGATCGAGGGCAAACTGCCCCAGCCTCACCGAGGCTTCTTTCGTGAGGAGCAACAGGTAATCGGCCCCTTCCGATTTCGCTGCAATTCGTTTCAGCAGTTCGGTTCCCGTAAAATTCAGAAAAGAAAACCGTTTTACTTTTTCCTGCCCTTCGGTCGAAAGAGCGTCATTTACAAATATTTTTTCAACCCCTGCACTATTCTTCAGTTCGCAGATCAGTTCTTTTACTTCATTTTCCACGCGATTCGGGATAAAACTATAAATCGTTGTCATGGTCAGAAAAATTTAATCTTTAGTAAAGTAATCAAAAATTTGTTGTATTATTTTAGTTCGAATAGATTGATTCGTTATGCACTCAAACGGAAAACCCAGCGCCACCACCTTGTAATTGCCGTTTGCTGCCACAGCAGCGCTGGTGTTGTTTTCGGTGTACCGCAAAATGGTTTCTGCACCTGTACCAAAAGGCTCAATGGCATCGGGCGCTTCAACCGGGTACTGCTGTAAGTTGTATTCCGTATTAACCGTTCCCGAAATACGAAACATCGGAGAAACCGATGTAAAGTCGACATTTCTCACAGCATGTCCGGTGCGCCATTTGTATTTCAAAAGCCGGCCAATACGGTTTACCTGCGCCGTATCTTTACCCGTATCGCTTCCGATGTAGGCACCCGAAATAAAGATATTTCCTCCCGAACGGGTATAATTTTCCAAAGCGTCGAGCATTTTTTCAGTAAAAACCGAAAAATGGGCCGTACTGTCTTTCCCCGGGAAATAGCTGGTTTTTTCTTCACCATACAAAAGGTCAATCACCGGATAGTTGGTCATATCGAGCTGTTTTTCCTCCACCGATTCGTCGCTGGCAGTAACAAAGCTGTAACCCGCTTGCAGGATGCTTTCGCCGTGAACGGCTGCAAAATCGAACGTATTTCCCCGGAAGATGGTTGTTTCGAGATCGCCGTAGCTGGCGCCGTGGCCGGGACTATCGTCGTCGAGCCAGGGCGATTTCCGCTCAAAATCGTACTGGTCGCCTACCGTGCAAATATCATAGCCATACGCCACTCCGTGATCCAATGCACGCATAACGCCCGAAAGCGAAGCGGTTTCAAATAGTTTAGGACTGTCGACCCGGTCGAAACCGTTTACAATCAGCACATCGCCTTTGCTTTTTTCTGAAATTCCGACCGAAATTTCTTCCGACGGAAAACTTTCGCCTCCCCCGTTCACTGCCGTCACCCGGAAACTGTACACTTTTCCTTTCTGCGGAAAGGCGATTTTCAACTCCGTAGCAGTCGTCAAAGTCCCGTTATCGAAGCCATTGTCGCCCACCCGTTGATAAACCATGTACCGCTCCGGCTTTGCCGTGGGATCCAGCGGGTCGGTTACCGGCAACCATTTCAGGGTAATTTCATTTTCGCCCGAAAATTCGGCAAACAGATGATCGACCGGCAAAGGCTGCACTATATATGGATAATTGTGCTGGGTTGCCAAAAAGCGCAGCATTCCTTTATAAATAGCCCGCGACACGTCGAATTTATACCGGGGGTGCAACAGGTAACGCACATCGTTCAGGTTTTGGTGCGAAAGCAGTTCGAGCAACATGGCCGGAACATTGGGGCGAAACGACTCGCTGTATTCCGAATTCCACATTCCACGCCGGGTCCAGTCTGTTTTATATTTTTCAGAAATATCGTCTACTATTTGCGTCTGGATGAGGTCGGTTAGGTCGCGGGAAGCATATTTCGACTGGCCGTCGGGAAACAGGCCGTTATCGCGGGTGGTGGAGTAAATGCCCAGTGTGCCGACAATTTTATCGTCCTCCAATATCCCCGCATCGGTATGAAAAGCCAGCGACAGATCAACCGGGATGCCCAGTCCCTGTGAATGACGGTCGGCAGTGGGGCCAAACGGCGCGCCAATGAGCCAGTTCACCCATTCGCCGCGGCTTTTGTAATCGTCGGTATAATCGTTTTCCCCTTTGCTGAAACTCCACACCAAAGTATCGGGGGCGCCTGAATATTGCAGATAATAACGGGAGCCTTCGAAAAACCGGGCACGCCGGCTAAGCTGACCATTGCGGCTGATGGAACCCATTCCACCGCCAAAACGCACGGCATCGGCAGTAATTTTCTGCCCCGACCCGGAAGGAACCAACAATTCGACTTTTCCGTTTTCCTTGTTTCTTCCTTTCTGAAACGAAAATTTTCCGAGGTACACCCATGTTCCAAAGCCCATCCGCTGATCGACTTTAAAATCGGTTGTCCCGCCAGTGTGAAAAACCCGATAGGTTACTTCGCCCTCCCCTTTTGCATACGAAACCGACACAGCGTACTCTCCACTCTCCGGAAAATCGGGCTGATAAACTACATTTTCCCGTTTCGTTTTTTCTGAAATTTCAAGAAAAGTTCCCTGCTCAAAAGGATTTTCATCGGTATACGGAATATTTCCGATGGCAAAACCACCGCTTTTTCCGCTCGTCCTCCGCGGCTTTTTCAATTTACTTTTTCCGGTCGACGAATCGTTGTCCACAATTACTTCGTTCATTTGCCAGTCGCGTTCGCGGGGAAGAAAAACGGTCGCCCCGGCATTTTCGAGCATCGGGACAATAAAAGGTATGACAAATGCTGTTGGCGAAATATCTTCCAAAGTGGTAAATAAACGGGCACGCTGCCACTCCCAACGGTTTAGTTTGGGTTCGTAATACCAGCCATGGCTGTTCCACAAAGCAATATTTGAATGAACAAGCCCCTTTGTAATCTCATACGGCCGGGCTTTCACCACTAAATTCTTCCGTTCGGGCCTCAACCCGTTATTTTGAGGCAAGCGGCTTTCATCAACTTCGCCGCTTTCAGCCAGATAATAATTCGGAACCAGCTTTTCAAGCGGCGCCTTATTGGAATAAAATTGCAAAACCACTGTCTTCAACGAATCGGGCAGATAGCGGCCAACCGAATCTTTCAGTTGCTGGATAACCGCCTCGCGGACTGGTATTTCGGCAAGGGAAGCACTGAAAAAAATCTTCAGTGTATCGTTGCCTGAAGAGAAACAGAGAGTGTCAATTTTTATTCGCTTTCCGTTCTGATAATTACCCTCCAATAGAAGCAATTTATTACCAACCCGGTTATCAATGGCCTGTTTTAGTTTTTTTAATGAATTTGTATTCTCCTGCGACTGCAATGTTAACGGATTGATAACAAAAACTGCAAATACAATATAAATCGTTAAAATACAGGTAATTCTCTTTTTGATTGATGATTTTTCAATATGTTTGGACATCGGTTTGAAAAGATTTTTTTTATTCACGCGAACAAAGATAATTAATATTTGTAATACATATTATAAATAACAAAAAAACCTTATATTTGCAAAGCCAGTTTTTTATTGGCGGGCTTATTTTTAAACTCAACGGATGATATTAATTGCAGACAGCGGCTCTTCCAAAACCGACTGGTTGTTAATAAACGAAAACCAGCTCACAGGAACCATCGAAACTCCGGGAATTAATCCCTATTTTCAAAAACAGGACGAAATTCTCCAAAAACTTTCCCCGTTTTTTCGGGAGGAAACAAAAAAATCAGTCCGTAATGTGTATTTCTACGGGGCCGGATGTATCAAAAACGAGAGCGACCGCATTGTTATTCATGCGTTGAAAAATATCTTTCCATTGGCTGAGATTGCTGTTGAGGATGACATGCTCGGCGCGGCCCGCGCCCTTCTGGGAAGGAAGGAAGGAATTGCCTGCATTCTCGGTACCGGTTCTAATTCATGTAAATACGACGGGACAAAAATCACGGAAAAAGTACCCAGTCTTGGGTTTATTCTGGGCGACGAAGGAAGTGGGGCCTATCTGGGAAAAACTTTTCTGAACAATTACTTCAAACGGGAGGTACCGCAAGACCTTTATCCGCTCATCGAAAACGAACTGAAATTAGAAATGCCTACCGTTCTGGCTGCAGTGTACAGAGGTGAATACCCCAGCAGGTACCTGGCCGGATTTTCTAAATTCATACTGAAAAATATCGGGCATCCTTATTTCAAAAATCTTATACAACACGGACTTGAAGCATTTATCGAGAAAAATGTAGAACGATATGAAGGATTTCTGCACCTACCTGTAAACTTTGCCGGCTCCATTGCTTTTCATTACCGGAAAAATTTAGAAGAAGTTGCCAGGGAAAAACACATCCGCATTGGAAAAATCCTTCACAAACCCATTGATGGACTGATGCAATATCACGTGATAAAATAAAACAATAATCAGAAATCACAGAAAATGAAAATCACAGAATTACCTTCTTTATACAATGATTTAGAGAAGATGTCGATACAGGAAATATTAGAAGGTATCAACAGGGAAGACAGCAAGGTACATGTCGCAGTAAATAAAGAAATTCCGAAAATTGAACGCTTAGTCGGCTTATTGGTCCAACGAATCATGTCGGGGGGACGTTTGTTTTACTTAGGCGCAGGTACCAGTGGACGGATGGGCATACTGGATGCCTCGGAAGTACCGCCCACCTATGGGATGCCCGAGGGCGTCGTGATCGGCCTGATTGCCGGAGGCGACACTGCCATCCGCAAAGCGGTGGAAGCCGCCGAAGATAACCTGGGCGCCGGTTGGGAAGACTTGCAAAAGTTCAACATCAATAGCAAAGACACCGTGGTAGGCATTGCGGCCTCAGGCGGAACACCTTACGTGATCGGCGGGGTACGCGATGCGCGAAAACACGGGCTGCTCACAGCCTGCATCACCTGTAACCCCGACTCCCCTATTTCAAAAGAAGTGGAAATCGCCATTGAACCCATTGTCGGGCCCGAATTTGTGACCGGAAGCACCCGAATGAAAGCCGGCACAGCCCAAAAAATGGTACTGAACATGATCACCACTTCGCTGATGATTAAACTGGGAAGAGTTAAAGGTAACCGCATGGTAGACATGCAACTGACCAATAAAAAATTAGTTGAACGGGGGGCTAAAATGATTGTTGACGAACTGGGCATCCGCAAAGACGAAGCAAAACGGCTATTATTGCTGCACGGTTCCGTCAGGGCAGTGCTGAATAATTTCAACAAATAATTTTATCCTGAAAATATCTCCACAACAACCTGAAGTGTTTCCCATGAACAAAAGGCAGAAATTTGTAATACAAATTAAACTGCCTTTTGTTTTTATCGAACGGGGTTCCACACTCTTGTAGAAAATTGATTAAATTGTATCGGCGGGCACGTCTTCGACTATCGCAGTTAACAGCAACCCTTCCTGTTTAATGTACAATTTTGCCCATACAATGAATTGAATATTGGAATTTCCTATTTTTAAAGGAAATTTCAGCACAATGGAAAAGACGGAAATCAAACAAAAAATACAGGCCCTCCGGGAAGAACTCGAACATCATAACTATCTGTATTATGTGCTTTCACAGCCCGAGATCAGCGATTACGGGTTCGACATGAAAATGAAAGAACTGGAAAATCTGGAAGCGGAAAATCCCGAATTTTTCGATGTCAATTCTCCCACGCAACGGGTCGGAAGCGACTTGAACAGGGAATTTCAGCAAACAGAGCACCGTTATCCCATGTTGTCGCTTTCCAATGCCTATTCGGAAGGTGAACTGCGTGATTTCGATCAGCGTATCCGCAAGCTCACTGATCAGCCATTTGAATATGTGTGCGAACTGAAGTTCGACGGAACATCCATCAGCCTCCGGTATAAAAACGGAGAATTGCAGCAGGCTATCACCCGTGGCGACGGAATCCGCGGCGACGATGTAACAGCCAATGTAAGGACCATACGCAGCATCCCGCTGAAACTGAAAGGAGGGAATATCCCCGAAGAAATTGAAATACGCGGTGAAGTACTTCTGCCTTTTGCCGTGTTCGATCAGTTAAATGCCGAACGGGAAAAAGAAGGGGAACCGCTGTTTGCCAATCCCCGGAATGCAGCTTCAGGAACCCTTAAAATGCAGAATTCATCGATTGTTTCAAAACGAAAACTTGATGCTTTCCTGTACTACCTGCTCGGTGAGGACTTGCCTTCCGACGGACATTTTGAGAACCTGCAGGCAGCAGCCCGCTGGGGTTGCAAAATCTCGGAACACAGCCGCAAATGCGCCAATATTGATGAAGTGATTGCCTTTTGCCGCGAATGGGACGAAAAAAGGCACGGGTTGCCGGTTGCAACCGACGGTGTGGTCGTCAAGGTAAATTCCATCCGGTTACAACAATACCTCGGTTTTACTGCCAAGTCGCCACGCTGGGCCATTGCCTATAAATTTAAAGCCGAACAGGTTTCCACCATTTTACAATCGGTCAGTTATCAGGTCGGGCGCACCGGGGCAGTTACCCCGGTAGCCAACCTCGAACCCGTTTTACTGGCCGGTACCATTGTAAAACGGGCTTCGCTCCACAATGCCGACATTATTAAAAGCCTTGGCTTGCACATCAGCGACACAGTGTTTGTGGAAAAAGGCGGCGAAATAATCCCCAAAATAGTGGGGGTCGATACCGGCAGCCGGCATCCCATGGCGCAAACCGTTCAGTTCATTAAAAACTGTCCGGAATGCGGTACCCCCCTGGTACGCAACGAAGGTGAAGCTGCGTTCTACTGTCCGAACGACACAGGCTGTCCACCACAAATAAAAGGCAGGATAGAACATTTTATCAGCCGCAAGGCCATGAATATTGACGGACTGGGAGAAGAAACCATCGACCTTTTTTACAGCCGGGGAATGATCCATGATGCAGCCGATATTTATGAACTGAAAAAAGAAGACATCAGCCAGTTGGAACGGTTGGGCGACAAATCGGCCGAACGTATCCTGAAAAGTCTGGAAGAATCGAAGAATGTACCTTTTGAACGGGTGCTCTTTGCACTGGGAATACGATTTGTTGGAGAAACCGTCGCCAAAATACTGGCCAATAAGCTCATTCATATCGAAAATATCCGGTTGGCCAATATGGACGAACTAACCGGTATTGATGAAATCGGCGGAAAAATCGCAGAAAGCGTGTACAATTTCTTCAGGAATGAAAAAAGCCTGCAACTGATTGAACGATTAAAAAATCATGGGTTACAGTTTTCACTTGATGAAACCAGCCTGCAAAACCGTTCTGAAAAACTAAACGGCTTATCAATCATCATTTCAGGCACATTCGAAAATTTTTCACGTGATGAACTGAAAAAAATGATCGAGCAAAACGGGGGAAAAAATGTTAGTTCCATTTCAAAAAATACCAGTTATCTGCTTGCCGGGAACAACATCGGACCAAGCAAATTGGAAAAAGCCCGGAAACTGGAAATTCCGATCATTTCAGAAGACGATTTTCTGAAGATGTTAAAATAACATCCTCCTTTTACTTATAATTTTAACAAATTTTGAAACTTTTACTTATATTTTGAAACTTTTTGAGCTTTATCAGCCGCCGGAAAAAACAAATTTTTATTTTTGCCAAAAATTATGAAGTTACAATTAAAACTGTCCCACTGGGTTCTTAACCGCAAAGCAGGCAAGCTAAGCAGAAAAGTACAAGTTCATAATTTCGACACCGCCAAAACGGTTGCGGTTCTTTGGAGTTTTGACGAAAACGATGCTTTCAGGATCGTTCAGCAACATTTACAAACAAAAAAAAACGTAACTTTTGTATCCTTGTACTTTAATTCTGAGAAGAAAGCAAGCACAGATGATATAAATAGTTTTTGCAAAAAACAGCTGAACTGGATAGGTTTTCCGAAAGAAGGACCGGCAGCAGGATTCCTTCAGCAAAAACCGGATATCCTGATCGACCTGACGATAAAAAAGAAATTTCCACTGCAGGCAATGGTCAGTTTATCGGAGGCTTTATTCAAGGTAGGGTTCGGAACCGGGGAGTACAATCCCTACGACCTGAACATCGACGTCCGCAACAAGCCTGAACCGGTATATTTGGCCCAGCAGATAATAAACTACTTAAACCAGATTAATAAAAAGGAAGAATGATCACACATCGGTTTAAAGGTGCAGGCGTTGCCCTCGTCACCCCGTTTAACGAGGATAAAAGCATTGATTTCGGCACCCTTGAAAATATGGTTGAAGACCAGATCAGCGGAGGAATGGACTACCTGGTAGCCCTTGGAACGACGGCAGAAACCCCTACCCTTTCCCCTGACGAACAAAAAGATGTGGTAAAATGTGTTATCCTCAAAAATAACGGACGTTTGCCCGTTGTGGTCGGTATGGGCGGCAACGACCCGGCAAAGATCGTGAAGACCATGCAGAATTTCGATTTTACAGGCGTCGACGGAATATTGTCGGTAACGCCTTATTACAATAAACCAACACAGGAAGGATTATTCCGGTTTTATCAGGAAATCATTAACGCTTCGCCTGTGCCGGTCATTTTGTATAACGTACCTTCACGTACAGGGACACATTTAGAATATCCGACCGCTCTCCGCATTGCCTGTTCGTCGGAAAAGGTTGCAGGAGTTAAAGAAGCATCGGGCGATTTGGCCCACTGTTCGTTCATGGCTGCCAATGCCCCCGGATGGTTCAAAGTCATTTCGGGCGACGATATGCTTGCCTTGCCCATTATTGCAGTCGGAGGTATAGGGGTGATTTCGGTCATCGCCAATGCCCTTCCGGGGAAACTGTCCCAATTGGTACATCTTGCAAACGAACACCGCATGACCGAAGCGCAGCAGGTTCATTACCAATTGCTCGACCTCTTCAGGCTGATTTTCAGGGAAGGAAACCCTGGCGGGGTAAAAGCGCTGATGGAAATCATGGGCAAAGCAAAAAACACAGTGCGCCTTCCGTTATGGCCGGTCGGTATCGAAACCTACAAAATGATTGAGGAGGCTTTCCGTAAAATAGAGAATTAATACTGTCAGAAGGATTAGAAATCCATTATCTTCGACAGCTAAGTTTAAGCACTAATTCTAAAGCACATGAAAAAGTATTTGTGGATCATTTTATCATTCTCTTTTCTGTGGACAAATATTTCATGCGAAAAGCAATCATCCGGTAAATATAAAGTCATCCGGTCGTCCAAATATAAGAAACTTATCATAGAGAGCCGGAAAGAGATTGGTTTTCAAATGTTTTCATCTGATATTCAGGGGCTGGCCCTCGCAGTTTATCACCACAACGAATTGGTCTGGTCAGAAGGCATGGGGTATGCCAACAAAGAACTGAACGTACCCGTACGTCCCGACACAAAATTCAGGATAGGGGGAGTTTCAAAATTATTTACCGGAACATTGCTTGCCCAAATGGTTGCAGACGGGGAATTTGATCTTAAAACACCCGTTCGTCAGTATTATCCGGAACTTCCGGCAGATAAAGATTCAATCACCTTCTACCATCTGGCTTCCCATTCATCCGGCCTCCGCCCCCCTTCATTCAATGAATCAACCAACCAGGGATACCAGACCATGCGAAAAGGCATTTCTGTTTTTATTGAAGATTCACTATTGTTTCAGCCAGGCAGTTACTTCTATGAAACAGACTATGGATACGATTTAATTGGTGCCGCTATCGAACGGAAAACCGGGAAGTTTTTTCACCAGGTACTGAAAGAAAAACTTGTCGATACCCTGAAACTTGAAACAACTGAAGCCGATCATCCAATTGCAGTTATTGAAAACCGTAGCCAGTGCTATGAGCGGAACCTGATTGCAAAAACAGTCAGGGCAACCACAGTGGACAACCGTCACCGGGCAGCATCAATCGGACTTTTATCGTCAGCAGTCGACATGGCCGCACTGATGAATGAGTTCCTTCACCCGACCCTGTTGAAAGAAGAAGTTGTAAAAAAGATCATCAATCCGATGACCCTTACAAACGGGATACAGTTAGATTCAGGCCTTGGACTGTATGTCGGAAAGGACAACCGCGGACACGAATTGTACATGGCTTCCGGATCAACAAAAGGAGGCAGCGCTGCAGTTATTGCCTATCCAAAAATGGATTTGGTTGTTGCAGTGGTATGCAATCAGGGCGATGAAAATGAAAATCTCCTGGTATTTAAGATTGCAGGCAAATTCATTGAATTGACAGAACCGCCACACACGGAAAATGAAAAAGAGCAGCAAAATAAGCCAACGCAATAAGATCCGGTCTCAGAATAATCCAAACATTTTTGCGGTTACCACTATCATAATAACAATCAGTGTATAACGGACATATTTGGCGCCGCCTTTGATGGTAAATTTAGCTCCTAACCAGCCTCCTGTCATATTTCCTAATGCCAGGATCAGACCGCTGGTGAAATCGACCTGTCCGTTCCAGATAAAAACAGAAAGGGCAAAAACAGTGAACAGAAAAGTGATAAAAATTTTTACCGCGTTGGTTTTTACCAGATCGTAGCCACAACCAATAACCAAACCGGCTATCAGCATAAAGCCAACCCCCATCTGGATAAACCCGCCATAGAAGCCGATCAGGAAAAAGATAAAATACTGCCATACAGATGGCCTGGCTGTGATGGTCCCGGCCTTACCTTTCACCCATACTTCAGGTTTCAGGATAACCAGCAGAAGCATGAAAGCCATCAAAACGGCAATTATTTTTTCGAGAATGGCTTCGTTAATTTCAACTGCCCATACAGCACCCAGCACAGCTCCGATAACAGCCGGAATGGCCAGCCGGTAATCGGTTTTCAGATCAAGAACCTTGTTTTTTTTGAAAACGTTTACCGCAACGAGGCTGTTAAACAAGATAGCTACCCGGTTGGTCCCGTTGGCCACATTGGCAGGCAGGCTCAGAAACATCAGCATAGGCAGGGTAAGAAAAGAACCGCCCCCACCAACAATATTCATAAAACCTGAGATAATTCCCACTCCGACCAGCGCCAATATCATATACCATTCCATCATTTTTCCTTTTTTACCGGATCAACAGGTAATGTACCAATTCGTAAACCGATTTGTATCTCGAAATTTCATTTCTATCCGTTTTCAATACCCACTCCGGAAATTCGTTTACCGACACCTGTATTTCTGCATTTTCAGCTTTGCTTACATAAATGAATCCGGCTCGTGCAAGCGCATGTATCGTCCAGCGTTTGTATAGTTCGGGGCCATCTACCGAGAACGAACCGCGAAATGTTTTTCTCAGCCTGAAATCGCCACTAAATTCGTCGAAAATAATGTTTTCGCTGGTAAAAACCTTGTTGTAATGGCCTTGCAGGATCAGGTCTTCGGGAGCCCCTTCCAATACTTCGTCTTCCAGCATCAGCCATATTTTATCCACTTCGGAAGTAGCAATATTCAGGTCGTGAGTCGAAAACACAATGGTTTTATTTTCATTTCGCGCAAAATTATGCAACAGGTGAATAATTTCGTATTTGTTCCGAATATCTAAAAACGCGGTGGGTTCGTCCAGGATAATAACCGGCGTTCCCTGTACCAGCGAACGGGCAATCATAGCCCGTTGGCGCTCGCCATCGCTCAGTTCGTCGAGCATCCTGCTTTCATAGCCGCGAAGCCCGACCAGATCGACAGCCCGTTCGACAGCCCGCAAATCATCTTCCGCAAGTGTTCCCAAAAAGTTGGTATACGGCGATCGCCCCAGCGCCAGCAGGTCGTGTACCCGCAGATTTTGTACCCTCACTACTTCCGTGGAAACAAAACTCATCAACTTTGCCAGTTCGCGTTGCTTGTACCAGTCCAACGATAGGTTGTTAAAACAGATTTTTCCTTTCAATATTTCCTGAAAACCAGAAAGCGAACGGAGCAGGGTACTTTTCCCAATCCCGTTGCTGCCAATAAGGGCAACCAGTTCACCCGGTATAGCAGACAAGTTCATTGCACTTTTTATGGTCGTTATTTTTTTCCCGTGCCGGTACCCTATCGACAAGTTGCTGATACTAATATGGACAGTTGTTGTTTCCATCATACTGAAGTAAATTTCCGGTTTTTCAGGATGATCCAGACAATGACGGGGATACCGACCAAAGCAGTTACCGAGTTGATGGGCAGGGTACTTTCAAAACCGGGCATCTGCGCAATAATATCGCTCACCAGCATTACCATAGCACCCAGTAATATACTCGCCGGGATAAGTATCCGATGACTGGCTGTTTTAAATAACAAGCGTGCAATGTGTGGCACAGCAATTCCAATAAAACCGATTGGCCCGCAAAATGCGGTAATGCTTCCGGCCAAGATGCTTGTACTGAAAAAAACCAGGATGCGTACCAATTTCACCTGTAAGCCCATGCTTTTTGCATATTGCTCGCCAAGCAACATCACATCAAGCGATTTGGAGCTAAAAAAAGCAATGGCCAGTCCTGCCAGCACCGATGGAAGCAGCACATTCAACTGCGAACGGGTGACACTTCCCAGGCTTCCCATCGTCCATATAATAAACGACTTCAGCATCGACTCGTTGCTGAAATACTGCATGATGCTGACAATGGCCGAAGCGGCGCTGGCAAACAACATGCCGAGGATCAAAATGGTAAGAATGTCTTTTACCCGGATGGAAACAGCCAGAATGAGAAACATGACCAACCCGCTACCTAACCAGGCCATAATGATCAACGCCCACGAACCACCCGTCGAAAACATATCAAAGGCGATTACCGAAGAAAAGCCCATCACTAAAATGGCAACGCCCAAACTTGCCCCCGCGCTGATACCCAACACATACGGCCCGGCCAGTGGATTGCGGAAAATGGTCTGCATTTGCAAACCGCTCACCGACAAGGCAACCCCTGCAGCTACCGCAGTCAGCGCTTTAGGAAGCCGGAAATCGAGTACAATGGTCTTTATTTCTTCAGGAGCATCGGAAGTTTGCAGCAAAACGGCAAAAACCTGCTTCACCGGAATAGAAAGTGACCCCACAAAAATATCGAGTACAAAAAAAACTGCCGTCAACAGGAAAAGGAGCAGGAACAGACTGGTATCCTTCAGTTTTCGGGATGCGTTCATTCGGGCAGTTTTTGATAATAATATAAAGGAGATGCTTCATCGCCAAGAAGCCCCGGATGAAAAATCCGGATTAGGTCGTTCAGGATAATTTCCGGATTGGCAACGCCGGTTTCCCACACATCGTTTCCGCCATTGGGCAACAAGCGTTTATTATCGTTGAACACCATCTTTTCGCGCAGCGGCCTGATGATTTTAAAACGTTCGTCTAAAGCAATAATGCTTTTCAGGCTTTCCGAATAGCCGCAGTTAATCCAGATGTCGGCTGCTGCCGATTGCGAGATTACATTCTCAGGCGAAAGTACATAACTTTCGCGCTGGTCGTTCTCGCCCCACAGATAATGCCCCCCTGCATCGGCAATCAGATTGGCCATATACGATCTTCCGCCAGGCACCCACCAGTTTTCTTTGTATGGAATTCCCGTAATTACAACCGGTTTTTTTTCTACGGACAACGCTTTCTTTTTCAGTTGCTGATAGGCTTCCACCGTTTCGGCAAAAATCCGTTCCGCATCTTCCTGCCGGCTAAAAAACGAAGCCACAAAGTTCAGCCATTCAGCCCTTCCCAGCGGGGTTTCTTCCAAATATTCGGCATTAATTGCCACCGGTATATTCAAATCCTTCAGTTTTGAGAGGTACGAAGCCACTTCTGAATCGACCCCGTAAGCCATCACCAAGTCGGGCTTCAGATTCAGGATGAGTTCGTAATTCAGGTTTTGGTCGTAGCCTACATCCTGTACTTTCCCGGCTTCGATATTTACCTTTACTTTTTCATTGGAAACATATTGTTTTCCTGAAACCCCTACAATCCGGTCTTCCAGCTCCAATTTCTGTAAAAACCCGATGTGCGTAGTCGAAAGGCAGATAACCCGTTCAACCGGAGTACGGATGATCCGTTCATTTATCAGTGAATCAGGAATACTCTTATTTTTTGGTACCAGCCAATAGGAATAGCTGTGCCCACTGGCCTTTTCCCAGGGATTGAACACATCAACACGGCTGATTTCATCAAATGTTTCGATATGAAAACCACGGGCAAACTGATTAGACGTAACATGCTTTTCATGAACTTTTTTCCCTGTACAGGAAAAGATCAGAAGGCTTATGAAAATATATCTGAGCTTCATGCCACAAAGCTAATAAATCCGGACAAAAACTTACAACGTATTTCGGGTGTTGCGGTTAAAAACCGGCAAATTCGAACCGGAGGTTGAAAACCTCCACACCCAAAATCGGAAGTTAAAAACTTCCGCACCTTAAGGTACGACTGAAAATTTTACACTGTATTTTTTTCCTTCCGATTCGAGTTGCAGTAGGTAGATTCCCATCCGTGCATCTCTAAGTTGCAATTGCATACTGGATGTACTTCCCGAAATGATCTGGAATGGAATTTCCTGTCCCAACAGGTTGTAAATCCGCATGTTTTGTGAATTTTCTGTTTGGCTTGACAGGTGTACAGTCAGCTTTTCTCCGCTGTTAAGCGGGTTCGGAAATACAACAATTTCATTTGTTTTATTTTTCACTATAGGAGAGGAATAGCTTTTATCAATATTACAGGCAACCAGTTCCATTAATAACGAAGAACCGTTTGCACTACCTGTTACCGTTTTATAATCTTTCCAACCGTCAGCGTTTTTCAAGAAAAGCGAATTGTCGGCAGTTGTACGTTTTGCCTGATATAAAGCCAGTGTATCACCCGGATTTAATTGGTCAATGGCGCAGGAAATGAAAAAATTTCCAATGGTGCTTACCTGCTTATTAAAAGCCAGATAGTTCATTGCCCCGGCAGTCAATTGGTTTATAACAAAACTTTGTGAATGGAGTATTTTTACAGGGAGATCGTACCCTTCGTATACTTTAACATCAATCAACACATTGCGGTTATTGTCGGCGACATGTTTTTTTGCAATTCCGATTGAAATGCCATGCAGGTTCGCATTATTGATCATTGAAAATTTTTCGGCAAACTCCGTATAACCGGCTTTATTGGTACCTGTCAGATACCCGTTTGAAGGAACCGCTTCGGTAATCCGTTTCAGTTGTGTTGTATCGGAAATGGTGAAATTGGTATACGCCCCGCATTTGAGTTCGCCCGAATATGGTTCGTAACCGTTGATTTTTGTCTCGCCTGTATTGACGGGATCGAGCCAGTATTTCAGTTGTTTATCGGATGAACTTTTATAATTCCACGACCGGTTCAATTTCTCGTAATAATCGTTTCTGGGGTCGCTGCAGCTGGCAGCCCCGCCGGTCAATGTGCCAATTACCCTTAATTTACCGTCAAAAAGCGGCCCACCCGACGAACCTGCTTCGGTTACCCCGTATTCCCATCGTGAAACTTTCCAAAAGGAAGAGCTGATATAGTCTTTATTGTATGTAGCTGTTGCCGGTTGGTTCTCATCAATGGCTATTTTTTTTATGTCGCCCTGTGGATGATGCACTGAAAAAGAACGGGAAGGCACAATTCCGGATACATCCCATCCGGCATAATACGGACGAAAATAATCGGGCGGCGCGACCGACAGTTCGACCAACGAAAAATCCAGGCTGTCGTATCGTGCTTTCAATGAACATCCCGCCAGCGAATGGGTATTGTCCCCGTCAATCGATCCGCAATACGGCGATTCGTAATTAAAGAGGAACAACGAGCCATGCGCCTGTGAACCATTTTCAATGCAATGGGCGGCAGTTAAAACGTAAGGTTTCCCGTTGTTTGACGTATTATTCAGCAGAACGCCCGAACAAAGCTCATTTCCGTTTATAAAAATCCGGCAAACACTATTTTTTGCATTTTCGTAATCAATTCCTTCCTGGCAATTAATGTCGACGTTGCAATAATCAGCCGCGATGTTCAAGGGCCTCCGCGGATCGGAACTTCTCAAACCAATTCCCAAAAAATCGTGCGAAATAGAAGCTATTTCAAACGTGCCGTGAAATTCAGGGTCAACAGGTTCTTCGTACTGAACGATTATTTTATCGCCTGCAACCGGCAGTGTGGGGAACATACCGGAAGCGGAGTTGTTTTCATCGGTAAATGCGCCAATTATATCCGAGCGGTCGGCATTGTATATGAACAAACGGGCTTTTGGAGGAAGCCTGAAATTTTTAAAAATCAGGTTGATTGAATAAGCGCCTGTCGATTCAATTCCGAGCAACCATATCTTATAGTTTTCCTGGGACGTCCACGAACCGGAATTTTCGGGGTTCAGCGACACATCGAACGAATGGGCAAAACGGAGCGGTTTAAGCGAGTTTCCGGAGCTGTTGTCCTGCTTCAGGTATGTTTCTTTCCTGAAAAAAGGGGTTTTGTACCATTTCAGGCCGGACCTGCTACTTTTTAGAAAAGCTGGTTCAATGGGCCGGCCTCCCTGCGAAATTTGCGCAAACAGGCCCTCATAGCCCAAACACAACAAACCGATAATTCCCCAAACAACAACAGCCCTCATCTTGAACTTTTATGCTATATTCTCAAAAATAGGATAAATTGAAATACGATAACACTTTTGTACATCATTCATCAAACAAATGAACTGGTTTTTTTCTTTTTTCTCCGCTTCGTTCTGAGAATTAACTATTACATGAGGGTTCTATTCAGTATAATCCAACAGCTATTTCTAATGAATTTATCGGATAACCGGGCTGGATACAGTACAAAAATCAGGAGTAAAGTCCTCAAACGCTTTCCGATATATATTGCTTTTTTCAAGTAGTTTCAGATGTGTTCCGGATGCAATTATCTGTTTGTCTTCAATAATATAAATGCGGTCGGTTTGCTTAGCCAGATGCACACGGTGGGTCACAAGAACAATGATCATATCTTTTTTCAACTTCAGCAACAATTTGATTACAAACTGTTCGGTACGTCGATCCATGGATGCTGTAGCTTCATCAAGCAGAAGTATTTGCGGCTTTTGGTATAATGCCCTTGCCAAAGCAATCAGTTGTTGTTGGCCTCCCGATAAATTGGCGCTGCTTTCATTGACTATTGTAGCATAACCCTGTTGAAATTCGTGAATAAACGTGTCAAACCCCATTTCTTTACAAAAATCAATGATATTATCAGCATTGGGAAATTCTTCAAGAGAAATATTTTCGAGAATGGTAGTATTAAAAAGCTTCCCATGCTGCGGTACATAAGCCGTGTGATACCTCCATTCATTATTTTTGATGGTACTCCAATCAGTATTTTCATTTAATACGATTTGTCCTGATTCGAAGGGATAGAAGCGCTGAAGAATAGATAATAAGGTGCTTTTTCCGCAACCAATTTCGCCGAAAATGGCAATGATCTCCCCTTTCCTGATATTCATTGAAATATCTTTTAACAACAGGCTCTTCCCCGGAAATCTGAAGTTCAGGCTTTCAATCGCGATTTCATCGATTGAGATTTTCTCAACCGGGACTTCCGGGACTTCAAATTCTGGTTCTGCTGCCGAAAACTCGTACATGCGTTCAAAAGCAACCTTGGCTTCCTGAAACTGGATATTGGCCATAGCTGTGTTTATAACCGATGTAACCAAGCTGCCAACAATTGTAATTATTGCCATCATCTGCCCCAGCAAGAGTTGTTCATCCAGCACAAGAAAAGCTGTCCAGGCAATAACTCCCGAAATGAGGATTACGCTTCCAGCCTGCGCAAAAAAGTTGATTTTATTGCCCAAAATACCCAGTTCATATACTTTCTCCTGAAAAAAATTATATACCGATTGAACAGCTTTGGAAAGAAGGGGTTCTTTATTGCCCGACTTTATCACTTTTATTCCCTGAATGGTGTCGATGTATTTGCTTTCGGTAATGGCATGAGTTTGCATTACTTCACGTTGATGCTCAATTACTTTCCGGTTAAACTTGTATGCCAGCAGACCAAAAACCGGGATTGCCAGCAAGCTGATAAGCCCGGCAGAAACCGACAGCACAAAAATGTAACACAAGGATGAAATGATGATAAGAACATCAATAAGTATATTGCTGCTCAGATTTATAACCACCCTTTGTATCCGTTGTGAGTCATTCAACCGGCCAATCATGTCGCCGGTTGAAGTACTATCGAAGAAGCTGTTAGGCAGGTACAGCAGCTTTCCGAAAAAGGAAGACACAATACGGGTATTCATATCCCGACTTTGCCTGACCAGGATTATTCCCCGTATATAAGAAACAAAAGCTTTAGCCAGTAAAATAAAAATAAATACCACTAAACTTTTAAACAATAACTCCTTATCAGCAGAAGGCAAAATTTTATCAATCAGTTTCTGGGTGTAAATAGCAACTGCTAAACCAAGTACCGATAGTACCATGCCCATAAAAGCAGCAATTAATAAAACAGGCACATCACCCCTTATCAGTTCTTTAAACCATGCAAACTGGCTCCCCGACACCTCTTCTTTTCGTTTAAAATCAGTACCGGGTTTTAACCACAATAAAGCTTTCGATTTCCAAACTGCTTTCAGTTCTTCTTCGCGGTACTCAATTATCCCCCAACCCGGATCACCAATTAGATACCGATCACCTTCATACCCGTAACACACCACATAATGTTCCAGCTTATTATCCTTTAAAATATGAAGTATAACCGGGACTTCAATCTTTCTCAGATTTTCAATGTCTGCTTCGTAACCTTTTGCCTCAAAGCCCAGTTTTTGTGCAGACTGGTACAAGCCCAGCAAACTTGTTCCCTGTAAAGTGGTACCACTCATATCCCGCAGCTTTTCCTGAGAAGTGTCGCCACCGTAATATTTTACAATCGAAGTAAGACATGCAAGCCCACAGTAAAACTGGCTGTATTGTTTGGTAAAAGTTTTTTGAATACGAGATACAATTTTTTGTTTCATCGTCAGGTGGTGGTTTCATTAAATACATTTTATAGATTCCATCCTTCAAAAGATAGAATCTTTAAAATTAAAATCCCTTTTTTATCAAATACATGTTCAGGTCGGTACCAAGTCCCATTCCCCAGTTTTGTACAATTTGCATCCCTTCTTTGGTGATTACTGCTGTACCCCCAACCATCTTTTTGCCAATAGGAGATGAATAAAACTCTATCATCTTTTTTATTTCATCATTTGTAAATTGAGTTTTGTATAAAGGGATTAGTTGTTTTGTCAACTCTTTTACTTTTACATTGAAAACATCCCGACGAGCAGCTTCCCATATTTCACCAGGAACATTGGGTTTCATCATTTTATACTGCACCACCATTTGGTCAAAAAGAAGGTCATAATTGGCATTTGTACCATTTAATTCCATCAACTTCGATACATTCATATCAAATTCAGCTTCCTGGGCATTTACCATAAAAGCGCCAAGGGTCAACATCAAAACAAAAAGTAATTTCTTCATGATCGTTTAATTTTTAGAATTGTTAATAATTTCAAGAATGGCTTCAATTTTTGTTTCTCCTGAATACTTTTTCAGGAGTTTATTATTTTTATAAATAAATACAGTAGGGATTTTTGCTGTACCGAAATATTTTCTGAATGAATCACCTGCATCCATTAAAAGTTCCAGATTACTTAGTTCCCATAAATGGTTTTCTTCAGCAAAGTTCTCAATCCGTTGCAATGAATCATCCGGGGTAATCATTAACATATTTACATTGGCAAATTCATTCGCGTGTAACCCTATTTCTTTTGCTTCATATTGACAATGTTCACACTCAGGATGAAAATAAATAATCATGATTGACTGGTTCGGGTCAAATTCATCAATGCATATTTCCCGATCATTTAGCGATTTAAAACAACAGTGCTGAAGGCTTTGTATCCGTACTTCAATACCTTTTCTTATCTGATACGCCTGATAAGTGCGTTTAGTTAAAATTGCCATGATAAACAGAAGTGAAAGTATCAGTATATATCTCAATAATCCTCTCATCAGCTCAGACTTACAGTTATAAACATGACAAACAAAACCCAAAGCAACAGACCAGAGCCATAAGATGAAGCCACCAGTTTTAACGATTTGCCAAAAGATTGCTCGATAACCCCTGCTAATAACCAGGCAAGTGCCAGCCAATAAAGCAATTCAAAAACATTAACCAATGACAGCGGATAAACGAACAACGGATCAATGGTTGTCCTGTCGAATAATTCCATCAGTGATAACGGTTGAAATTGCAAGTCTTCAAGCACCGATACTTCTTTAAAGAAAATTAAGATTACCAGCTTTGCAATACCAGCCAATACAAAAACGAAGTCGGATAGTAATGCTATTTTAAACAGGTTTTCAAACCTGACTTTTAAATTGATCAGGAAAAAACCGATATAGAGGCAAATGGTAGTAAAGCTTACTCTGATTAATATTATTACAGGAATAAATACGTAACCAAGCCATTCCCATTTTTGGGATTGTTCGATCATTTTTGCAATTCTATCTGATGCCAATTTTTCTCCAAATGACTGGTAATAGAGTACATCGAATACAAAAAGATAGTTAATTCCAAATATTATTAATGTAACAAAGCTTATAAGTATGAAAAAAAATTGCCAACTATTGAATTTCAATAAATATTCATTCATCGAGCCAATTAATCAGCGTTCTTTTAAAGTTTTCAAGTTTAATCAGGTAATAAGTACCCCAAAAAATTACAAATCCCCATGAACCAACTAAAACCATTGTTGCAAATTCAAAATATTCTATATCAAATTTTAAAATAGAAAAAACGATCAAAAAAAGTAACCAAAATAGAAAGATTGAGATAGATTGAAATATCATGGCATTCCTCAAACTCATTTTTAATATCCCCGAAAGCGGATTCCATTTTGTAAGTTTGTCTTCTATCGAAATTTTGTTATCACTTGTAAAAACAACCAAAATTTCCTGACATGATCCAAGTTTAATTCTGAATGATTTTTCTGATTCTAAAAATTTGAATTGGTATTTTATTAGCTGATTTTTAAAATTTTCTTTTAACATATTCTTAAAATTTTAATTATTTATTAAAACATGATTCTAATTCAGGTTTTATTCTCAATTGAGGATAAAACCTGAATTTTAACTAATCAAAACATCCATAAACTGTAGCTGATACTATTGTAGCACCAGCAAAACCAGCACCTCCCCAGCCTGTAAAGGGAATAGATAATAGACTTAAAAAAGTTATACCACCCATTATCATGCAATCTCTATTTTTTCCTCCCGCAGTTATCTGCTCCATTTGGACGAATTTCAGTTCTTTCATAAAAATAAATTTTAAGATTAATTTCATGTAGACCAACAATATGAAACAAAGGTATCTCCATAAATTTGGGTTACAAAATTGCTACTCATCAGCACCCAATATGGTACAGCAAAAAAGCAGGAAAGACCACCATTCAGACTTTCCATTTTTTTGATACTCAATTCTTTCATGATTTTTTTCTTTTTAAGAATTAAAAACTAAATTCACGAATTCATTGTTAACTTTATACAGCATCGTGTATACCACATAAAGCCGACCCATTTGTAAGATGGAAAGGCTCCAACTTTTTGGCTGCAATGATAAATCTTACCCAACAAAGATTGAATGGTGGGTAATTAATCTATTCCTTTCACTTCAATTTTAAAATAATCATTAGGTTTAAAGAAAGTATAATATATTAAAGGTAAAAAATAGAGCAAAATAGTTCCAGATAATAGTACTGCACTAATTATACCCAAGAGTCCTAAAATAGATAAGCATACAACGATTGCGGTTCCAATTAAGTAATAAGCATCAGGTATTATGTGTGCTATAGAAAGTATTGATTGATTTTTCAGAATTAACCTTACTTTTTTGTTTATCCAGTAAGTACTTACAATTACTTCATAAGCACCTTCCTCATAAAGTTCTATTTTTTTCAACTCTCCAGGTCGGATAGAATAGTTATTTTTCCCTATGCTGAAATAAAATTTAGTCAATGGGAAAACACTTCTCTTTGTAGTTACAATGATATTATTCATAAAACAATTTTGAGTATAGGATTAGAGTGTTTTATCTAAAAGCACAAACCAAAGAACCAATTCCCATTCCCAAAGCTGTTGGTCCTGCAATTGCCAAACCTATTGGTCCAAATGCTGAAGCTACACTTGCTATAAAACCAATTGTTGCTATAACTTGCTCAGTTTCTTTACTACATCCTCCTCCGTTAACTTCTTCCATTCTTTCAAAACTCATTTCTTTCATGATTTTTTCTTTTTAAAAATTAAAAACCAAATTCACGAATTCATTGTTAACTTTATACAGCATCGTGTATACCACATAAAGCCGGCCCATTTGTAAGATGGAAAGGCTCCAACTTTTTGGCCGCACCGGCAGGCCATACCCGGCAGGTTTTGCAGACTCGGCAGGGCGATGTAACCCGGTGCGGCCTATCATACGAATTTGTTAATACAAGGAATCTTCATAAATGTATTTTTACAATTTGCAAATACGTTTAGAAACCTCTCTGCCAATCCATCCCTTTTGTAATGAATCCCTTTACACGATGCTTTCTCCCGGATTTTATTTTAGACGGGGCTAAAATCAAAATCGTTATGCTAATGTACAAAACAACTATACAAAAAGTCAATAGGTTATTTTTATTTTTTATCATATAACCAATAAAACACGTTTATCTGCGGGCATTTAACGAGAATAAAATAAAATATATTATAAAACACATTAATTCAGGGTTGCCTTTTAAAACAATAATTCCAGTAATACATACATAATCTTCAAACATACGATTTGTGGTTTTTTATCTATTCAAAGGTTCGGATTTACCACTCTTACATTTTAATTTGTTCTATTTCATAAAAAATTGACTCGTTTTTTTACTTTTATGTCTCGATATTAAAAATAAATGAACCATGACTGAACTAAGCATCGGAACCCGTGTGGAACACCCGCGCTATGGCGAAGGAATTATCAGTAAAGACAAAATTACCAGCTATGAAATTTTCTTTGAAAAGGGCGGTAAAATTGAAATGACAAAGAGCAATCCTGATCTCGAAGTATTAGAAGAAGCAACCAGCGCCCCGAAAAACTCGCTCACCCTGAAAGAGATTGAGAAAGTGCTGGAATATGTGCTCGACAAACATGCCATGCTCCAGGAAGTAGTGCCAATGGGCGAAAAATGGAATGGGGGGACGCTCGTCCTGCAACCGGCCAACACCAGCCTTCAGGCGAAAGAAGTGCCCATTGAAACCTTCTTTCACAAAATTGTAATGGTACGCGACCGGCTCCGCGTGCTGGAACAAAATATCAACAGCCACAACAAATTAACTGACGATGAAAAAGTTGACCTTCAGCAATACATTACCCGTGCGTATGGTTCGCTGACCACCTTCAACGTGCTTTTCAGCGAAAAAGAACATTATTTCGTCGGACAAAAAACCAAATAATCATGAAGAAACTAATTACGAACCTGTTTTTCCTGATCCTTATGAGCAATTTACCGGCACAGGATTTCAGCCTGAAAGTATGGCTCGACGGGGCGCCCGAGAAGAACACCCCACCGGGAAAAGAACGCACGTGGACCGATGGCATCCAACGAATTGAAAACATTTCGGAGGCCGAACTGTATGTTTATCTTCCTGAAAAAGAAAAAAATACAGGTGCCGCTATGGTCATTTGTCCGGGTGGAGGTTACTGGATTGAGGCGATAGAACACGAAGGCTACCAGATTGCTGAATTTCTGAAAGAAAACGGTATAGCAGGAATTGTACTAAAATACCGGCTTCCTTACGGAAATCATAACATTCCGCTGATGGACACCCAGCAGGCAATCCGTATCGTGCGCAGCAAAGCTGCTGAGTGGAACATCAATCCTGCAAAAATCGGCATTGCCGGATCATCGGCAGGCGGGCACCTGGCTTCTACTGCCGGCACTCATTTCGATGCAGGTAATCCGCAGGCCAGCGACCCGCTTGCAAAGTTGAGTTGCCGCCCCGATTTTATGCTGCTGCTTTACCCGGTAGTCACATTTAACGAAGAATGGACACACATGGGTTCACGCAAAAATCTTCTCGGAGAAAATAACAAATGGGAACTGGTGGAAAAATATTCGAACGAACGACAGGTGACTGCCGATACGCCCCCCACTTTTTTCATCCTTGCCGACGATGATAAAACAGTGCCGCCGCGCAATTCGATTGAAATGTATATGGCCATGAAAAAATACGGCATCCCGGCTGAAATGCATATTTACAGCAAAGGAGGCCACGGTTTTGGAATGAGAAGAACAGACCTGCCTGTTGGTGAATGGCCCAAACTGTTTATAAACTGGCTGAAATCGAAGGAAATTATTCCAAATAAATAAGCATGTATTCCGAAACACATCCTTCACGGGTATTTAAATTCTGCCCGAAATGCGGTTCTTCTGAATTTAAAGTTACCGGTCCAAGGTCGTTTCGGTGCAGCAATTGCAGTTTCGAGTTTTATGTAAATTCGGCGGCGGCAGTTGCTGCACTTATTTTTAATGCTGAAGGAAAAATGCTTTTCACCCGCCGTGCGGTGGATCCCGATAAAGGAGAACTGGACCTTCCCGGCGGTTTTGTCGATCCGATGGAGTCGGCAGAACAGGCTGTCAAAAGAGAGCTAAAAGAAGAACTTGGGGCTGAAACGCTTTCCCTGCGCTATTTCTGTTCGTTTCCGAATGAATACAAATATTCCGGTCTTTCGGTATTTACCACCGATCTGGCTTTTTTCGCTGAAATAAATAATCCGGAGGCCATTACCCCAATGGACGATATTTCGGCAATCGAATTTATTGCCCCGGAAGAGCTGAACATGAATGAACTGCCTTCGGTATCGATGAAAAATATTGTCCGCGAAGTCGTTCAATTACGAAAAAATGATAAAAAACAGGCTTGAGAAATTGAGGAACCTCATGATAAAAAAAGGCCTTCAAGCCTTCTACATTCATGGCTCCGATCCGCATGCGAGCGAATACCTGCCCGGGCGATGGCAGGAACGCGCCTTCATCAGTGGGTTCACCGGTTCGTACGGATGGTTGGCCATCACGCTCAACGAGGCCGCCCTGTGGACCGATTCACGGTATTTTCTTCAGGCTGAAAACGAATTGCAGGGGAGCGGGATAGAAATGCTGAAAGCCCGTCTTCCTGAAACGCCCGATGTTCCCCAATGGCTGATCCCCCGGATGCCGGCAGGGGCCAAGGTCGGGTTCAATGCCGAATGTTTACCTTTCAGTTTATACAAAAACATGGCAGTACGGTTCTCTGTGAAAGGATTTTCAATGTTCGACACCGGCGACCTGCTCGATGAAATATGGGACAACCGCCCTCCCCTGCCCCAATCGCCAGTTTTTGAACACGAGCTGAAATATACCGGGGAAAGCCGAGTGGAGAAAATTAACCGGATTCGGGCAGCAATGGTTGAAAAAGATGCCGACCAGCACATATTGACCGCGTTGGACGACATTGCCTGGACCTTTAACCTTCGGGGAAGCGATATTGAATTTAACCCGGTATTTCTGAGTTATGCAATCATCGGAAAGCAACAGTCAATCCTGTTTATCGATCCTGAAAAACTGCCGTGTGATCTAAAAGCTCAACTTGAAAAGGAAGGCATTTATATTCGGGAGTACCAGTCAATATTCAATTTTTTGAAAGAAATAAAAATATCAGAAAAAATATATATCGATCCAGACAAAACAAATTGTGCCATTATTTCGTCCATTCCGGCATCCTGCAAAATCGTGGAAGGGCTTTCCATACCCTGCCTTCTGAAGGCACAAAAAAACATTACTGAAATTGCCAATATCCGCCAAGCGATGAAAAAAGACGGCATTGCCCTGCTCGAATTTTGGCACTGGCTTGAGGACTCGGTTGACAATGAAGAAATTACGGAATACGATCTGGTCGTCAAACTAAACCAGTTCCGTCAAAAACAAACCGGTTTTAGATGCGATAGTTTTTATCCGGTCGTTGGGTACAAAGCGCACGGGGCAATGGTTCATCTGCACGTAAATGAAACCAATGCGCTGAAAGTTGAAAAAGACGGCATTTTGCTGTTCGACTCGGGTGGACATTATTTGGACGGTACCACCGACATCACCAGGACCATCGCACTGGGGACACCAACAGACCAACAAAAAAGCGACTTCACACTGGCGCTGAAAGGAATGATTGCCCTTTCGGAAGCAATTTTTCCGGAGCATACCCGGGGTTGCCATCTTGACATCCTGGCACGCAAAGCGCTTTGGGAAAATGGCTTGAACTACGGCCACGGAACCAGCCACGGGGTCGGTTTTTTCCTGAATGTACACGAAGGGCCGGTGAGCATCCGTCCGGATTTGAGCGACCAAACGATAAAAAAAGGTATGGTACTATCGAACGAACCAGGGTTCTACAGGGAAGGTGAATACGGCATCCGCACCGAAAATTTGATGGTTTGTGTAGAAAAACAAAACAGCGCGTTTGGCAAATTTCTGGGATTTGAAACACTCACCCTCTTCCCAATCGACACAAGAATAATTGCTCCCGAACTTTTATCGACCAAAGAAATTCAATGGGTCAATAATTATCACCAACAAGTTTGGGAAAAATTGAGCCCGATGGTTTCCGGTGAATTAAAACTGTTTCTTCAGGAAAAAACCAAAGAAAAAAGGCTGCCTTTTTATTGAAGACAGCCTCCCTTGTAAAAAGAGCCGATAGTTATTTCACATACTTCTGGTTCATCAGAAATTCGATGCTTTTCTGAACGCTTACAATCGGATCGAAATTGTATCGTTCAACTTCAACGATATAATGTTTCATTCCGGCTTTTTTTGCCATTTTAAAGGCTGGTTCGAAATTCATTTTGCCGCTTTCTCCCAGTTCTTTTTCATCTTTCACATGGTACAAGGTAAACCGGCCGGGGTACGCATTGAAATAATCCACTGCATTTTTTCCGCCTTCGGCAATCCAATACAGGTCAAGCTGAAAGAAAACTTTCTTCGGATCGGTATTTTTCAGCATAAAATCGTAAATAATCTGCCCTTCCAGTTCCTGAAATTCTTTGGCATGGTTATGATATCCGAACTGAATACCTTTGGCGGCACATTTTTCGCCAACTGCATTAAACAGGTCGCAGTACATTTTCAAACCAGCCAAGCTTTCATACGCCATTTTGTTCATCGAAGGCTGAACAATATATTTGACGCCTGCCGCTTTGTTGGCATCAATACACTTGTCCCACCAGGCCATGGCTTCGTCCCAGTTTTCTTTTGAAGGCACCGGTCCTCCACAATGGGCCGAAATAACTTTCATACCGTTTTTTTCAACCAATGCTTTGAAGGCGGTGGGTTCCATACCATACAGTTTTCCATCGGAATAACCGGCTGTTTCGACCGTTTTGTAACCCATGGCGCCTAATTTCTCGATGGTGCCAGCCACATCGGTTTTCATTGCTTCGCGAACCGAATACAACTGAATGCCAATTTCTTTCCTGACCGTTTTATTTGAAGAAACGGCTGAAAAACCAAATACAAAAACAAAAAGGAAAAAGAATGCAAAGAGCTTGCTCAGTTTAGTTTTTTGGTACATGATAAAAAATTTTGAATTAACTATTAGTAATGTGTTTCACGACAAAAATAATACAAAATGCTTTTGTTGGGGCGAAACAAAAATAAAAATCGGAACATGGCTTTTGGGGCACTATTTCTTAATAAAAAAAGCCCGGCTTTTAATAAAGCCGGGCTGAGTCTTTTTATCATCCAGAAACTTATTCTGTAGGGGATATTGCATCAACCGGGCAAACTTCCGCACATGAACCACAATCGGTACATAAATCAGGATCAATTCTATAGATGTCTCCCTCGCTTATTGCTTCAACCGGACACTCATCAATGCAGGTGCCGCAGGCAATGCATTCATCTGAAATTTTATAAGCCATAATTCTTTGTTTTGAGTTAAATTATTAGTTGCAAAAGTATAAAGTTTGATAAAAATACAAATATCAAATCCAAATTTAATTTGTTCATGAAATCGAATATCATTCTTTTATGTGTTTCCTGTTTTTATAGTATTTACAGAGGCTACTCAACCCACATTGTCCGCATTTCGGATTGCGGGCCAGGCAAATATACCGTCCGTGCAATATCAGCCAGTGATGTCCGAGAGGCACCAATTCTTCCGGAAAATATTTCATCAATTGCTTTTCTGTTTCCAATGGTGTTTTGGCATTGGTCGTCAAACCGATCCGTGCAGCTACCCTGAATACATGCGTGTCCACAGCCATGGCCGGCTGGTTGAAGACAACCGATGCAATCACATTGGCCGTTTTACGTCCCACACCCGGCAGTTTCTGCAACAAGTCAATATCGTCGGGCACTTCACCGCCAAATTCATCTACCAGCATCTTTGCCATTCCAACCAAATGTTTCGATTTATTATTTGGGTACGAACAGGTTTTTATGTAATCAAAAACTTCGGCAGGTTCGGCTTCAGCCATTTTTTCGACGGAAGGAAAACGTTTCAGTAAGCCAGGAGTAATCTGGTTTACCCGCTTGTCGGTACATTGTGCCGATAAAATCACGGCAACCAGCAATTCGAAAGGGGTTCCGTATTCCAATTCTGTTTCGGCAACCGGCATCTCTTTTTGGAACCAGGCGATTACTTTCTCAAAAAGTTCTTTTTTCTTCATAACCCCATATTTTACTCTTATAAAAATACGTTTTTCGTTCAATTCCGCAAGAACAGGAAACCGATGAACACGGCTGTTCAATTCTAATTAATCAAACGTGAAAAACCCTCATTTTTTCACGTTTGACTATATAGTTATCAACATTCTTTGTAGAATTGAACAACAGTGAGAGAAAAATACAAAATATCACGGAGTTTCCAGGCAACCTTTTTTTATTTCAAAAATCTTCCTATCCTTACTTCCCTGTTCACACAAAATTGTTCATCAGCCAGTAAACAGGCCATTTCGCGAGCAAAATACGGAGCCAGCATAACCCCTTTGGTGCCTAATCCGTTAAAAACAGCCGTATTTTTATATTCTGGATGAAAGCCTATCACCGGTCGCCGGTCGGACATCGTTGGCCGGATACCCGCCCAATGATCTTTGACCGTATATGGAACCGTAATCAGCTTTTCCAAACGCCGGGTAACCGACCGATACCCTTCGGCAGTAGGCAAATCCGACAAATCATTCCATTCATAAGTCGAACCGGTTTTAAACAGATGACCTCCCAAAGGAAGGACAAATACATCACCTGTAATAATAAAATCGCCTGGCAAACCGGGCGCCTCAATCAGCAACAGTTCACCTTTTGCCGGGCGCATTTTCAGGAAAGGAAAAAACGGATTCTTCACCATGTATGCGCCTTCACAAAAAACAATTATCTCTGCCTCAACCTGCTTATAATAAAGACTGTTCCCCCTGACATCAAAATCTGAATAGTCAACTGTTGTTTCAATAAACCATCCTCTTTCAGAAAAGAAATTCCGGGCGCTGTCGAGAAACAAACCCAGGTCAAGAAAACCCGAACCGGTTATTCGTCCGTAACCGGCAGCGCCGGCAATCCCACCGACTGGCGGCAATTCCAGTATTTCCAAAATATACTCATTCCGATTTTCCCGCTCTTTCTCCCATTTTTCCATTTCCGGTCCCGACAGGAGTTTCAGAATGTCTTTTTTAAAACAAAAATTCCGGCCCAGCAATTTTTCCAGTTCGGGATACACTTCTTCCATAACCGGGAGTAAATCATCAATCATCCAGCTTTTGGTCAAGCGTTTAAACACCAGCGGATTAAACAAGCCCGCCGCCACTCCCGATGCACTGTTTTTCCCGGATGAAGCCACGATCCGAAAATCCCGCTTTTGAAAATACAATTCAAAAGCCAGCAAGGTTCCTGCCAATCCCTGGCCGACGATCAAATACGGAACAGATGCCATTTTTCTGAAAAATAATTGTTTCCTCACACAACAGAAAAGAAACCTTATTGTTTCCCATCAACTGATTTTCGGCCTATCCCATCGTAAAATATCCGTGGAAGAGCGAGAAAACCAATCAGTTTGCCGAAAAAAATTGGAATTGCTTTTCCGGTTTTTCTTCTTTACCTTGAACTTTAAATATTTTGACAATGAAACTGAAGAATCTGTCCATTGTATCCCTTTTCCTGTTGCTTTTTTCAGGATGCGTCGTATTTTCGTTTTACCCGCTGTATATCGGGAAAGACCTGTTCGACAACGATCTGCTCACCGGCGAATGGATCGACAAAGATTCATCCGTCTGGAAATTTGAACATCCATACGAAGGAAAGAAAACCGCCGGAAATATCAATAAAAAAGCGTACATCCTGACCCTGAAAGAAAAGGATGAAGCCGGATTCAGCAAAGCCAAATTACTGGTACACGCGATAAGATTAGGCGGTCATTATTTCCTTGATTTTTACCTTGAAGAATATTTTGACAACGACAACCTTAGCCTGTTCGATTTTCATGTACTCCCGGTACATACTTTTGCCAAGCTCGAATTGAAACAAGATTCGGCATACATCAACTGGTTCAACCAGGACTGGCTGAAAGACCTGATCCACGAAAACCGAATCCGTATCCACCATGAAGATAACGGGAACCATATTTTATTAACGGCAAAACCGCAGGAACTTCAGAAATTTGTAATAAAGTATGTAAATTCGGCAGAAGCCTTTGAAAAAGGACTTGATGTAGCATTACAAAAAATAGATAAGTGATCAGCAGACTGAAAAATATCCTTATTTCGCTGGCCAAGAACAGGGCTTTGCAGCATATTCTGTTCTGGGCATTCTCATTTTTGATCTTAGTCAATATTCTCCGGGTATCTGCCGAACTGAAACCGATCGACATTATTTATACGCTGGTGTTCCATGTGCCCCTGATGTTGGTGGTATACGTCAACCTGCGGGTGTTGGTTCCCCGGTTGTTGGCCCGGAAAAAATACGCATGGTATGCGTATGCCGTCATCATCACCATAGTTATCGGGGCCGAGTTTTATCTTTTATTGTTCGACAAGTGGATCGACTACCTGTTTCCTGGCTTCTATTTTATTGCCTATTACGGTTTTTGGGACATCACCCTTTACCTGATTGTATTCCTGCTGCTGACCACCCTGATCAAACTGGCGCGTGCCTGGTTCGTGGTCAAGCAGTTGGAGCAGGAAAACACCGAAAACCAACTAAAAGTATTGCGCTCGCAACTGAACCCGCATTTCCTTTTCAACAGTTTAAACAACATTTATTCGCTGGCCCGAAAAAAGGATGATGCAACCCCGGGGGTGATCCTGCAACTTTCCGACATCCTTCGGTACGTTATTTACGATGCAGACAAAGACGAGACCGATCTGAAAAGCGAGGTTGAATTTATACGCAAATATGTTGGTTTACAGCAATTACGCCTTCAAAACAAAGAGAGGGTAAAAATGGTGATCGAAGGAGAAATCGGCAATCAGAGAATTGCCCCGCTACTGTTCATCCCTTTCATTGAGAACAGTTTTAAGCACGGCCTGCCCCAAACAAACGAAGAACTGATCGACATCAACTTAGTGGGACGCCGTGAAAGCATTTATTTCCGGATAAAAAACAACAAAGAAAAATCCGGATTCAGGGAAAAAAGCAAATACCGCGGCGTAGGCATGGCCAATGTAAAAAAGCGGCTCGAACTATTGTACAACGACCGTTACCGATTGGAAATAAATGATTCAAAATCAACCTACGAGGTAAAAATAGAAATCAGGCTGACCAATGAAAACAAAAATTAACTGTATTATCGCCGACGACGAACCCCTTTCACAGGACATCCTGAAAGACTACGTGGAAAACTGTCCCGAACTGGGACTGAAAGGCGTTTTTCCCAATGCGTTGCAAGCCAGGGAAGCCATTCTGAACGATGAGATACAACTGGTTTTTCTCGACATTAATATGCCGGGGCTTTCAGGTATCAACCTGGTAAAAAGCCTGAGCGCCCCTCCCTTAGTGATCTTTGTAACCGCTTATCCGGAACATGCCGTCGAAGGCTTCGATCTCGACGCAGTGGATTACCTGCTGAAACCGGTCTCCTACGAACGTTTCCTGAAAGCCGTCAACCGGGCAATCGAGAAACTGCACAGCGAAAAATCAGTCGAAACCTCCGACAACCACATCATGGTGAAAGCCGATAAAAAGATGTTTCGCATCAATCTGTCCGACATTTTCTATATCGAAGCGCAAGGTGATTACATAAAAATCCATACCGCTGCCCGTAACCTGATGGCTTACGGTTCGCTGTCAGCTTTCGAAGAAAAACTACCTTCCGGTCATTTTCTGCGAATTCATAAATCATACATCGTTGCATTGCCAAAAATTGAATACATTGAAGGGAACCAGATCAAAATCAAAGAAACCCTCTTACCTGTAAGCCGGAAATACCACGATGAACTGCTGGTGCGACTGAACGGGTAATTTTCACCTTACAATCTTTTCTTCCTCTTTTTTGTTTTTATCCTCAGGATAGTTGAATAGCGATTTTTATTCCGCTATTTTTGTCGATTGTGAATTTTTGAACCATAAAATATGAGCGTAAAAACATTGAAAATACTACCGGGAATCGTTCTTTTGACAGGTCTTTTTGTACTGTTTCTTGCTTTCTCAGGATTAAAAAACGGGTGCAAACAAGAGCAACTGCAAACCGGCGAAGAATTTTTTTACGGTTCGGTGCCTCTTCCGGAGGAACTGAATTTTGCCGGCGAACAGGTGCCGCTCGAACGCTTTGATGTGACAGAAAGCCTCGACCGCGAATTGCTGAGCAATGCCTATTTTCATTCGCAAACCATTCGTTTCCTGAAAATGGCGCCCCGCTATTTTTCCATTATCGACCCAATTTTAAAAGAAAACGGCGTGCCTGCCGACTTCAAATATCTTTGTCTGGCGGAGAGTAATTTCGACGAACGCGCCGTTTCTCCAGCCGGGGCTGTTGGTCTTTGGCAGTTTATGAAAAACACTGCAACCGAATACGGACTGGAGATCAACAAGGAAGTAGACGAACGTTATCACATCGAAAAAACTACGGCGGCCGCCTGTAAATACCTGCTCGAATCGTATCAGAAATACGGGAGTTGGGCGCTGGTAGCTGCTTCGTACAATGCCGGGCGCAGCTTCATCAGCAATCAGGCAGAGCGGCAAAAAACAAACGGATATTACGATTTGCTGCTGGGCGAAGAAACAGCTCGTTATGTATTCCGTATCATGGCGCTAAAAATTATTATGGAGAATCCCGAAAAATACGGGTTCCAGGTTCCGGACAAAGAGAAATACCCGGTCATCGAAACCAAAACGATTGGCATAACAGGAGCTGTGCCGAATTTTGCCGATTTTGCAAAACAGCACAGCATCAGCTATAAAATGCTGAAACAGTTCAATCCCTGGCTGCGCGAATCGTATTTAACCAACCCCTCAGGAAAAACCTATCAGGTGAAAATTCCTGTTCTGAAATAAGTTTGTTGTAAAAATCATGTATAAAGAAAATAGTGAGGCATTCGATCAGGAAATAGCGGAAAGCGAAGAAAAGATCGTGGTACATGGGGCACGTGTACATAATTTGCAAAATATCAACGTAGAGATTCCCCGCAACAAACTGACGGTCATCACCGGTTTGAGCGGCAGCGGCAAATCATCGCTGGCTTTCGATACCATTTATGCCGAAGGGCAGCGCCGATATATTGAGACTTTTTCGGCCTATGCCCGCTCGTTTTTGGGCAACATGGAACGCCCCGATGTAGACAAAATTACGGGGCTTAGCCCGGTGATTTCCATCGAACAGAAAACGACCAATAAAAACCCGCGCTCAACGGTGGGCACGGTCACCGAGATTTACGACTTTCTGCGCCTTTTGTATGCCCGGGCCGGCGAGGCCTATTCGTACCACACGGGCGAAAAGATGGTGAAATATACCGACGACCAGATTCTCCGCCTTATCAAAACTTCATTTGCCGGAAAACGCATCCTGGTGCTGGCCCCGGTAGTAAAAGGCCGAAAAGGGCATTATCGCGAACTGTTTGAGCAAATCCGTAAAAAAGGTTTTTTGTATGCCCGAATTGACGGAGAAGTGACTGAAATAACGCCGGTTATGCGGGTCGACCGTTACAAAAACCACTTTATCGAAATGGTGATCGACCGGCTGGTGGTAGACGAAGCCGGTGAAAAACGACTGAAAGAGTCGGTGCAGACCGCCATGAAGAACGGCGGCGGCATCACCATGGTCATGGACCACGATTCGAAAGAAGTAAAATATTACAGCCGCCAGTTGATGTGCCCGACCACGGGCATTTCGTACCCTGAACCGGCGCCCCATAATTTCTCGTTTAATTCGCCGCAGGGCGCTTGCCCGAAATGTTCGGGACTGGGCCGTATTACGGAAATCGACCTCGAAAAAATTATTCCCGACAACACGAAAAGTATTGCGCAGGGAGGAATAGCGCCTTTGGGACCACATAAGAATTCATTAATCTTCTGGCAGATTGAGGCCTTGTCGGAAAAATTCGGATTTAGCCTGAAAACGCCCATTGCCGAAATCCCGGAGGAAGGGTTGGATGCAGTTTTGTACGGCACCAACGAACGCATTCAACTAAAAAATTCGCCGCTCGGCTCATCGGTCAATTACATGATGAGCTACGAGGGAGTGGTAAAATACATCGACAACCAAAAAGACGATAACCCGTCGAAAAAAGCGCAAAAGTGGGCCGACCAGTTTGTGAAAACCATCACCTGTCCGGTTTGTCGGGGACAGCGCCTGAAAAAAGAATCGCTTCATTTTAAAATCGACGGAAAAAATATTTCGGAACTGGCGCAGATGGACATCACCGAGTTGAGTGGTTGGCTCAACGGTGTTGAAGAACGGCTCACCGACCGGCAACGCAAAATAGGTGTGGAGGTGATCAAGGAAATACGCGACCGCATTGGGTTTATGGTCGATGTGGGATTGACCTACCTGTCGCTCGACCGCACTTCGCAAACGCTTTCGGGCGGCGAGTCGCAACGCATCCGGCTGGCCACGCAAATTGGTTCGCAATTAGTGAATGTGCTGTACATCCTCGATGAGCCCAGCATCGGGCTGCACCACCGCGACAACCTGCGACTGATCAATTCGCTGGTACAGTTGCGCGACACGGGCAATTCGGTCATCGTGGTAGAGCACGACAAAGACATGATGCTTCATGCCGATTACGTGATCGACATGGGGCCATACGCCGGAAGGCATGGCGGAGAAGTGGTGGCTGCCGGAACCCCGGATAAGATACTGAAAGCCGGTACCCTCACTGCCGATTACCTGAACGGAAAACGAGAAATAGCAGTTCCGGAGAAACGGCGGGAAGGCAATGGCAAATCGATCAAACTGATCAACTGCACGGGCAACAACCTGAAAAACGTAACGGTTGAATTTCCCCTTGGAAAACTGGTTTGCGTGACGGGCGTTTCGGGAAGTGGCAAGTCGAGCCTCATCAACGGTACCTTGCAGCCCATTTTGAGCCAGCATTTTTACAAAAGTGTAAAAGACCCGCTTCCGTACGAGAAAATTTCAGGATTGAAAAATGTCGATAAAGTAGTGCAGGTCGACCAGTCGCCGCTGGGGCGCACCCCGCGCTCGAACCCGGTAACCTACACCGGCGTGTTTTCCGAGATACGCGACCTGTTTGCCCAGCTTCCGGAGGCAAAAATACGCGGCTACAAGCCGGGAAGGTTCTCATTTAACGTAAAAGGCGGGCGATGCGAAGAATGCCAGGGAGGCGGCATGAAACTGATTGAGATGAATTTTCTGCCCGATGTATATGTGCATTGCGACAGTTGCAATGGGCGGCGCTACAACCGCGAAACGCTGGAGGTGCGCTACAAAGGCAAATCGATCAGCGATGTGCTGGATATGACCATTAACCAGGGCGTCGATTTTTTTGAAAGTATCCCGTCTATTGCCCACAAGCTGAAAACTATTCAGGAGGTAGGGCTGGGTTACATCACCCTGGGACAATCGTCGACCACGCTGTCGGGCGGCGAGTCGCAACGGGTGAAACTGGCTGCCGAGCTGGCGAAAAAAGATACCGGACAAACCCTTTATATCCTGGATGAACCAACTACCGGCCTTCATTTTGAAGATATCCGTGTGCTGCTCGAAGTGCTGAATAAATTAGTTGACCGCGGCAACACAGTAATCGTCATCGAACACAACATGGACGTGATTAAAGTGGCCGACCACATCATCGACCTGGGGCCGGAAGGTGGCCGCGAAGGCGGACAGGTACTCTGTTTTGGTTCACCGGAAGAGATTGTGCAGGATAAACGTTCGTATACCTCAACGTATTTAAAAGAAGAACTGAGATAAGTTACGAATTACGATTCCCCTAACAATTTCCGGGCTTTTTGAATGGATTCGTCCCGAAAACCTTATTTTTGAAAAACAGACCCTCGTCGTGTCGTGAAAATACAAAGAAGCGTCATGCCGAACTTGTTTCGGCATCCCTTAGGATCAGGTGTAGCCATATTTGAAAAAACAGAATTGAAAGTTTTATCTGCGGAAATAAATTAGTAAAAACGAACAGAAAACCTATAGAACATGAAGACCATTGAAATATTTTGTGAGAACAACGGGCAAAAAAAAGAATACCCGTTGGGCATCACATTGGAAGAGATAAAAAACGACCTTCAGATAAAATTGGATAATCCCGTTTGCGGGGCGCTGGTCAACCATAAGGTAAAAGAGCTTTCATTTGCTGTAGTGAAATCGAAAAACATCCGCTTCATCGATTATTCCCATCCGGATGGCGTCCGGCTGTACGTTCGGTCTGTTCTGTTTATTCTTTATGTGGCAATCCGGGAGGTGTTTCCATCGGTTAGGCTGAAAATCATGCACGGCATATCGAATGGCTTTTATTGCGAGCTGGAAGGTTTAGACCGGGTCATCACCGAGTCGGATGTGTTTGCCATCAAAGCGGAGATGGACCAGTTGATTGCCGACGACCTCCCTTTCCAAAAAAAAGGCATCCCGACCAATGAAGCAGTAGAGATATTGCAGGGACAGGGCCTGTACAACAAAGCCCGCCTGTTCAGTCAACAAGGAACTTTATTCAGTTACGTGAACTTTCTGAAAGGCTATGCCAATTATTTCTACGGGCATCTGCTCCCTTCAACAGGGTATATCAGGAATTACGGGTTGGCTGCACATTACGACGGGATACTGGTACGGGTACCCAGACAAAGCGACTTCTCAAAACTCCGGAAAGTATTCAGGCAGGACAAATTGTTTGGAATTTTCCAGGAACACAAAGACTGGGCCGAAATCCTGAATGTATCCAATATCAGCAACCTGAACAGTTTCACGGAAAAAGGCCGCAGCGGCGACATCCTCAAAATATCGGAAGCGCTTCACGAAAAAAAAGTGGCCGAGATAGCCAATATGATCTCCGCACGAAAAAACCAGGTAAAAATGGTGCTGATTGCCGGGCCGTCGGCATCAGGAAAAACCACCTTCAGCAAACGGCTTTCGGTGCAGTTAGCTGTGAACGGGATACATCCGTACATGATCTCGCTTGACGACTATTTCGTGGACCGCGAAAAAACACCGCTTGATGAGTACGGGGAATACGACTTTGAATCACTGCAAGCTATTGATATTGAATACTTCAACAAGCAGGTACTCGAATTATTTGACGAAAAAGAAGTTGAACTTCCGAGGTTCGATTTTGGGCATGGAAGGCGCTCCCGTTCCGGAAAAAAATTAAAGCTGAGCAGCAACGATATATTGATCGTGGAAGGCATTCATGGCATGAACCCCAACTTGGTCCCGCATATCAAACCCGAAAATACCTTCAAAATTTTCTTATCGGCGCTCACCCAGATATCTTTCGACGACCACAATTATATACCCACCACCGACAACCGGTTGATCCGCCGGATGATCCGCGACGCCAAATACCGCGGCTATTCTGCTGCCGATACCATTCGCCGCTGGCCAAGCGTACGAAAAGGAGAAGAAAAAAACATATTTCCGTACCAGGAGAATGCCGACATCATGTTCAATTCGGCCCTGATTTACGAACTGGCCGTGCTGAAAAAGTATGCCGAACCACTTCTGAAATCAGTTCCTGAATGTATGCCCGAATATAGCGAAACCAACCGTTTGCTGAAATTCATGTCGTATTTCCACACCATCGACGATTCTGAAATTCCGCCAACGTCGGTGATCCGCGAATTTCTGGGGGGCAGTAGTTTTAGTTATTGATATATTTTTTCATCTCTTTTGATTTTTATTTTACAGATATGGAACAAACGATCTACTTCATTATTATTGGCCTTCTCGTCTTTGATTTTGTTCTTGAACGTTTTCTCGATTACCTGAACACGACCCGCTGGAGCGAAACGCTGCCCGACGAGGTAAAAGGTATTTACGATGAAGAAAAGTACCGTACACAGCAGGCTTACGAGAAAACCAACCATCGCTTTTCGATGCTCACTAACTCATTCAGTTTTATACTGATCATGTTGATGTTCCTGCTTGGTGGTTTTGCTTTTGTCGACCAGGTCGCACGCGGCATCTCCGGCAATCCGATAATAATTGCCCTTATTTTCTTCGGAATCCTGATGCTGGCATCCGACATTTTGAACACACCGTTTTCGGCATACGATACTTTCTCGATAGAAGAACGTTTCGGCTTCAACAAAACAACTCCCAAAACATTTGTGCTCGACAAACTGAAAGGCTGGTTCCTGGGGGCACTGATCGGGGGAGGGATACTGGCGCTGGTGGTTTTTATCTACCTAAAAACCACCGGTTGGTTTTGGGTGTACGTGTGGCTGGTAATTAGCGGCTTTTCTGTTTTTATGGCCATGTTTTACTCCAACCTGATCGTGCCGTTGTTCAACAAACAAACGCCGCTCGAAGACGGGGAACTGAAACAGGCCATCAACAGTTTTGCAGAAAAAACAGGCTTCAAACTCGATAACATTTTCGTGATCGACGGGTCGAAACGCTCGACCAGGGCAAACGCGTATTTTACCGGACTGGGCGCAAAAAAACGGGTGGTTTTGTATGATACGCTGATTGCCGACCTTACCACCGACGAACTGGTGGCCGTGCTGGCGCATGAAATCGGACACTATAAAAAGAAACACATTGTAAGCAGTTTGTTGCTGGGCATCCTGCAAGCCGGGTTGATGTTGTATGTCTTTTCACTGCTGGTTGGCAGTCCGGCGCTTTCGGGCGCATTAGGCGTTGCTGAACCGAGTTTTCATATCGGGCTGGTTGCTTTTGGCGTGCTTTACTCGCCGCTTTCAACCATCATTGGGTTGGGAATGAATGTCCTGTCGCGTAAAAACGAATACCAGGCCGATGCGTTCGCTGCTGAAAACTTTGCTGCTGAACCATTGGCTTCGGCCTTAAAAAAACTATCGGTAAAAAACCTGAGCAACCTCCGCCCCCACCCTGCTTATGTGTTTTTTCATTATTCGCACCCAACCCTGCTGCAAAGGCTGAAAGAGTTGAAAAACAGGAAATAATCAGGAATTAATTTACGGAAGACAACGGACCTTCGCTACCGGATATTTGCCACGGGAATCTCTGGCAAACTCTCCAACCCATAAAAAACATTGATGATCGCGGCCTTCCTGAAACTGAAGATATCCTCCACCCTGATTTCCTTTTCAGAAATCGCCCCTTCTTCCAAAAGTTGCATTCGCCGGGTTCCCTTTAGCAACGGAGCAAAGGGGGTCCACCACTTCCGCCCGTCATGAAAAATCAGATTGCCAACGGAACAATCGGTTACCAGTCCATTTTTTACAATGATGATCTCATCGCAATCTTCCCTTTTTTCAAAAAGTTTGTCTATACATCTGCGGTCAGCAAATTTATAGCTGTACTCAATCTGGTCGTCAGTCACTATTTTCAGGCTCCGGATATTGCGAAAAAGGTAAGGAATAAATTCTATTTTTTCTATTTCTCCGGAGTAAAGCACCCGGCACCGGTACAACCCCTCGTTGAATTCATCAGGAACCCGGATAATCGTTTCTAATTTCAGTTCCTCCCGTATCCCGAAAAGCATATGCCTTGCATGATTGAAACGCAGGTTATGGTATGCCAGGTTACACAGCACCCCATTCTCAAGTTTTATAGTTTCAAGTAACCGGTACATATATTTTTTGAATCAGTTCGTTGTATTCGTTTTCGCAGTTGCTTAAAAAAGTAATTCCTCCCCCGCTTTTAAAAATCAGGCCATCACCGGTTTTTTCAATGAAACGGATGAGCACGCAGCTATCTAAGCTTGCCCCGTCGAAGATTCCGAAGATACCGGTGTAGTACCCTCGCCTATACGATTCGACGGTTTTGATTATTTCGACGGTTTTCCTTTTAGGCGCCCCGCAGATTGATCCGGCCGGAAGCATCCTGGCAATAATATTGCCTATATTTCCGGCATAGTCAGCCGGCAGTTTCCCGATGATCTTTGAACTCATCTGGAGCAGTTCGCCCCGGTTGTTTTTTATCCGGTCGATATACCGGAATTTTTCTACGGAAACATTTTCAGCCACTAAGCTCAGGTCGTTACGGATCAGATCGACAATGGTATTGTGTTCAGCCAATTCCTTGCGATCGTTTTTCAGTATTTGTTCCGCGCCGGGAATCGTGGCATCGATAGTGCCTTTCATTGGATACGAAGAAATTATCCCATTGCTGATCCGGACAAAAATTTCAGGAGAAAAACATACAAACCGGTCTTTCAGATAAAGTTTGTATAATGCCCGGCTGCGAAAAAAGATTTCTTCCAACCCAAGATCAGTGTTTATTCTGCTGGGAAAAGTAAGGTTCAGCAAATACGTATTCCCGTTTCGAATTTCCTGCTGTACCTTGTAAAAAGCATCATGATACAATGGCTCCGGAACATTTTCCACGTCCCACACAAACGGTTTGTTTCCGAACTCCGCTTCCTTAAAATTACGATGAAAAGGCGTTTGCCAAAGAATTTCGGTTGAAAGTCCGTCGAAACGGAACAAACGTGGTTCCTGAAAATCAAAGTCTATCAGAAAAGCAAATGCTTTACCCGCCTTTCCAAGTTCGTTCATTTCTTCAAGAAAATATTTCTTTATCTCCAACATGCAGGTAAAAATACATTCAAATTCCGGATTTCATGCTTTCCTGTAAAACTTCGGAATTACGGAAGTAATCAGCTTAGTGGTCCCGTGTATACACCCATTCGTCCCCTTTGGTGAGCATCGGGTTAAAATAATACCCCTCCAAATCAAAGGCTTTCATTTCTTCCGGTTGCGAAATATTGTTTTCAACCACAAAACGGCACATCATCCCGCGGGCTTTTTTGGCAAAAAACGAAATCATTTTATACTGTCCGTTTTTCATATCTTTAAATACCGGCGTAATGATCCGGGTATCTAATTTTTTGGTACTTATCACCTTAAAATATTCTTCGGAAGCCAGGTTTACCAACACGTTACCACTGGTTTCCAGTTCTTTCCGGAGCTGGGTGGTAACTTTTTCGGTCCAGTAGGCATACAGGTCTTTTTTCCGTTGTACCGGGAACAAAGTTCCCATCTCCAAACGATACGCCTGGATCAGGTCGAGCGGGCGAAGCAATCCGTACAACCCGGAAAGGATACGGATTTTTTTCTGCGCAATTTTCATCTGCCCTTCTGAAAACAGACTGGCCTGCAACCCCTGGTAAACATCGCCGGTAAATGCAAGCACCGCAGGTTTCAGGGGATTTTCCTGATTTTCATGCGACCACATCTGGTTCCGCTCAAAATTCAGCTGTGCCAGTTTTGGCGAAATGTCCATCAACTTTGCCAGTTGTTTGGCCGACAGGCCGCGCAATTTCCGGCTGATAACCGTTGCTTCTTCCAGAAACTGCGGCACACTTACCGGTGCAGTTGTGGCCGGTGTTTCAAAATCCAATGATTTTGCAGGTGAAATAACAAGTATCATGATGTGATTTTTTTATTTCTTACAAAAATACGGATTGATGGTTTAATATCGAAAATCAACATTTTGAATTTCTGTGATTATATCCTTTTCAGTCAATTTCGCTCCACCAATTAATTTGGGGCGTATGTTTACCAATTATTATTTGTTCGCCGATACGGGGAGTGGTCACCCTTGACCCGTTCGCCGAAGCAGCTTTCAGTATCCGTTCTACCGGTTCGGTCCAATGGTGCAGGCTCAGCCTGAATTTGCCCCAGTGGACAGGCAACAGGAGTTTACCTTTCAGGTCGAGATGGGCCTGCGCGGTTTCTTCGGGCGCCATGTGGATATAAGGCCATCCATCGTTGTACTGCCCACATTCCAGAATACACAGGTCAAACGGGCCAAACCGGCTGCCAATATCTTTGAAGCCGAGGAAATACCCCGAATCGCCGCTGAAAAACACAGATGAATCCCCTGATTTTAACACCCACGAAGCCCAAAGGGTTTTAAAACGGTCAGTCAGTCCGCGACCGGTAAAATGACGGGCCGGAGTAGCTGTAATTTTCAGTTTATTTTGCCACAAAAATTCGCCGTCCCAGTCAAGTTCAGTATAACGGTCAGAAGAAAACCCCCAACGGTCGAAGTGTGCGCCGACACCCAATGGCATCACAAAATGCGCTTTTTTATCTTTTAATTTCAGCACCGTTTTCCGGTCGAGATGATCGTAATGGTCGTGTGAAATGATGACCAAGTCGGGTTCGGGCAGGTTTTCAATATCGTAATGAAAAACAGAATCGAAACGTCGCGTCCCGGCGAATGAAAAAGGAGAAGTCCGTTCGCTGAAAACAGGGTCGGTCAGTACCAGCACCCCATCCATTTCGATCAGGGTAGTGGAATGCCCGAGCCAGATAACCCGGATACCTTTGTTTTCGCGGCTAACTAAATTTTTATCGACAGGAACCGCGGGCACTGCCTTTCCGGGCGTGCGCCCTTTGGTTTTCCGGATGAATTCACGCATCACCGCCCAAAACGAAAAATTCTCGCCCTGCATGCTGGTTCGCACCGGGTTCTGAAAAATTCCGTCCCTGAAGTTCGGCGATTTTTTTATCCGCTCCAAGCGTTCTCCTTTTACTTTTCCTCCGAATCCGGGACTTATTTTCATAACGACAATTCCTCCGATAACAAAAATCAATACTGTAATAATTAAAAGCTGCCTTTTTCGTTTCATCTTTCCAATAAGGAATAAGGGAACAAAATGTTCAGGAGCACAAAAGTAATTATTACCGCCTGATGACTGTCCGGAAAATCGACAAACGACCTGCTTTGTCCGTTTTAGTGGCGAAAAGCAAGTATCCAGCCCGGTATGTACGGAAAATGACGAATGTTGTGCCAGGTGCACTTTGTCACCCTGAACGCAGTAAAGGGCCTACTGTTTAGCGCTGTGAAGCAGCAAGACAAAATAACAGCCAGACTCTTAGATATTAGAATTCAGGCAAGCAGCCAGTGGAGGCATAAGTCGTGAGAAAATAGTGTTACGTTTTTTGTTTTACACTTTAATGGCCACTGCTGCCTGTCATTTTGAAATGGTCGCCGGTAGCATTCACGATTACACGGTACCACCATTCAGGGTAACCCGGATGATCGGGACCGGCAGGTACGCCCCATTCGTTACGCAGGAATTTGCCATCCTTTTCTTTTTTCACGTTTCCATCCATGTATTTCACCAAAAGATACTGGTACAATTTTTTCCATTCCGAGGTCATCCCATTGGCCTGGTTCACCGAATAATCAGAAAGGAAACGACGGGCAGCAGCTTCTCCCCGGCTATCGTAAATTGTTTTGGCAGCCTGGTCGACCGCGGGAGTATAAGCAATGAATTTTTCTTCGAGGTCAGCCTGTTTTGCACGGATATACGGGATCATGTCGCTGTACCGCATGTAGGCCCAGTTGGTTACCTGGTTGAAGGTCCAGAATGCCGATGTTTCAGAAAAAGTAAGCATGTCGCCATTTCCTACTCTGAAACATTCGGGTATTTCGGTAATACCGCAGTACATCGGCACATAGCAGGTGCTGTACGTATCGTCGACCCCAAACCAAAGAATACCGCCAATCGGGGCAGGCAGCCAGTTGCGGCTTTGGGCAACAAACGAAAAACCGGTTTGCTGGGTCGAAATGGCCCGTTCGTGACAGTAAGCTACCGAATCAACTTTCCAGGTCATGTTCCGCCAGCGGTATGGCAATGTATACGGACCAGCACCAATGTCTTTGGTCATATCCAGTTCTGTTCCTTCGTAATGGTCACGCATCATTTCCATCACGTCTTTTACCGAAACTTTTTTGTCGGGCTTCACCCATAAAGGCAAGCGGTTGACCGGAAAATTATTTTCGCCGCCGTGTTTCACTACCCCTTTTGCATATTCGGTATATTGCCCCATCCCTGAAGCAACTTTATTGAACCCGGCAAACACGCGCGCATCGCAAAAACGGGCGCCGCTGAAATCGACAGGCGCATACACATCCGAAAAACTGAAATCTTTGTTTTTCCCTTCAAACCAGCCTTTTTCGCGGGCAAAAGAAACGACGTCTTTTGAAAAAATACAGTTTTTCGGGTCGTTCATCGGGAAAGTGGTAATACGTGCCTGGTTGGCATGTCCCGAGATGTATCCGTCGGGAACGCGCAAGGCCACCCAAACAGCGCCTTTTTCACCATTGCCCTTGCCGATCATTTCCAAAATCCACACTTCTTCCGGATCGCTGATGGAAAAGGATTCTCCGGAACTGGCATACCCGAAATTCTCCACCAAATCGGTCATCACCTTGATTGCTTCGCGGGCTGTTTTTGCACGTTGCAGGGTTACATAAATCAAACTGCCGTAATCCATGATGGCGCCTTCCTGTTTGGCAAGCTCTTCGCGGCCCCCGTAAGTGGTTTCTCCAATCGCCAGCTGAAATTCGTTCATGTTTCCGATCACGTTGTACGTATGCGCCACTTCGGGGATACGCCCCATGAATTTTCCGGTGTCCCACTCGTAAATATTGCGCATGGAACCCGGGGCATGATCGGCTGCAGGCTGATAATACAATTCGCCGTACAGCACATGCGAATCAGCCGCATAAGTGATCATGGTCGAACCATCAACCGATGCTCCTTTGGTAATTAAAAAATTGGTACATCCATTTGAAACCTGTACGCTCCAGGTCATTATCAATACCAGAACTGAAAATACGGTTATTCTTTCTCTCATCATTCGTTGTTTATTTTTATTGCAGGAACCACAAATATACTGATTTGTATCAACCTGTCTGATTTGTAACAAGCCTGTAAAAAGAAAAGTTTTCGGGCGGAATAAAAATGAGAAAGCTCAGGGTACTGCGATTGGCTGACCTGTTTAATATCCTCTCTTGTTAAACAGGATGTATCCGAAATTGAGCAATGCGTACAGCCTGGTATTTTCTTTGTCGTAATAGTTGAACGAAAGGCTGATTGGCCCCAGTTTGGTATGGTAAACCGCGGCAGCGGCCCCGATAAAATTTATATCCGAAAACGACAAAGGATTGTAATACGCCTTGTAATCCACTCCTTCAAGAATTGTACGAACAGGCACAAAACCGTATGCTTCTACGCGGAAATGCAACTGGTCGCTGACTTTGAAAATACCTTTTGCACCAGCAGCCAGATATTTATTTGCACGATACTGGTCCAGAAAAATAGTTTTGCTATGCGGAAGCGGCTCAAAAGCAGGGGCAAAAAGCAGGGTAGATACATAATTATTCGAGACTTTACGGGTACTGTAAACCCCTTCGGCCATCATCCCGATCGTAATTTTCCGTTTACTGTTGAAATACTTGCTGTAATGCCCTTTCAGCAAAAAAAACCCTTGCCTGTCTTTCGATTCATACAGGTTGTTTGAGGTGGTTCCCGGTTTGTTTCTCTCGGTTCCGGCAATAAAATTCAACGACAGGTCTGTATGGATTCCTTCGGTAGCAAATTGTTTGTAATTGAGCGAATTCTGTTCAAAGCAGAATCTGGAAATAAACGAATCGAAACGTGTATTGTCGGGGGTATCCGACCGTTTGACCGATTCCTTCAGGTAATATTCATCTGAAGAATTGGCAAAAGCCGACCCGATGGTAAATTTTCCCTTGTTTTTGTATGGGAAACCGATTTCTGCACGAAAATTGGTTTCTTCCTGGATAATATATGGCGGGCGCACATCTTCAAAAACAAATTCGGTACTGCCCGAATAAAAATCCCAGCGGTTGAGACTCATATAAGCAGAAATGTAAAACGGCAGGGCCGTCGGATAATCGATGCGCCCGCCTACCAGAAACGAACTGTAAAAACGGCCAAAATACATATTGGAACTCAGGGTGTATGCACGGTTTTTAAAAATCATGTAATCGAGGCTGACAAATCCCTGGTTAACAGGTTTCGTCGAAACATTGCCCCCGAATTTAATTTCGACAGGTTTCTCCGGGGTTACTTTTAAATGAAGGTCAAAATAGCCACTCTCCTCATTATACCTTGATATAGGACGGATTGATTTGATTTGCGGATCGGCCACCAGCTTGAAATATTCTTTCTTAAGGTCTGCGAGTTCCACTATATTGGAACGGTGTTTCAGGCTCTGAATAATAAATTTGCGTTGCATGGCATCCGCCACTCCCTCAACCTGTATGTTTTTAAACAGGAGCTGTGGTTTGCGGTAATTGAAACGAGAACGGCGTTCGTTTACTTTTTCCGGTGAAATACGGCGGGAAACACGCAACTTGATAGAATCGATCATCGAGATAGCCGTTTTGTAGCCGTCGGCTTCAATCTGGTCTATTTTTTTGAAATCGAGCAAGCCAATATCGGTAAAAGTAGACTCCAGAAAAATACCATCCTGGGGCTGTATCCGGTAATCTGTTTTCTGCATGATCAGGTTTTGAAGCTGGGCCATCAGGTCATCCTGTTCAGGTTTATCGGCGTTGTTCGATACATTGTGCCCGATCATAAAATCGGGATTGAAAATTTCTTTCATGTTTTTTGCCGGAAAATTATTGACGATTCCGCCGTCAAAAACTAAGTTCCCGTCAATCTCGATCGGTTTAAAATAAAAAGGAAAAGTCATAGAGGCCCGAATAGCTTCGCCCAGGTCGCCATTTCGTAATACCACTTCCCGGTTGTTGTGCACATCGGTGGCAATGCACAAAAAAGGCACAAATAAATTATTGAAATCGTAATTGCAGACGGCATTGGTCGACGAAAACATTTCCATAAATGCAAAGTCCATTTGCTCTTCAGGAATAATATTGGTTGGCGGCAAAACCCTCAGCTTGTCTTCTTCTTTTTTCATTTCCATGGAAAGCCAGGCCGGGGTATCCTCTAATTTCCGAAAAAAATACCGGTATTCCTCCTGTATTTCCCCGGTCGACCAAAATTTAAACTGTTCCGACCTGAAAAGTTTTTCCATTTCCCCCACACTGTATCCTGCGGCATACAGCCCGGCCACAATAGCCCCCATTGATGTACCGGCCACATAGTCAATCGGAATATTGTTTTCCTCCAGCGCCTTGATCACTCCGATGTGGGCAAGGCCTTTAGCCCCGCCCCCACTGAGCACCAGTCCCACTTTCTGCGCCCTTGCGGGACATATAAAAAGCAAAAGCAATACTAAAAAACAGGATATTTGTTTCATGGCAAACTGTATAAACCAACGAGCCTTAAATTTACGAAAAACGGTTAAATAAAACGATTTATCGTTCCAGTTTGTGTTTTAGCGACTGAAAACCTTCCCCAAGAATTTCGTTGGTCTCCATTACGGTAATAAAGGCATCGGGATCAATCTTGCTGATATATTCTTCAAGAATAGCCACTTCCCGCCGGCTCACGATCGTGTAAATAATCTGTTTTTCTTCTCCTGTATACATCCCTTCCCCTTTCAGGTAGGTTCCTCCCCGTTCGAGTTCGACTAAAATTTTATCCCTGATTTCCTGGTGTTTATTTGAAATAATAAACAATGCTTTATGGTAATTCCCTCCTTCGAGGGTCATGTCAATAGCTTTCCCGGTAATGTATATTACCACCCATGAATAAAGCGGTATCTGCCAGTCGTGAAAGGCCGCCAGGCCAAGCAAAACGATGGCCGAATCAACATAAATCATCAGTTGTCCGAGCTGTAAGCCTGAATATTTGGCAATAATCATGGCAATAATGTCGGAACCTCCTGAAGTTGCACGCGATTTAAAAATAAGCCCCAGTCCAAAACCAATCAGCACGCCGCCAAACACGCACGAAAGCAAAATATCGTTCACTAAGGGGGCATCGCCCACTTCGCGAAAATAGGTAATCCCATCCATGAAAACTGATGAGAGCACAAATCCCACCACCGTTTTTACACCAAAACGGGGCCCCAGTATTTTTATTCCGGCGATGGTAAGCGGGATATTCAGGACCAGGCCGAATAAACCGATTGGTATTCCCTCGGGCCAAAACGAAAACCATCCCTGCGAAAGGTAATGTACCACAATGGCTATTCCGTAAACACCTCCGGGAACAATCCGGTGAGGCGAAATAAAATACACAAAACCAACAGCCAGGATAAAAGAACCTATTACAATCAGGCTGTAACTTTTAAACCACTTCAGGCTGAATAATTTATCGTTTTGAATAAATGCCATGGCTGAATATTTTTAATGCAAAATAAACGGGAGCAAGTGGGATTAACCGTGACTTTCATCAGCGAAACAAACATATTTCAACCGGTTCCGAAACGAATGTGGAAATCTTTCAGAGGAGCCAAAAAATAAACTTTATCTTCTTTTCTTAAGCAAATCTTAAATTCTTTCCCGGTTACTTATTCAGAACGAATTAAAATTAGTTACATAGCTTTTATTTTTTCACCGTAAAAAATTTAAATCATCATTTTTCTTTTCTGTTTATTATCAATTTGATAGCAATCAAAAACAAACAACTTCAGATTGATTTTATGGTATTGGATCATTTTTTTACGCAACAGGCATCGAATAATCCTGCCATATAACATTTTCACTTTACCCTCAGTGAATCCCAGATTTGTTAAATTCACCTCCTTCAAACAAAAAAACGATTATCTAACAGCAACTGAGTTGCATAAAAATTCTTTCTTATGAATAGTCTATTTTGGTTGGTGCCGTTCAGTTCAATCCTGGCACTTTCTTTTGCTTTCTTCTTCTTTAAACAAATGATGAAGGAGAGCGAAGGTACGGATACAATGCAAAAAATCGCCAAACACGTCCGTGTTGGGGCAATGGCTTATCTCAGGCAACAGTACAAAGTGGTACTGATTGTTTTTATCGTATTAACAGTGTTGTTTGCATTCATGGCCTACGGGTTGGGGATACAGAACCCCTGGGTGCCTTTTGCATTTCTGACAGGAGGTTTTTTCTCCGGTCTGGCGGGTTTCTTCGGGATGAAAACAGCCACTTATGCTTCTGCGCGCACGGCCAATGCAGCAAAAAATTCACTAAACCACGGGCTTCGTGTCGCCTTCCGTTCGGGGGCGGTAATGGGGCTTGTTGTAGTAGGGTTGGGACTGTTAGACATATCGATCTGGTACCTTATCCTGAACCATTTTGTGGATGAAGCCGATACGTTCCATAAAATGATCGTGATCACTACCACAATGCTGACCTTCGGGATGGGAGCCTCGACACAGGCCCTGTTTGCCCGTGTTGGCGGGGGTATTTACACCAAAGCTGCCGATGTGGGCGCCGATCTGGTAGGAAAAGTGGAAGCAGGTATTCCTGAAGACGATCCGCGCAACCCGGCCACCATTGCCGATAATGTAGGCGACAATGTAGGCGACGTGGCCGGCATGGGCGCCGACCTGTACGAATCGTATTGCGGCTCGATCCTGGCAACTGCCGCATTGGGCGCAGCCGCCTTTATGACAAGCCCTGAAGCACAGTTCAATGCAGTTCTGGCCCCGATGCTTATTGCTGCCGTGGGTATTATCCTTTCCATCTTGGGTATTTTCTTAGTACGGACCAAAGAAGGCGCTTCGATGCGCGATTTGCTGAAATCGCTGGGTTTTGGGGTAAATGTTTCGTCTGTTCTCATTGCCGTCGCATCATTTATTATTCTTTACACCTTAGGACTTGAAAACTGGCTGGGCATTTCGTTCTCGGTAATTGTCGGTCTACTGGCTGGTGTGATTATCGGTCAAACAACAGAATACTATACTTCACACAGTTTCCGCCCGACACAACGCGTGGCTGAATCCTCACAAACAGGGCCTGCAACGGTGATTATCTCAGGAATCGGGTTAGGAATGTTGTCAACTGCCATTCCTGTAGTTACAATTGGCTTTGCCATTGTTTTGTCGTTCCTGTCAGCCATTCATTTCGATATTCAACACATGTTGTCGGGCGAAAACCTGAGCGTTGGCTTGTACGGCATTGGTATCGCTGCCGTGGGCATGCTTTCTACTTTGGGAATCACCCTTGCCACCGACGCGTATGGCCCGATTGCCGACAATGCCGGCGGGAATGCGGAAATGAGCCATCTTGGCCCCGAAGTGCGCAAACGTACCGATGCCCTTGATGCCCTCGGAAATACCACTGCCGCTACCGGGAAAGGTTTTGCAATTGGTTCGGCAGCCCTTACCGCACTTGCCCTTCTGGCATCGTATATCGAGGAAATTAAAATTGCCCTGGTGCGTGTTGGCGAAAATGTATTGACAATGGCCGATGGGAACACTGTTGAAACAGCGAAAGCCACGATCATCGACTTTATGAATTATTATCAGATTAACCTGATGAACCCTGTTGTTTTGATAGGAATGTTTATCGGTTCGATGATGGCATTCCTGTTCTGTGGCCTGACAATGAACGCCGTTGGCCGCGCTGCCCAAAGCATGGTGGAAGAAGTTCGCCGTCAGTTCCGTGAAATTGTCGGGATACTTGACGGGAAAGCAGAACCCGATTATGCCCGTTGCGTCGAAATCTCTACCAAAGGGGCACAACGGGAAATGATGCTGCCTTCGTTGCTGGCCATTGCAATCCCGATTGTAGTTGGTTTGGTTTTCGGCGTGGCCGGTGTGATGGGCCTTTTAGCCGGGGGCTTGAGTTCCGGTTTTGTGCTGGCCGTATTCATGGCTAATGCCGGGGGCGCATGGGACAATGCGAAAAAATATATTGAAGAAGGAAACATGGGTGGAAAAGGCAGCACAAACCATAAAGCTGCTGTGGTTGGCGACACCGTTGGCGACCCGTTCAAAGATACTTCGGGCCCGTCGCTAAACATCCTGATCAAACTGATGAGCATGGTTTCCATTGTGATGGCAGGGGTGACCGTTGCGTTCAGTCTTTTTTAACCAAAAAGATTTTTCATAACGAAGGGCCCTGTAAGTATAAAGATTTTACAGGGCCTTTCTCGTTTTAAGTAAAAGAATTATGGATATAGAAAAAGCAAGGCTATTTTTCAACAATGACCGGTATGCTGCACTGACGGGGGTTGAGATCCTGGAAATTGCAGAAGGTTACTGCAAAGCAAAACTCGAAATAGGGGAACAACACCTGAACTCGGCCAATGTAGTGCAGGGCGGCGCAATTTTCACCCTGGCCGATCTGGCTTTTGCGGTAGCATCGAATAGCCGTGGCCAGCTCGCGCTCGCTGTTAATGTAAATATTTCATTTCTGAAAGGAAAATCAACCGGGACCCTGTTTGCCACTGCTACCGAATTGAACGACCCCAAACGGATCGGAGCTTACGATGTATTGGTCACCGACGAAAACGAAGAAATAATCGCCCGTTTTAACGGGTTGGTGTACCGAAAAAATGAAAAACATTCATTTTAGCCCGATAGTTTTTTTATTTGTTCTGAACAAAAACAGAAACTGATTAGTTTTATTTATAAATTAATCAATAAAAAATCAAAAACTATGGCAAATCTTTCAATCAGCTATATGGGCATAAAGCTGAAAAACCCTTTGATACTGGGAGCCAGCAACCTCGTATCGAAACCGGAAACCATTGCTTCAATCGTTGAAGCGGGGATTGGTGCAATCGTGTATAAATCCCTTTTCGAAGAGCAAATTCAATTAGAAAGTTTACAACTTGAAGAAGAATTGTCGGAATATGAAAACCGGAATGCCGAAATGACCCGTCTGTTCCCCGGCCTGGAACATGCCGGCCCCAAAGAACATCTTTTCAACCTGAAAAAATTGAAGGAAAGTGTCCCTGTCCCGGTTTTTGCCAGTGTAAACGCCATTTACGAACCCAGCTGGGTCGATTACGCCAGACAGCTTGAAGAAACTGGGATCGACGGACTTGAAGTCAACCTGTACTCAACGCCCGGTTATTTCGAGGTTAGCGGAAATTCCATTGAAGAAAAACAACTGCAAATTGTAAAAAGTATAAAGAAAGCTGTAAAAATACCGGTAAGCGTGAAACTCAGCCCGTTTTACACCAATACGCTGAACTTCATCAACAGGCTCGATGAAGCGGGAGTCGACGGATATGTGCTTTTCAATAAATTTTTTCAGCCCGAAATTGACATCCAGGAAGAATTATTCTACTATCCATGGGAACTGACAAACGGACAGGACCATCAATTAGCCCTGCGCTTTGCCGGATTGCTACACGGAAATATCAGCGGCAGCGTTTGTGCCAGCCGCGGGATTCAAACTGCAGAAGATGTGGTCCGCCTGCTTCTTGCCGGAGCCGATGCAATACAAATGGTGTCGGCAATTTACCAGCACAAGGCACAACACATTACGACTGTTTTAGAAGGACTTTCCAAATGGATGGAAAAAAAAGGGTACCAAACGATTGATGAATTCAGGGGAAAACTTTCACGCAAAAACCTGAAAGACCCATACTCATACCAACGTGCGCAATATGTTGACATACTGATGAATTCGGAGGAGGTATTCAAAAAATACCCGATGATTTAAACGCGGTTTCATTCATTAAGAAAAAGAACATGAAGGAACTCTTCAACTTTTTGGATTGCTTCCGGCTGACTGCATGAAAAATTATTCAACATAATCGTAAATATCAATTCTTTTCCTGATTTTGTTTTCAGGAAACCGGCATAACCGCGAACGCGGGTCATACTTCCGCTTTTGGCCCGGAGGGCGCCGTTTGGAAATTTTTCCTTGTCGAAAACATACAAGGTCCCGTTGCTGCTGCCAACCGTTGGAAGACTTTGCCTGAAGATATCCGCGTGGGCACTGTTTTTCATAAAATAGAGTATTTCGGTAACCTGCCTGGCAGTCACCGCATTAAACCGCGACAGCCCACTTCCATCGGCAAGGTACATGCCCCCTGTATCGGTACCTTTTTGTGCCCAGAACTTCCGGATAACTTCCAACCCACCGGCAGTAGTGCCTTTTCCGGTCTCAACATAAGCCAGATGTTTGCATAAATGTTCGGCAAACAGATTCACACTGTCGTGGTTTAAAAACCGGATAATATCTTTCAGCGGGGGAGACACGGTGCAGCAAATGATCTTTCCGGTTTTGCAAGACTGATAACTGGCCCTGACAGTTTCTCCGGTTGGGATATTGTTCGCTGCCAGTTTCTGGTTCAGCTGGTTTGCCAGAAGAAATGGAGGATCGGGTATACTGGCTTTGATCACAAAATCTTTCCGGTTCTCGGGAATGGTCCCCTTTATCACCCGTTTGTTATCAAACGGACTGCCAAAAACATACGCCAGGTCGCGGTTTACGGTAGAGGCTCTCACCTTGTTCTCTATCTCGAGCCCGGGCACTTCGGGAAAAATTCCGGTCAGTTTGCATTCGCTGCCGGCTGGCCCCGATTGTAAAGTGATTTCATACATATTATCATACACGCTCAACGCGCAGGCACCCGCTCCATAGTAATTCCCGAGATCTTCCCACACCCAGGTGTCGGGAATCATTTGTTGTTCATATAACGAAGCATCGGCAATCACAGTTCCGTTTATCTTCTTTATTCCTTTTTCCCGAATGGCTTTTACCCATTGGTCCAGAAAATGATTTTTCAGATAATGGTCTTTGAAATACATGGAACCTAAGGCTGGATCGCCGCCGCCAACAATAATCAGGTTGCCGTTCAGCGTTCCGGTTTCAGCGTCTATCTCTCCCGAATAGTCAATCCGTGTCTCAAAACGATAGTGTGGGCCCAGTATTTCGAGGGCTGTCGCCGAGGTAATAATTTTCAGCACCGAAGCCGGCACAAGGCTCAACTGTGGAGTTGTTTCCAGAATAATGGCACCCGACCCGGATTCCATCACACATACCCCGACTGACGCATGTTTCAGTTCTCCAAATAAATTAAGATACAGGTTCTGTTCAGGCTGGTTGTATCCGGAATCCTGTGATTCCACAGTTAATACGGACAACAGCAAAACAAACAGGAAACTTAATATGGATTTCCACCGGTTCATTGGGGCAAAGATAATGTTTGCTCCTGAATTAATCAGCCATCGGCCCCCACGGCTGTTCAATTCTAATTAGATTTTGCAGCGATAACAATCGAGGAATGTCGATAACTTTATAATGAACTAAAAAACAAAGTTTTATGATTTAAATATTCCTCACAGCCTTCAAGATCATAGAAGGCTTCAAGGTCAAAGATACAAATTGGGACACATTATTCTTTTCAGTATCATGGCATTTTTAAGTAATGCAAAATCGTACCGGGGCATCAGCCATCTTATCACTGATTCTTGCCCATAAGGGGATCGATCAAAAGACCGACAAGATATGAAACAGCAACGAAACAGCATACTATTTGTCAAATGGAGAACTGGCCGCCCAACAAGTGTTCCCTTGCATTCAAAGACACTGGCTGATCGAAGATTCAAACTATTACGTGAGGGATGTCTCATTTCTGGAAGATTTCTCAAGGATCAGGATCAAGCCAGAAAACACGGCCAGGTTATGAAGTTCCGCCCTAAAACATCATGAGAAAAAATGATGTGGCAAATATCAAAGGTGAAATGTACAAACAACAGCCTCTCCCACCACAGCTTATATAATTATCAACATCCTTTGTGGAATTGAACAGCCGTGAACTGATGAAATTCCTCTTTTCAGAATAAAATAAAAAATTATTTCTTCTATATTTTTTCTACTTTTACTCACCAAAGTTCAAAATGATTGCCCATGGTAAAACCTTCGGTATATCTGTTATTTTCACTTGCCCTGAATATTCTGGTGCACCAATATTCCTTTTCAGATACCCCGTCAGGAAGAAAAATATATTTTGAAAATGCGACCATTGACGCCCGGAAATTCAAAAATGATCTAAAAAAATTCGTAGAGCTAAACAAAACAAATTTCGATAGCTTGTTGTACGAATGCCATAACCTGATGAAGCAATCGAAAAAGATCAATTTTAAATGGGGCCTTTTTATTGCAAATTTTGAAATTTCGTATGCACATTTAAGACTTGGATCTATTGATTCGGCAATATATTATGCCAATGAAACATTAAAAATTGCTGAATTCGATACGGCGCCCGAGTGGCTGGCAAATGCCCACAGACGGATGGGATCGTGCTATGAAGCCACTGATGATCACGAAAAGGCCATGTATCATTTCCTCGAAGCGGAAAAAATTGCCAGGGCAAATAACCTGAGGGACATCCTCATCGATGTAATGAATTACAAAGGGGATATCTTCCGGAAAATAAAGGATTACAAAACAGCCCTCCGCCATTTTAATTCGATCCAGGAAGAATTTAAAGACTCCCTGACCGCATTTGACAATTTCAGGATCATCAACAATATTGCCAATGTATATTATGATCAAAACCTAAGAGATAGAGCTTTAAATTATTTCAGAGATGCAAAAGAATATGCGCTGCAAACCGGCGACTCGATCCATATTGCATTAGCTGATCAGAATCTTGGTACCACTTTTTTTCATCTGAACAGGTTTGACGAAGCAAAACAGCACATTGATAAAGCAATTCCCTACTTTAAAAAAGTGAATGACCACGCAACCCTCGAAATACTATACAGGAGCATGGGATGTATACAGTCAAGAAAAGGGAACCATGCCGAAGCTGAACAAAATTTTTTAAAATCACTGATGTTGGCACGCCAGTTAAAAAACTTCCGAAAGCTGGCAGATAATTATGCAAATATGGCAAGCAATTTCTATTTCTGGAAAATAAAAGAACCCGGAAACATGGAATTACTTAAAAAAGAGAATGCCTGCCTGCATTACGCTATAATTTATAAAGACAGCCTTTACAACATTGAAACGAACAAAACAATACACGAAATTGAACGCAAATATGAAATCGAGAAAAAGAATGCCCAGATAACCCTGTTAGAAAAAGAAACTGAAATTCAGAAAGACAGGCAAATGTTTATGTTTGCCGGTATGGGCATACTGGTATTGGTAATGGGCATTCTTGCCGTATCGTTCCAATATGTCAAAAAAACCAATCGCGTATTGCTCCATAAAAATCAACGCATTGAAGTACAAAAGGCACAAATTCAGGTTCAAAACAGGCAACTTGAGATTTCGGTAAATACCCAGAATAAGTTGTTCAGCATCATAGCTCACGACTTGCGAAGCCCACTTGCATCCATCTCCAATATCGGAGTGCTTTTAAAAATGGCATTCGATCAAAAGGATGATAAAATGACAGAAGACCTCATTGATAAACTCATCCAACGAAATGACCAGGTGATCCAGTTAACCGATAACCTGCTGAACTGGGCCGGCAGCCAGACGGGAAAAATAAGGTTCATCCCCGCCCGGTTAAACCTGAAAACCATTTTGCAGGAAACAATGTCCCTGTTTGAAGAAAACCTGAACCAGAAGAATATCAGGATAGAAATGGATGTCCCCGGGAATATGGACATTTTTGCCGACAATTCAACCATCAAAACCGTTTTTCGCAACCTGATAAACAATGCGGTAAAATTTACCCACAACGGAGGACTAATAAGCATCAGATGCAAAACCGAAAATCAGAATGCGATCATTCAAATATCAGATAACGGGATTGGCATTCCGGAATATATCCAAAATATTATTTTCGATGTAACCGACAAAAAGCAGCAAACGGGAACCTGGGGCGAAAAAAGCACGGGACTGGGCTTAGTGGTTTGCAAAGAATTTATAGAACGAAACAACGGGCATGTATGGTTCGAAAGCACGGAAGGAAAAGGAAGTAACTTTTATATCTCAATCCCTCTTTACATAAATGAGACTGCGATGGATTTTGAAGCCTGAGCTCCTTCCCATATCATAAATTTTGCTGAAACGGGCCCCCTCCTGTCCCGACTGAATGCCACCCGGTTCACCGATATTTGTTATTTTTGCCGAAAATTTTACAATGATCCCATTCATACAAGCTGAAAATTTATCGAAACGATACGGTGACAATATTTTGTTTGAGAACATTTCATTTACCATTTTTCAGAAGCAAAAAGTGGCGCTGATTGCCAAAAACGGGGTCGGAAAAACTTCGCTGATGGAATTACTTGCAGGCAACGATAGTCCCGATGCAGGTAAGATTACGATTACCAGCGGCCTTCGGATTGGCTACCTGAAACAAGACCATGACTGGGATTACGACGCAACTGTATTTGACGAGGTATTCCGGTCAAATAATGAAAACCTGCAAATTATCGGTCAATTCGAAGAAGCCGTGTTACACGAAGACAAAGAGGCAATCACCCGATATTCCGACCTGATGGACAAACACCGGGCCTGGGATGCCGAAATAAAAGTAAAACAGATACTCAGCCGGTTAAAAATTACGGATTACGACCAGAAGATCGGGGAACTGTCGGGCGGACAGCAAAAACGCGTTGCACTGGCTAATGTGCTCATTAACGAACCCGACGTTTTATTGCTCGATGAGCCGACCAACCATCTTGATATAGAAATGATCGAATGGTTGGAAAACTACCTTGAAAGAACCAACAGCACATTGTTCATGGTCACGCATGACCGTTATTTTCTCGACCGTGTTTGCAATGAAATCTTAGAGATGGACGCCAGTTCCGTTTATCGTTACAAAGGCAATTATTCGTATTTTCTCGAAAAACGCGCCGAACGGATGGAAATGCTTCAGGCGGGCATAGACAAAGCTAAAAACCTGTTACGTACCGAGCTCGAATGGGCACGAAGAATGCCCAAAGCACGTGGCCACAAATCGAAATACCGTATGGGGCAGGTCGAAGAACTAAAATCGGCCGCCTCACTCAATCTGAAATCAAAAGAGTTGGAATTGGGTTTCCAGTCGGCCCGTACAGGAACAAAAATTATCGACATCGACAATATCAGTAAAAGTTTCGGGGACCTGGAGCTGGTCAAAAATTTTAATTATAAGTTTTCCCGTTTCGAAAAAGTGGGCATCATTGGCAAAAACGGTACCGGTAAATCAACTTTTCTGAACCTGTTAACCGGGTTTTTACAGCCCGAAAAAGGTACCATTGAAGTGGGACAAACCATCCGCATCGGGTACTACCAGCAGGAAGGAATCAGTTTCATCCCCGGAGAAAAGGTAATTGATGTGGTAAAGAAGATTGCCGAAGTGGTGAATTTCGACAACGGAAAAAGTTTCACCGCTTCACAGTTGCTCACTCATTTCCTTTTTCCGCCCGATGTGCAGTACAACCTGACAGAGAAACTGAGCGGAGGTGAAAAACGGAGGCTCTACCTCTGCACCGTATTAATGCAAAACCCGAATTTCCTGATCCTCGACGAACCAACCAACGATCTCGACATCATGACCTTAAACATACTGGAAGAATATCTCACTGCTTTCAACGGGTCGGTTGTCATTGTTTCACACGACCGGTATTTTATGGACAAGATTGTCGACCACCTGTTTGTTTTTGAAGGGAACGGCGTCATCCGTGATTTTCCGGGAAGTTATACCCATTTCAGGAATAAACAAACCGAAGAAGAACAGAAAGAGAAAACAACTGAGGTTTCCGCCCCTGCCACAACTCTGGAAAAAACGACGAAAAGACGGGAACAAAAACTCAGTTTTAAGGAAAAACGGGAATTTGAACAGTTGGAAACCGAGATACAATCCCTCGAACAAGAAAAAAAAGAAATTGAAGCGGCCTTAAGTTCCGGAGAGCTGTCAAACGACGAATTACTGAAAAAGTCGCAGCGTTTTGCCCAGCTATCGGATATTCTGGACGAAAAGGAAATGCGCTGGCTCGAACTGGGCGAAAAGTGTTGAATATGCTACAAATAGTATTCATAAAGGAAAGAAAAACTTTCAGGTCTATTTTCTGTTATTAAATGCAAAGTCAAACAACAAATCCTGATAATTATAAGACAATGAAAAAAAAGTTAATAATTTTCCTGTCGATGTTGCTTTTGAGCACCACAATGGTCATGGCAGGGATCAACAAGACCGAAAAGTTTAAAGTATACGGTAATTGTGATATGTGTGAAGAACGTATTGAAAAAGCGGTAAAAGCTATCGACGGCGTAGCCAAGGCCGATTGGTACAAAGAAACCAAAATGTTGAAAGTTACCTTCGACCAGTCGAAAGTAAAGCTGGAAGACATACACAAGACAGTTGCTAAAGCAGGGCACGATACAGATAAGGTAAAAGCCGACGACAAAGTATACAATGAGCTGCACCACTGCTGTAAATACCGGAAATAAAAGTTTCCGGGCCCGTCAATAATCTTTTTGCAGGCTGAATTGTTTTTGTGGCAATATGGAACATGCAAATTACGAAAAAAAAACAAAGTGGGTGGTACTGCTGACAGCTGTCACCATGGTCGTTGAGATTATTTTCGGTATTACTTCCGGCTCGATGGCATTGCTGGCCGACGGGATACACATGGGATCGCATGTGCTGGCCATCGGGTTGAGCTGGCTGGCCTACATACTGGTACGACGTCTCGAAAAAAATAAAAATTTTACCGGCGATGCCGAAAAAATACTTTCACTTTCAGGCTATAGCAGTGGACTGATGTTGCTGATTTTTTCGTTCGTCATTCTCGCCGAAGCTGTTTCACGGATATTTCACCCGGTTGAAATTGCATACAAAGAAGCGATCCTGGTAGCTGTCACAGGACTTGTAGTAAATATTGTCAGCGCGGCCATCCTTCATCACGACCACCACCATTCCGACCACAATATACGGGCTGCCTATCTGCACGTACTGGCCGACTCGCTGACCAGCCTTTCGGCTATCCTGGGGCTTACCGCTGCCCTTCTCTGGGATATCCCGTTTATCGACATTATTGCGGCTTTTATCAGCTCGCTGGTCATCATCAAATGGTCAGCCGGATTGCTCCGGGATTCGGGTAAAATATTGTTGGATATTGAAGCCCGCGACAATTAATCGGCATCTTTAGCGCAACGGAACCCTGTATTGAACAGCGAAGTTTCCATCGAATTAAAAAAACGTCCGGTAGTAGTGAAGCTGTCTTCCCCGTACTGGTCGAAAAAGAACGAACCGCCCCGGATGACTTTTACATTTTCGTTTACCTGAAACGGCATCGCGCTTCCTTCATACGGGCAAAATACATCGGCGCACCAGTTCCAAACATTACCGCCCATATCGGCAAAACCGGCTTCATTGGTACCGAAAGCGCCAACCGGCGAAGTGTACAGATACCCATCGTCTGCTTTTGAACCGGCAATTTCGCCCTGCCACACGTTGGCCTTGTATTTTCCACCAACCAACAGTTGGTCTCCCCAACTGAAGCGGGATCCCGGCTTTTTCGCGCTTTTCGCGGCAACCTCCCATTCTGCTTCGGTCGGCAGCCGTTTCCCGGCCCAGCTTGCATAATGCACCGCATCGGTCCAACTAACCTGTGTTACCGGATGGTTATCTTCCGCTTTAGGGGCCGACGGGCCAAAGGGATATTCCCAGTTTGCGCCTTTCACCAATTGCCATTGTTGCATATCAAAATTGAATACTCCCGCATCACCATAATTCTCCGCTTCGGTTTTATATCCTGTCGCATAGACAAATTTTCGGAATTGTGCCACAGTAACCGGGGTTTTATCGAGATAATACGGTTTTAACGTTACCTCATGGGCCGGTGCATCATTGGGAATCCCGGTATTGCTGCCAACGATATAAGTCCCTGCCGGTACTAATATCATTTCTGCTTCAACATTTTCCAATGATGACGGAACGGATTCTTTTTTTATGGCTGTATTTTCAACTGATCCTGAAGCCATTTGTCCCGGTTTATTTTTTGTACCGGAACAGGAAAACACCAGAAAAACAAGTAATGCACAGGATATTTTTTTCATTTCAGGCATTTGGGTCCGTGTTTGGTTGTTATGTTGGCGTAAAAGTGGTTCTTTTTCCCGTAAATTCAAAAAAAACAAAAAATCCCCGGTGAGTTGTGCCGGATCGGTTATATTTGCCGGTAAACCAATAACACATCGGTATGAACCCAAGGTCGCTGTTTCTTCTGATTTTATTCTTCGGAATTATATCTGTTGCCTCATCACAACAACCTTCTACCTCCTATAAATTAATCGAGAACCTTTCGTATTCAGAGATTTTTGAAGGCGAAAAAACCGGTTACATGCTGGAACGCTGCAAACTTGATATTTACTATCCTGAAAACAAAAAAGATTATGCAACGGTCGTCTGGTTTCATGGCGGGGGATTGACCGGCGGTACAAAATATATTGCCGATGAACTGAAAAATAAGGGAATTGCGGTGGTGGCCGTAAACTACCGTTTGTACCCCAAAGTAAAATGCCCGGCTTACATTGAAGATGCGGCAGCCTCGGTTGCCTGGGTTTTCCGGAATATTACAAAATACGGAGGCAGCCGCGCAAAAATTTTTGTTTCGGGCCACTCGGCTGGCGGTTATCTAACCAGCATGATCGGGCTCGACAAAAGTTATTTAGCCCGGTACGGTATTGATGCCGATTCGATTGCCGGACTGGTCCCGTTTAGCGGGCATACCATCACGCACATGGCCGTACGCGAGGAAATGGGAATCAAAAAAGAGCAACCTGCTGTCGACAACTATGCGCCATTGTACCACGTACGCGCCGATGCCCCGCCATTGGTACTGATTACCGGCGACCGCGAATTGGAAATGCTGGGCCGTTACGAAGAAAATGCGTACATGTACCGGATGATGAAAGTGGCCGGGCATCGGAAAACCAGCCTTTACGAACTGGATGGGTTCAACCACGGGGACATGTGCCGCCCGGCCAATCATATTTTGTTACAACAAATTGATCAAATCTTAAAACTAAAACAATAGTGAAAACTTATAACTGGGCTATCCTGGGCTGTGGAAAAATCGCGACCAAATTTGTCAACGACCTGAAATTGTTGCCCAACGCCAAATTGTATGCCGCCGCCTCGCGCAATATGGGACGCGCCCGACAGTTTGCCAACGAACATGGATTCAGTAAGGCATACGGGAATTACGAAGAAATGGCCGCCGATCCAAAGGTTGACATTGTGTACGTGGCCACTCCCCATTCCCATCACCGGGAACATGCCATTTTATGCCTGAAGAATAAAAAAGCCGTTTTGTGCGAAAAAGCGTTCGCCATTAATTCGCGCGAAGTAGCCGAAATGATTACCTGTGCCCGCAAAAACAGGACTTTCCTGATGGAGGCTTTCTGGACCCGCTTTCAGCCCAGTTTTAACAAAGCGCTGGAAATTCTCCGGTCAGGTCGTCTCGGGGCATTGAAAATTGTCCGTTCTGATTTTGCCTTCAAGGCAGAATTTAATCCCGAAAAACGCCTGTACAATGTGGACCTGGGTGGCGGTTCGTTGCTCGATATTGGCATTTACCCGGTTTTTGCGTCACTTGCTACCTTGGGCAAGCCGTCGGAAATACGCACGATGGCCGAGTTCAGCCCAACCGGTACGGAAGAAACCATCCTGATGACGTTTAGATATCCCAGGGGGCAACTGGCCAGCCTTTCTTCCAGTTTTGCCTGCCATTCGTCCATCGAAACCGAATTCTGGTGTGAAAAAGGCATCCTGAAACTCAACCGCCGCTGGTTTACCCCAACCACACTGTCTATTTGGGAATCGGCTACACAAAAAGAAGAAATCATTGAAACAGGGCCTGTAACCGGAGCCGGATATTGTTATGAAGCCGCCCATGTAATGCAATGCCTCGATGAGGGAAAAACAGAAAGCGACCAGATGCCCCTCTCCTTTTCAGCAGACATGATGGAAATTTTAGACCGGGTAAGAAAAGATGCCCACATCGTTTTTCCAAAACATGATTAAACACAGGTAAATTTTTTGGGTCGTCGAAGAAATAAGACAGGTAAACGTATTTTCACATTTATTCACAGAATTTTTTATCAGCCGCTTAATTAATATTCGTACTTTAGCAACGAAAACTTATAAAACGTATTTATTATCTTATTCGTAGGCCATGAAGTACATAATTCTCACCTCCTCTATTTTCTACCTGCTGGGACTGAAATTCACTTCAAACATTGACCTGAACGCGAAGTTTCAGACCGATTCGGTACAAACAAAAAAAGAAATCGTTCAACCTAAGAAAGAATTCAAGGAAGAACTTCCTCAAAAACTGAAAGAAAAAAAAGATTCGACCACAACGCTATCCGGTGGGTCCAACGAATTGCTGGCCCCCTATGTAAAAATCGTCAGAATTCATTAAACGCTTTACAAAACCCAAGGGAAATTGCTCTTCTGGACAGATCGTTCGATCTACGGCCTCAGGATAAGCACGGAAGGCAGGTATTTAAGCCACATACTGTTTGAATGAACCAATTTTTCCCAGCTTTTTAAACTGATCAGTATTAAATCATGTTTTTTTAAAAAGTCCGCCTCTATCATCTCCATATCCAACACCGCAACATGATAGGGCATTTGTTGCTCAATGGCACGCAAGGATTCTTTCATGCTGACATCTGACTTTAGTTCTCCTGCTACATCGCAAATAGTTATCTGTATCCCTGAATTGGAAATAAATCTTTTGATATATTCAATCAGAAAGTTGTCCTCTATGCTATAAAATGGTAAAAGCACTTTGTGAACATGTTGCAGCTCATTGTCGATCAACACGCCCACTGGCACTTTGCTTTTTACTAACAAATTCATTGTAGATTCTGCAAAAGGGGAAGATTTGAAAAGTTTCTCTTTTCCCCAGACCTTGTCGAGCAAATAATCCGGATTAAGGAAACGAGTGGAATGATCTAATAAATTTCCAAGCAGGCTCCCTTTAAAAATTGAGTGCCCGATACCCACAAGCAATAGGTCGTAGTCTCCTTTGTTTACCGTTTCAACTATGTCTTTTTGAATATCTTCCGAAACTTTAAAAAGTTTTTGCACCGGCAGGTTGATTCTTTTTGATTCAGCCCGGATCGGATCAAAACTTTCCTTTTCATAATCGTCAATCTTAAACTTGTTCAATAAACTTGCCGGGGATATATGCAATCCGCTTACCTGTATATTCCCGTTTTTATTTTTTGCCAAAAGACTTGCAAGCCTCAAAAGAGTTTTTCCCATCTCAGGCTTTCCAAATGAAATAAGTATCTTGTACTTACCTGCATCCATTATCTTTTTCATCCCGTATTTTGCTTTCTTCACGAAAAACAGGTCAATGAGATGCAATGCCGGTGCAGTCATAAATGTGGTAACAAGAGCCATAATTACAAGCATGGCAAAAATTTCGGCTGACAATATTCCCAGGTCGTACCCGATATTTAAAACAACCAGTTCCACTAAACCGCGGGTGTTCATCAGGGCGCCAATGATAAGGCTTTCGCGCCAGTTTTGACCGATAAATTTTGCGGCTAAGGCGCTGCCAATAAACTTTCCGCTTACTGCAACCAAAATAACCAGCCCACAAATCTTCCACAGATATGGGTCATCCAGCAAACCTATCTGGGTCCGCAACCCGGTAAACACAAAAAATAAGGGGAGCAATAGGACAAGGGCAATATCTTCGACTTTCTCAATGAAAATCTGTTTAAATTTCTGATTATCAGGCATAATAATACCAGCTATGAAGGCTCCGAAGAGGGCATGTATCCCGATAATTTCTGTTGAATAGGAAGACAAGAGCATTACTATGAAAAAAATAGCTACAACCGATTTGCTCAGATTTTCGCGCGATGAATGCAAGTCTCCCACTCTTTTTAAAAAAGGCCTGACCAATTTCAGCATGATGAATACATAACCAATGGCCAACAATATTGTTGGAAGTGAGCTTACAAAGGAACCGGCTTTTACGATGGCAATAACGGCAGCCAGCAACGACCATGCTGTAATATCGTCGGCAGCGGCACAAGTGATGACAATAGCCCCCAACCGTGTTTTATGAATGCCCCTCTCCTGCACAATCCTTGCCAAAACAGGAAATGCGGTGATACTCATAGATACACCCAAAAACAAGCCAAAAGAAACGAACGGTACCCCTTTCGGGGCAAACAGGCCATATAGGAAATAAGCCAGTCCAATACCCAGTGTAAAAGGGAAAATAATGCTGGCATGGCTTACAACCACAGCTTCGCGAACCTGATGTGCAAGTACCCTGACATCCAGTTCCATTCCGACCACAAACATGAATAGAATTAATCCGATCTGACTCAGAAACTGTAGATTACCAAAAGATTGTTCAGGAAAGAGAGCTACGGAAAACCCGGGGAAATACATACCTAAAAGCGAAGGGCCAAGTACAATACCGGCCACAATCTCCCCTATCACGGTAGGTTGCCCTATTTTTTTACAAAACCACCCAAGAAGGCGTGATACGAATATGATTGTCACAATTTGAATAAGCAGAATCGCCAACGGATGGGTCAGGTTATGAACAAAAGATTCAGCAAACATGCCCCATTGGCTTTCTCCGGTTTCCGGGACTACGATATTTGTCTTCGTCTCATGCGCGGTTCCGATCTGTATAATCCAGTACACAATGTAAGAAAAAACAACAATAACCCCAATGTAAAAAAACAAAGTCCTTAACCGCTTCATCTCAAAAGGATTTAATGATGGCACAAAAATGGTAATAATCATCCCATCGGGATTTCCGGGGGCATTAAACAACAACAAATCTGTAACAAGCGGGCAAAAAGATGTAACAAACTATAGTTGTACTTTTTTAAAGAACCCATCCCGATAGGCATCGCCCAAAAAGAGGGACAAGGGTTTTCCTGACGCTTGCATAATATTGGTAGTAATTTCGTCGTGAGAAAAAAACTGAACACAACGCAACGCAATGATCTCTTTTTTATTTACCTGGCAAAATTCGGTTACAGGCAGGTCGTGCATCAACCTGTCAAAAGATATATTTTTAAGAACAAGTTTCTTTCCGTCGTGCAACAATACATTTTTATCTCGGCTGTCAGTTGCCGAAGCAGCAATATAGGCGACCTGATCAAAAAACAACAAGGTTTTCCCCTTATCGGTATTCAGTTGTATAAAATTCTTCGTACCCCGTATTGGCCGTAACCTTTCTATAGCCTTATTTACAGCAGATTGCAGGCGCTCCCGGGTAACCGGCTTCCGGATGTAATCAAACGCATTCAGGTCAAAAGCCTCGGCAGCATATTCTTTATACGCTGTTGTAAAAACCACTGGTTTGCCATTCAACAGGTTTGCCATGCTCAAACCATCCATTCCCGGCATTTCAATATCGAGAAAGCACAAGTCGAACTCCAGCGAACCTAATTCCTTCAAAAAGGCATCCTGGTTATCATAGGCTTTTACCACTTCCAGTTCAGGAATCTGTTCACAAAGCATTTTCAGGTACTTCAGACCGAGTAATTCATCGTCCAGCAATACGCATCTCAGTTTTGTATCCATGCAATTCTATTTTTAAATGTGCATGATAAATATCTTTATCAACAAACCTTTCCAATTTGTAATGATCTTTATAAATTATCCGGAGCCTTTGTTCGAGGGTTTGCGTCCCCAAACCACTATGGCTCTTGTTTAACGGCGTTTTTCCCGATATTTTATTGGATACATACAGGGAAAAAGCGTTGCCACTAAACTCGAAAACGATAGAAATAAAAGCCTCCGGACTATGAATATCGGCATGTTTAAAGGCATTTTCTATTAAATCGACAGAAATAAGCGGAGCCAAAAGTTCCTGATCGTAGAACAGTTCATTTTCCCCGATCTTCAATTTAACTTTCAAATCGAACAACGGGCTTAGTTTGATTTTATTAATTTCGATCAGGCTAAGGGCAAAATCAATTTCCTCGCGGGGAGTAACAAATCTTCTGCGACTTTCATACAAAATGTAATCCAGCACATTCGCCAGCTTATCGAGAGCAAAATAAGTCTGGTAGGCATGTGATTGTATCGAGTTCAGTACATTTTTGAAAAGGTGCGGATTAAGTTTCGATTCCAGCGTTTCTAATTGCAGGCTGTTAACTTTAAATTCAAGTTCGCCGTATTTTTCTTCGATCTTTATCTTTATCCTTTCCGAACGGATCAGTCGTACAATAAGATAAGCAAGCGCAGCAACCAACAGGATGACAAAACCCGTTAAAGCCACCACAACGACCTGTACTTCCGGCACAATATTCATTTATATTCAGACTATTTCGGATATAAAATTAAAATCTTTCCCTATACTGCAATGATTCTTCCAAACTATTTTTGAAATAAAGAGTAACTTTGAAAGGGAACTTCAACCCATGTACTGTATGACAGAATTAATCGGGCAAAATGATGTGGTAACCGGCAGTTGGGAGCAACTGTGCGAAGAAGTGTATTTCGACGCCTGGAAGCCGGAATTCAAACGTTACCGTTCGGACTATGCTTTCCGGGGGTTGTCGGACATGAATTATGAACTGAAAAACAGTTTTCTGCGGAACTGCGGCGACCGCCCGGATCTGGAATACCACCTGCTGCGGAATTTCCGCAAATATTCGATCAGCAAAGACCCGGAACTGACCAGCACCTTCTGGCGCTCGTTGGTACTTGCCCAGCACCACGGACTGCCCACCCGTCTGCTCGACTGGACTTATTCGCCTTTTGTGGCCATGCATTTTGCCACAGCCAACACGGAAAAATTCGATATTGACGGAGTGATATGGAAAGTTGATTTTGTGAAAGTAAACCAGTTAGTAGCCGAACCGTTGAATATTTTGCTGAAAGAAGAAAAATGCAACGCTTTTACCGTGGAAATGCTTGAACGGACAGAATCGCTTTCCGAATTCGACCAGAAACTCGGCCACGAACAGGTTTGCTTTTTCGAACCGCCCTCGATAGACGAACGTATTGTCAACCAGTTTGCCCTGTTTTCGGTGATGAGCGCCCCCACTTCCATTCTCGACCATTGGCTGGTAAAACATCCCGACATGTTCCGGCGAATCATAATCCCGAAGGAAATAAAATGGGAAGTTCGCGACAAACTCGACCAGGCCAATATCACTGAGCGTGTACTGTTTCCCGGACTCGACGGGCTGGCCCGCTGGCTGAAACGCCATTACCAGCCTGCCTGAAACGGATGCAGAAATGTTCAATCCCCAGTTTCTTCAATTCATAATCCGGTTTTTAAATTTTTCAAACGGGATTTCCCAGTTCAATTCACCCGATGGTCCAAACCGGATAACCCCGAAAGAATGACGGACAATTTCACGGATTTCTCCAAGCGATTTCACATATTCCAGCGCTTTTGCCTGTATTAAAATATTCCCGGTGGCAGTTGCCTCGGCCGGGCCTGCAAAAACAGGTAACCCAGTAGCATCGGCGGCAAGCTGGCACAAAAAATGATTATTCGACCCGCCCCCGATTATATGTATCTTTTCAATCTTTCTCCCTGTCGCCGCAATAATCTGATCTAAGGTAAACCGGTATTTCAGGGCAAGGCTGTCATAAATGCAACGAATAATTTCCCCATGTGTTTGTGGTCTTCCCTGCCCCGTACGTTCACAAAAAACAGAAATGGCTCCGGGCATGTCCTGAGGGTTCAGGAAAGACGGGGCATCCGGGTCAACAATGTACCTGAACGGTTCCGACTGCCGGGCAAGTTCTACCATCTCAGGCCACGAATACTCTTTTTCTTTTGACCATATCCTGCGACATTCCTGGATGAGCCACATCCCCATTATATTTTTTGAAAAACGGGTGGTCCCCTCGACTCCGCCTTCATTGGTGAAATTCATTTTCAGGGTCTCTTCTGAAATGATCGGTACCGGACTTTCAACCCCCATAATCGACCAGGTACCGGAGCTGATGAAAGCCCAGTTTGCTCCCTCCGCCGGCACCGAGGCAACTGCCGAAGCGGTATCGTGCCCGGCAACTGCCACTACCGGGATCTTGCTGCTGCCGGTTTGTTCTGTCACTTCCGGCAACAAGTCCCCAATAATTGTCCCAGGCCATACAATTTCCCGGAGGATAAGATCATCAATCCCTGTTTTTTTAATCAGTTCCGACTGCCATTGATTGGTTCCCGGCCTCAACATCTGGCTGGTGCTGGCAATCGAGAATTCGGTCTTTTTTACCCCTGAAAACAAGTATGCAAGGGCATCGGGCATGAACAGAATATCGCTGGTTATCCGCAAAATGGAAGCGCCCGACCGTACCATTGAAAACAACTGAAACAAACTGTTGAACTGCATGAACTGGATGCCGGTCTGCAAATATATTTCTTCGCGGGAAATCAGCTGAAACAATTCTTCCATTGTACGGTCGGTTCGTGAATCACGATAGGCAAAAGGCAGCGAAATAATCCGCCCCTCCTTGTCCAGATGAACAAAATCGACCCCCCAGGTATCAATCCCTATCGATTCGGGCTGAATGTGAAAATCACGGATACATTTTTTCAACCCGGTTTTCAGCTCTTCAAACAAACTGAAAATATTCCAGAAATAATTTCCGTGTATCAGTTGCATCTGATTTTCAAAACGGTGTATTTCGGTGAGTTCCAGTTTCCCTTCGTTCAATGTCCCGAGAATTGCCCTCCCGCTTGATGCGCCTATGTCGAACGCTAAAAAATGATGCCTGTTCATAGTATTCCTTTTTGATTAACGGACAGGCAAAATAACTATTTTTTTAAAAACTGTGCTGATGTGTCCTGTAATTATTTCAACATTTTTTTAGCAAAAGCGATATACTGCTTCCAGTCATACCCTGTAATATCATGTTTGCCGGTCCGGATATGGTAACTTATAATGCCTGAAACCGGAGAATCGGGTGCAGGCATTTCATTGGCAGGTAAGCCTTCCAGTCCGTAAATTTGGTATACTGGCGATGCAAATTTAGCCGACAGGAATTCGCCGCGCGGGTCGGCCCACAAATCTTCGGTAGCGCTGGCCACATACAACGGGCGCGGGGCAATCAATGCCAGCAACATGTGCTGATCGACCGGAAGTTTTCCCTCTTGATTGTTGTACTTATTGAAATTATTGCAAAACCAGTGCGGAAAACTGGTATTGATACGGGCTACTGTTTCTCCAAACCGGCGCCGTGAAATAGCAGCGCCCCCGCAACCGGAATTATTGGAAATAACGGCAGCAAAACGCTGGTCTGTCGCCCCGGCCCACAAGGCAGTTTTTCCTAAGCGCGAATGCCCGACCACAACAACTTTGGTAGCATCAATATCTTTATCGGTTTCAAAATAGTCGAGCGCCCGCGACAAGCCCCAGGCCCAGGCAGCAATAGCGCCCCATTCATCATCAGCAGGCTCGCTTTGCGATTTACCGTAGAAAAACGGATGCACCCCGTCATCAAAATTATCGCGGTCGGGATCCACATCGCCGTAATAAATAGTAGCCAGCCCACAACCTGATTTGATAATTTCTTCTACAGGCCATCGGCTGTCCTGTACCCCTCGCGATTGTTCGGTAATCTGGTTATGCACAATACCAAAAGCAGGATTGTCGTGGACCCATGATTCGGTAAGACGAATGGCCGGGTCGCTGCTGATGGTATGATTACCATAGAAATTATAGCCCAGAAACAATGGGAAATTACCGGTACCTTTCGGCAAATAAATCAGTACGTCCACATTCAGTTCCTTTCCGTCTTTCAAGAAAGTTAATACAACCTGTTTCCGTTTTGCAATCCCTTCCAGCGCATCATTGTCTTCTTCGGCCAGCCTGCTGCGTGAAATCTTTAATTCGCCCGGCACTTTCCCGTAAACTTCTTCCTCGAACAATTTCACTATTTCGGGCCGACGAATTTTTTCCCAATGTTTAACGTTCTTTATTTTTTTTCCTTTCAGGGAAACCAACAGTTCAGGCAGTTCATAAACCGGTACATCGGCTTCGTTGGTGATGGTCTGCGCTTTTTGCGCCATCAGTAAAATGGGACAAAGAATAAAAACCAACAATATGGAGCCCAGTTCTGTCATTTTAACTTTTATCATTTTTTGAAAATTTTTGTTACTCCTTTTCTGAATGCTTCAAGATAATCAACATTTTCAATAAAAGGCTCAACTATTGAAGGATTATTCCTCAGGTCGAGGGAATAATCTTCTGTTACATCCAATTGCATTGGGTAGACCAAAATGTAACTATTTTCTTTAAAGTAATTATTCAACCAGTAAGGCGCCTTCGTCATATAATCACTATAAGAGGGATAAGCCCGTCGGCTTAAAACGAAGATCAGGTTATCGTTCTTTTTCACATTTCCGCCAATAAGCTGAAAATCATCCTGGCCGGAGAAATTAACAAACTCAACACTTATCGGCTTTTGCTCCTGTATATGTTTCAAAAACACGATTGTATTTTCAGAAGCATAAAACACCAGTTTTGCTCCGGTATTGATCCCAATGTTCCAGATATGTGTAAGCCAGAACAGGAAGCCGGTTTCTTTTTCTGCATTTTCGGGTACAACAACGACATATCGTTTAATGGTTGCCAGAGGCTGGTATGCTTTGTAAATATACGTGGTCGTGTTGCACCTGGCAAGCAGGCCTTCGGTAAGCATCCCGAAAAATGAATCGGAAATACCTTTCTTCTCATGCAGCCCGATAACCAAGTCGGTAATCCGGTGTTCTTTTACCACATTGGAAATACCATTGGTCACGTTCAGGTCGTAACGCAACAAAGGTTCCAGCCGGTTATCGGTAGCCGCTGCTGCAACAACCGCCTTTTCCATCACTTTTTTTGCTGTTTTCTCCGCTTTCCCATTGATGCGCCCATCGGTAATAATATTTAATGCTACCAGTTTAACCGGCTTCTTGTATGATTTAATTGTTATGCTCAGGTTGACCAGTTCGTCCACGTTAGCGGCATTACTCAGCGGAATGAGTATCCGCTCCTCGATATTGCTTTGCTGCTCATCTCCGGTTGCTGGTTCAATCTCGGACAGGGCTATGTTTTGCGCCCCTTTCTGGGTTACAAACGATGCGATGGTGCAGGTAATCAGGATCATCAAAATTGTCCCGTTTAATACCGCATCGTTTAGGAGGCGGATGGGCGCCCCATTTGTGTCGTGCCCAAGTATTACATTGTATCCCACCAAAACGGCAGCCAGCGTAGAGGCAGCCTGTGAGTTGGTCAACCCGAAAAGCAAACGCCTCTCGTCAACCGAAAAACGAAATGATTTCTGGGTAATCCAGGCAGCAATGTATTTCGAGAGGGTCGCCACCACGCTCATCACAACAGCTACTTTAATGGTTTCCCAATCGTTGATAAAAGCTTTTATATTAATTAACATCCCGACGCCTATCAGGAAAAAAGGGATAAACAGAGCGTTGCCGACAAACTCGATCCGGTTCATCAGGGGCGATGTTTTCGGCACCAGTTGATTGAGTGCCAATCCGGCCATAAAAGCTCCGACAATGCCCTCTATTCCACTGATCTCGGCAAGAAAAGCGCCAAAAAAAACCATTCCCAGTACAAAAATGTATTGAGATATGTTATCATCGACCCGTTTAAAGAACCATCGGCCAATAATCGGAAAAACAAACAAAATAAATGAAATACAGAGAATTATTGAAATACTGATGCCCCACCAAAACGCTTGTGTGACTTCCCCTGTCGACATCCGCACAATAACGGCAAGAACAAGAAGCGCCAGCACAGTCGTGAATATTGTCCCACCAATACTGATATTGACTGCCCGGTTTTTTGCAACTCCCAGTTTACTAACTATCGGATAGGTTATCAACGTATTGGAAGCAAACATACTGGCCAGGAGGACCGATGTTTCCATCCCAAAGCCAAGCAGATATATGCCAGCCAAAATTCCAAGCACCATCGGGATAATAAATGTATAAAAGCCAAAAATGCTGCTTTTCCAGAGATATTTTTTAAAATCGGCAAAATCAATTTCCAACCCGGCAATGAACATGATATACAACAATCCGACGGTGCCAAAAAGAACAATACTACTATCCCTGGCAATAAGATTAAGCCCAAAGGGGCCAACCACCACCCCGGCAATAATCAGCCCGATTAAATGCGGTATCCTGATTTTATTCAACAATATTGGGGAAAACAGGATAATGAACAGAATGAGGGAAAAAATCAATACCGGATTTTCCAGGGGCAGGTTCAGTCCAAATATGTTGGTCAGGATCATTTGCATCTTGTTTTTTCTGATTGAAAAACATTTTCAATTTCAAGCCTCCAATATACAAATAAGTTAGCTTTTCCATGTAAATTATAGGAAACGCTTATCTTTAAAAGAAATAATAAAGCCTTCAATATGAAATTTCCGATATTCCTTTTCCTTCTTTTTCTGACCGTATTGCCCCCATCTGCCTAATCGTTTATTGGCGGGCCGGCCAACCGGTTAATTGGAAGGCGATGGGTTGCTATGGGATTTGCCGCCTTTCCGGTCGCGCCTCTTGCCATAAAACGGGCGTTTGCCATTTCTTTTTTTGCCGCCGCCCGACCTGACCCGCCATTCAGGCCCGGCGCCAAGTGCTTCCGGTAAAGGCAATTTTATGATTTCCTTCTCTATGAGCTGCTCAATGCGATGGAATTTGCCCATGTCTTTTTCGTTCACTAAACTGATGGCCACCCCTGTTTTATCGGCGCGGGCCGTTCGTCCCACCCGGTGCACATAATCTTCTGCCGACGAAGGCACATCATAGTTGATGATCAGGTTGATGTCCTTGATGTCGATGCCACGGCTGAGTACGTCGGTTGCCACTAAAATACGGGTGCGTTTCGACTTGAAACCCATCAGCACTTCCTCACGCTCTTTTTGTTCAAGATCAGAAGAAATGCCTTTCACCGTGTTCCCATGCTTGCGCAAGGCGCGGACAATGTCGAACACATTTTTTTTGGTCGAGCTGAAAATCAGGATGCTGTCGTAGTCGGTCTTATCGCCGATCAGGCTATCAATCAGCGCTACCTTTTGGTCGTTGTGAACCAGGTAAGCCGCCTGCAACACGCCTTCAGCAGGTTTTGAAATTTCGGTGCTGACCTCAACCGGTTCATTTAATATTTTCGCTGCCAACTCCCTGATTTTCTTCGGCATGGTTGCCGAGAACATCAAAGTTTGCCGTTTTTCGGGGACGAAACTGAGAATCTTCATAATATCGTCATAGAAACCGATGTCGAGCATCCGGTCGGCCTCGTCGAGGATGACATATTTTATTTTGTCGAATTTCACATAACCGAGGTTCAGGTGCGAGATCAGTTTCCCGGGAGTGGCCACAATGATATTGGTGCCGGCAGTAAGCGCCCGGCTTTCCTGTTCCCAGTCGGAACCTTCGCGTCCACCGTATACGGCTACCGAATTTACGTTCAGAAAATAGCTAAAACCCTGTATTTGCTGGTTAATCTGAATGGCCAGTTCGCGGGTCGGGACAATGATCAGGGTGGAAAGATCGTGATTGTCGTCTGCCGCAATTTTATCCAGGATCGGAAGGGCAAATGCCGCCGTTTTTCCGGTACCCGTTTGCGCACAGGCCAGTAAATCTTTGTCTTCTAAAATAATCGGGATTACCATTTCCTGAATGGGGGAAGCCTTCTCGTAACTCATGTACCCAATTGCATCCAAAATCTTGTCATGCAAATCAAACTCGTCAAACCTCATATATTCTTTTCTAAAATCGCATCAAAGGTAACACATTACTGCCAGCATACGGTATATTACTGGATATGAATTTGATATTTTGCAATTATTTGATCCCGTATCCCATTGCCACCGAAATCCGCAACACATTTTTTGTATGCAGGGTAATCTTGAAACGGTCATCAATGCGTTTTCCCACAACCCATACCATCTTGTTTCCGCTGGCCAGTATCCAGGCATTTTCTTTCTCGGGAATAGAATATTTTTCGTCGATAAAATAATCGCTCAGTTTTTTATAGCCCTTCATTCCCAGTGGTTGAAAATATTCCCCTTCCTGCCATTTACGGAGGATGAGCGGAAATTCCAGCCGGTCGAGGTCAAAATCGGCAACCAGCGGATTGGTTGAAAAGCGAAACGAGGAATCCCTCTCTTTTCGTTCCATTTTTATCCGGAAAGGTTTTTCCATATAGCTACAATTTTCGTCGATATAAAACAATTCGGGACTTTCGTTTTCAAGTGCAGTGATGATCAGTTCATCGCGGTCTTTCACCAACCGGTGCGATGGCGAATAAAATTTTTTGCCCGGTCCGCTTTCCAACGCCCCCAGAATATCATTGGTCTGTTCGGCTGAAAAACCTTTCTCGCGGATCAGTTCAAACAAGACCGTCCTCGCCGTATCACCTGTGCCCAAAGCAGAAATGCGAATGGTTTCACCCCATGGATGTCCTGCCACGGCCACAGCTTTTATTTCGTCAATTTTCTGCTGAAAAAGAATCTCGGTCTGGTTCAGGTTGGCAATGGTTTTGAGCATATTCTTCCGGAACGAAGGATGAAACTCATCGAGTACCGGAAGAATTCTGTGCCGGATGAAATTTCGCCGGATGCCGGTATCGCTGTTCGACGAGTCTTCGCGGCACTGTATCTGGTGCAGGGCGGCATAGTTCCGGATCGAAAGGCGGTCGGCAAACAGGATGGGCCGGATCAATCTGCCAGACTTCGGTTTGATGCCGGAAAGCCCGCGAATACCAGTGCCCCGGCCCAGGTTGATAAAAAAGGTTTCCATTACATCATCCTGATGATGGGCTGTGGCCAGACAGTCAAAATGCTCCTCGTCCATCAGTTTATTGAACCAGCCATAACGTAGGTCACGGGCAGCCATTTCAATCGAAATACCTTCCTGACGGGCATATTCCTGTGTATCGAACCGGGTCACAAACAGGCGGATGTTGTGTTCGTCGCAATAGTTGGCCACAAATTGCTCGTCGCCATCCGACTCCCCGCCCCGGAGCTGAAAGTTACAATGCGCTACCGAAAAATCATAACCCGATTTCTGAAAAAGGTACAACATCACCATTGAGTCCATCCCGCCGCTCACCGCCAGCAAAACTCTCTGCAAAGGGTCGAACAACTCCTCTTCCCTGATGTATGTAAGAAACTGTTTCAACATGGTTGTGTTGCCTGATCCTTAAGTTTGGCCTGTTATCCGTTTAAAAAGTATAAATATACTGCTTACTTTTCATACCTGCGAAAGAAGTTTCTCAGACGGTCGGAAAGCTGGTCGAAAACAGGACGTGAGAATTCTGCAAACAAATCCTGCGGTGCAGGAAGCGGAGTGGCACGGTTGTTCAATACCGCAATATGGGCGGGTTCAAGAACTTCCTTATCACCGGCAAAAACGCCATACGAATTGTTCCACATAAACTGTCCGGGAATCCGTTCCGTAAGCAACATCCGGTTTTCCGACCGAAAATCGAGTATTTCGATCTTCAGCAAGCCTTCTGCTAAAACCTGATCGCTTATGATCTTGATGGTACCTTTGTAATTATGCACCCTGGTTTCATACACTATCGTATCTTTCCGGTTTACTTTCACCCGTTCTTCAACAACTTTGCTCAATGGCTGCTCGCTTTCGGCATGCTGGTTCCGGCCGATATAAAAATCATAAAAATTCATCCGTACGACCATGTCCGGGTATTCAATCCTGAAATTTCCGGCTTCATTTTCAGAATAAAAATTCACAAAACTCTTCTCTGGAAAATTATATTTCAGCATTCCCAGGACGCGGTCGTAAAAAAAATCAGCCGAAAGTGGATATCGTTCCGAAAAATCCGGTATCTGTTCAACAACCACGGTATAAGTTGCCAGCCGCTTCGACTCGCGGATCATATCGTTTACCGCTTCGTAACCCGGCACCAACTGATCGGCTTTTACAAAATACTGATATGCCTGACGCGCATCGGTTTTGTTTTTGCTTTTCATCAGATCGGTTGCGACCTGATATAGTTCGCCGGCAGCTTTTTCTTTTGCAGGACGCATTTCCGAGGTATATATCTTCGGATTGGGAACCTGCTTCCGGGCCGCAGGTACCCGCCGTATTTGTTCCGAAAGATCGTTCACCCGTTCCATTATGCGGACAGTTTCACCCCATTTAAAACGATCGGCCCCGGTGAGCACCAAATCAATTTCCTCCTGATAATACCTGATTGCCAACGGATAACCGTCTCGTATTACCTGAATGGCATTTCTGTTTTCGGGATCAGACTGAAGCCGTTCTGCCGCCCTGGTTACCGCTTCGTAATAATCGCCACGCTCAAGGGCTTTTTTGCCGGTAGAACACGAGAAAGAAACCAGAAAAAACAGAATTGCAGGGTTCAAAAAACGATTCATGATAATTTATTCTTTGGGGATGAGTACTTACAATGACAATGCCAGGCGTACGCCATATGCCGGTCCCATTTTAACAGGGAAAAACGAAATGCGGGACTCTTTGTGTGCAGGGCAAACCAGATTACCGATCGCAATACCCATCACAGCCCCGGCAAACACATCGCTTGTCCAGTGGCGATTGTCGTAAATACGCGATAAACCTGCCAATCCGGCCAGTGAATAAGAAAGGACTGGCACCCACACGGTTTCCCGGTACTGATTGGCAATTACCGATGCCACTGAAAAAACGGCAATGGTATGGCCGGAAGGGAAACCGGTACCCTGAAAAGGCCCTTTGAAATCGAAGGCCGTCACATCCACGCCACTATCCGGACGCTGACGGCCTAACAAATATTTTGGTATACGCACGAACAAACTGGCCAGGGCAAAACTCTCGACAGCCAGCAATGCAGTGCTTTCCGGCTTCGGCTTTTTGGCAAGTAACCCATAACCGTAGAAAACACCGCATACAACCAGTGAATATTCGGCGCCAAACGGTTCAAAGGTTTTCCGGCTGACCTTATCGAGAAATCCGGTACGGCGTTCCTGTAACCAATCTGCAACAGGCTCATCGGCAAAAAACAAAGCTCCGGTAGTTGCAGCAAAAACAGCAAACCGCTGCCAATCCCGCTGATCCCAGCGAACCGGCGACCGGACGATTTCTTTTGAATCGTCCCAATATTTTTTCAGGTAATATTGATTTAAACGGATGGTATCGATCCGGGCAAAAAGGACCACAGGGAAAATGATAAACAAAAGTCCGGTCAATATTTTTCTGCTTGTCATAAGTAAAGTAAAATATTCTGTACGAAACAATTATATGCTTTTACTCCTGACGTTTTGCTTTTTCCCAAATTACATCCATTTCGGCCAGGCTCATTTGTTTCAGGTCAATGCCTTTTTTCAATGTCTGGCTTTCGAGAAAATTGAAACGCCTGATAAACTTCAGGTTGGTGCGTTCGAGCGCGGTTTCGGGGTCAACACCATACAGCCGTGCGGCATTTACCATAGCAAAAAACAAGTCGCCAAATTCGGCTTCTATTTTATCGGCGTCGGTTTTATCAATTTCACGCTGGAGTTCGGCGATTTCTTCTTTCACTTTGTCCCACACCTGCTCCCGATGTTCCCAGTCAAAACCCACGCCACTGGCTTTTTCCTGTATACGGTTTGCTTTTACCAACGCAGGAAGTGAAGCAGGAACGCCTTCCAAAACCTGTTTCTTTTTACGGCCTTTTTCCTTCAGCTTCAAAGCCTCCCAATTTTGTTCCACTTCGCGGGCGCTACCTACCTCCACATCTCCAAAAATATGGGGATGCCGGTAAATCAGTTTCTCATTTATGCCTTTAATGACATCAGTTATGCTAAACGAATTCTTTTCTTCCCCTATTTTCGCATAAAACACAATATGCAGAAGCAAATCGCCCAATTCTTTTTTTATTTCCGACAGGTCGCCCTGCAAAATGGCATCGCCCAATTCGTAGGTTTCCTCAATTGTGAGTTTGCGCAACGATTCAAATGTTTGCTCTTTGTCCCACGGGCATTTTTTGCGCAACTCATCCATGATGCCGAGCAATTCGCCAAATACGTTCAAACGTTCGTCCATCTTCCAATTTTCCGATTAAAAATCATGATCAGCAAATGTACAATCTTTCAGCCAGAAAGAAAGGTTATTCTGCCTGCGTAAAAAAAAGTTCCAGATAAGTTTCCTCATTTTAATTAAATCTGATACCTTAACGCAAAAAAAATGCGAGAAGTATGAAAGGGTATCTCAGACTGATTTTTTTATTGGCTCTTTTCATTTTTTCAGTCGTTTATCCGGCATCTCCCCAAGAACCGTCGTTTTATATCAATGGTAAAATTATCAGCAAAGAAAATAATAAACCCGTTCACCTTGCTGAACTTTTTATTTCAGGCTCATCAATCGGCACTGCAACCGATGAAAAAGGCAACTTTAAGATCAACATCCCTTTCTTACCTTGTTATCTGGTAGTTACACACAGGGATTACGATCCTTTTGCAACATACATTGACAATTTCACCGATTCGGTCCATATTGCATTAAACCTTTCGTCGATCAATCCGGATGATTACAATTCGCTTAGCAACAGCGAACGGAAAAAAGAAGTACGATTCTTTTGTCAGCAATTTATCGGCGATGATCTTCAAACATCATATAAACTATTGAATGAATCGGTATTGTATTTCAAACGTACCGATAAGAATTTTCAGGCCACGTCGAATATACCGCTTGTCATTATAAACAATCATCTGGGGTACAAGATCAGGGTGCTGATCCGTGAATTTGACATTACCAAACGCGATGATCTCACACACGATGAAGTATCCCTTAATTCGTATTCAGGCATTTATATCAGGCGTATTATGGGACATTATTATTACGAACCGATCGGCCACGGATCAGAATCACAGTTAAAAAGATATGAAAAAAACCGGCAGAATTTTTATTACGGTTCGTACCGGCATTTCCTGAAAGCATTATATGACGGCGAGATTATGGAACAAGGCTATCAGCTTACGTTCTATCCCCCGGAAGCAATCCGTAACGGGATCACATTTACCAACCTCGGGTCGGTGAAGCATTCGCCCGGCAGGATCAAAGAATGTTTGATAAATGCCGATTCGTTGAAAGTTGATTTTTACAGTGACGCGAATAGCTTTCCTATCGACCTGACCAAATCGTTTGAATCGTTTAACAAGGAAACCTCCGTAATTTATCCAGGTCCGTCACCTGTAAGAATAAGGCCTAACGGCACCAGTCCAAATATTCCGTTTGACGTAAAAGGCCCTTTAGGCGATTTTTATTTCATCAATACCCTGCCCGACGATTACGGACCTCCTATGAAAGAACCACCTGCAACCGACAACAATGCCCGTATCCAGGAACTGATTAAATTGTACCAGCAACAGTAAAAAACGTACGGCATATAATTCATGCGGGAACAGACAAAAATATATTTACTCCGGAAATGTATATACTTCCTCAAGTTCTTTTGCCAGCGTAATTATATTCAGGTTCGTTTTCAGTGCCCCACCTTTTGCCAGGGCAATTTTCCCGGTTTCTTCCGAAACAACAATAGCCAATGCGTCGGTGTTTTCCGAAACGCCTATTGCGGCACGGTGACGCAACCCGAGGCTGCCGGGCAAATCCCGCTGATCGGTAACCGGTAAAATACAACGGGCCGCCGCAATTTTATCATCAATGATAATGACAGCTCCGTCATGTAGAGGGGTATTTTTAAAGAAAATGGTTTCCAACAGGGCATCCGAAACATGGGCATTGAGTTCTTCACCGGTACGGATCAGATCGGGTAGTTCCGATTTGTGTGGAATCACAATCAGCGCTCCGGTTTTTGTTTTTGCCATGTTCTCGCAAGCCCTAACAATTTCCCTGATCACTTTGGGCGTATCCATTTTCTCTTTGTCTGATGAAAATATCTTTTCAAACCCAAATGTTCGGCTCAAACGGTAATTAGTACCGATCATCAGCAAGAAACGCCGTATTTCCTGTTGGAATACGATAATAAGGGCCAACACCCCTACCCCGATGAACTGCCCCATAATGGAACCCATCAGTTCCATGTTGAGGGCTTTCACAAGTAGCCAAAAAAGGTAAATGAAGAAGATACCCAGGAAAATATTGAAAGCGACCGTGCGCTTTATTAACATGAAAAGCTGGTAAAGAATAAACGCCACCAGCAATATATCGAGAATATCGAGAAAACGTATCGTAATAAAGAGGTTCATCAAAGGGCTATTTCTTTCAGTTTTTTGTATATGCGGACCGCTTCGACAGCTTCTTTCACATCGTGTACCCGTAAAATATCGGCCCCGGCAATCAACGATAACGTATTGACCACGGATGTCCCGTTCAAGGCCCCTTCAGGAGTTGTTCCCAGTAAATTGGCAATCATCGATTTACGCGAAACGCCAACGAGCAAAGGCAACTGAAAAACTTTAAACGAGTCGAGACGATTGAGCAGTTCATAATTATCGTCTAATGTTTTGCCAAAACCAAATCCCGGATCAATAATCACATCCTTCACTCCACATTTGGTGAGCCGTTTTACTTTTTCCGTAAAAAAGTTTGATATGTCTTTGATAATGTCATCATACTCTGGTTCATCCTGCATCGTCTGCGGAGTTCCCTGAATGTGCATCAGGATATAGGGCACATCCAGTTTCCCGATGGTTTCAAACATGTGAACATCAAAATTGCCTCCTGAAATATCGTTTACCATACAGGGACCGCATTCTTCAATCACCCTTACGGCCACCCATGAACGGAAAGTATCAACCGACAGGCGTGCATCGGGAAATTTTTTCCGGATGGCACAAACAGCCGGCAGCAACCGGTCAAGCTCGGTTTTTGTAGATACATCTGTCGCTCCGGGACGGGTCGATACTGCACCAATGTCAATAAATGTTGCTCCCTGTTCCAGTATTTCTTCGGCCCGCGCCAGCACCTTTTTTTCATTTTTGTATTTACCCCCATCATAAAACGAATCGGGAGCAAGGTTTAAAATCCCTATTACAATCGGATCCTTCAGATCAATAATTTCCTCATTTAACTGAATGGTATGCTTGCGCTTAAAAAATTTTGATGCATTAGATGTGATTAACATGGTCTGGATAATTTGAATGTATTAACAACCTGCTTTCCAAAAGGAAAATAAAACCGAGCTAATTTACACATTAATTTAATACTTTTATGCCTTTCAAATTTAATGTATATATGGAAAAAACCTCTCATGAATACGACCATGTGATTTCGGTATGCCAAGACATTTTTATAAAAAAAATGAAAGATTACGGTACTGCATGGCGTATTTTACGACCCAGCTCACTGACGGATCAGATATACATCAAAGCACAGAGGATACGCAGCCTCGAAGAAAAAGGGGTCAGCAAAGTAGGCGAAGGGATACGCCCTGAATATATCGGTATCATTAACTATTGCATCATGGCGCTTATTCAACTTGAAAAGGGCGCTTCAGACCAGGAACCTATCAGCAACGATGAAATTCTGAAATTGTACCGGCATTATTTTGAGGAAGCAAAAGAGCTGATGATGGCAAAAAACCACGATTACGACGAGGCCTGGCGAAACATGCGCATGAGTTCGTACACCGACCTGATCCTGATGAAGATTAAACGCACCAAACAAATTGAGGACAACCAGGGGAAAACGATTATTTCAGAAGGAATAGATGCCAATTACATGGACATGATCAACTATGCGGTATTTGCCCTTATAAAAATTGAATTTGAAAATATTTAATCAACGAAAACAGCAAGACTTAAATATTTAACTTCTTTTCAGATAAAACCAATCATTCAACCAAGTTCTGTAATGAATAAATATCGTTTCATCATTCCGGTATTGTTGTTGTTCGCATTACTGAATCCTGAAAATGTGCAGGCTCAGAATAAATTGTCACTTGAATCAGCAGATTACCACACCGTGCGCGACGGTATCCGGAATTGCCGTATTCAGTTTGAGCGGAATAAAACCGGACGGGTAGCGTTTCTGGGCGGTTCAATTACATATAATCCGGGATGGCGCGACAGTGTTTGCATTTACTTAAAAAAACGTTTCCCGGAAACCAGATTTGAATTTATTGCTGCCGGAATTCCATCAATGGGAACAACGCCGGGTGCTTTTCGTTTGGTAAGAGATGTACTTTCGAAAGGAAAGATTGATCTTTTGTTTGAAGAAGCTGCGGTAAACGATGCAGTCAACGGCCGGACTACAGTTGAGCAGATCAGGGCGATGGAAGGAATCGTGAGACACACACGAATAGCAAATCCGGCTGCCGACATTGTAATGATGCACTTTGCCGATCCCGATAAAATGAAGGATTATCACGAAGGCCGCGAACCGGAAGTGATCACCAGCCACAATAAGGTCGCCAGTCATTACAATATTCCGGTCATTAATCTGGCAAAGGAAGTAACCGACCGGATCGATAACGGTGAATTTACATGGGAAGGCGATTTCAAAGATCTTCACCCCTCTCCCTTCGGACAAGGAATTTATGCCCATTCAATAATCGAATTTCTGGAAAATGTGTTTTCATGCCGAATTGATGCCGGTGATAAGATTTCAGAATATCCGCTTCCCGAAAAACTGGATGAATTTTGCTACGATAAAGGCAAATTAATAAGTATTCAATCCGTAAGATTAACCAAAGGCTGGATAATCGATCCGAAATGGAACCCGCACGACGGCACCGGTTTGCGTCATGATTTTTTTGATGTACCCATTTTAATTGGCGAACCCGGTAAAATTATTTCGCTGGATTTTAAAGGAAAAGCTGTTGGTATTGTTGTTGCTGCCGGTCAGGATGCCGGAATTATTGAATACCGCATCGATAAAGGCAAATGGCAGAAACAAAACTTGTTTACAAAATGGAGCAAAGGACTCCATCTTCCCTGGTATTACACTTTGGCCGCCGAACTCGATCAGAAAGATCATACGCTGGAAATCCGCATCCCTGAAGAAAAAGATGAACAAAGCAACGGGAATGCCTGCCGGATCAGGTATTTTTATGTGAACGGATATTGAAACGAAATCAACAATGCAGCAGTATTGTTGTTGTATATTCGAAATAATAAAAAAGAAAACTGTAAATGAAGATAGTACAACAACTCGCACGAATCCTGTTAGGGATCACCTTTGTTTTTTCGGGCTTTGTAAAAGGGATCGACCCGTGGGGCTCAGCATATAAATTTACCGATTACTTCACCTCGTTTGGCTGGGAGTTGCTTATTCCGGTCGCTTTTCCCTTAGGTATCCTGCTTGCATCTGCCGAATTTGCGATCGGAGTGGCGCTGATCTTTAACCTCTGGATGCGTTTTACCGCATGGGCAACCTTGCTGTTCATGGCCTTTTTTACATTTCTTACCTTATACATTGCCCTCACGAATCCGGTTACCGATTGCGGTTGTTTTGGCGACGCACTCATCCTTACCAACTGGCAAACATTTTACAAAAACATTGCATTGGCAGCTCTTGCTATTTTTATTTTCATAAAGCGCAACACATTTCAAAATAAAAACGGGATCATTCTGCCTGCTGTGCTCAGCGGGATTACGATGGTCGTGTATTTTTACATAGCCGCTTATTCATATAACCATTTACCAGTGATTGATTTCCGCCCCTATAAAGTGGGGACCAATATACCGGAAGCAATGCAAATCCCGGAAGACTCCCCTAAGGATGTGTATGAAACCATTTTCAGGTACAAGAATAAGAAAAACGGTAGAATAAAAACCTTTACGGAAGAAAATTATCCCTGGCAGGATACGCTAAACTGGGAATACGTTTCGATGGATCCGCCACGCTTGGTGAAAGCCGGATACAAACCGCCCGTTCATGATTTTATGATGGAAAGCGAATACGGTGAAGACGTAAAAGATTTCTTCCTGTACGACGAAGGCTACACATTTCTACTGATTGCCTATGACCTTCAAAAAACAAGTAGGAAAGCAATAAACAGGATCAATGAACTTGCACGGTATGCCGCTGCAAATAATATGCAATTTGCAGGAATGACAGCTTCGGGGCGCGACAAAATCAATAATTTCATTGCCGACACCAAAATTCCGATTGATTTTTTCAATTGTGACGAAATAACCCTGAAGACCATTATCCGTTCAAACCCCGGGCTATTGCTCCTGAAAAAAGGAACAATCATCGCCAAGTGGCATTATAATGATATTCCCGATGAAAAAACACTGAAGGAAGTGATCGGAGAATAAATCCACTCCCTGCAAATTTAGTTCATCCGGCATCTGCCCGAGACCACAATGAACAGGAATTCAAACATTATCCGGGGTTGTGTGCTTTCAGGTATCGCCTTTACACCATTTCACAATTTCGTTTACATGTATTTGTGTGGTATTCAGCGAAGGGATTTCATGATAGGAATTACCGGGAAGGATAAGAGGCAACTCCGTGCAGCCCATAATAATGCCGTCAACCTGCCATTCGGCTTTCATCTGCCCGATAATTTCAATAAGGCCTTCGCGCGTTTCATCCCGGAATATACCCAGTTCAATCTCCGAAAAGAGTTTTTTGTTGATATATTCTTTTTGTGCGTATGATGGCATTACCACTTCCATCCCAAAAATAGAAAATACCTTGCTGAAAAAATCCGCATTCATGGTAAAAGCTGTACCCATCAGGCCCGGGCGCTTGAGCCCCAGCCGCCGGGCTTCCCGTGCTGTTGCTTCCACAATGCTCAGCATAGGGATTTCCACTTCCTGTTGTAACTCGCTAAAAAAAAGATGCGGTGTATTGGCCGTAAGGGCCAGAAAATCGGCCCCGGCTTCCTGCAACGCTTTCAGCTTTGCAGCCAGGTAATCCATGGCTCCCCGGTAATCCCCGGCTTCCATCTTTCCGATGAACGTATACATGTTCACACTGTAAACAATAATTTCAGGATAATTGAGTTTTCCTTCTCCCTTAAATGCTTCAATAATGGCTTTATAGTAATCCACTGTAGCCTCGGGGCCTAACCCTCCAATTAATCCGATTTTCTTCATGATAGATACGTTTCAGATGGTTGAACAAAACGGCTCCATTTAAAAGCCAGTAAAATTAATAAACTTACTTTTATGAGCTCCGCAACCACATAGCCAACATGCAAAAACGATGGTTCCACCGGTTCACCGGCAATGATCGACAATGCGCGTTGCGTAAGGACAGGTAAAACGACGAAAGACTGGACTGCCAGAATCAGCGCAGCAATACCGGAGGCAATCCGTACAAAACCTGTCAACAAACTAAATCTGCGGATGGCAACCGACAAATAAGCTATCAGCAATACCCATTCAACTAAGTTCAGCGCTTTGAATACTTTTATACCGATTCCCAGTCCAACCTCCAAAGTAACACCGGGAGCCTGAAATTTGAGCCAGGCTTCCATAAAACTGATGGCGCTGACAAAACCGGCCCAGAAAACCAGGATAAAAACAGACGTAAAAATTGTTGTTCTCATTTCACATTCACATACAAAAAGGTTTTATATTCAACAATCAGGAAAGCACATTGTTTTTAATCATCCGGTAAGAGTGATTGTCCATATGGCATCGGGCTAAAATAGCTTAACACTATTTAACGATTTTTTATGCTTTTTTGTAGCTTAGCAGCTTAAATTCGTGCTTCATTAAAAAATTGACAAAAACAAAATACTAAAAAAATATGAATCAAGCAGTTGACATTCGTGAATTAAACGAAAGAATTCAAAAAGAAAGCGCCTTTGTTGACATCATCAACATGGAAATGGGCAAAGTAATTGTCGGACAAAAACATCTGGTTGAAAGTTTGCTGATCGGCTTGTTGTCGGGCGGGCACATCCTGCTGGAAGGGGTTCCCGGACTTGCAAAAACGCTGGCCATCACCGCTTTGGCAAAAACCATCGATACCAAATTTGCGCGTATCCAATTTACCCCCGACCTGTTGCCTGCCGACTTGATAGGTACGCTGATTTACAGCCAGAAGAAGGAAGAATTTGTCATAAAAAAAGGGCCTATCTTCACCAATTTTGTGCTGGCCGACGAAATCAACCGGGCGCCTGCCAAAGTGCAGTCGGCGCTTCTCGAAGCCATGCAGGAACGCCAGGTGACCATCGGCGAAGAGACGTTCAAATTACAGGAACCTTTCCTCGTGATGGCCACACAAAACCCGATTGAACAGGAAGGGACTTACCCGCTGCCTGAGGCACAAGTCGATCGTTTTATGCTGAAAGTAGTGATCAATTATCCGAAGAAAGAAGAAGAAAAACTGATTATCCAGCAAAATCTGTTGAAACAGTTTCCACAGGCATCAACGGTACTGAAACCCGAAGATATTATCAAAGCGCGCGACGTGGTAAAAGATGTGTACATGGACGAAAAAATCCAGAAATACATTGTTGATATTGTATTTGCCACCCGCGACCCGAAAGAATACAAGCTCGAAAAATTTGCCGATATGATCTCGTACGGAGGATCGCCCCGCGCCAGCATCAGTCTGGCGCAGGCCGCCAAAGCATACGCATTTATCAAACGCCGCGGATATGTGATCCCGGAAGATGTACGTGCCGTGTGCCCCGACGTGATGCGCCACCGCATCGGACTGAGCTACGAAGCAGAAGCCAACAACATCACTTCGGAAGAAATTATCACGGAAATATTGAACACAGTGGAAGTTCCGTAAAGAAAGAAATTCCAAATCCCAATAATTCAAATTCCAAATAAGAAGATGATGAATGAATTAGAGAATCGCTGTCTGAATTACGCTGTAAACATCAGGATATTGATAAAACAGTTGCCGAAAAACATTGCGAATGCAGAAGACTCAAAACAAGCGGTACGATCATCGGGTTCTATTGGAGCTAATTATATTGAAGCAAATGAGTCGTTGGGTGATAAAGATAAGTTGTTTCGGTTACGGATTTCCAGAAAGGAATCGAAGGAAACTATTTATTGGCTAACAATTTTGAAAAGAACAAATAGTGAATTTGAAACGATAATTCAGGAACTGATTAATGAAGCAACAGAATTGAGAAAAATTATTTCAGCAATCATCATCAAACTTCAAAAACCCTGAATTCTTCAATTTTGGGAATTTGGAATTTGATTTTTTGGAATTTAAAAATCGAAGATTTTGGAACATACAGAACTATTAAAACGGGTACGCAAAATTGAGATCAAAACGCGTGGGTTGAGCCGCAATATTTTTGCCGGCGAGTACCACAGCGCGTTCAAAGGGCGCGGGATGGCTTTCAGCGAAGTGCGCGAGTACCAATATGGCGACGACATCCGCAATATCGACTGGAACGTGACAGCCCGTTATAACAAGCCATTCATCAAGGTTTTCGAGGAAGAAAGGGAACTGACTGTGATGTTGCTGATCGACGTGAGCGGTTCGCGCGAATTCGGTTCATTCGACAAGCTGAAGAAAAACGTAATCACTGAAATAGCTGCCATATTAGCGTTTTCGGCCATCCAGAACAACGATAAAATCGGGGTAATTTTCTTCTCCGAAAAAATCGAAAAATTCATCCCGCCGAAAAAAGGACGCAGCCACATTTTGCGCATCATCCGCGAACTCATTGATTTTGAGCCGCAGGAACGGGGTACCGACATTACCGGGGCCATCCGTTACCTGACCAACGCCATCAAAAAACGCTGCACGGCTTTCCTTATTTCTGATTTCATCCAAAATGAAAAAGAATTGGAAAACGCCCTTTCGATTGCCAACGACAAACACGACATGGTGGCCCTTCGTATTTACGACCAGCGCGAAACCGAACTGCCTCCCATTGGCATGATTAAACTAAAAGATGCGGAAACGGGACAATATATATGGGTCGACAGTTCGAACCAAAACACACAACAGGCCTATAAAAAATGGTGGACAAATTTATCGGGCCAACTCGACAACCAATTTAAAAAGTCGGGCGTCGATTACGTGAACATCAACACAAACGAAGACTACGTGAAATCGCTGATAAGCTTATTTAAAAAGAGAGGATAGATGAAACAAGGCATACTGATCGTTTTACTGACAGTTATTTTTGCCGATTTGGGAACCGCCCAGACCAGCAAAATAAAAGCTACAGCCAGTATCGACTCAACCAGAATACTGATCGGCGACCAGGTAAAACTTCGCCTCGAAGTTGACCAGCCCAAAAACGCAAAACTGGATTTTCCTGAGATTGGCGATTCCATCACATCGGCCATTGAAGTAATCGAACGTTCGCCGCTCGATACCTTTACACTGAGCGATGCCGAACAAATCAAGATCATTCAGAATTTTACGATTACCTCTTTCGATACCGGCGTACAGATGGTTCCGCAATTTCGTTTTTTGCTGAAACACGACGGACAGACGGATTCCATTTTTACGCAACCATTGGCCCTTGAAGTTCTTGGCATGCCGCTCGACACGACAAAGGGGCCTGTTGATATTAAAAAACCATACGCTGCTCCGGTCACCCTCAAAGAAGTAACTCCTTATATCTTAGGAATTATCCTGATTGCAGCCATCATTTTCTTTATTTTCTATTATATGGAACGGAAGAAAAAAAACCAACCGCTGTTCAGCCGTCCGGAAAAACCCAAAGAACCGGCCCATATAGTTGCCCTGCGCGAGCTCGACCGCATCAAGGAAGAAAAAATCTGGCAACAGGATAAGATTAAACAATATTACAGCGAACTGTCCGACACCTTGCGGATATATATCGAAGGCCGTTTTGGCATCCCGGCCATGGAACAAACCAGCGACGAAACGTTATCAGCTTTCAGATACCGAAGAGACCTGATCGATGAAAAATCGCTGGAAGAACTGAGCCAAATACTGAAACTCTCGGACTTAGTAAAATTTGCCAAATATTATCCCTTGCCCGACGACAACAATTTATCACTAATCAACGCCTATTTCTTTGTCAACCAAACGAAGAAAGAAGAAATTAAAAAACCGGAAGACCCTCCGGTTGACGACCGCGAAGGCGAAGAAGTGGAAGTGAAATAAAATGAGCTGCAAGTAGTGAGTATCGAGAACTGAGATTTGAAAAAGTAATAAAATGAGCGATATAACATTTAAAAACCCTGATTTTTTCTACCTGTTTCTGGCGCTTCTGCCTATGATTGCCTGGTACATTCTCCGGCAAAAAAAGACCGGGGCAAGCATACAGTTTTCATCGACCATGGGTTTTGCCAGGATACCGCAAAGCTGGAAATACTATTTTCGCCACATATTGTTCATCATTCAACTGGCAGTTATTTCTCTGCTTATAGTGGTACTGGCGCGTCCGCAATCGTCGAACAACTGGCAAAATGTGACCACCGAAGGAATTGATATTGTTATTGCACTCGACATTTCCAGTTCGATGCTGGCCCGCGACTTTCAACCCGACCGTTTGGGCGCCGCGAAAAATGTAGCTACCGAATTTATTTCGGGTCGTCACAACGATAAAATGGGACTGGTTGTTTTTTCAGGCGAAAGTTTTACGCAATGCCCACTGACTACCGACCATGCCGTGCTGATCAACCTTTTTAACGACATTGAAAGCGGAATGATCGAAGACGGGACAGCCATCGGCAATGGCCTGGCAACCGCCGTGACCCGCCTGAAAGAAAGCACCGCTATCAGCAGGGTGGTCATCCTTCTTACCGATGGGGAAAACAACCGCGGAGAAATTGCACCGGTAACCGCCGCCGAATTAGCCAAAACATTTGGCATCAGGGTTTATACAGTCGGGGTAGGCACCATTGGCACAGCCCCCTACCCGATGCAGGTACAAACACCGTTTGGTGTGCAAACACAAATCCGCGACGTGGAAGTAAAAATTGACGAAGAAACCCTTCAGAAAATTGCCGACATTACCGACGGAAAATATTTCCGGGCAACGAACAACAACAAACTGGCAGAAATCTACCAGGAAATCGACAAATTAGAAAAATCGAAAATCGAAGTAAAAGAATACAGCAAGAAAGAAGAAGAATTTGAACGGTATGCCATTCTTGCCGTTCTTTTGCTCATCATAGGAATTTTCCTGAAAACAACCATTTTTAGAAACATTCCGTAAATAACCAACCGATCATGGAACTGTTCAGAATAGCACAACCACAATGGCTTTACGCACTGTTGATCATCCCGGTGCTGACCATATTTTTTGTGATTGCCCGGATCATGCGGAAAAAAGCGCTGTCCCGTTTTTCCCAAAGCGAAATGTTGGCCATCCTGATGCCCAACGCCAGTAATTCGAGGCCGGTCCTTAAATTCATTATCCTGATGATTGCTTTGGCATCCATTATTTTCGGACTGGCCCGCCCACAATTCGGGTCTAAGCTGAAAACCGAGAAACGTGAAGGGGTCGAATTGGTGATTGCCCTTGACGTATCGAACAGTATGATGGCTGAAGACATCCAGCCCAACCGTCTGGAACGCGCCAAACGCGCTATTGCCCAATTGGTCGACCGGTTGAGCGATGACAAGATCGGGCTGATTGTTTTTGCCGGCCAAGCTTACACGCAGCTTCCCATCACCACCGATTATCCATCGGCCAAGCTGTTCCTCGAATCGGTCAGTACCGAAATTGTCCCCACCCAGGGAACTGCTATCGGCGCCGCCATTGAGCTGGGGATGCGGTCTTTCAGCCCGCAATTTGAAGGAAGCAAGGCAATGATCATTATTACTGATGGAGAAAATCATGAAGACGATGCCATTGGAGCTGCCACTGCTGCGGCTGAAAATGGGGTTGTCGTTCATACTATTGGAATGGGATTACCACAGGGAGGGCCAATACCTGTATTTCGTAACGGACAAAAGGACTACCGAACCGACAAAGAGGGCAATGTGGTGGTTACCAAGCTCGACGAACCCATGCTTCAGCAAATTGCGGCTGCCGGAAAAGGGATTTATGTTCGTGCAAACAATGCACAAATCGGGTTGAGCACTCTTTTTAACGAGATCAATAAAATGGAAACTTCGGAAATGGAATCGCGGGTTTATTCCGATTACAACGATCAGTTCCAGTATTTCATAGCTCTCGGTTTGTTTCTGATTTTTATTGAATTCATGATTCTGGAACGGAAGAACAAATATTTGAAGAATTTTAAGCTGTTTGGAAAATAATTTCAGAAGACCAAAAAAAGAAAGAAATGACGCGGATTACATTTATAATATTGACTTTACTTATTTCGGTTTCGCAATTTATATTTGCGCAAAACGAACGCAAATTTATACGCGAAGGCAACCGTTATTACGAAAAAGCGCTGGCCGACACAACGAAACTTGACACGACCATGTACAGTCAGGCTGAAACAGCCTACCGCAAAGCCCTTGATAAACGTCCCGATGATCTGAAATGGGATTTCAACCTTGGCGATGCACTTTATAAACAGATGAAATTTGAAGAGTCGGCAGCCAAGTTCGGACAAATTGCTGACAAAAGTACCGACAAAGTGGAGAAAAGCCGGGCTCTGCACAACATGGGCAATTCACTGCTAATGCAAAACAAACTGGATGAAAGTATTGAAGCGTATAAAGATGCGCTGCGTAAAAACCCCGATGATCTGGAAACCAAATACAATCTGTTGTATGCCATGAACATGAAGAAAAAACAGCAAGAACAACAGAAAAATCAGGACAAGAACAAAGATCAGGAGAAAAATAAGGACAAGGAGAATAAAGATCAAAACAAAGATCAGAACCAAAATAAAGACGATCAGAATAAAGACAAGCAGGATCAAAATAAAGATCAGCAGGATAAAAACCGTCAGGACCAGCAAAACCAACAGCAGCAACAGCAACAAAACAAAATTTCAAAAGAAAATGCGGAACGATTGTTGCAGGCCCTGCAAAACAACGAAAAAAATATTCAGGAAAAAGTAAAAAAGGTACAGGCCGAAAAAGCACAGAGCCGGAAAACGGAGAAAGACTGGTAGCAGCCCCACCCGGCCTCCCCAAAGGGGAGGAGATTTTGGTTTAACTCTACATCAGGTCTGCATGAGACCGGCTGCTAAATTTGGGTTTTGTTTTTTGGAATTTGAATCTTGAAAATTGTAATTTTGAAAGCCTTGAACGAAAAACGAGATATGATCAGAAAAATAATACTATTACTGGCATTTGCACTAACAACGGCAGACAGTTTTGCGGAAAGTACACAATTTACGATGTCGGCCCCCAACGTCGTGCGATCAGGGGAACAATTCAGGCTGAGTTTTACACTGAATGATAGTGGCTCTGATCTGCGACTTCCCGATTTATCGAACTTTGAAATACTTATGGGACCATCCACTTCCCAAAGTTCCAGTTTTCAGATGATCAACGGGAGAACCACCCAGTCGGTGAGCTTTTCATACATTTATGTTTTACGGGCCAAAGCTGAAGGAACCTTTACCATTCGTCCGGCCAGCATCAATGTGAACGGGAAAGTTTTTCAATCCAATTCGCTGGAAATTCAGGTTGTAAAAGGGCAACAAGGCCAGGCAGCCCCGCAGGGAGGCAGTCAGCAAGGACAACAAAATCAGCAAAGCCAGCAACAGGAAAATGTCAGCGCTGACATCAGTAAAGATGATTTGTTTGTAAAAGTTGATGTTACCCGGAATAATGTATTCAAAGGGGAACAGATCATTGCCACGGTGAAATTGTATGTCAGCCCCAATGTGCCGGTACGCGGTTTCAACGATGTAAAACTGCCCTCTTACGAAGGGTTTTGGACACAGGACATTGAGGTCCCCAACCAGGTTTCGTTTACCCGCGAAGTATACGACAACAAAATTTACCAGGTAGGCATCCTGAAAAAAACCATCTTGTTCCCGCAACAAACCGGTACCATCAAAATCGACCCGTTCGAGATCACCTGTATTGTGCAACAACGTATCCGCCAGCAACGCAGTTTCTTCGACGATTTCTTTGATAATTACAGAAATGTGGAAGCCCGGGTAACCAGTACCCCGGTACACATCAGGGTAAAAGACCTCCCCCCGGCGCCGGCCAGTTTTTACGGGGCAGTGGGATCATTTAGTTACACAGCAGGCATCGACAAAGAAAAATTGAAATCAAACGAGGCAGCAACGCTAAAAATCACGGTTAGCGGCACCGGGAACCTGAAACTGATCGAAGCCCCGAAAGTTGAATTTCCGGCAGATTTTGAGGTATACGACCCAAAAACATCTGACCGGGCCAATGCTTCCGACAACGGACTGAGTGGCAGCAAAACCTTTGAATATCTGTTTATTCCACGATATGCCGGAGAATACACTATCCCCTCTGTAAATTTCAGTTTTTTCAATTCGCCGGCACAAAAATACGAAACCCGTTCCGCCGGGCCGTTTACCATCCAGGTTGAAAAAGGCGACGACGACCAAAGTACCACGGTTGTGAGTTCCATCTCGAAACAAGATGTCCGCTTTATCGGAAAAGATATCCGCTTTATCAAACAGAACAAACAAAAGTTTTTGGCCAAAGGGCACACTTTTTTCGGGACCACCGGATTTTACCTGATTTATCTGGCCGGCCTACTCGTTTTTGCTGCCGTTTATTTTGTATACAGAAAGAAAGCGGTCGAAAATGCGAACCTGGCGCTGGTACGGAATAAAAAGGCCAACAAGGTCGCCCGAAAACGGCTCAAAGAAGCAGCTTCGTTCCTGAAAAACAACAAAGCAGAAGAATTCTACGAATCGGTGTTAAAAGCATTCTGGGGTTACCTGAGCGACAAACTGGCGATTCCGGTTGCCGACCTGAACCGCGACAATGCTTCCTCTACCCTGCTCTCGCGGCAAGTACAACAGGAAACTATTGATGAATTTATCCGGATTATTGATGATTGCGAATTTGCCCGTTATGCCCCCAGCGCCTTCTCCGGAACCATTCAGGATGTATACGACCGGGCGGCTTCAGTTATGGGAAAACTGGAAAAACAAATCAAATAAGCAAAACAATGAAGAAAATACTTTATACCCTATTGACCCTGCTGTTTGTATTTCAGTTAAATGCACAAAATTCGCTATTTGAAAAGGGCAACCAGTTTTATACCGATCAGAAATACAATGAGGCCATTGCAGCCTACGAAGAACTGCTGGCTTCCGGAGTTGAATCAGCCGGACTGTATTTCAACCTGGGAAATGCGTATTACAAAGCAGGGAAAATGACCCCCGCCATTCTGAATTACGAACGGGCCAAATTGTTGTCACCCAACGATGCCGACATTCAATTTAACCTTGAACTGGCTAACCAACATGTAGTTGATGCCATAGAAGCCATTCCCCAGGTATTTTTCGTTCGCTGGTGGAACAATCTCATCAAATCGAAAGCAGCCGACAGTTGGGCAACATACAGCATTGTATGTTTTATTGCGTTTTTACTACTGCTCGGGCTGTATGTTTTTTCATCAAACGGTAGTCTTCGCCGTCTGGGTTTCTGGCTGGGCATTGTGCTTCTGGCTGGTTCCATCACTACTTTTGTATTTGCCAATAAGCAGAAAAACAGGCTTGTAAACCACAATTTCGCCATTATCACACAGCCCAGTGCTACCGTAAAAAGTTCACCTTCGGAAGGCGGAACCAACATCTTCCTGATTCATGAAGGATTGAAGGTGCAGATTATCGATCAGTTGGGGAACTGGTATGAAATTCGTCTGGCCGATGGAAACCAGGGGTGGCTTCCGGCTGAAACAATGGAGAAAATCTAAGAGAAACCAAAATAAAAAATGAGACTGCCAAAAAATCCTAAAATCCGCAATTCGCGTCACTCTGAATTTATTTCAGGGTCTGATTATTAGAACGATGAGATCCCGAAACAAGTTCGGGATGACTCTATTCATACTTTTTGGACAGCCTCATTTTTAGATATTCAAATTAAGTTTCTGTTTCAGCCTATTTCAGTATTTCTTTAATCAATACAGGTCGGCCTTCGGCAAGTGATTTTTTGGCTGCCAGACCAATTACAATGGACTGCAATCCATCGTTTCCATCAACAGGCATATCGCTTCCGGAAATCAGTGCATTAATAAATTCCCGGATTTCAGCATTGTAGGAAGCATTGTATCTTTCAAGGAAAAAATACAAAGGCAAGTCGCCTGATACACCTTCTTTTGTATACAACTTATGAGTGTTTGGGAACTCGTTTTCAGCCTGTGCCATTCCTTTGCTGCCAAAAGCTTCGAGCCGTTGGTCGTAACCATACACTGCTTCCCGGCAGTTATCAATAATGGCCATTGTATCATCTTCAAAAGTAAGTGTTATAACAGCCGTGTCAATATCTCCGGCTTTTCCGATCTCCGGATCAACCATTACAGTGCCTTTTGCATATACTTCTTTTACCTGTTTCCCTGAAATATAACGGGCCATGTCAAAATCATGGATAGTCATATCGAGAAACATTCCGCCTGAAACCTTAATATACGAAACAGGTGGTGGTTCCGGGTCGCGGCTGGTGATTTTCACAATCCGGACTTCGCCTATGGCGCCGCTTACAACCAGTTGCCTGATGCGTTTAAATTCCGGATCGAAACGGCGGTTAAAGCCAAGCATCAGTTTCACTCCGCTTTTCTTTACAATCTCCAACACTTCTTTAACCCTGTCGAGAGAGAGGTCTAGTGGTTTTTCGCAAAAGATTTGTTTTCCTGCTTTGGCAGCTTTTACCACATAGTCGGCATGGGTATCGGTGGGAGAACAAATAACCACTGCGTCCACACCGTCGACAGCGAGCAATTCGTCAAACGTTTTCACAAAAACCGGAACGTTAAATTCATCGGCAATTGCTTTCGATTCATCAAAAACATCCATAGCAGCAACAACCTTTATCTCCGGAAAGTTGCGGCACAAATTTTTTAGATGTATTTTTCCAATCCGGCCTAAACCGGCCACTGCTACATTAATTTTCTTCATTTTGAGTGTATTTATAATTGATTACAATCCTAACGATTCAATATACTGCCGGTTATTGGCAGCGCATTTTTTTGGCGATCCCATTCCCGGAAGTACATCCTGCTCAACCACAATCCAGCCATTGTATCCGTTTTCATTCAAAATTTTTACGATGGCACTAAAATCGACACAGCCTTTTCCAAGTTCACAGAAAACACCTTTTTCTACTGATTTGAAATAGTCGTATTTTTGAGCTACCGCCTCCTGACCTACTTTCGGATCAAAGTCTTTGAAATGAACATGCCAGATACGGTTGTAATATTTTTTTAGGGCTTCGACTGGATTCCCGCCACCAAATGCATAATGCCCCATATCGAGACACAGGCCCAAAAGATTTGGGTCGGTAAGTTCCATTAATTTAGCTACTTCCTGCGGCGTTTCCACATATCCTCCGCAATGATGATGGAACACTGTGCGCATTCCAAATTTATCTTTTACTGCTTTGGCCACTTTTTCAGCTCCTTTTGCGAATACCTTCCACTGGCTTTCAGATAATCCCATTTCAGGAGTAATACGGCCTGCATTTTTCGTACGTTCTTCAACAGAGCCATTTTCATCAGCCAAAACAATAAACGCATTTGTATAGCCCGCATCAAACATCAGACCTGCTGTTTTCAGGCCCAGTTCAACTCCGGCATTGTGGGCTTCTTCCTTTACAAGGGCAACCGGGACAAAAGCTCCCAACAGTTGCAGATTTTTTTCATCCAAAACTATTCTTAATTCTGCAGGATTCGATGGCATAAATCCCCAGTCACCCAGTTCAGTACCGGCATATCCGGTCTCAACCATTTCAGAAAGAACCTGCTGATACCCCAGCGACTTTCCTTCCAGTTCAAATTCGAGGGCGCCCCACGAACAGGGCGCATTTGCTATTTTTATCATTCTCTATTGATGGTTTTAAATGTTATTTTTTCGAATGTATGTTGTATACGTTAAAACTTACGCGACCATTCTTTGGGCCAGCGTTCGATTACCACTTTTGTTTGTGTGAAAAATTCGATGCCATGTCTCCCCTGCCCGTGCAGATCACCAAAAAAACTGTTGTTCCATCCGCTGAAAGGGAATTGTGCCATGGGCGCAGCAACGCCAATATTGATCCCGATATTACCGGCATTTGCCCGGTTCCTGAATGTGCGGGCATTTAATCCGCTGGACGTAAACAGGCAGGCCATATTTCCGTAGGCATTGTTGTTTACAAAATCGATGGCCTGATCAATTGAATCCATTGGCAACAGGCTCATTACCGGGCCAAATATTTCGGTTTTGATCACTTCTCCGTTCAGTACTACATTTTCGAGAATGGTTGGTTTTATAAAGTTACCGGCTTCGTATCCGCTAATCTTCGCATTTCGCCCATCCAGCAACAGGTTTGCACCTTCGCTGACTCCTTTTGCAATCAGACCTTCAATACGAATTTTACTTTCCGCGCTGATTACCGGCCCCATCTCAATTCCTGCATCCAGTCCGAACCCGGTGGTTTTGCTTCTTGCGGCTTCTACCAGCGCTTCTTTTATAAAGCCATCATGATCGCCAACCGTAATAATATTCGAAGCGGCAAGGCACCGTTGACCAGCACATCCGTATACACTGTCGGCAATAATCCGTGCAGTCATATCAATATCGGCATCAGGCATGACAATCACCGGGTTTTTAGCGCCGCCCTGTGCCTGAACGCGCTTTCCGCTGGCAGCTCCGCGCTGATAAATATACCGGGCAACGTTGGTCGAGCCAACAAAACTGATCGCTTTTACATCCGGGTGGTCAAGCAACGCATCGACACTTGCTTTACCTCCGTGAACAAGATTTACCAGTCCTTTAGGCAAATCAAGCTGATCGATCAGCTCAAAAACCTTCATCATGGTTAACGGCACTTTTTCTGAAGGCTTTATAATGAAACTATTTCCACAGGCGATGGCGTACGGCAAAAACCAAAACGGGATCATGCCCGGAAAATTAAAAGGAGAAATACAGGCGCAAACACCAACAGGCTGACGGATCATAAATTCGTCGATCCCTGTTGCCACATTTTCTGAAAATTCACTTTGAATAAGCATTGGCGTTCCGCAGGCTGTCTCCACATTTTCAATAGCCCGCTGCATTTCGGCTTTCGACTCGGCAAAACTTTTTCCACACTCCAATGTAATTAACCGTGCTATTTCATCGATATTTTCTTCAAGCAACTGTTTCAGCTTGTAAAGCGGCTGAACGCGCTTCATTACCGGAGTTTCACGCCATTCTTTCAGAGCTTCGGCAGCAGAAGAAACTGCTGAAGCAACATCAAGAACAGTTCTTTCACCATACGGAACTTTTGCAAGCACCTCCTGACTGGCAGGATTTACAACATTCGCTGTTTGTTGTTCCCTGCTTTCTGTCCAGCTTCCGTTGATATAATTTTTTAAAATTTCCATATTACTAAAATTTGATATTTTCCTATTTTTTTACTGATGTCCCAATACGATATAAATGACAATGGTTACAACCACAAGAACTGCAGATAAGTGATATGCATATTTCCAGCCATGCATATCTACTTTTAATGCATCGGCTTTGTCGTTAAATGTTGTTCGCGGATAGAAATACGACATGACAAGCATGATGATCATGTTCAAAACAAACTCAATTCCCCAGACGTGGATAAAATGGATATTGACCTTCAGAATAAATGTAGCTGTGATGTAGAACACCAACCCGAAGAACAAGGCTGCCTTGGCACCGGCTGCTGAGATGCTTTTGATAAAAAAACCAGCTATCATAATGGATGCAATGGGAATAAAGAAAATCCCATTCAACTGCTGAAGCAACTGGTATAAACCTTCGGGGGCATTCGCCACCAATGGGGCTGATAAAATGGCAAAAACCGCCAGAGTGGTTGATGTAGCCCTTCCAACCCAAACCAGTCGTTTTTCCGATGCATCTTTTTTTAGCAATCTTTTGTAAACATCGATGCTGAAGATAGTAGCTGCGCTGTTAAGCACAGCGTTAAAGGTACTTAATACTGCCCCCATCACCACTGCGGCAAAAAATCCAACCAAACTAACCGGCAATACTTTTTTAATAAGAGCCGGATAAACGTAATCCTGGTTCGCGTACATCGAATCGCCGAAATAATAAAATCCGATAACCCCGGGCAAAACAATAACAAGGGGCACAAGTATTTTAAGGACACCGGTAAAAAGTAGTCCTTTCTGGGCCTCCTTCAGGTTTTTTGCACCAAGAGCCCGTTGAATGATAGTCTGGTTCATCCCCCAGAAATAAAGCTGGTTGATGATCAACCCGGTAAATAACACCCCAAAAGGCATTACCGAATCTTTTGCCCCAATCACATTGAATTTTTGCGGAGCGCTTTTATATACTTTTACCAGTCCGTCAAACACACTTCCTTCACCAATACTGTACAGGGCAAAAACCGGAATCAACAGTCCACCGATCATCAGTCCGTATCCCATGATCAAATCTGAAATCGAAACTGCTTTTAGCCCGCCGAAAATGGCATACAGTGATCCAATGACACCTATTGCAACTACAGTAATCCACAATCCTTCAGATTTAGTAACACCCAGTACTTCGGAAATATTAAAAATGCTTTCGAGATTTATGGCTCCTGTATATAAAACAATTGGCAATAGGGTAACCACAAACGATACCACCAGGAACAACGCAATCAGACTGCGCGTAACTCCATCGAAACGTTTTTCAAGGTATTCGGGAATAGTGGTCAATCCCATACGCAGGTATTTCGGAATAAAGTACAACGCGGCAACAACCAGTGCCAGAGCGGATGTTACCTCCCAGGCGATGATAATAAAACCGTTTTTGTAAGATGAACCGTTCATGCCTATAAGATGCTCGGTTGAAATGTTTGTCATCAGCATAGAAGCTGCAATTACGATGCCCGACAAACTTCTGCCTCCCAAAAAATAGTCATCAGAGGAATTCATTTGGTCTTTTCTCATCTTATACCATGAGTAAAGAGCTACAAAAAGGGTAAAACCTATAAATGACAGAACTGTTAGCATCGTTCTATATTTATGTTAGCGATAATTAACCACTGTATAGAATTAGAAAATTATAAAAACCACCGTTGTTTTTTCTTCTGAACATCATAGTTCTCACGAGCTTTTTGCACAGATTCTGATTCTGAAACCTCTGCAATTGGCACGTCCCACCAGGCATGACCGTAACCGGCCATTTTTCGTTCAGGAACAGTTTTAATGTAAATAACCGTGGTCCGGTCTTCCTTTTCGGCATTTACCAAAGCCTCGTTAAACGAAGCAATATCCGTAGTTTTATACACTTTTGCCCCAAGACTTTGTGCATTCATGGCCAGATCGACCGGTAGCGATTCGCCTTCGAGATAACCGGTTTCCTCGTTGCGGTAAAAATATTTGGTCCCGAATCCTTCGCTCCCGATTGATTTTGAAAGTCCGCCGATACTGGCAAACCCGTTATTATCAATCAGGATAATGGTGATTTTATACCGTTCCTGTAATGACGTAATGATCTCGGAAGGCATCATTAAATAACCTCCGTCACCCAGCACAACATAAATTTCGCGGTCGGGACAAGCCATTTTTGCTCCCAGTCCGCCCGAAATTTCATACCCCATGCACGAATAACCGTATTCCAGATGAAACCCCTTTGAGTTCCGGGTCCGCCAGAGTTTGTGCAAATCGCCGGGCGCACTGCCCGATGCGCATAAAACAACATCTTCGGGACGGGAGAAAGTATTTACCGCGCCAATCACTTCTGCCTGACTGGGAATAGCGGTATTTTCAGCACGATACGCCAATTCCACTTTCTCATCCCAGCTTTTGTTGTAATCAGCCACCCGTTTCCGGTATGTTTCATCAACCTTGTATGATCCCAGTTTTTCCGCGAGTTCTTCGAGGATCACTCTTGCATCACCGGTCAACGCAAGGGCGCTGTGTTTATGGGCGTCAAATTCAGTAATATTAATATTGATGAACCGGACATTTTTATTCTGAAAAGCAGTTTTTGAAGCCGTTGTAAAATCGCTGTACCGGGTGCCAATCCCAATAACCAGATCGGCTTCGGTGCTTATCGCATTGGCGCCTTCCGTTCCGGTTGCGCCGGTTGCACCAAGATTATGCGGGTCGTCGTAGGGTAGCGAGCCTTTTCCTGCAAAAGTTTCGGCAACGGGTATTCCTGTTTGGTGAACGAAGGTTTTTAATGTTTTCTCTGCTTCGCTGTAAATTACCCCGCCACCGGCAACGATCATCGGCTTTTGTGCCGAACGTATCCATTCAACCGCCCGCAGCAACGCATTTATATCCGGGCGCGGGCGCGTTATATGCCAAACCCGTTTTTCAAATAACTCAACCGGGAAATTAAACGATTCAGCCTGGACATCTTGTGGTACACAGAGCGTTACGGCTCCCGTATCGGCAGGCGATGTTAACACACGCATTACTTCAGGAAGGGCAGTGATCAACTGTTCAGGCCGGTTGATGCGGTCCCAGTATTTTGAAACAGGTTTAAAACATTCGTTTACTGAAAAATCCTGCGAAAAAGCCGATTCCAGTTGCTGTAAAACCGGCGCGACAATTCGTTTGGCAAAAATATCGCCCGGCATCAGCAAAACAGGAATCCGGTTGATGGTCGCCCCGGCCGCAGCAGTAATCATATTGGTTGCCCCCGGCCCTATGGATGAAGTACAGACAAAAGTAGAAAGCCTGTTTTTCATTTTGGCATAACCGACAGCCGTATGCACCGCTGCCTGCTCGTTGCGCACCAGGTAATACCGAAAATCGGGATTCTGCTGAAGCGCCTGACCAAAACCGGCCAGGTTACCATGGCCGAAAATTCCAAAACATCCGGCAAAAAAGGGTTGTTCTATTCCGTCTCTTTCCGAATATTGATTTTTGAGGAACTCAATAGTAGCCTGTGCAACCGTAAGTTTTTTCGTTTTCATATTGATTGGTTAGATTTTTAGATGTAAGATTTGAATTCAATTAATCAGAAACCTCCTCTTGATTCAATAAATTTCAAAATATCAGCTTCGTAAGGATTAAAGTTGGCACATCCTAGTTGGGTCACCACATGCGCCCCACAGGCATTTCCCATCCGACAGCATTTGTACAAATCCCATCCGTTCAGATAACCATAAATAAAACCGGCAGCAAACGCATCGCCTGCCCCGAGAACATTTACGACCTCGACGGGAAATCCGGGAACCTTCTGAATCGCGCCATCAGGAAGATAAACAACCGCTCCACGCGATCCGGTTTTTACGATCAATGCATCAACTCCCAAATGCAAAATCCCGTTGATGGCTTCGTTGATGTCGCCTTTTATTTCCGGGGCAGATATTTGCTGATGACTGATACTCAACTGTGATTCATCGGAAAGATAGGCGGCCAGTATTTCTTCTTCCGTGCCAAGTACGATGTTTACATTTCGCATAAAAGCTCGTGCAGTAACTCCAAATGCCCGAATATCGTGCCATTGGTCGGCGCGAAAATCGAGATCAAATACCACCGGGATTGCATTCTTCCGGGCGATTTCTGCTGCCAGAAAAGCTGCACTCCGGGTCGGTTCCATATTCAGTGCTGTCCCGGAAAATTCCAAAAGTCTTGATTTTTCGATCCCTGCACTTAAAACCTGATCAATGTTGATCTGCGAATCGGCGCAATTATCGCGATAATACACCAGCGGGAAACGATCGGGAGGTTCAATTCCGAGAATTACTGCGGAACTTCTTGTCCCCGGGATCACCCTCACATTTTCGGTACGTACATTTTCTTTTTTCAGAAAGTTCAGGATAAAATCACCCACCTTGTCTTTTCCAACACCGGAAAGCAATGAGGCCTTCAGTCCCAGTCGGCTGCAACCAACGGCAATATTCAGAGGCGAACCGCCCACAAAGGCATGAAACCCCGGAATATCTTCGAAACGGGCCCCTACTTCCTGAGAATAAAGATCGATAGACGATCGTCCATACGTTATTACATCGTAAATTTTTTCCTGTGTGCTCATATTTTAGATTTTTCAGTATTTAGCAATTAGTACAGAGTAGTAGAATCAAGAAGCCAGTCTTTTTTCTCATTACTCATATCTCATTATTCATTTCGGCAGTTACTATTGGCACCCGCGGATCGCGCCCCTTCCACGAATTGTATATCCATTTATGGTCCGGGTCGTCGGTATTGGCCAGCGACTGGTCACTCCCGGTTAAAAAATTGAGATAATACACATTGTACCCATGCCCGGCCACTACCGGATGATAACCTTCCGGAACTAAAACCACATCATTATCGCGAGCCACGGCAATTTCATCCAGGCTCCGGTCGTCGTTATAAATTTGCTGAATAGCAAATCCCTGCGGCTTGTCAATCTTATAAAAATAGATCTCTTCCAAACAGGCTTCAAGCACTTTCCCGTTATCATCTACCTTACGCGCATCATGTTTATGTGCCGGAAAAGAACTCCAGTTTCCGGAAGGGGTATACACTTCAACAGAAACCAAACGGTGACAATCAAAACCGGGTTGTACCAGACTGTTGATCTGGCGGGTGGCATTGTCGCCTCCACGGATTTCAATTGCAGCCTCGTCCGGACGTTTGAAGCAGGCCGGATGGTCTTCATCCGTTTCGCACCAACCGTATGCAATATCAAGGACTTCGCTTTCGGCGGTCAGTTCAAACTGAGTATTTCGCGGGAGATATAACGTATGGGCAATTCCGCTGAAAACATCTTTTCGTCCGTTTCCGGTTTCCCAGTTTCCCTTGTCGGTTTTTACTGAATAATTGCCTCCCAGCAAAATAATTGCATATTCATTTCCACCTGTGCCGGCTATCCATTTTTCTCCCTGTTTCATTAAACGGGCCTGAAAATTCAGGAACTGCCATCCGGTTTCTTCTTTCATAATACTTTGGTAAATGCCAAAACCCGAAACAGGTTTGGCAAGAAGCGGATATTTTTTATCTCTAATCATGTTTTAATTATTTTAATTCACCTGCTTTTCCAACTGCTTTCAGTAATTCAAACTTTCCAAGATTGAATTCCTCAAACGCATTCATAAATGTTTTGCCCGGAATAATTGGGTCGAACTGGGCAGGCGACAGCTTAAAAAATTCGCGATGCACACGGGCCCAGATAAGGCGGGCATCCGTTGCAATATTTATTTTACAAACCCCGTATTGAATTGCCTTTTGCAGTTCTTCGCCTGAAACACCCCGCGCATCGATACCCAGTTGCCCGCCGGCAGCGTTTATACGCTGTATTTCTTCAAAATTTACGGCAGAACCGCCATGCAAAACCAGGGGAAAACCGGGCAATCTTCGCTGAATTTCCTTCAGAATATCAAATTGCAGTCCCTGTTCTCCTGAAAACTTATATGCGCCGTGACTGGTTCCAACTGCCACGGCAAGACTGTCGCAACCGGTTTGGCGTACAAAATCTTCAACTTCGGAAGGCCGGGTATATTTTTTCAGTTTTTCATCTACGGAAATGTCATCTTCAACACCGCTTAAAACGCCTAATTCTGCCTCAACCGTAATATTTTTTAAATGTGCTTTGACTACTACTTCTTGAGTTAAAGCCACATTGACCTTAAATGGGTCATGCGAAGCGTCAATCATCACCGAATTATAGCCACCCGACTCAATGCTGTCAAAAGCATGTTCCTTATTTCCATGGTCGAGATGGACAGCAAAAACCGTATTGGGGTAAATTTTTGCAGCCGCTGAAATCATCGACAGCAGCATTTCAGCGCCGGCATAATTCCGGGCAACCGGGGTTGTCTGAACAATGAACGGGGCATTCGCTTTTTGTGCTGCACTGAACAAACCATGAATTTGTTCCATGCACCAAACATTCACGGCAGCAACCCCGTAGCGTCCGTAACTTTTTCGGAATATTTCCTTTGTAGAAACAAGCATTTTCTGTAAAATCAACAGGTTATAAAAACGTAACTCGACGAAATTTAAACCTTTATTTATACAGAATTGCAAGAACAGACCGGAAATGTTTATGCAAAGGTTTGCATAAAACAGGACATTCCGATACAAAAAATTGATTGCTAAAACCCCGGAAAATTCACTTTGAAGAACCTCGGATAATCAGTTCAGGAAATAATTTTTCGACCCTGATTTTTGACAGATCGTTGTTCGATTCTACCCGTTTCATCAGGATTCTGGCCGATAACATGCCCAGTTCGTAGGTAGGCTGCCACACGGTCGATAAGGAAGGCATGAAATAACAGGAATGTGGGTCATCGTCGAACCCGATAACTGATATTTCATCGGGAATTACAATTCCTGCTTCTTTAATTACATACATGGCGCCAATGGCAACCCCGTCGTTGATGGTAAAAATGGCATCGGGCGGATTGGGCAGCGCCAGCAGTTTTTTTGTGGGGTCAATCCCATGTTCCGGAGCAAAACCAACACTTTCAACAATATACTCATCCCTCACAGGAAGGCCATGCAGTTTCAGCGCTTCCTTGTATGCGCTTAACCGGTGTTTTACGGTTGAAAGCGTGGGCGGACCGGCAATGTGCGCAATGCGGCGGCACCCGGTACTGATCAGGTATTCAACCGCCTGAAAAGCGCCTTTGTACTCATCGACAAACACTTTATCCACCTCAATTCCTTCACAATCGCGATCGAAAATGACCAGCGGAATATTACTCTCGGTTAAGATTTTCAGATGATCAAAATTCTTTGTTTCCGAGGAGGGGGAAATTAAAAAGCCATCAACCCGGATAGACGTAAAAGTCCGGATTATTGATTTCTCCTCTTCATATGATTCGTTGGATTGCCCGATGATCATGTTCACACCCAGCGGGTTCAGCAAATCCTGGATGCCGCTGATCACCGAAGAAAAAAAGTAGCTGGTAATTTCAGGAACAATTACGCCAATCATGTTGGTCCGGTTTCGCAGAAGATTTAATGCCAGCAAATTGGGCTGATAATTGAGTTTTCGGGCCAGTTCAATCACTGCTTCGCGTGTTTTCGCGCTGATTGCCGGGTGGTTGTTCAGCGACCGTGAAACGGTTGACGGGGAAATATTTAGTTCCCGGGCAATTTCAGTTATTGTGGTGCGCGATTTTTTCATCTCATTAGAACCTCCATCAAAGCCATTTGAATTTCAAAAGTACAAACAATCTTCGTATCGTCAGGGTATAAATCCGGCCTATTCATAACTATTCAGCAGGGAATTCAGTTCATTCATAGCAAAGAAAACAGTTGCTCCCAGCTTTTCCAATTCTTCACGGTTCCGGTTATTCGCCAGTGCAAATACATGAAATCCCCCGGCCCGTGCCGCTTTAATTCCGGCAATACTATCTTCCACAACAGCGCATTCATCTGGATGAAAACCCATTTCTTTTGCAGCATACAGAAATATTTCCGGGTTGGGTTTCCAGCTTCCGATGTCGTATGAACTGAAAATCCGGCCCTCAAATTTAGAAATGAGCCCGGTTGTTGTCAGACTCAATCTCAACTTTTCCGGGGGCCCGCTCGATGCCGTGCAATACGGCACAGTGAGTCTTTCCAGTAGTTCAGTAACGCCTTTTACTGGCTTCAAATCCGTTTTAAATGCTTCAAAAGTCCGCCTCCTGAATTCCGCCTCAAAATCGGAAGGGAGTGCAGTGATCGCATTTTTTTGAATATACTCAATCGTACTTTTTAGCGAAACGCCCGAAAAATTTTCAATTGCATATTCCAAATCCAGATTGACCCCAACCGACGCAGCCATTTCAACCAGTACTTTACCTGAAATAGTCTCGCTGTCAACAAGAATTCCGTCGCAATCAAAAATTATACATTTGAACTTCATGTGTTTTATATTCTGTTTGTAGCTTGTAAAATTAGCTTTTAAAACAATCATTAAAGAAACATATAAAAGAGGAAACTGTTTTAGCTACCCTTTTCTCCGGCATCTGCCACCGGCATGGACAATATTTGTCTCACGACTAAACACTCATAACTCACGTCTCATTTCTCTTTTGAATTTTTGCGCCAATTGTTCCGGTTTTCAGCCAAATCAGGAAAAAAAACATTAAAAAAGCCATTTTTATGGCGAACCCGGCAACATCATCGGGGAGATAGCTGTTACTTTGCTCAAAATATAAATGTTTACTATGTCGTATAATCTATTAAAAGGAAAGAAAGGAATTATATTCGGAGCTTTAAACTCTGATTCAATTGCCTGGAAAGTTGCCGAACGCGCTGTGGAAGAAGGCGCGGCAATCACCTTATCAAACACAGCCCTGGCGATCCGCATGGGCGATGTTGACAAACTGGCCGAACGTTTCCATACCGAAGCCATACCGGCCGATGCCACCAATGTTGAAGAACTGGAACATGTTTTTAAACGTTCGATGGAAATTTTTGGAGGAAAAGTCGACTTTGTACTGCACTCGATCGGCATGTCGCCCAATGTGCGCAAAGGCAAACATTACAGCGAACTCGATTATGGCATGTTCGACAAGACACTTGATATTTCGGCACTTTCGTTTCACAAGATGCTACACGTAGCGCGTAAACTCGATGCCATCAACGAATGGGGCTCTGTGGTTGCCTTATCGTATATTGCGGCACAGCGAACCCTGCACGGCTACAACGATATGGCTGACGCCAAGGCGCTGCTCGAATCCATTGCACGCAGCTTCGGATATATTTACGGACGTGAACGCCGGGTGCGCATCAACACTATTTCGCAATCGCCCACGCTGACCAAGGCCGGTAGCGGAATTAAAGGAATGGACAAACTGCTCGATTTCTCGGAACGTATGTCGCCGCTGGGTAATGCCGATGCGCTGGAATGCGCCAACTACTGCGTTACCCTGTTCTCTGACTTTACCAGCAAAGTAACCATGCAAAACCTGTATCACGATGGTGGTTTTTCAAGTATGGCCATGAGTTCCCGCGCCCTCGAACAATACGAGAAAGGACTGGGTTGCGATTGCGACTGCGGATCCGCAGAAACCGATAATCATAAATACGATTAGAATATCCGACAGGGACAATCGGGAAAAGAATACTTATTCACGCTTACTGGAAATATACCCTCCGAATATTGTTTTTATGGGGATTGGCGAAACCAGGATATTGCTTTCAACGGTCCGTATGTTGCCCGGTTTAATAATCCGTAACTGGTCAAAATCATTATATCGATCAGGATTTCTGCCGACAACAGGTAAACGCCAGATGCTTCAGCAATCCGTAGCATATTCCCCGGAAAGTACCTATGCTGACCATTTCTAAACATTAAAAGTCTCAAGGAAGAAAATCAGAATATAAATGCAAATTGCACCGGTTCAGATAAAATATGATTGTACAGGAGTATCTGCTCCAAAACTAACGACTTTTTTTGCATTCGTTAAAAAACAAAAAGAATGCGTATATTTAGATATATACATACAATAAATAATTATCTTTGTATTATAATTTTCTGAATCATGTTGCATACCAATTTAAATCATGTATTAAGTGCAAAACAGCACCGGGAGTTGATAGGAGAAAATGAGAATGTTATGGTCTGCTGCGGTCGTATGGGCCCCATGTGCATTCCTGTTTACCAATCGATGATTGAGCTTCGGGATCGGTATCCTCATGTAAAATTCGCTGATTTTGAATTTGACCATCCGGATGCTCATCTCATTCGAAATGCCCCTGAATGTAAGGGCTTTATGGGTTTGCCTTTTACGGTGTATTATAAAAACGGGAAAATAGTGAAAGCAACCAGCAGTATCCAGTCGAAAGGGCAAATCGAAACTATTTTGAATGAAAAATTTGGGTGATAATCTGCATACTGACGGGATGTTCACCTTACGGTACCCTCCAATAGGATTTGATCATCCCTATGTTTCCAACTTCTTCAATACAGGATGAATACTGGCTTTTTTCCAGTTTATACCGCTTGTGTCAATTCTTTTACCTTCTGCACGATTATAATTTATTCGAAAAGAAGTATTTCAAATTTACGATTCTTCCATTAAGGAGTTACTCAATGGAAGAGTATCATTTCCGCTTAAAAATATCCGGAATTGTTTTCGGGCGGAGCAAGTCCATCCATGTGAAACCGGGAAGTTTCGTGTCTTCTTCCTGCAACTGGGGGATCGGGTTCAGCGCCCCTTCCGGGTTAGAAATGAAGGCGATGCGTTTCACCTTGTTCTTCTCCATGGTAATTGTAATGCTGCTGCTTTCAGCCTTGTTCAGTCCAATAATCCCTTCCTTGTCACGCGCATAATACAACGATTGTCCGTTGCCGTCGACAAAAATCTTAAACAGCTCGTTATTCCGGATATAGCCGGTCATGTTCCGTCCTTTGATCTGGTTAAAACGGATTGAATCAGGCTCCATTGCAATAATGAACGCGTCTCCTTTCATCAACACCTCATCGGGTTTCCCTGCATTTTTTATCATCTCGATATACCGTGCCGTCATCTGGTTCCCGCCTGTCCAGATTACCGGTTCGTTGAACAACTGGATCGTTGAATCTTTCGACCAATAGGCCAGCGAATCGCATTTTCCCTGCATGTCGTCGCGGAAAAATTTCACTTTGAAATAGGCTTTTATCAGGCGGGCGTCAACGCCGGTAGTATCGGGTATCATGCGCAGGGTATCGGCATGCAGGAACAGCGAATCTTTTTCGGAATACTGGATAAACAGGGCCGAATCGGTAACCAACGAGGTATTTTCAAGTTCATTGAAAACAACCCGGTTTCCTTTGACGATCATCCGGTTTTCAAAGTCTTCGATATGCACATCGCCCACTGCGCGGCCATCGCCGGTTGTTTTGTTGTAGAAAATAGAATCGGCCAGCACCTTGTGTTTCCGGTCGGTAATTTGAGGCTTCTTCAGCAGTTGCGTTTCGCCGCTTACCGTGTTGTAAAAACCGTTTTCGGTGTACAGGGTAGTGCTGTCGTCTTCGATGGTGGTAGGGCCCACAATGAAGGCCACTTTTTCGCTCACTTTATAAATGAGCGTATCTGAGAACAAACGGTATTTTTCGGTAGTGGCCACCACATCTTTCTTGAAATGGGCCATATCGGTTTTGGTGAAATACTGCCCGATCATTGATGTGAGTACGTTGGCGCTATCGGTTATCGTACCAAAATAATCGTAATAACCAATATTGGCAATCATGTCAAAATCAAGAGAATCGGTAATTAGGGTAGTACCTTTGTTTTCTAATTTTACGTTCTTTCGAGCCTTGGCATACTTTCGGTCACCGTCGTAATTGATAAAATCGGCATATAAATTCAGGGTATCGTCTTTCAGGATATGAACATTTCCAAAGGCATCGACCATATTCCGATCGGTATACGACCAGGCGCTGTCGCACCACATCACAATGGTATTGTGCCTGATTTGCACATCGCCAATGATCCGTTGCGCATTGGAAACAATCCGGTCGTTATATTCAAACGAATTCGCCCGCTCTATTTCAACCCTTTTTTTTGCTTTTTGCTGGGCTACTGCATAATTCGCCCACACGATAGTCAAAAGAAAAAATAAAAACACAAACCGGCCACACGACATACAATGTGAGGTATTCAATGTTGAATGTTGAATGTTGGATATTCGATATTGGATATTCGATATTGAATATTCAATACCGGATACCTGTAATCCGCAATCCGCAATTCGCCCCTGAAATGAATCATGCGCCCGGTTTCGTAGTTCACAAATCATTCCTTTAACAACTCGTAAATAATATCTTCCACCGAAATATTTTCCGCTTCGGCCTTGTAATTTTTAATTACCCGGTGACGAAGTATATTCACTGCAACAGCCATTACATCTTCTATATCGGGCGAATATTTACCGTTCAGGGCAGCATGGGTTTTGGCGCCCAGTATCAGGTATTGCGAGGCACGCGGACCTGCTCCCCATTTCAGGTACTTATTGGTAATTGTAGCCGCCATTTTGGTGCCCGGCCTTGTTTTTGCCGACAATCCCACAGCATAACGGAGCACATTGTCGTTCACCGGTATCTTCAGAATCAGGTCCTGAAAGAAACGGATTTCCGCCCCGGCAATTATTTTCGACAAATTGGTTTTATGATCCGAGGTCGTATTTTTTACAATGGTCAGCTCGTCTTCAAAATCCGGATAATCGAGCCAGATAGAAAACATGAAACGGTCGAGCTGTGCTTCGGGAAGCGGATAGGTCCCTTCCTGCTCAATCGGGTTTTGGGTCGCCAGTACGAAGAACGGTTTGTCGAGTTCGAATCGTTCGCCGGCAGCTGTTACCGCACGTTCCTGCATGGCTTCGAGCAAAGCCGCCTGGGTTTTCGGGGGAGTACGGTTTATCTCGTCGGCCAGGATCACATTTGCGAACAATGGCCCTTTGATGAATTTGAACTGATGTTCTTTGTCGAATATCTCAGTACCGATAATATCGGAAGGCATCAAGTCGGGAGTGAACTGGATACGTTTGTACTGAAGCCCCAGAACTTCGGCAATGGTATTCACCAGCAGGGTTTTTGCCAGACCGGGAACGCCTATCAATAAACAATGTCCGCGGCTGAACAGGGTGATAAGAGTTTGTTTCACAATCTCATCCTGCCCGTATACCCGCTTTTTTATTTCCTCCTGAAGAAGATCAAACTTCTTTTTCAGGGCGTCCATTGCCTCCACGTCGCTTCTAAAGTTTGTTTGCATGGCCGTCGTTTACTTTTTCCAATCGGAATACCTGAACTGGCAATTTGCATACGTATCGTCAATGTGGATATAAGTAATTGCCTGTTTATCCCTGATCCATTTGTCCAATGCTTCCTGCTTTTTCTTTTCCAGATAAATCTGGCTCAGTTCAATGTAATCGTCGCTCACATTCGCCTTATGCGTGTCTACTTTTTTCACCAGTTTCACAATTCCATAAACGTTTTGCTTGGTGCTTTCATCAATCATCTGGAATGGCCTGCTGACCTCATTGATATTCATATTGACCAATACCTTGCTCACTTCGGGATTAAGCTCCGTGATTTTCCATTTCGACGACATGGTCATCGGGTTAATGACTAAGCCTCCATTGTTGCGCGAATTTTTGTCCCATGAATAAGATGCTGCAGCCTGCTCGAAGGTAATTTTTTGTTCGCGGATAAAATTGGCCAGACTGTCGAGGCGTTGCCGGGCCTGTTCCATCGCTTCATCCGAAACTTTGGGTTTCATCAGGATGTGACGGGTATTTACCTGCTCACCTTTGCGGTCGATCATCTGGATAATATGATAGCCAAACTCGCTTTTCACCACGTTGGACACCCGGTCGCCTTTCAGGTTGAAGGCTGACGCGGCATAAGCCGGGTCAAGCGAGGCCCGCCCTGAGTAACCGAGTTCCCCGCCTACCGGCGCTGACGGGCATTCGGAATAGATCACTGCCATTGATGCAAAACTGGCACCGTCTTCAATCCGCTTTTTCAATTCGCGTAAGCGGTTTTTCACCCGGTTTTCTTCTTCCGGGTCAACTCTGGGGCGGAAAGTGATCTGTTCATATTCTACATACGCATCGATCAGGGGTATGTCCTCCTGTTTTATGTTCCGGTAATAATAACGGACCTCTGCAGGGGTCACCGTAACGTCTTTGATGATTTTATTCTGCATCTGGCCGGTCAACTGCTGGTTGCGGATCACTTCTTCCAAGTCGGCTTTAATTTCGATGATCGACTTTTTGAAATAATTTTCCACTTCTTTTTCCGAGCCAAGGTTATTCACAAAATACTGGATACGCTGGTCAAGGCTCTGGTTGATCTGGCTGTCGCTTACCTCAATAGTCGTATCGAGCAGGGCTTCGGCCACCAATAACTTTTCAATCAGCAGCTCTTCCAGGACTTCGCATTTCATATCGCCATCCGAGGTGATTCCCTGTGCCTGTTTCTGAATATACATGCCTTCTATATCCGATTTTAATATCGTGTTTCCTCCAACCACTGCAACAATCTGGTCGATCACTTTATCCTGGGCCTGCAAAACACCCGCCGACAAAAGACCTGCAAGCATTGTTAAACCTATCAGTTTCTTCATTCTAAATATGATTTTTATTTATTAAAAAATTTCACTCTGTGATTTTCAATTCCCTCTTTGTAAATATCGTCTTCAATTTTCTTTAAAAACTGCATTTTACGGGCATTCAAAATTAAGTTTTTTACCTGATTTTCCACATAATCAATAGGGGCAGGATCGCCGGTCAGATGAAAATCGCGGATACATACCAGATAAAAATAGTCATCGTCCTTACTTTCAATGAATTTGTTCCGGCGTAAAAAACGTTCCAAATCATCAATTTTTACCGGAAGATGATTCAGCACCAAACGGGCAGAGACCCAGTTGTCGTTAAATTTATCGTACTGTTTGGCATAACTCAGACAATAATCGTTCAGTTCCGAAAGTTTGACCGGATTTTCATCGGTGCATAAATCTTTTAGCATCCGGGGATCCGCTATTTCCAACGGAATTTTCATATAAACAGCCTTTAAAATATCCTGAGTCAGAAAAAATTTGTCTTTGTGCCCTTCATAGTATGCCATGACCTCCTGCGGTAAAACCACTGTGTCCATTTTCTCTGCCAGCAGCTCATTTTTATATTTAAACGTAATCAGGGAATTCCGGTATTCCAGCAATTCCTCACGCAAATCTTTTTGTTCTGCGGAAAGGTTGTCCTCCGCCTTCAGGAGCAACAATTCCTTTCTGATCCATTTGGTAATGTAATCCTCGGCCCAAAGCGAACTGTCAGCCTTTCCCAGCCCGTCGGGCATTACCCCGGCCAACTGGTGTTCATACAGGATATGGTCGCCCACCTTTACCAACGGAACCGGTTCGCCTGTGCGGCGGCAGGCCGATACCAGCACAATTAAAACGATGATATGTAAGCTGCAACGTATCATTTTAAAGAAGTAATATTTCCCAGCAGCTTCTTATTGATCTTTATTTTGTATTTTTTATGCAGTTCCTCCAACCATTTTTTTTCTAAATACTCCTGGTAACCGGCCACATAAAAGCCACGTGATTCTTCCAGCAACTTAGGTTGTGGCGGCAACTTGTCCCCTCTCACGTATACCAACAATTCGTCCATCCCTTCAGGTTTGGGCTGGTCCCACACGTAAAAATCAACTACCGGATGACTTCCTTTTTTAAACGTCCCCTCCTCTACCGATATTGCACCCGGTTTATGAGCATTGATAATCTGCTGCAATCCTTCTTTCCCCATATTTTCCCGGGTTAGTATTTCATCGGCAAGGCTACGGGTTTCGCGGTCGGCACACGAAATGACCCAGCCTTTGAACTGTCCATCGTCAAGATATTTCATCTTGTTTGCCTCATAGTACTTTTTCAGCCCAAGAGTATCCTCCGACGCCTTGTTCCACACCATTTTTTCTGAAACCGCGAACAGCAGGATGCCATCGTGGTATTCCTGCATCAACAGGCGAAACTCCGGGTATTTTTCTTCCAGGAGGTTGTTTTCCAGTTCAATCAGCATCTCAGCTGCGAAAGTATCAATTTCTCCGGCTATGTCATTGTTTGCCACGCTTCCTTTTTTTTCCTGAAACGAGAAAAAATCGCCAATGGTATATGTTTTCGTGCTGAAACGAAACAATGTCAGCATCGTATTTATACTGTCGTTCAGGGTCAACCCGTCGGGACCGGAAACCACATTTTCTATCAAATATTTTCTGCTGGTTTCGTCCATACTGAAATGATATTCTTTTTTCAAGCCGGCAATGAACAAGTCGCGGCTATGCTTGCTGATTTGCGGGTTCTTTCGGATATTCTCCTCTAATTGTTGCCTGATTTCAGCAAATCCGGGTACCGGAATATGTTTCAGCCGTTTGATAATGTGCCATCCATACATCGTCTCCGTTACAGGCGATATATCTCCATCCTTTTCCAGCGCAAACGCGGCAGCAGCAAACGAAGGAATCATGCGTCCTTCGGAAAAAGGCGGCAACTTACCGCCGGCACGGGCGCTGTACTGGTCATCGGAATGTTTTCGGGCCAGCTCTTCAAAATCAGTACCATTCTGCAATAAGTGATATAAACTGTCGATTTCAGCACGTATGCTTTCACGCGACCGGGAGAAAGGTGCATGTCCGTGACCGTCGTCCGGAATTTCTGGTTGCGGGAAACGCTTCATAATATGCGCCACGCTAATTTGTCCCTTCGATTCGCGTTCGTCTCCCACTTTTACCAGGTGGTAGCCAAAACGGGTACGTACCGGCATCGATACTTCCCCTACCTGCGTTTTGTAAGCTACATCTTCAAACGGGAAAACCATCATAAATGCACTGAAATAACCTAAATCTCCACGGTTTTGTCTGGCCGATGGGTCTTCGGAATGCAGAAAAGCCATTTCCCCGAAATCGGCCCCGGCCTCAATTTTTTCCCGGATGTCCATAATACGCTGCCAGGCTTGCAGGGTATCGGTACCCGGCACAATATTGATCAGGATGTGGCTGGCTTTCCGTTCATATTTCGTCCGGTAATAGGCCGTTTGCAACATTTCCTCATCATATCTGACGTTCGTCAGGTACGGTTGCGCCAGTTCGTCGCGGTAGCCTTTCAGTTCTTTCAGAAAAGAAGGAACGGTGTCTAATCCTTGCGCCTTTGCCTCCAGCACTTTCAACTTGAAATTGACGAACAATTCCATGTATTCCGACGGTGTTTTCATGTCGGCATCTTCCGGCAAACCGGTATTGTTTTTCTTGTATGTATTTTCAAATTCTTCCCTGCTGAAAAAATGATTGCCGATTTGTAAAATGCTTTGCTTTTTATCCTGGCCAAAACCATTGATTGAAACAGCAAGCAGGATAAAAAAAATGTACCGGTATGCCATAAATGTTTTCTGAATTATTTTCCTGGTCTTCTCGCGTGGCTTCATCCGTTTCTATTTCGAGCTGTAATTGGGTGCCTCGCTGGTGATGATCACATCGTGCGGGTGGCTTTCGTCAATGCCAGAATTGGTTATCTTGGTGAATTTGGCATGTTGCAGTGCCTTGATGTTGACCGCCCCACAGTAGCCCATTCCGGCACGCAGGCCGCCAATGAGCTGGAACAATACCTCTTCCAGCGTCCCTTTGTAAGGAACGCGGGCAACAATGCCTTCAGGCACTAATTTCTTCACATCTTCTTCTACATCCTGAAAATAGCGGTCTTTCGAACCGTCGCTCATCGCTTCCACAGAGCCCATTCCACGATAGGTTTTAAATTTCCTTCCCTGAAAAATGATGGTTTCGCCTGGCGATTCTTCAACCCCCGCAAACAACGAACCGGCCATGATGGAGTGCGCCCCGGCCGCAATGGCTTTTACAATGTCGCCCGAATAGCGGATGCCCCCATCGGCAATTACCGGCACACCACTGTCTTTTATCGCTTTTGCCACATTATAAATGGCCGAAAGCTGCGGATAGCCGACGCCTGCCACCACACGGGTGGTACAGATTGAGCCCGGGCCAATCCCTACCTTTACTGCATCGGCCCCTGCCAGTACCAGGTCAGAAGCCGCTTCGGCAGTGGCGATGTTTCCGGCCACAAAATCAATCTCGGGGTATTTGGCCTTGGCACGCCTCAACATATCGAGTACCGATTTTGAATGGCCATGTGCCGTATCAATTACAATCGCGTCAACCTGTGCTTTTACCAGTGCATCAATACGTTCAATGGTATCGTGTGTCACCCCCACCCCGGCAGCAACCCGTAAACGGCCCAGCTCGTCCTTGCAGGCCAGCGGTTTATCTTTAGCTTTGGTAATGTCTTTGTAAGTAACCAACCCGATCAGGCGGTTGTTTTTATCCACTACCGGAAGTTTTTCAATTTTGTATTTCTGAAGAATCTCCGAAGCCCGTTCCAGGTCGGTCGATTCGGTAGTGGTCACCAAATTTTCTTTTGTCATCACCTCCGAGATGGGTTTCATCAAATCGGTTTCAAAACGCAGGTCACGGTTGGTCACAATGCCCGCCAGCACCCGGTTTTCATCAATCACCGGGATACCCCCTATTTTATATATTCTCATAATGTCGAGGGCATCTTTCACTAACTTGTCAGCCGTAATGGTGATGGGGTCGAAAATCATCCCATTTTCAGCCCGCTTAACGGCAGTTACCTGCCGGGCCTGCTCGTCGATACGCATGTTCTTGTGGATCACTCCAATACCTCCTTCACGGGCAATGGAAATGGCCATCTGCGAATCGGTAACAGTGTCCATAGCTGCTGTGACCACCGGGGTGTTCAGACGAATGTTACGGGTAAACCAGGAACTCAGGTCCACTTCAAGGGGAAGTACCTCCGAATAGGAAGGAATTAACAGGACATCATCGAAAGTTAGCCCTTCAGAAACCACTTTATCGGTTATAAACGACATTTCCCTGATTTTTTGAATTTTTAGTTGTGAACAAAACTACAAAAAATTACGGTATAAATGTCCGCCCTTTTCCGCAAGGGCTTAGCTTATAAAAATTAAATTTCTATAAAAAGTGTTAAGCAGAAGATGATATCGGTTGGATACTGAACACTGGATACTGGATACTGGATTTGTCGAAACCTGCATTTCTGAGTTAAGCTTCCGATCCTGAAACCGGATATTCTACTCAGAAAGGCACGAAAAAGCCGGAACCTGGCTTCTAATTCCGGCTTTCTTTATCTGTATTCTTTTGCTTTATCAGATGATATGAATATGATGGGCCGCACATTCCCTGATCATTTCTTCGGGCCAGATACTTGACTGTATCTCCCCGATATGGGCTTTGCGTAGAAAATACATACAAAGCCGCGATTGTCCGATACCTCCGCCTATCGAAAGAGGTAGTTCCCCATTCAAAAGACGCTGATGCCAGTAAAGGTTTCTGCGTTCTTCTGTCCCGGTAATAGCCAGTTGCCTCACCAATGCGTCCTTATCGACCCGAATGCCCATAGATGAAATTTCAAAAGCCGATTCCAATATCGGGTTCCAAATCACAATATCACCGTTTAACCCTTTGTAATTATTAATGGTTTCGCTTGTCCAGTCGTCGTAGTCGGGGGCACGTCCGTCGTGTTTTTCCCCGCCCGGCAATACGGCGCCGATACCGATAATAAACACGGCCCCGTATTCTTTTGCGGCTGTATTTTCACGCTCTTTCGGGCTCATTTGAGGATAGCGGGCCTCCAATTCTTCGGCATGGATAAGTGTAATTTCCTCGGGAAGAATGGGTTTAATCTGCGGATAATGTTCAAACACTGAAAATTCGGTCCGTAAAAGTACGGTGTATATTTTTCGGACAATTTTCTTCAGGAAATCCAGGTTGCGTTCTTCCGTACTGATTACCCTCTCCCAGTCCCATTGGTCAACATACAACGAATGGATATTGTCAAGCTCTTCATCCGGACGGATTGCGTTCATATCGGTGTACAAACCGTAGCCTTCCTCAATTTCAAGATCAGCCAGGCTCATTCGTTTCCATTTTGCCAGCGATTGCACCACTTCCGCTTTTCTATCGCCCAGTTCTTTTACCGGGAACGATACCGGACGTTCGATTCCGTTCAGGTCGTCGTTAATGCCGGTACCCTGCATAACAAACAGAGGAGCGGTTACCCTGCGCAACCTCAGTTCAGCCGACAGGTCCTCCTGAAAACTATCTTTTATCAGTTTGATGGCCTTTTCCGTTTGTTTCAGGTCCAATACAGGCTGATAATTTTTAGGAATAAATAATTTCATTTTGTCAGTTTCTTTGATTTTTATGTGTCACCTATTTTATAATTGCCTAAAAATAATTGAGAGTTGCAAAAATAATTTCTATTTGCAAAGAATAAAGCTTTTCTATTGCGTTATAAAACATTTTCCGCCGTATTTGGGTAAAAACAGTTTAAATGCGTGTCAAAAATATATTTGTTGCGGTACTGAAACAAACAGGTATGTATGCTTTTCCTTAATTTTGACGAAAAAATGAAGTGAAGCAACTCCCGGGAAACATTCTCAATTTATATCTGATAAAAATTTCAAAGTGGTTTAACCTGGTAATGCCCGTTGTGGTATTGTTTTACCAGGAAAACGGCATGAACATGCAGCAGATTTTCATGCTGAAATCGATTTATTCATTGGGAATCGTGGTCATGGAAATTCCGTCGGGGTACCTGGCCGATGTGTGGGGACGAAAAAAAACACTGCTGACCGGCGCAGTATTGGGATCGGCGGGGTTTGCGCTATACAGCTTTTCGTATGGTTTCTGGGCTTTTGCAGCGGCCGAATTAGTACTGGGAATTGGTTACAGCTTTATTTCGGGCGCCGATGCAGCAATGCTTTACGATACCCTGAAAACATCGAAAAAAGAGGGAGAATACATCAAACAGGAAGGGAGGATAACTTCTGCGGGTAATTTTTCCGAAGCGTTTGCGGGCATATGTGGCGGGTTACTGGCAACAATTAGCCTGCGCATGCCTTTTTATTTCCAGTTTGTCATTGCATCGGTAGCTGTGCCGGCTGCATTTTTTCTGAAAGAACCACGGGTACATGCGAAAGAACTTGCTGTCGGTTTCCGTTCCACAATGCAAACGGTGAAACAAACTTTTTTGCATGTTGAACTGCGTTCAGCCCTGTTAGTGTCGTCGTTCACCGGGACGGCTTCGCTCACTTTTGCCTGGTTCGCACAGCCTTATTTTCAAAAAGCAGGACTGCCTGTTGCTCTTTTTGGTCTGGCCTGGACCCTGCTGAATTTATCTGCCGGAGTTTCGGCATTCTGGTCTTACAAAGCCGAACGCCGGTTGGGGCAGAAAAATTCTCTCCTGATGATCATTACCGGGTTAAGCCTCGGGTATATTCTTGCTGCCTGGAAGATATGTCTGGCCGGAATTGCCATCTTGTTTTTCTTTTACATGATGCGCGGGGTCGCCCATCCAATCCTGAAAGATTACATCAACCGGCATACGAGCTCAGAAGTACGGGCAACCATTCTTTCGCTGCGCGATTTTGTCATACGGATAAATTTTGCACTCATTGGCCCGGTACTCGGATATTTTACCGACCACTTCAGTTTAGAAATTGCCATGCTTGCAGCCGGATGCAGCTATTTGCTGGTCGCCCTTGCGGCAGCATGGCCGTTGCTGCGGGGAAAAATGCAATAATTTCTGTTCCGGTGTGCAAAAATTTTAATGCATTGCAGAATTTCCGGATGTTTTTTTCCACTCTAACAAATTGTCAACCCGGTAAATGATCTTTTCGTTATCCAGCAACCAGCGGATGGTTTTTATCACGGTATCTTTCTGCCCTTCGGCCTTCTTCAGCAAATCGTTGTACGAGCAGGGTGTTTCTAAAATTTTCTTTACCTGCATGCCGATCATGTCGAACTCGTATTTACTGAGATTGAGTTCGTTCCGTTCGAGGCAGGTATCGCATTTTCCACAACGGGTCGTGTTGGTTTCTCCGAAATACTGTAACAACAACTGGCTACGGCATTTGTGTGTCGATTCGGCATAATGAATTACCGACTGGATGCGATGAATATAATCTTTCTTGCGGTCGTCGTAATTTTCTTTCGATATTTTCAGCCGGTCAATTTCTATCCGTTCCACATTCATGATGATGAACGGTGTTTTTTTGCGCGGGATATAATTGATGATTTTATATGTATCGAGCGTATTCAGAAATTTATACACGGCTTCCACCGAAATATTGGCACGCCGGGCCAGTAATTCTTCATCGACAGGCACATAATTTGAGAACAGGCCTGTATACGAACGAAGCAACAGCTTTATGAACCCGTCGAACGATGAATTGGCCACCTGAAAACGGTACAGGTCGTCGCGGTCGACACAGAAATACACACGAGAAGGATTGTCCAATTCTTCTGTCAGTTCGAGATAACCTTCGCGTTGCAGGATTTTCAGGCTGCTCAGTATAGTGGCAATATCAATCTTGTAATGGCGTGAAAAGTCGGCAATACTGAAATCGTACAACTGGTCTTTGCCAAAACCAACGGCAATCTGCAGATGGTTGCACAGGGCATTGTACACTTTCCTGATCATATCTGGTTCGGGAAAAGTTTTCGCTACGCTTTTTTGCAATTTCAGCTTATCGGAATTATTGAAAAGCAACACCCCATAAGCTTTGTTGCCGTCGCGCCCGGCCCTTCCGGCTTCCTGAAAATAAGCCTCCAACGAATCCGGCGCATCGTAGTTGATCACAAAACGCACATCCGGTTTATCGATGCCCATCCCGAACGCATTGGTAGCTACAATCACCCGGGTACGGCCGGTTTTCCAATTTTCCTGCTTCACCGCGCGGCTCTTTGCCGACAACCCCGCATGATAATAATCAGCCGATATTTTGTTTTTCTGAAGCAGCTCCGATAGTTCACGGGTGAGTTTCCGGCTACAAACGTACACAATGCCTGTGCCTTTTGCCTTTAGTGCCGACTGGAGTAAATACCCCTGTTTGTCTTCAATGTTGCGCACCATGTAAATCAGGTTTTCGCGGAAGAAACTCTTTCGAAGTACATTTTTCCCGCGAAAATTCAATTTATCCTGAATGTCGTCTATTACCTTCGGTGTAGCAGTCGCCGTGAGTGCCAATACCGGGACCTCGGGCAACAGCTCGCGCAACAACTGTATTTTCAGGTACGACGGACGAAAATCATACCCCCATTGTGAGATGCAATGCGCTTCGTCAACCGTCACCAGGTTCACGTTCATATCCCCGACACGTTCCCGGAAACGGGGAGTAGCCAGCCGTTCAGGCGAAAGGTACAGAAATTTGTAATTGCCCCACACGGCACTGTCCATGGCAATTTTTATTTCCTGCTGCGTCATCCCCGAATGGATGGCCAATGCTTTAATACCTTTCTGGTTCAGGTTTTCCACCTGATCTTTCATCAGCGAGATAAGGGGGGTAATCACGATGCAAATCCCTTCCCGTGCCAGTGAATAAACCTGGAAGGTAATTGATTTTCCACCTCCTGTGGGCATCAATCCAAGCGTGTCGTTTCCACCGGCAACCGACTGGATGATCTCTTCCTGTAAAGGCCTGAAATGAGAATACCCCCAGTAACGGATCAATATTTGTCGAAAATCACTCACAAAAATCCGATTAACAATATCAAAGATACATTTTTTTGCACAGGAAGACGATAACGCCGGGTATTAGCCGCCCGAGAAAACCGTATTTTTAAATACCGGCCTGGGTTTTTCACTGTCCCTTTCCCGTTCAAACAGAAAGGGTATTTCTTATATTTTGGCATACTTTCTGAATAACTTTGATCGTTGTTTTCGTATAAAACTTCGTTAAACGATAAAAATAATTGCCATGAAGCAGATATGTATTTTAACATCAGTTCGGCATAATGAAGATGATCAAAATTCTGATAGTCAGAAACAAACTGCCCTATCCCCAACCCTTCCCCACAAAGGGAAGGGAGTTTGGCTTGAGAAAATAACAATATCCGTTCTAAAAAGTATAAAACAACATTGTTTGTGCTGGCCAAAAGTCCCCCGATTCGGGGGATTAGGGGGCAAGCAGGAAAGCGAAATAACCGATATTTCTATTCAACAGTTTTCATGTAGGGTTCGCATTATTTTACTCATCCTGATGATTGCCATTTCTCCGGCAGTGATGGCCCAAAAGGGCAAAAGGGCTGAAAAGGAAAAGGAAACCAGGAATCTGATTGAAAGCAGGCAGTACCGTTTTGTTGCACGAACAGCCCTCCCAATGAGCGGTCGCAGCATCAATCTCACTTCAGAATACGATTTGACAGTCGACAGCCTGCAAATAAAGTCGTACCTGCCATTTTTCGGCGTGGCCTACTATGCCGAGTACGGACAAACGGATGGCGGGATTAAATTCGACAACAAAGCTGAAGAATATTCAGCTGTGTTCAGCGAAAAGAAAAAAAGTTACCGTATCTCCATGAAAGTAAAGGGCAAAAGGGATGTTTACCAGATCAGCCTTGATGCCGGTTTATCAGGTTATGCAACCCTGAATATCATTTCAAACGACCGGCAAAGCATTTCGTTTTACGGAACCATCGAAAAATTGGAGTAAGGGGTAGGAAGAGAAAACCATTCAAGATAAAAAAAAGCAGGATCACCGTCCTGCTTTTTAGTATAATTTGAATTCTCTTTTAGTATTCATCTTCGTTGAAAAAGAAATCATCCTTGCTCGGATAATCCGGCCAAATGTCTTCGATGCTTTCGTAAATCTCTCCGATATCTTCTATTTCCTGCAAATTCTCGATCACTTCCAGAGGGGCACCGCTACGTATAGCAAAGTCTATTAATTCGTCTTTTGTGGCTGGCCACGGAGCATCTTCCAGCTTCGATGCAAGTTCAAGAGTCCAATACATAGCATTTATTTTAAGGGGTTCAACTTAATTTTATTTTTTCGCGAATATAAGAAAAAAATCAATTATGCAAGCGTTTTCCCCAATATTTGCTATTTCTCCTGAATCCACAGTGTTTCCGGTGCTTTCAGGCTTTTTGACACATTTCGTGAAAGCATGAAAAGATAATCGGAAAGGCGGTTGATGTAAATGATAAGCTGCGGATTAATTTCTGTTTTTTCGGCCAGTTCTACAATGCGCCGTTCGGCCCGGCGACAAACGGTACGGGCCACATGGCAATACGATGTAGGCAGGCATCCGCCGGGCAGGATGAAGTGTGACAACCGGGGCAAAACTGCGGCCATCTGGTCCATCTCTGTTTCGAGCAGGGCAATATCATCATCCGTACAGGGCAGTTGTTCTTTGATGGCGGAAGCATTTTCTCCGGAGGCCAGTATTGCCCCGATAACAAACAATTTTTTCTGAATTTGTTCCAGGATACTTTTGGAATGTATATCAATCTCGGTGGAACGGATCACCCCGATCCAGGAATTCAGTTCATCGACCGTACCATATGCTTCCAGGCGGATATCGTATTTTTTCACCCGTGAACCGCCAATCAGGCCGGTGGTCCCGTCATCGCCGGTTTTTGTATATATTTTGGGCTCTTTTACCATTAATAAATCGGATTTGGATTGATAAGATCTGATTCTATTTCTCCGTCCTTCAAGCGGACCATCCGGTGGGCATGCCGGGCAATATCTTCTTCGTGGGTCACTAAAATAATCGTATTGCCTTTCCGGTGAATTTCGGCAAACAACTGCATGATCTCCTCCGATATTTTGGAATCAAGATTTCCGGTTGGTTCGTCAGCCAGCAAAATCGAAGGATCGTTTACCAAAGCACGGGCTACCGCCACACGCTGACGTTGTCCCCCCGAAAGCTCATTGGGCTTGTGCTCCACACGGTCCGACAATCCCACGTCGACTAAAATACCTTCCGCTTTTTTCAGCCGTTCTGCTTTTTTTACACCGGCATAAATAAGCGGCAACATTACATTTTCGAGAGCTGTATTCCTCGGAAGCAAATTGAATGTCTGAAAAACAAAACCAATTTCCTGGTTCCTGATCCCGGCCAGTTCATCATCCGACAGGGAACTTACTTTTTTTCCATTCAGTATATATTCACCGGAAGTAGGGGTATCAAGGCAACCGATAATATTCATCAGGGTCGATTTTCCGGATCCGGAAGCTCCCATAATAGCCACATATTCACCTTTACTGATACTTAGAGACACAGACCGGAGCGCCCTCACAACCTGGGTGCCGACCTTGTAATTCTTTACAATGTTTTTCAGGTTTATCAATTCGTCCATCAGGGTAATTTTAGTCCTGTTTAAATTTCGATTAAATATATTGATTTAGTTCCATTCATAACAAAGAATTACATTTCCTAACAACTTTTAACCATTCTTGCGGTCAATTTTCAGACTGCAGCTATTTTCTTTCCGGCAGAAAACAGATAATTTTTATATTTGTTTCATGCCAGGTATTCTTGACCGTGATATTATGTACTTACCGGGGGTTGGCCCCAAACGGGCCGAACTGCTGAAAAAAGAATTGCAGATTTTCACCTGCAAAGACCTGCTGTATTATTTCCCTTATAAATACATCGACCGCAGCCGTTTCTACCGGATAACAGAGTTAACAAACAACATGCCATACGTTCAGGTCAGGGGAACGATCACCCGCTTCGAGACAATGGGAGAACGGAATAAACAGCGGCTTGTTGCCCGCTTTACCGACGAATCGGGAACCATGGAACTAATCTGGTTCCAGGGGATCAGGTGGGTACGTGAAAACCTGAAAATAAATACGCCCTACATTGCTTTCGGAAAACCTGCCACATTTGGAGGACAAATGAACATTGTGCATCCTGAATTAGAACCGGCAGAAGGACAAAGCAACGTTTCCGGAAGTTTTCAGGCTTTTTACAATACCACCGAAAACTGCAAGAAAAAATTTCTGACCTCGAAAGCCATTAGCAAGCTGCAATGGACGCTTGCTCAACTTGTGCAGGACCAGATCAGCGAAACATTGCCCGGGCATCTTGTAAAAAGATTAAAAATACTGCCTCTTCCCCAGGCACTCCGGCAAATTCATTTTCCTGAAAACCCGACCTTGCTGAAAGCGGCCCGTTTCAGGCTGAAATTTGAAGAATTGTTTTTTATCCAGCTTAAGATATTAAGCCTGAAACACAAGCGGGAAGAATATTTCAAAGGATTTGTATTTTCGAAGGTGGGATACAACTTGAATACTTTTTACAAAAATCACCTGCCGTTTGAACTGACCGAAGCACAAAAAAAAGTGATCCGCGAGATACGCAGGGATACTGGATCGGGAAAACAGATGAACCGCCTGCTCCAGGGAGATGTGGGCAGCGGAAAAACATTGGTAGCGCTGATGACTGCCCTGATCGCTTTCGACAACGGGTACCAGGCTTGCCTGATGGCACCCACCGAAATCCTGGCCGTCCAGCATTTCCACACCATTCAGAAAATGACCACAGGATTGGGTATCGAAACAGCATTGCTCACCGGATCAACAAAAGCCAGTGAACGCAAAATAATTCATGAGAAACTGGAATCGGGACAGTTACAGTTACTGGTGGGGACCCACGCCCTGATTGAAAGTACAGTACAGTTCCATAAACTCGGATTAGTGATCATTGACGAACAACACCGTTTTGGCGTGGCACAGCGGGCTAAACTGTGGAAAAAAAACACGCTCGTTCCACCCCACATTTTAGTAATGACGGCAACACCCATTCCCCGTACCCTGGCCATGACCGTGTATGGCGACCTCAATGTGTCGGTAATCGACGAACTGCCGCCCGGACGAAAACCGATACAAACGATTCATTTTTACGAGAACCGGAAAAAACAACTGTACGAATTCATTCGTGAGCAGGTGAACCGGGGCCGACAGGTGTATATCGTGTACCCGCTGATCAGTGAATCGGAAAAACTTGACCTGAAAAATTTAGAAGACGGCCACGAATTGATGAAAGAGGTATTTCCCCGCTATTCGGTCGGCATGGTACACGGGAGGATGAAAGCAGCCGACAAAGACGTGGAGATGCAGCTTTTTAAGGAAGGCAAAACCCAGATCATGATGGCCACAACGGTAATCGAGGTAGGCGTTGATGTGCCCAATGCTTCGGTAATGGTAATTGAAAGCGCCGAACGTTTTGGCCTGTCGCAGTTGCACCAGTTACGTGGCCGCGTAGGAAGGGGCGCCGAACAGTCGTACTGTGTGCTGATGTCGTCGTTCAAACTCAGCCAGGAAAGCCGAAAACGCATTGAAACGATGGTGCGCACCAACGATGGGTTTGAAATTGCCGAAGTGGATATGAAACTGCGCGGCCCCGGCGACATTGAAGGGACCCAGCAAAGCGGCATCGGCTTTAACCTGAAACTGGCCAATCTTGCCAAAGACGGCGAAATACTGCAACATGCCCGCAACATTGCCCGCGATGTGCTCGACCACGATCCGCTGTTTGAAAAACCGGAGAATGCGCTGCTGAAACAACAGCTCCTGAACATGAAAAATACGGAATACGATTGGAGCAGTATCAGTTAAAGAACCTGCACCCCCGACAATAAAACATTTTCGGATGACCGGTTAATCCTTCCGTGCCGCCCAGTTAATGGCCCCGGCGATATGCTGACGGACGTTTTCGTCATCGAAAGCCTCCGAAGTGTGCCCGAATACAGTATAAAATGAGCGGCCCCCCTCGTATTCGTGGTACCAGATCAACGGGTGGTCTCCCATTTTCCAGTCATCGTTTTTAGCTGTTTTTATTGAGCTTTCATCGAGACTTGCCAGTACATTTACTTTCCCCCGCGGGTTTTCTTTAAAACTGTACCATTCATCGAAAGTAATATAGGTGTTCATCCCCTCGAAAGGTTTCATGGCGGGATGAGCTGTATTTTCAATAATAACGGTCCCTTCCTGTGCCGGCGGATGGGTCCTGAAATAGGCCCCGCTTAAGCCGCCAAACCAGGGCCAGTCGTATTCACAGTCGGTTGCAGCATGGATACCCACAAACCCTTTACCGCTTTTTATATATTTCTCAAATGCTTTTTGCTGCCGGTCGTCAAGCACATCCATGGTCGGGTTCAGAAAAACCACCACATCCATCTGGTATAAAAATTCGGAAGTGAATAGGTTGGCGTTTTCGGTACAGGTAACTACCCAGTTTTCCTTCTGCCCCAGTTCACTGATCATTTTCATCCCGTTGGAAATAGAATGATGGCGAAAGCCTGCTGTTTTCGAAAAAACCAACACATTAATTTTTACATTTTGCGCGGGAGAAAATCCGAAAAAGAGAAAAAATAATGCAGTGAAAACAACTAAACGCAATTTATTCATGACCTGATGTGTTTGATTGATTAGGATGAGCAATATTACAAAAAAAGAGGCCTTCATTAACGATGAAAACCTCTTTTTTTATTTCGTTTTTATGATCTTTTACATCAGGAAGCTGAGCAAAATACCGGCAGCTACAGCCGAACCGATCACGCCGGCCACATTCGGACCCATAGCATGCATCAGCAAGTGGTTTGTTTTGTCGTATTCCAGACCAACCACCTGCGAAACGCGGGCGCTGTCGGGTACTGCAGATACGCCTGAGTTACCGATCAAGGGGTTAATTTTATGCCCTTCTTTCAGGAAAAGGTTCAAAAATTTCACGAACAAAACACCACCTGTTGTTGCGATGACAAACGAACCTGCCCCCAGCGCAAAAATACCTACTGATTTCATGGTCAGGAAAGTAGTTGCCTGAGTTGAGGCTCCTACGGTCAACCCGATCAGGATGGTTACGATGTCGATCATCGGCCCTTTGGCAGTGTCGGCTAATCGTTTGGTCACGCCACTCTCTTTCAGCAGGTTACCGAAAAACAACATTCCTAATAATGGCAAACCGCTTGGTACAATAAAAGTAGTCAGCAACATACCGGCTATTGCAAAAATAATTTTCTCGGTTTTCGATACAGCGCGTGGAGGTTTCATGCGGATCACACGTTCCTTTTGTGTGGTCAGTAATTTCATAATCGGTGGTTGGATAACCGGGACCAATGCCATATAGGAGTATGCTGAGATAGCGATGGCGCCCATTAAATCGGGGGCCAGTTTCGACGACAGGAAGATAGCCGTTGGGCCATCGGCGCCACCAATAATACCAATTGCACCGGCTTCTGTCGGACTGAAGCCCAATGCCAGCGCCAAACAATATGCCCCGAATATCCCCAACTGGGCTGCAGCCCCGATCAAAATCAATTTTGGATTTGAAATAAGAGCGGAAAAATCAGTCATTGCGCCGATCCCCAGAAAGATCAAGGGAGGATAAACCCCCTGCAAAACCCCGAAATACAAATAATTCAGTACACTTCCCGATTCATAGACCCCGATCTTAAAACCTGGGGCAAATGCCACATTGCCGACCAGGATACCAAAACCAATTGGTATCAGCAGCATAGGTTCAAATTCTTTGGCAATGGCCAAATAAATGAAGATAAGCCCAATGCAAATCATTATCAGGTGGCCTACAGTCAGGTTCGCAAATGCTGTAAACTGAAGAAACTGGGCTATATGCTCAATAATAAAATCAAAAAAATGCCCCATTGCCTATTCTCCTATTATTATTAACACATCGCCTTCCATTACACTGTCGCCTTTGTGTTTCAGGATGGAAACCACTTTACCTGCTTTGTCGGCTTCAATGTTGTTTTCCATTTTCATGGCTTCCAGCATCAGTAACTTTTGTCCCATTTTCACCTCATCTCCTTCTCTTACAAACACGTCGAGGATAACACCCGGTAGCGGCGATTTAATGCTGCCTGTTCCTTTCGGTCCGGCAGGACTGCTTGTTTTGGCGACTGAAGGATGAGTATCGGTTGACGGTACGGCTACCGGACGTACCAATTTAGGCGTTTTCACAGGTTTAATTTCCTTATCCACCTCAACTTTATACAAAGTTCCGTTGACTTCAATTTCGGCAATATTATCTTCCACATTGAGGACCTCGGTCTCGTATTGGTTGCCGTTTATGGTAAATTTAAATTTCTTCATTTCTTTTGATTATTAACGCGGTGTTTTTCTTAACATGTAAATTTTCGAACTCCAGGGAGAATAGTTGCGGGATACTTTCTGAATGGTCAGAACGGTATGTTCATGGTCGTGCATTTCACTTTGATACAGATAGAGGGCCATCGCAATAGCAGCATTAACTTCACCTGACATTTCCTCTTTTGCTGATTTTACAACTTTCATTTCACCTTCGGCCACTACTTTACTTTTACCTTTTGCCCCTTTAGCTGTTTTCCGGACAAAGAATTTCCCGATCCTTCTGAAAATCAGATATAACATTGCCAATGCCGAAAAAACAACACTCATTGCAATCATTGCCATTCCTAAGCCGGATGGATCCATGGCCACGAACTTTTCTCCTGAAGAGGCTTTTCTGCTGTGATCGTTATTTGCCCCGGGGGTTGAGTGTTCAAGATATTCCCATTCATCACTATAGTCAGCAATCCGTCCATAAGTTATATCCACTTTCTGTGATTGAGGTATCTCTAATTTATCGATCAACGTACGTCCGCTGGCATCAAATAAAGCGATCAGTTTAGCTTTCTCTAAATTGAAATTCAAATGGAAAATACCACGGGTAGGCATATTATCGGCCCAAAAAACCACGTAACAACGAGGAGGGATAAGTGTTGCCGGGTCTCCGACCGGTATCCAGTATTTGGTCGGGTTATTCAGGTCGTCAGTTAAATAACAACCTCCAATATCCACCGAATTGTATGCCGAGTTAAAAATCTCGATCCAGGGACTGTGTTGTCCGAAATCGTCGACAAAATTCGAATCGTTCAATACCAGTATTTCATTGAACCTCAGGTCGGACGCATTCTGTGCTTTTATCCTGTCGGCAAACAACAGAATGGCCAGCAGAATGAATATTCCTGAGAGTAATTTCAGATTTCTTTTTTGCATGGCCGTCAATTATAATGGAATATTGGTATGTTTCTTTGCAGGCATCACATCCTTCTTGGTTGCCAGCGTCTGGAGCGCCCTGATAACACGGAAACGGGTATTGCGCGGCTCAATCACATCGTCGATATAACCATACTCGGCGGCATTGTATGGGTTAGCAAATTTATCTTTGTATCCCTCTTCTGCCTCACTGATAAATGCGGCACGTTCTTCTTCGTTTTCAATCGCCGATATTTTCTTGCTTTGAAGTACTTCAATAGCACCTTTGGGCCCCATCACGGCAATTTCGCCAGTTGGCCACGAATAGTTGATGTCGCCGCGCAGGTGTTTCGAGCTCATCACGCAGTATGCGCCGCCATATGATTTGCGGAGAATAATCGTCACTTTCGGCACAGTTGCTTCCCCGTATGCAAATAACAATTTGGCGCCATGGGTAATGATACCGCCGTATTCCTGTGCAGTTCCCGGCAGGAACCCGGGCACATCGACCAACGTTACGATCGGGATATTGAATGCGTCGCAGAAACGTACAAAACGGGCAGCCTTGCGCGAGGCATTGATGTCGAGTACCCCTGCCAGGTAATTCGGCTGGTTGGCCACAATTCCGGTAGAAACGCCGTTAAAACGGGCAAACCCGACTACAATATTTTGTGCGTAGTTGCGGTGAACTTCAAGAAATTCGTGATAATCGACAATCGAATGGATAACGTCTTTTACATCATACGGTTTATTCGGATTATCCGGGATCACTTCGTTCAGAAAATCGTCCAAGCGGTCAATGGGGTCATCACAAGGAGCCAAAGGAGCGTCTTCCAAATTGTTCTGCGGTAAAAAGCTCAACAATTTACGGATGAGCAGGATGCCTTCTTTTTCATCTTCTGCAATAAAATGGGAAACGCCTGATTTTGACCCGTGAACCGAAGCGCCACCCAACTGTTCGTCAGTTACTACTTCTCCGGTAACGGTCTTTACTACTTTGGGGCCGGTAACGAACATATACGATGAATCTTTTGTCATCATAATAAAGTCGGTCAGGGCCGGAGAATAAACAGCGCCACCGGCACAGGGGCCAAAAATGGCCGAAATTTGCGGAATAACACCCGAGGCCATAATGTTGCGTTCAAAAATCTCGGCATAACCGGCCAATGCAGTTACCCCTTCCTGGATACGGGCGCCGCCTGAATCGTTGATCCCGATTACCGGGGCGCCAACTTTCATGGCCATATCCATTATTTTGCAGATTTTCTGTGCAAAAGTTTCGGACAGCGATCCGCCAAATACAGTGAAATCCTGTGCAAAAACATACACTACACGCCCGTCAATCGTCCCTTGTCCGGTCACTACGCCATCGCCCAGAAATTTATTTTTTTCAATGCCGAAGTTCGTGCAACGGTGCTGCACAAACATGTCGTACTCTTCAAAACTGCCTTCATCAAGGAGCAATTCAATCCGCTCGCGGGCAGTCATCTTGCCTTTTTGGTGCTGGGCTTCAATTCGTTTTTCCCCTCCGCCCAATTTGGCTTCGACCCTCAGGTCAATTAGTTTTTTTATTTTGTCTTGATTGTTCATTGTGGTTGTATAATATTAGGATAAATCTGTCTATTCAGAACAAAGTTCAGTTAAAACTCCCAGGGTCGATTTTGGGTGAAGGAACCCGATATTCAGGCCTTCGGCCCCTTTTCGACCGGCTTTGTCGATCAGTTGCACACCGGCAGCTTCCACATCTTTTAACGCTTCGTTTACATTATCAACGGCAAATGCGAGGTGGTGTACTCCAGCTCCTTTTTTCTCGATGAATTTTCCAATTGGTCCTTCCGGATCGGTTGATTCCAATAATTCAATTTTTGTTTGCCCGACTTTGAAGAATGCCGTTTTTACCTTCTGGTCGGCCACTTCTTCGATGGCATAACATTTCAGGCCAAGAACTTTTTCATAGTAAGGAATAGCTTCTTCCAGGCTGGTTACTGCAATTCCAATGTGTTCGATATGTGAAATTTTCATAGTGATTAAATATTTTATAAGATGAGTTTGTATTTTTGTCTTTTTTCGTTCTTTTCAAACAACCGGCTCTAAAATTCGATTTTCAGTTTAAATTTTTTTAAGATATTTTTAAAAAGAAAACACAAAATTACAGATCGGAAATTGAAAAAACAGAAAGAATATCAATATTTTAGAAGAAAAAAGGCAGGGTTCCCCCCTGCCTTTGTGTTTTTACTTATAATTATTGCATATAAACCTGTAATGAGAACCAAACCGTTCAAAGGCAGCCTGGTCCAACGCTTCCTGATGATTGGGATGTGCAACGGAAATCAACAGGCGGGCCCGTTCCTGCATGGTCTTTCCATACAGGTTGACAGCGCCGAACTCGGTCACTACCCAATGAATATTGGCCCGTGTACTGACTACGCCGGAACCGGGAATTAAAATCGGGCTGATTTTTGAAACACCTTTCTCGGTAACCGAAGGAATGGCAATAATCGGTTTCCCTCCTTTTGAATGGCCGGCGCCACGAATAAAGTCGATTTGGCCGCCAACTCCCGAATAATGTCTGGTCCCGATTGAGTCGGCGCAAACCTGGCCGGTCAGGTCGATTGCAATAGCCGAATTAATGGCTGTAACTTTATTGAGTTTACGGATGATGTGTACCCCGTTGGTATGGGCCACATCCATCATGGCCACACGCGGATTGTCGTTCACAAAATCATACAATGCCTGGGTTCCCATCAGGAACGAAGCAACCATTTTGCCCCGGTCGATGCTTTTGTGTTTCCCGGTAACAATGCCTTTTTCAACCAGAGGAAGAATTCCGTCGGCAAACATTTCGGTATGAACACCGAGGTCTTTGTGGTTACCCAACTGTGCCAAAACAGCATTTGGGATACCGCCGATACCCATTTGCAAACAGGCACCATCGTCAACCAGTTCGGCCACATTTTTACCAATCTGGATTTCCTGTTCGGTCAAAGGGGCAAAATCGTGTGTATATAATTTAATATCGTCTTCTACAAAAATATCGATTTCATCAATATGGATCATGGCATCGCCCCAGCAACGCGGCACATTCGGATTGACTGCTGCAATGACCACATCAGCACATTCAACGGCGGCAAGCGTTGCATCTACTGAAGTCCCCAATGAAACAAAGCCGTGGTTGTCGGGCGTTGAAACCATAATCATCGCTACGTTTACTTTCAGGTAGCCTTCACGGATCAGTTTCTGTGTTTCACTCAGGAAAACAGGGATATAATCGGCATAACCGGCCTGTGTTTGTTTGCGCAGGTTGCCGCCCACGAAAAACTGTTCGGGACAGAAGATACCTTCAAACTCAGGGTTTGCATATTCGACTTCTCCCTCCACATGAATATGTTGGATTTTTACATTGTTGATCTCTCCCCTGCGGCCTCTTTCGACCATTGGTTTGATTAACGTGTGCGGTGTTACGGCCACACTGCTCAGGTGGACGCGGTCGCCCGATTTAATGATTTTAACCGCCTCTTCGGCGCTTACATATTTGATTTGCTTCATAGTAATTAGTTGATAATATTGCCCTTTTTTCAATTGCGCGCAAATATAGGTATTAATTTTCCAAAGGCAGAAATCGAAAATCTTATTTAAAAAGGGTCTAAAGAAATGCCTGTGATTTGTAAACTTAACGTTAATTCATGCATGAAACAACATGATATATATCAGGAATAAAGAGTTGTTGCCTACACGTGTACCCAATCGTTTTATTAACATCTGCCGTGTATTTCTTTTTATTTTTCACCGATGGTTCTTTTAAAGTTGTTTTATCTTTGTGGCGTTGAAAAACGTGCCTTTCAGGTACCAATGAAAATTAAAACATTCCAACATGATCCTATTTTTTAAGACTCCTGAAAACAGTGTCGTTGCCGTAAATGCGAAACAGGAATTAGACTCTGCCCACATCGAAAAACTTCTTTGGTTGTTTGACGGAGCAGAACAACTAAAACCTGAAATCCTCGATGGCTGGTTTGTTGGACCACGCAAGGAAATGCTGACCCCATGGAGTACCAACGCCGTTGAGATTACCCAGAACATGGGTATTCCGGGAATTACAAGGATGGAAGAATACTTACAGGTCCCTGATGAAAAAGCCGGGTACGACCCGATGCTGAGAGCGCTTTATCACCGGCTCGACCAGAAGATTTTTACCATTGAAAAACAGCCCGACCCGATTATTGCGATTGAAGATATTGCTGCATACAACGAACAAGAAGGTTTGGCACTGAGCCAGGAAGAAATTGATTATCTGAACGATGTCTCAAAGAAATTAGGACGAAAACTTACCGACAGCGAAGTGTTTGGCTTCTCTCAGGTCAACTCGGAACATTGCCGTCACAAAATTTTCAACGGCTCCTTTGTCATCGATGGGGTGGAGCAGGAAATGTCGCTGTTCCAGATGATCAAAAAGACCTCGAAAGAAAACCCGAATAAAATTATTTCAGCATACAAAGACAACTGTTCGTTTGTAAAAGGCCCGGTTGTCGAACAGTTTGCCCCAAAAACACAGGACAAGCCCGATTTCTTTGAAGTAAAAGATATTGAAACCGTGCTTTCGCTAAAAGCCGAAACACACAATTTTCCAACCACTGTGGAACCGTTTAACGGTGCATCGACCGGAACGGGCGGCGAAATACGCGACCGTATTGCCGGAGGAAAAGGAAGTCTGCCCATTGCCGGAACGGCTGTTTACATGACTTCGTATCCACGCAACAAAACAGCCAGCCCCCTGAATCCCCCCAAGGGGGACTTAAACAGCCAGATGTCCGGAATTTCAGATGAACAGGCAGCTTTTAAAGCCCCGGGTAGTTTTAGAGAGGCTGGTGCTTCATGGGAAAATGCTATCCCTGAACGCGACTGGTTATACCAAACTCCGGAAGAAATCCTGATCAAGGCATCGAATGGCGCCAGCGATTTCGGAAATAAATTTGGCCAGCCCATCATTACCGGTTCGGTACTCACTTTTGAACATTTTGAAGCCTATAAAAAATACGGCTTCGACAAAGTCATCATGCTGGCCGGAGGGATTGGTTTTGGCACGAAAAAAGACAGTTTAAAAGAGGTGCCGACCAAAGGCGACAAGGTGGTTCTTTTGGGTGGCGACAATTACCGCATCGGGATGGGCGGCGGCGCTGTTTCCTCGGTCGATACCGGCGAGTTCGACAATGCCATTGAGCTGAACGCCGTCCAGCGTGCCAACCCTGAGATGCAAAAACGGGTTTACAACGCCATCCGTGCGTTGGCCGAATCCGACCACAACCCGATCATTTCTATTCATGACCACGGCGCCGGGGGCCACTTGAACTGCCTCTCGGAATTGGTGGAAGCAACTGGTGGAAAAATCGACACGGCCAAATTGCCGGTGGGCGACCCCACGCTTTCGCAAAAAGAAATTGTGGGTAACGAATCGCAGGAACGCATGGGGTTAGTGATGCACGAAAAAGATGTGGAGCTGCTGCAACGAATTGCCGACCGCGAACGCGCGCCCATGTATGTGATTGGCGAAGCCACCGGCGATATGCAGTTTACGTTTGAAAACTCGCTGACCGGCGAAAAACCCATCGACTGGCAGTTGGGCTACATGTTTGGCAAACCGCCGAAAACCGTGCTGACCGACAAAACTGTAGAAACCCGTTTTGAAGAACTAAACTACGATCAGCATAAAATTGAAGAATACCTCGAAAATGTTCTTCAATTAGAATCGGTAGCCTGTAAAGACTGGCTCACCAACAAAGTCGACCGTTCGGTAACCGGGCGCATTGCCAAACAACAGACCGCCGGTAAAATACAGTTGCCATTGAACAATGTTGGCGTCATTACGCTCGATTACCAGGGGAAAAGCGGGATTGCCACCACCATCGGCCATGCGCCGGTGGCTGCGATAGTTTCAGCTGAAAATGGTTCAATACTGGCTATTGCCGAATCGCTTACCAACATCGCGTTCGCGCCGCTTGCCGATAAAATACGCAGTGTTTCGCTGAGCGCCAACTGGATGTGGCCTGCCAAAAACGAAGGCGAAAATGCCCGTATTTACAAAGCAGTAAAAGCGGCCAGCGACTTTGCCTGCGCGTTGGGGATCAACATCCCTACCGGAAAAGACTCGATGTCGATGACCCAGAAATACAAGGACGACGTGGTTTATGCACCAGGCACTGTGATAATTTCAGCTTCGGGCGAAGTGACCGATGTTAAAAAAGTGGTGGAACCGGTTTTGGTAAATGACACTGAAAAAGCTATTTACTTCATCGATTTTTCTCAATCGCCAAAAGCACTGGGAGGAAGCGCTTTCTCCCAGATTGTGAACAAATTAGGCAACGAAACGCCAACCGTGGCCGACCCTGCTTATTTTGTGAAAGCATTCAATGCCGTTCAGGAACAGATTGAAGCCGAAAACATACTGGCCGGTCACGATATTTCTTCCGGAGGATTGATTACCACCCTGCTCGAAATGTGCTTCACCAGCAACGAAACCGGAATACAGCTCAATCTTTCAGAAATAAATGAAAAAGATACCGTAAAATTGCTTTTTAGCGAAAATCCGGGACTGGTACTTCAGCCCGAAAATTCAGCAAAATTTGAAACCGGTTTAAAAGCCGCCGGTGTGGCGTTTGTAAAAATCGGCCAGCCAACCAATGTTTCAAGTTGCATTGTAACGAATTTCGATACAACGCTGGAGCTGGATATTGCCTCGCTGCGCGACCTCTGGTTCAAATCGTCGTACCTGCTCGACCGCAAACAAAGCGGCGAAAAGCTGGCGCTCGAACGTTTTAAAAATTACAAGAGGAACGAACTTCAATACGACTTTAAAAACTTTACCGGCAAGGCTGCCGATTACGGCATCGACCTGAAACGCAGGAAACCCAGTGGCATAAAAGCAGCTATCATCCGCGAAAAAGGGGTAAATGGCGACCGCGAGATGGCCTACGCCATGTACCTGTCCGGAATGGATGTAAAAGACGTTCACATGACCGATCTGATTTCGGGACGTGAAACGCTGGAAGACCTCAACATGATTGTATTCGTGGGCGGTTTCTCCAACTCCGACGTACTGGGTTCGGCCAAAGGATGGGCCGGGGCTTTCAAATACAACGAGAAAGCGCGGCTGGCCCTCGAAAACTTTTACAAACGCAACGATACTCTAAGTTTGGGGGTTTGCAATGGTTGTCAGTTGATGATCGAACTGGGATTAGTTTATCCTGAACACGACGAAATGCCGAAAATGCTGCACAACGAATCGCATAAATTCGAATCATCGTTTGTAAATGTGGAAATCCCGGAAAACAATTCGGTGATGCTGGGCTCAATGGCCGGACAGAAACTCGGCGTATGGGTGGCGCATGGAGAAGGTAAATTCTCGTTGCCGAAAGCCGAAAAGGAATACAAGGTGACGATGAAATACATTGGCGAAGGTTATCCGGCCAACCCCAACGGCTCGATGTATAATGTAGCAGGCCTTTGTTCAAACGATGGCCGTCATTTGGTGATGATGCCCCACCTGGAAAGGGCTTTTAAACCGTACCACTGGCCCTATTACCCGAGGGAACGCAAAAACGACGAAGTTGCACCCTGGATGGAAGCATTTGTGAATGCAAAGAAATGGATTGAAAAGCACAAAAAATAAGCAGGAAGGCTCTCATTCGAGGGCCTTTCTTTTTGTTTGATTCTGCTGCTGCTATTTTATTACCTGAAATTGTTTTAAAAACTGTCCATTTTTTGGGGAGTTTATAATTACTTTTGAAGCCATTATAAATCCAATCATACTAATTTGCCCGAGAGGGTTTTCAAAACCACAAACATGAAAAAGACAGTTTTTTTGACATTGGCGTTTGCTGCAGGTCTATTTTTTGCAGCTCCTTCATTTGCACAAAAAGCAAATAAACTTTCAAAGAAGGAAAAGAAAGACAAGTGGGTTTTACTTTTTAACGGTAAAAATTTCGACGGGTGGAGACAATGCAACGGAATGGCCATGCCTGCCAACTGGGTCATTGAAGACAATGCCATGAAAGTGTTTACCGGTGAAGGTAAGAAACCGGGACAGGGCGCTGGTGGCGACATCCTTTTTGGTGAAAAGAAATTCAAAAATTTTGAGTTGTCGATTGACTGGAAAGCTGGTGAAATGGCCAACTCGGGAATTTTTTATTACGTACGCGAAGTGCCTGGCAAGCCGATTTACTACGCGGCCCCTGAGGTTCAGGTTCTCGACAACGAGAAAGCCACCGACAACAAAGTTGCCAGCCACCTGGCCGGTTCACTATACGACATGATTGCCGCCGACCCGAAAACGGTAAAACCTGTCGGACAATGGAATACTTGTCTAATCAAGGTGGTCGACGGAAAGGCTACCCATACCATGAACGGCGTGGAAGTACTTTCGTACACTCTATGGACGCCCGAATGGGATAAACTGGTACAAAACAGTAAATTCAAAAATTTTCCCGGATTTACCGAAGGAATTGCCAAAGAAGGTTTTATCGGACTTCAGGACCACGGATATACGGTTTGGTTCCGCAATATAAAAATCCGCGAGCTCGACAAGCAATAATCCGTTTCGCTCACAGTTCAAACAGAAAAGGCATTTTGATCTCTGATGGTTAAAGTGCCCTTTCTAAAGATTAAAATACCACCCAAAAGAATTGTACCTTCTGATCTTCCGAAAAGAACATTTTCTGTATTTTCGGAAAAAAATCAGAACAAATGGTTTTTATGAAACGAATGGGTCACCCCTATATCTTCTTATTAATATCGTTTATAATTACGATTGTGGTCAAGATTCCACATCTGGGCTTACCTTTCTTTAACGATGAAACTTTCTCGTATTATCCGGCCATCCTTGAAATGGCGAAAACCGGGCCGGGCATGCTGCCGGGAAATATCCCGATCATCTTATCAAAAGGACATCCGCTGTTTTTTTATTTTCTTGCTTCTCTGTGGGTAAAATATATTGCCGGAAACTCTATTACGCTGACTCATGTTTTTCCCCTGTTGATCGCCCTGTTTGCGTTGTTTGTGTTTCATGGTTTTACCAAACGGCACACCAATATTGTACTGGCCAATATCGCAGTTGTTTTACTGTCGGTACAAACCATGTTTCTGGCACAAGCCAGCTTGCTCTTGCCTGAGATATTTCTGTTTTGCCTTTTTATGCTTTGTTTCGATGCATATTTATCGGGCAACTACAAATTATATGCGCTGTTTGGTTCACTAATGATGCTCACAAAAGAAACCGGTGCCGTTTTCATTATAGCATTCGGTATCAGTTATTTGATCGAAAATTACAGAAATATAAAAACCCGAAAGTTTTGGATGGAAATTGCAATGATGGCAATTCCTGTATTTGTCTACGGAATTTTCCTGATTCTTCATTTCGCCAAATTCGGAGTATTTTTCTTTTCTGAACATCTGGATTATATCACGGTTGAGAGATTTAAGGTGCTTTATAAATCCAAATCAGCATTCTCCACTCTTTTTCTGAAACACGGAAGAAATGTGATTTTCTTCTCCGGAATAATTGCGCTTTCATACCTTCTAATTCGCCGAAAAGCCATTGAATACAAAAGATTTCTTATCCTGAGTTTATTCACACTAATTGTTTTTTTCATTTTCACAATCCTCAATTTTTACATTTACCGATATGTATTTCCGGTGATGGGGATTATGCTGCTGGCATCACTAGGACTCATTCAACAAGTAAAAACAAAATACCAAATCATCAACATTGTCTACATTGCTCTACTAATTGCAGTGTGCGGATATTATACAGCTACCAAGCAGGGCCAGTCGGATGCCGACCTCGGATACGTTCAATTTCTGAAAGTTCATAAACAAATGGTTGAATACTGCGAGCAGCAGGACTGGTATAATCAGGAATTCGGAGCCGGATACAATATGGTGATGAGCATGCGGGATAATTTTGCAGGTTATCTGAATACGGATAAAAACTTCCGGATGCACCATCTGCCAGGCATCAAAAACCGCGATTTCATTATCTACGATTCCACCTGCTGGCCGTATGAAATGCCGCAGGAGGAACGAGACAAGCTGGAACTGGTAAAACGGTTTGAATATAAAAAGCACTGGGGAGAGATTTATAAAGTCGGAGAATAATTGTAACTTTGTCCCCTCTTTTCAAGGGGCTGACTGGTTTTGACAGCAAGTTGAAGAGGTATGTAAGCATGCCGGGCCTTGATCGCACAGCCCGTAAATCTCGGCGTTCAAAACTATAATTGGCGAAAATAACTACGCTCTTGCTGCGTAATCGAATTAAGTAGATTACACTTTATCCCGGCACCAGGTGCTGGGACGAGACATCGCCCGGATGCTATCTCCCTGAAGCGGTCCGATCTGGCGGTGCAAGTAAATCGGGGATAGTGGAAGTAATGCTCCGCGACTTCTGCAAAAATAAAGGAGCTAAGGTAAAAGTCGGTGGCCCTGATCCAGCTTTTATTCGAAAATTAAGTCTGGGGATAAGCATGTAGAAAGCATATTGCTTCCTTGTTTGGACGCGGGTTCGACTCCCGCCAGCTCCACAATAAAAATACAAAAGCCCCCCCAGAACGGAGGCTTGTAGATGAGATAAACGAGTTGATTATTTTTTAATCCGCCAGAATCACCTTCAGAAGTCAAGTAATTTGCAAATATTTTGGGCTGAAGTTTATTCCAGATATGTATATCCATAAAGTCCCGAGCGGTAATTCGACAGGAATTCCTTTCCTTCGGCAGCCGAAATAATACCCTGCTTTACGGCTGTAGTTACCCAGGTTTCAACCGTACGAACAAGTTTTTTCGCGTTGTATCCGGCATAATCGAGCACTTCGGCAACCGTTTCTCCATCAATCACCTGGTCGATGCTGTACCCGTTTTTATCGACCGAAACATGAACCGCATTGGTATCGCCAAATAAATTGTGCAGATCGCCCAATATTTCCTGGTATGCCCCTACCAAAAAAACGCCGATATAATAAGGTTCATTCGCTTTTAGTGAATGAACCGGCAAATAATACGATGTATTTTTAGGCGAAATAAAATTGTCAATTTTCCCGTCCGAATCACAAGTTATATCCTGAAGGGTTGCATTTCTCTCGGGCCTTTGATCGAGCCGCTGGATCGGGATAATCGGAAAGATCTGGTCGATAGCCCATGAATCGGGCAACGACTGGAACAGGGAAAAATTACAGAAGTATTTATCCGCTAAAAGTTTAGGCAATACCAATAATTCCTCAGGAATATGTTTCAGCTTTGTACTCATCTGATAAATTTCCCGTGCAACCGACCAAAACAGACGTTCGATTTTGGCCCTTGTTTTAATGTCGAGCAAACCCAGGCTGAAACGGTCGAGCGCTTCTTCCCTTATTTGCTGGGCATCGTGCCAGGTTTCAAGCATATAGGGCTGGTTCAGCGCTTCCCATGCCTGATAAAGCTCCTGAACAAGTTCATGGTCTTCTTCATTCACTTCTTCACTTTCGTCCCATTCAGGAACAGAAGTCGATTCAAGGGCTTCAAAAATAAGTACCGAATGATGGGCCGTCAACGACCGTCCCGATTCGGTGATAACATTCGGGTGGGGAAGATTATTTTTTTCACTCACATCAACCATTGTCGAGACGGCATCGTTCACATATTCCTGGATGCTGTAATTCACACTGCTTTCGCTGTATGCCGAACGGGTACCGTCGTAATCCACCCCCAAACCGCCACCAATATCAACAAATTCAATATTGAACCCCTCATGGCACATTTGCGCATAAAAATGAGATGCTTCGCGAAGGGCTAATTTTATACGACGGATTTTGGTCACCTGGCTGCCAATATGAAAATGTACCAAACGCAGGCAATCTTTCATATTATTGGTTCCCAGATATTCCATCGCCTCAAGCAGTTCGCTCGAAGTCAAGCCAAATTTGCTGACATCGCCACCTGAATTTTCCCATTTGCCACTCCCCGAACTTGCCAGTTTGATGCGGACCCCCAGGTTAGGTTTCATTTTCAAACGTTTGGCTACTTTATTAATCAACCGCAGTTCGTTCAGCTTTTCAACGACAAGAAATATGCGGCGTCCCATTTTCTGTGCCAGGAGGGCCAGTTCAACGTAATCTTCGTCCTTATACCCATTACAAATAATCAACGAATCGTTGTCTGTGTTGGTGGCAATCACTGTGTGCAATTCCGGTTTTGAACCAGCTTCCAAACCAATGTTAAATTTCTTTCCGTGCCCGACAATTTCTTCCACCACCGGACGCATCTGGTTCACCTTGATCGGATAAATAATGAAATTTTGTCCCTTATAATCATATTCTTCAGCGGCAATTTTAAAGCAACTGGTCATTTTTTCAATCCGGCTGTCTAAAATATCCGGGAACCGGACCAGTATAGGCGCCGAAACATCGCGTAACGAAAGCTCGTCGACCAGCTCTTTTAAATCAACCTGAGGCCCTCCCTTGATCGGGGTAACCACTACATTTCCTTTTTCATTAATTGAAAAATAACTCCTGCCCCAACCGTTTATGTTGTACAACTCGGCAGAATCTTCAATGCGCCATTTTCTCATTTAAGGTAAGCAGTAATAAAAAACATCTTTAGTCCATTATCACCCGCAAAGATATAATAAAGATGAACTAATTCAATTATAAATTACCATACCGGCTAACTGGCCGTAAAGCACGAAAAAAGAATGTTTTCAGGACAGACAGACACACTCAGAAAAAACAAAAGCCGTTCTCATAAAGGACAGCTTTCGCAAACTATATGTCGTCGATTAAAAAACAATAGAATGGATAAATTCCGGAACAGCTTAAATTTGTTCTGTTTCCACCACTTTCGATAAAATTTCATTGTATGGAAGGAGCAGGTATTTTTTCCCTTCAAAATCAATCTCTGTGCCGGCAAATTCTTTATAGAGGACCACATCTCCAATAGCAATTTCAACATTTTCAATGGTGCTGACGGCCACAACCTTTGCAGTTTTTTGCTTTTCTTTCGCCGATCCCGGAATGATAATTCCCGATGCAGTGGTCTGTTCCGTCTTGCTCTCTGTCAGTTCAAGCAACACATTCTGATTAACAGGCTGTAATTCTTTCATCTTAGTTTTCTTTTAAAAATTACTTCTTGTTTAATAAATATTGATTGATATTGTCAATGAACATGTTTTTGGTTTCTTCTTTCGAACGCCCCACTCCTGCCATCATCACGGGTTTTCCGTTCAGCGGGATATACAAAAACGCCGGTATACTCTGGATACCAAAAACCGAAGCCAGTTCCTGCTCTTTCTGTGTATCAATTTTGTAAACATTTACCTTCCCTGCATATTCTTTTGAAATTTCGTCAAGGATCGGGGAAGCCATCCGGCAGGGGGCACACCAGTCGGCATAAAAATCGACAATGGCCGGTTTGTCTCCTTTGTATTTCCACTCTTGCGGAGAATTTTTGTAATCCCATATTGTGGCGAGAAATACATCTTTCGTAAGATTTATCGTCCCGCCAGCCAGGTTTTTCCCATCTGAAACCTTACCCTCGATTTCGCTGCCGGGTTTGTTAGTTACATTCGCTGTGTTTTTATTTCCACACGCCGAAAAAGCAATTGCAAGCACTGCAAAAACAAATGAAATTTTTTTCATAACGTTGATATTTAATGATTTATTTCTAAAAGACGATTAATTTTTTCGCGATCAAATCCAACGACAATCTGCCCGTTGATTTCGATCTGTGGTACTCCCTGTTGACCGCTTTTCCGTACCATTGCCCTGGCCATTTGTTCATCACGCGACACATCCACATCGCGAAACCGGATATTGTATTCGCGTAAATAATTTTTTAAAGTGGTGCACCAACTGCAGGTAGGGGTACTGTACACAATTACATTTCTGGTTGTTTGCTGCCTGTTTCCGGTAATTACAGCTACTTGCCGCGTAACAATAGACTTTAACTGTTCTACCGGGTAGCAACCTTTGTACACATTTTTCAACTCACCATTTTGAAATTCAAGTAATGAAGGAACAGTGCTGATCCCAAACTCAGGATGAATATCACCTGCACTTTTCACATCGGCACACAAAAAGGCTGCTCCTGAATGGTTGTTTTCCGAAACGGCAAGAAGGTTACGAAACGCGCAATCGCTTTGTTCGGATCCTCCCTTGTAAAGAAGGACGAACACTTTTACCTGCCGCGACAGTTCGTGATTTAGCTCCTGATAAGAATGAAATGTTTTCATGGTTCAAATATATTCAAAAATATACATATTTTAATAACAACGATTGTGCCATTATTAAATATCTGCCAGGATGTAATTTTTGTCAGGTACTCTGCCAGGAGCAAAAAATTTTCCTTTCACGCAACCATTTTTTTATCGTTGCGTCTTAAAATTGGATTTTAAATAGTGGAAAAGATGAAAACAATTAAAATTTTTTTGCTGATTACATTCACGACACTGTTTCTCGGATCGTGTGATTTTAATGATGACGGGTACTCCCTGTCAGATGTGTGGGTTGGTTTTGGATTGACAGGCAATGTAAGTGAAAATGGCCGCTCGTTTACTATCCACATGGACGATGGATCAGTTTTGTATCCGGTTGCCAACCAAGTTCCTTGGTTCGATATTCAGGAAGATCAGCGTTTGCTGGTAAATTTCACAGTACTCGGGAACAAAAACGTATCGGGCAACAACAAAGAATACTATGTCCGGATCAATCAACTGAAAGAAGTTTTGTATAAAGGGATTTTCGAGATTACTCCAGAAACCGAAGACAGTATCGGCAATGACCCGATCCATGTGTCAGATGCCTGGTTAACAGGCAATATGCTGACGTTTGAACTGAAATATTACGGGAACAGCCAGGTACATTACATCAACTTAGTTAAACAACCCGGCGAATTAACTTCCGGGAATGAGCCTGTTGAACTGGAACTTCGCCACAACAACCGTAACGATGCCCCCCATATTCCCATGACCGCTTTTGTCACGTTTAAATTAGACGCTATTAAAATAGAAGGTCAGGATTCGGTGCGTTTCAAGGTAACAGGCATCGATTTCAACAATAAGAAATACGAAGATTCGGGAGTATTTAAATACGGAGACAATTAATCCGTAACCAACCCTATTGGTTCCACACCTGTTTCATTTTTTTGAAACAGGTGTTTTTTTATCGTTTTTTTATTGAATAACAATCCGTATTTTGCCCCTTCCTATTTCATATTAAAGTAAAAATTGTAATAATAAATCAGATGAAACGGATTTTATTTTTGCTGCCTCTGCTTGCAGTATTAATTTCGTGTTCAAAAAAAGAAGCTCAAACGGAAATGGTAAAAAATTATGTACCTGAAACGCCGAAACTGGATTCGGACATTATGACCCCGGAAGTACTCTGGTCGTTCGGGCGATTGGGCGAGGCGGTTGTTTCTCCCGACGGGAATACTGTATTGTATTCGGTAACCTATTATAAAATTGATGATAACAAATCGTACCGCGACTTGTACACTGTTCTGGTAAAAGGCGGAAAACCGAAGCAGATCACCGATACCGAAGTAAAAGAATCGTCGGCATCCTGGCGGCCCGATGGAAAAAAGATTGCCTACCTTTCCCCTGTTTCGGGAGACATGCAATTATGGGAAGTAAACCCCGACGGAACGGAAGCGGTCCAGATATCGAAAATAAAAGGAGGCATCAACGGCTTTAAATATTCGCCCGATATGAAACACATCCTGTATACAAAAGATGTAAAATTAGATGAAGATGTACACGATCTTTTTCCCGACCTGCCTGAGTCAAATGCCCGTATAGAGAACGACCTGATGTACCGTCATTGGGATAGCTGGCATAATTATACTTACAGCCACATCTTTGTTGCCGGATACTCCAACGGAAGTATGGGCGAAGGAAAAGACATCATGGAAGGTGAAAAATTCGACAGCCCGGACAAACCTTTCGACGGAATGGAACAAATCAACTGGAGCCCCGACGGGAAACAGATTGCCTACTCGTGTAAAAAACTTCGGGGAAAAGCCTATTCGGTTTCAACAAATACCGACATTTACATTTATGACATACGGAGTGGTGAAACGAAGAATCTCACCGAAGGGATGGTGGGCTACGATAAATCGCCCGTCTTTTCTCCTGACGGAAAATATATCGCATGGGAAAGCATGTTACGCGACGGGTACGAAGCCGATAAAGCACGCCTGTTTATAGCCGATTGCGAAACCGGGAACAGAAAAGATTACTCCGTTGGTTTCGACCAGAGTTCACACGGACTGAGTTGGGGAATTGACAGCCGTTCGCTCTATTTTATCAGCGATATTCAGGCTACCGATGAAATATACAAACTAACTTTGATGGATGGACGAATCGTACGCATTACGAATGGCATTCACAATTACGGATCGGCCGAAGAAACACCGCATGGATTAGTTGCCCAGAAAACATCCATGTCGCAGCCCGCCGATCTATATCTGGTCGACCCGTCAACAGGAGAAGACAAACCAATCACAAAGATCAACGAAGGAATTTTAGACCAGCTCACCCGCGGAAAGGTGGAAAAACGCTGGGTACGTACGACCGACAACAAAGAAATGCTGGTGTGGGTGGTGTATCCGCCACATTTCGACCCGGCAAAAAAATATCCAGCTATTTTGTATTGCCAGGGTGGGCCACAAAGCACGGTAAGCCAGTTCTGGTCGTACCGATGGAATTTCCAGATGATGGCTGCCAACGGATACATCGTAGTAGCACCTAATCGGCGCGGGTTGCCGGGCTTCGGACAGGAATGGCTCGAACAGATCAGCACCGACTACGGAGGTCAGAATATGCAGGATTACCTGAGCGCCATTGACAACGTAGCCAAAGAACCATTTGTTGATAAAGACCGACTGGGAGCAGTAGGCGCCAGTTATGGAGGGTTCTCGGTAAATTACTTAGCCGGACATCATGAAAAACGGTTTAAAGCATTTATTTCGCATTGCGGAATTTTCAATTTTGAACAGCAATACCTGACCACCGAAGAAATGTGGTTCGAAAACTTTGACATGGGAGGCCCCTATTGGGATAAAACCAACGAAGTAGCACAGTGTTCGTTTTCGTTCTCCCCACATCTGTATGTCGACAAATGGGACACTCCTATCCTGATTATTCACGGAGGGAAAGACTTCCGGATTCCGTATACACAAGGAATGGCGGCATTCAACGCTGCCGTATTGCGCGGCATTCCGGCCCAGTTCCTTTATTTTCCGGAAGAAAACCATTGGGTGCTCAGCCCGCAAAACGGTATTTTGTGGCAACGGGTATTTAAGCAGTGGTTAGATAAATGGCTGAAAGAATAATAAATTGCCCCGCCATAATTACCAGATAGGACAAAATGCCCCGGCTTTCCTGAAACGTGAAAAGCCGGGGCGTTTTGTATAGAAGTTTTCCATTTAACAGTTTTCATTCAGCAAAAATTGCTAACTTGCCGGCCTCAAAATTTTTTAGACATGGGTATCTTCGGAAGTTTTACCAAATCAAAAAAAGATAGTCTTGACCAGGGTTTGCAAAAAACCAAAGAAAGTGTTTTCAAAAAGTTAGGACGTGTAATTATTGGTAAATCGAAAGTTGATGACGAAGTGCTGGATAACCTGGAAGAAGTGTTGATTTCTTCGGATGTAGGCGTCGAAACTACCCTGAAAATTATTGACCGGATCGAAAAACGAACATCGCGCGACAAATACCTGAATGCTTCGGAATTAAATACGATACTGAAAGAAGAAATTGCCGCATTGCTCGAAGAAAATAATTCGACAGATGTGGCCGATTTCGACCTTCCCGAAAATGGCATCCCGTATGTGATCATGGTGGTGGGAGTGAACGGGGTTGGGAAAACTACAACCATCGGAAAATTGGCCTACCAGTTCAAACAGGCAGGCAAAAAAGTAGTTATCGGGGCAGCCGATACATTCCGCGCTGCGGCCATCGACCAGTTGGAAATCTGGGCACAGCGTGTCGACGTGCCAATCATCAAACAAAAGATGGGTTCCGATCCGGCATCGGTGGCTTACGACACAGTTGCTTCGGCAAAAGCACAGGGAGCCGATGTGGTAATTATTGATACCGCCGGAAGGTTGCACAACAAAATAAACCTGATGAACGAATTGTCGAAAATAAAAACGGTGATGCAAAAAATTATCCCCGGCGCCCCCAACGAGGTACTGCTCATACTCGACGGCTCAACCGGGCAAAATGCCTTTGAACAGGCCAAACAGTTTACCAAAGCAACTGAAGTGACCGCGATGGCGCTCACCAAACTCGACGGTACAGCCAAAGGCGGTGTGGTGATTGGTATTTCCGATCAGTTTAAAATTCCGGTCAAATACATTGGCATCGGCGAAAAAATGGAAGACCTGCAAATTTTCCGCAGAAAAGAATTTGTTGAATCCCTGTTTTCCTGAAAACCGTTCCGACTTCTGATTTGTTTTTGTAGAAAATAAACTTTCAGTAAGCCTGCAAAAACAAGGCCCAGTAAAAGCCAGGAGGGCCATTTCATAGACCAGGCAAATCAGCTCATTCCAAATAGTATATCCCTCATTTCCTCATTTCCTCATTTCCACATATCCACATTTCCTCAGAACTACACAGAAAAGGCAGTTTTTGTTGATAAAAACAAACGTTATATCCGTTCCACATAAACCTGTGTTGCTTCTACCCTTGTCACTTTAACAGCTTCGCCTTTTTCAATCATGCCCAGCTCCGAAACGGCATCGTACACAGCCCCGTCAATTTTTACTTTTCCCGAAGGGCGCAAAACTGTATGGGCAACTCCTTCTTTTCCTTTTAACTGCATCAGGTTAATATCAATGCTGACATAACCGTCTTCGCGTTTCTGGACATCCTGTAACGAAAGGTTTTTCAAAACGCCCGATTGTGCGGTAAAAAAGCGTTTGCTCAGCCAGAGCGACAAAATAAACCCGGCAAAAGACGAAAATACGACAGTGGAAAGGGCCACCATCAGCTGGCTCGGGTTTACATGGTCGAAATTGAAATGGACATTATCTACCAAGCTCAGTACCAAACCGGCAAAAGCCAGTACAATACCTGAAATCCCGGCCACCCCAAAGCCGGGAAAAACAAATATTTCGATGGCAATCAGGATCAGCCCGATAATAAAAATAATAATCTCCCAGTTAGCAGCGAGCCCTTCGAGGTACAACGGGGCAAAGTAAGTGATAGCGGCCAATACGGCCACTATCAGCGGGAAACCAACGCCGGGAGTCTGCATCTCAAAATAAATCCCGCCAAGAATAGCCATAATCAGAATACCGGAAACCACCGGGTTGACAAGAAAACCAATCAGGCGTTCCAACCCGGTCGGTTTGTATTCTACCATTTCATAATCCTCATACCCGGCTTCTTCTATCAGTTCATCCACATTTTCAACAATACCTTCGCAAAAACCATGTTTGACCGCTTCGAGAGGAGTAAAGGTGAGTATCTTCCCGGTATCAATAATTCCTTCGATAAAAACCGCTTCGTCCACCATTGCTTCGGCAATACGCGGGTCGCGCTTCCACCGAAAAACAGTGTCCTGTCCCTCCACAATAGTATCTTTTCCATGCGCTTCGGCCGTAGCCCGCATAATCGAACGCATGTACGACTGATATTTATCTGGCATTTTCTCACCCGTTTGATTCACCACGGTTGCTGCGCCAATCGACGAGCCCTTGCGCATATAAATACGGTCGCAGGCTACCGAAATCAGGGCACCCGCCGAAGCGGCATTATTGTCGATAAACACATATACAGGGATTGGACTGTTCAGAATTTTGGTGCGGATCGAATCAGCGTCCAGTACCGTCCCCCCATAAGTGTTCATATGAATCAGTATCAGATCGGCTTGCAGGCTGTCGGCTGCATCAAACGCCTGTTGGGTTTGCCGCCAGACAGCCGGGGCTATATTCTCTTTGATATTCAGTTTATAAACAAGTGTCTTTTCTTTCGGATTTTTCTCCGGAACGTTCTTCACAGCAAGCGAATCCTGGGCAAAACACCCGCTCACAGAAAGCAAAAAAGAAATTGCAATAGTTATTATTCCTGATCTCATCTTTATATTCTTTAGGTGCGACACAAAAAACCTGATCCAGACTTACAGAATAGTGTTGTGAACCTGGTTTTGTCATCCTGAACGCAGTAAAGAATCTGTTGTAAATAGTCCTGATCGTGAGATTCCCTGCCTGTCGGCAAACAGATTCGCTTCCTCAGAAATAACAAACCGTCATTTATTGATTAATACAACACTGGTTTCAAAGTTACATTTTTTAATTATCATGCCAACGATATATCATCTGTTCAATCGATCCAGAATGAAAATAAGGAAAAATATCAAAAGATGTTTTGCCTGTTTCCGATAAACAATTACCTTTGGTGCCCGAAAAACCGGTCTGTAGCTCAGTTGGTAGAGCAGCTGACTCTTAATCAGCGGGCCCGGGGTTCGAGCCCCCGCAGACCGACCAGAAAAAGAGGCATCGCATGGTTTGCGATTGCCTCTTTTATTTTTTTACCCAGGTAACAACCGCTTCATCTTTTTGCATTGAAACAATATCAAACCCTTTCTTTTGAAGCATATCAATAATCGGGGCAGGCACAAACGGCGTCACTAATTCGTAAATTTCCCCTTTTTTCAATGTTTTGGTCTCATCGAGAATCCGGTTCATGGGGCTGCCTCCCGACTGGATGATCTCCCGTGCATCGAAACGGGCAATAATTTTGCTTTCATCAAACCATGCAGGCAGTTCTTTTACTAAGTATTCAGAATCGGCGCCATCGCCAAACAATGGGTCCTGACCTACTTCAGCCCGCAGTTGGTTCACTAATTCTTCTACTTTCATCCCCCCAATAGCGGCGGCCTGTTGCAAAGAAGCGACTTTGGCCACCGTACGTCGCAGGATCGGGTTTTTCAGACTCGCAAAAGCAGGCGAAAGCTTTAGCAAAACCACTTCCAACTGAGGAAAATGGTCGAGCAGTTCGCCTACTTTTGTTTTGGGTGTGATCGACAGTTTTTCTTCGTCCATCATTATTTTTTTGAATAGGCCAATAATCGCTGTTCGCCTTCCAACTGGCGCAAATGGGTCAAATCCTGTGTAAATTCAATGGTTCCCAGATATTCATCGTTTTTACCGCGAAGGGCAAAGTATTCAATGTAAATAAACCGCCCCCGCATATTGACCCAAAATGCAGCACTGTTTTCCTTTCCGCTCCGGAAGTCTTCTAAAATCTGGTCGACCACGTGCACACTCGATGGCGGGTGGCACATGCGCACGTCGCGCCCGAGGATGGCCCGGTTGCGGGTAAAAATACGGTCGGGGCCCAGACTGAAAAACTTTACTTTATCGTTCTTATCCACAAAAGTAATGTCGATGGGCAGGGTTTTGAACAAAGCTTCCATCTCGTCTAAACTGAAACTCCCGGTCGACAAGCCAATACTGTTTTTTGTGTTGAAAGCCACTTCGCTTACTTCCACATTTTCAGGGTTCCATTCTTCTTCCGGATCGTACAGGCAGAAACCGAATTCCATGGTTTGCTCGTATACGGCATACCAATCCTGATCGGTCAGCGTGTCCATGCACATTGGCAACAGGATTTCTTCTTCCTTGCCGATCATGTCGTCCACTCCGTTTACAGCCGGACGAAGCACCAGGTCGATCAGCGTTTGAAGCTCATCTTTCGAAATGCCTTCGTGCGACTGCACCGCTTCAATCGATGCTTTAATCAAAGCCCTGATTTCGTCGTGTTTTCCCCACATCACTTTGGGTGGCCCGGTGATCCCGTTTTTTTCAAGAAAAGGAAAAACCAGATACTCTTTGCGCTGATAATGTTTATCGACATCCATCAGACTGTTGAATTTGCCGTGTACTGCGATGAGCCAGCCGGTCAGTTCTTCTTCTTTCAGCATTTTTACCTGGTCGAAAAGCAGGTTCAGATCGTTAATTACTCTTTCAAGTTCCCTGTTTTCTTTTTTGAACGTGTCGACCGGATGCCCCGGAGGAACCGGTTGGGCACCGCTTTGGTCGATATGACCGTCGAGTACCATCGAATGGATATCGCAAAGCCGGAGTACTTCTTCCACCGGCAAACCTTCGGCAATCAGTTCCTGTTCCACTTCCACCACTTCGTCGTACGGGACCGCCTGCAACAGGTCAATCAGCCGTTTCCTTACCAATTCAGGCGCTTCGCCACTATGAAGCTGCAAAATCATATGTTTCAGCAGCTCTTTCCGTTTTTCCGAGTTGTTGATTAATTCACTCATATCGTATCAATTAATGTATAAACTGAAAATAAATCCTCCTGTGTAAAGAAAGTTATGCAATTTCAGAAAATCAATCCCAATAAATGATGATTTATTTTACCCGTTTGCATTTCCCCGTCCACTCATACATATCTAAGCGGATGATTTCGGTGCGGTGGAACGATTTTTCAATGTATTTTAACCCTGTTTCTGTGTCTTCCGGAGAATATTTCACGATAAAAAGTTTCAAGGCCGTTCGTCTTTCTTCTTCCCGAAGCCCGGTACTTGCTTCACCTTTCAGGACAATGCTTTCATACCCGGTCGTGAATTTGTTTGATACTACATTCGTTTCTCCGGTCACACAAAACGAAACCCGGTTACAGGATGCAATGCAGCGCAATTTCTCACCTTCAGGCGCACAGTGCAGATAAATGGAGCGGGCGCCATCCCACACAAAATTGACCGGTATCCCATATCCCCCACCCTCCGGCGTTTGCATCGAAAGCACGCCGTATTCGCCATTATTCAACAATGAACGGGCAGTTTCTTCATTCAGTAAGCGGTCTTGTCGTCTTATTTTTTCGTTTGAATAGATCATTTTCCTGTTCTTTTTAAATTTTTGCCAGCGCCAGAAATGCTGCATGTAGCGAAATGGTCAGGAACAAATACAGGTTCCGGGAAGCCTGTGGGCTTAAGTTGAAAAATTTGTATTTGATCGAGTTATGCCGGCAAGCCGTGAGGCAATCGCCACATAAGGTACAATTAAACCCGGGCTTTTTATTTTTTATATCCCGAACGCCCAGCGCGTCGTACTTACAATAACTGGTACATTTCATGCACAAATCGCAATTTAAATCAATATACATCCGGAACGGGTTGACAGGCTTGGTGAGGTTGACCACCGTACCAATCGGGCAATACAAAGTGCAGTGTACCATTTTTTTATGCTTCCTCGAAAAAAAGATCATCACACCAATTCCGGTCAACCCAAAAGCCACTGCAATAAGGGTGGTTGCAAGCGTTGGCACATTGAACCAACGCAAACCTAAAGCTGCTGCCACCACCAATATCAGTACCGTAGATTTGATGGCTCGCTGGTTTTTCAGCTTTGCAGCTTTGCCCCTTCCCTGTGCGGCCAGGTTATCCATCGCGCCAAAATAGCACAAATGGCTGCACCAGGCCGGGCCGGTAAGAATGATGGTACTGATAAAAAGAATGGTCATAAACGACAACTGCATCCGGTGCAACGGGCCCGCCACTATCATCATGGGGATAGGCAGGTGCAGTTTTCCAGTCATCAGGAACTTTTCGGCGCCCAACAAACCCAGTCCCAATTGAGCAAAAAATACGATTGAAAAAAGTGTCCAGGTAATGCGCCGCCATTGCGGTACATTCGTCGGGTCCTGCATTTTCCAGGCCACGAAAGCGCCATATAGGGCAATCAACCCCAATTGTACCCATCCGGCCCCTTTCCAGAAACGTTCCGCGATCAGGATCGGGTTGTCCGCCATTTTCCACTGCACCATTCCCAACAGAAAAAATACAAATAGGAAAACCGCAGCAGGCAACCGTAATTTTTTATTCAACATCATAACTACCTCATATTTAAAACCTTAAACAACGAATCAGATCTCCGGGCCAGGCTTTGGATCGTCTCTTCGCTCACTAACCTGTTAAGCGCTTCCCGGATGGGGCCATATTGATCGTGCAACGGACAAGGGTGTTCGGCATCGCAATGTTTCATTCCAAAACCACAGCCATCTAATATGCGCCCTCCTTCCATCGACAAAATCAACTGTTTCAGCGACAAATCAGGTTTCGACTCATCAAAATGAAATCCCCCACCCTTACCTTTGGTCGAGTTGACAAAACCTAACCGTACTAACCGTTGCAGAATTTTTGCGGTGAAAGCCTGTGGCGCCTCAATTTCCCGGGCAATCTCCTCAATGCCAGGGCGTAATCCCTGGTAATTCTGATGCTGGATATAAACCAGTCCCCGGAGCGCGTATTCTGTTTCTTTGTTAAACATTAATATATATCGCGTTAGTCTTTGTCCTCAACACAGGTTCCATGATTCCCGGTACGTGATACTCGATTTCCGATCTTTGATACTCGATACTCATTTCTCAATGCTCATTTCTCAATACTCGAAACTCATCTACCTGAAAAATTTTCAACAAAAATAGAAAATATTTTCAAAATTTACTAAAAGACCTTTTTGTCTTTTAAAAATATTTTATACTTTTACATCCGAAAATCTTATAAAATAGTAATATATGACAACAGAAGCATTGAAACAAAGGACAATAGGCCAGATCGTGGCCGATGATTACCGTGCAGCCGCAATATTTAAACAGGCGGGGATCGACTTTTGCTGTGGTGGAAATAAAAGTATAGAAGTAGCCTGCAATGAAAAAAACGTCGATGTACAGAAATTGACGCTCGAACTAAATGAACTCGAATTGAGTACACCATCTCAGCATCACGATTTTAAAAACTGGGATTTGGGCTTTCTGGCAGATTACATTGTCAACACACATCACAAATATGTACTGAAAACCTTACCCGAACTGGTTCATTACACACAGAAAATTGCCTATGTTCACGGTGAGAACCATCCTGAAATTATCGAGGTAGCATCGTTGTTCCACGAGATCAACCGCGAATTGCTGCAACACCTGAAACAGGAAGAAGAGGTGCTTTTCCCGGCGATCAAAGAAGTGATGAAAAACGGCACCCGTGGCGCCAAAACAACTATTGTTATTGAGATTTCACGCATGAACGGCGAACATGAATTTGCGGGCGAGGCAATGGACAAAATCAATGAAATCACCAACGGGTACGCCCTGCCGGAAGATGCCTGCAACACTTATCGGGTAGCATTTAAACTGCTCGAAGAATTTGAAGACGACCTGCATACCCATGTTCATTTAGAAAATAACATCTTGTTCCCCAAAGCAATCATCCTCGCAAAACAATAATGCAATGAGCACGGCCACACAAAACTTAGAAAACGATCATGTCCATATCCTCCGGCTGACAGACATTATGCTGGCCATGGAAGAAAAACGAAGCGTTGAAATTGCCCACTTTGAGTTAGTGGTAAACCTGATCCGCAAATTTGCCGACGGTTTGCACCATGCCAAAGAAGAAGATTTGCTGTTCCCGTTAATGGGCAAGAAAGGCTTTTCGCCCGAACAGGGACCGGTAGTTGTCATGCTGCACGAACATGTACAGGGGCGCAACTATGTAAAAGCTATCCAGGAAGGTATAGAAAAACTAAAAGAAGGAAATTCCGGAGCAACCCAAATAATTTATGAAAACATGAACGGGTATGCTTTTTTGCTGCAAAACCACATTGCCAAAGAAAACAATGTGTTGTTCCGGATGGCCGACCAGATTTTTAGCCAGGAGGAACAAAAAGAATTGCTGAACGAGTTTGCAGAGGTGGAAAAAGGGACCGATACGGAGTTCAACGCTGAAAATTTGATTGCAAAAATTGATTTTCTGGCCTCTATCTATCTGAAATAGAGAATGTAAAAATAGCATCATGTGTGTTACTGAAACGACCGTAAAAATGATAGATTACTTCGGAAACGATGTCCGAAGGATCAATCATGCCCTGAAAGTCTATGCTTTTGCCAATCTGATTGCAGAAAAAGAAAACCTGCCTGAGGCCAAACTGGAAATTGTCAATCTGGCTACAATTTTGCACGACATAGGCATTCCGGCAGCAGAGCAAAAATATCAATCGTGTGCCGGGAAATATCAGGAAATTGAAGGTCCCCCGATTGCCCGGGAAATATTAAAACAGTTAAGCGTAGAACCCGAAACAATCAACCGGGTTTGTTACCTGATCGGGAACCACCACAGTTACGCAAAAATTGATGGCCCCGATTTTCAAATTTTGATAGAAGCTGATTTTTTAACAAACATTTTTGAAGACACGATGGACAAAAAGACCGTAAAAAGTATCCGTGATAAATATTTTAAAACAGCAACAGGTATCCGGCTATTGGAACAAATGTATCTCTTATAACACTGATAAACATCTAACTATAAATTAAATTCGCACAAAAATGAAGACACGAAATCTATGGATTGGTTTTATTGCCGTCATGGTAATCTCGTTTGGCGTGTTGCTGTATTATGGCAGCGAAATTTACCGTCAGGCCCCACCTATTCCTGAAAAAGTAGTCACCGAATCAGGAAAAGTTCTTTTCACCGGGCAGGATATTAAAGATGGCCAGAATGTCTGGCAATCAATGGGAGGCCAGGAAGTAGGGACTATCTGGGGGCATGGCGCCTACCAGGCTCCCGACTGGAGCGCCGACTGGCTGCACAAAGAAGCTGTATTTATGCTGGACAAACTGGCACAGCAAAACGACAGCAGCCTTTACGATCAGCTGACCAACGACCGGCAGGCTGCATTGAAAGTATTGTTGCAAAACGATCTGCGTACCAACCGGTACGATGCGCAAACAGGGGTCCTTACTGTTTCCGGTCTGAGGGCCGAAGCCATTGCCTCGAACAGCGATTTTTACAAACGGTTGTTTACCGACGACCCCGCGCTTCACGACCTGCGCGATGCCTATGCTATCCCGGCCAATGTGCTGAAAGACACGGAACGTGCCCGTTTGCTGAATGCCTTCTTCTTCTGGACTTCGTGGACTTGCGTAACCAATCGGCCGGGACAGGACATTTCGTATACCAACAACTGGCCCGCCGAGGAATTAGTAGCTAACAGCCCTACCAGTTCCATGATCTTGTGGACCGGTTTCAGCGTGATCATTCTTCTGGCAGGCATTGGTCTGATGGTCTGGTATTATGCCCGGAAACGCGAAGAAGAAAGTCCTGATCCCGAAATCCCGCAGGTAAAAGCAACACAAACTCCCTCACAACGGGCGACATTAAAATATTTCTGGGTAGTTTCCGCTTTGTTTGTGGTACAAATCGTATTGGGGGTTATCACAGCCCATTACGGAGTGGAAGGCCAGGCCTTTTACGGGATTCCGTTGGCTGATTGGCTCCCCTACTCCATTTCGCGTACCTGGCACGTACAAATCGCCATTTTCTGGATCGCCACTTCGTGGCTGGCTACCGGATTGTATTACGCACCTGCCATTTCGGGGCATGAACCTAAATTCCAGCGGTTGGGCGTCAACTTCCTGTTTATCGCATTGCTGATTATTGTGGTTGGTTCATTGCTGGGACAGTGGATGGGCGTGATGCAAAAACTCGGCTTAGTTGAAAACTTCTGGTTTGGACATCAGGGATACGAATACGTTGACCTGGGCCGTTTCTGGCAGTTGTTCCTTTTTGTTGGGTTAGTCATCTGGCTGTTCCTGATGGGCCGTGCCATGTGGCCGGCACTAAAACTGCGTTCCGAAAACAGGAACCTGTTGATTATGTTCCTCATTTCGACCATTGCGATAGCTGCATTTTACGGAGCCGGGCTAATGTGGGGCCGTCAAACCAACCTGGCCATCGCCGAATACTGGCGCTGGTGGGTAGTCCATCTTTGGGTGGAAGGATTTTTTGAAGTATTTGCCGTGGTGGTTACCTCTTTCCTGTTTGTGCGGATGAAAATTGTGAAAGTAGCAACAGCAACCACAGCAGTGCTTTTTACCACCATTATTTTCCTTTCCGGGGGAATATTAGGGACTTTCCATCATTTGTATTTTACCGGCACGCCAACCGCTATTATGGCGCTGGGGGCAACATTTAGCGCGTTAGAAGTAGTTCCTTTGGTCCTAATGGGCTACGAAGCCTGGGACAACCTGAGGATTAGCCGCAGTTCCGACTGGATAAAAGCGTACAAATGGCCGATTTACAGCTTTATTGCCGTAGCTTTCTGGAACTTAGTCGGAGCCGGGATATTCGGGTTCCTCATTAATCCACCGATAGCATTGTACTATATGCAGGGATTAAACACCACACCCGTGCACGGCCACACAGCACTGTTCGGCGTCTACGGAATGCTGGGTATCGGCCTGATGCTGTTCGTACTCCGCGACATGAACACGGAAGTTATCTGGAAAGAAAAATGGCTCAGATTTGCATTCTGGAACATCAACATCGGGCTGGCACTGATGGTACTTATCAGCGTGCTTCCGATCGGCTTACTGCAAACGGTGGCCAGTGTAAACGAGGGGCTATGGTATGCCCGTTCTGCCGAATTCCTCAACCAGCCACACATGCTTACGCTGAAATGGCTCCGGGCTATCGGTGATACCATATTCGCGCTCGGAACAGTTTCCTTAGCCTGGTTCATCTTTGGGCTGAAAGGCGGATGGAGCATTGAAAAGAAATAAATTACATTCATCGTAACTTTGGAGTGTCCTTTGGCTTATTTTTGCTGAAGGACACTTTTTTATTTTTACTATGTCGGAATTTTTGAACAATACATCAGACCGCCTCGAAAACCTGCTGATTTTCTCCCGTGAACTGATCGTAACCGGAAATGCAAAAAACCTGTACCCCACCTACCAGTCATTGACCAGCACAGTGACCGACCGCGAGACTATGCAGGTAATTGACCAGCTGCTACAGGAGGACATCCCTTTTGAAAAAGTAAAAGCCAACATTGGAAAATTACTGAATGTATTTTACAAATCGCTGAAAGCAGGCGAATGGGAAAAACCCGGAGAAGGTCATTTTCTCTATTACCTGATGCTCGAAAACCGGGCTGTTGAGAAGATCATGGAGGAACTGAAAATGGAAATAAAAACCATTTCAAAAACTAAAAATCCGGATTCTCAGAGAATAAAAACCCTGGTACATTCCCTTGAAGCATACGAACTGCACTACATCAAAAAAGAAAATATCCTTTTCCCATACGTCGAAAATACTTTCCCGCAATATCGCTGTTTACAGCTCATGTGGTCGTTTCACGACGATTTCCGGAGGCTGTTGAAAACCATTGCCGCACTACTGAACGGAACAACGCCCGATTTGCCAGTGTTAAACAAAGCGTTGGGCGACCTGTTTTTTGTTGTGCTACCCATTATTTTCAGGGAAGAACAAATCCTTTATCCGGTAGCGTTCCGGGCTATTCCGAAAGACAGTTGGGATGAAATGCTCCGCCAGAGTGAAGAGATTGGCTGGTGTTACATTGAAAAAATCCAGGCTTCAGGTTCCGGCATGCAAGGCGCAAATGACAGCCTGAATGAGACATGCAACATGGTTGACCTGGGAACGGGTTTTCTCACGCCCGCCCAACTGAGACTAATGTTTGAAAACCTTCCGGTCGATATCACATTTGTTGATGAAAACGACGAAGTACGTTATTTCTCAGCTCCCATACACCGGATATTTCCTCGTTCAAAAGCGGTTATCGGGCGGAAAGTACAAAATTGCCACCCCCGTGAAAGCGTGCATATAGTCGACGAAATTATCGGGGCATTCCGGAGCGGCACCCGCAACCATGCCGATTTCTGGCTCCGGGTAAAAAGCCGCTTCATCCACATCCGCTATTTCGCGTTGCGCGATGAACAGGGAATGTACAAAGGGACTATCGAAGTCAGCCAGGATGTAACCGGCATACGGGCATTAGAAGGTGAACAGCGGTTGCTAAACTGGGATACGTCCGTTTAATTCTTTTTTATTTCTATAAATACCATCTCATTCTTACCTGCCCGGAGAAAAAAGCCCGGAAATATTCTCACGAGAAAACGTTTTGTCACATTAAACTTTTTGAATGATATTCAGTCTAACTGATAATTTTTATCTAACCTGCAAATTAAAATCGAAGTTTATGAAATTAAAAACGTTGATTATGGCAATAACGGTTGGTTTTTCCTTTATTGCCTGCGAAAAAAATGAAAACGACATGACAGTTTTCGACAAGGAGTCGGTACAAATTGCAGTAGACGACAACCATGACCTGATGCTGATTGACAATGTGGTACAGAACATTGAAATGTTAGCTGATTTGGATGAAAGCAATTTAAAATCAGCAGTAGCCGAACCGACATGCCCAACCATTACACGCAGCGGCAAAACGTTTCCGCTTACCATGACCATTGACTATGGCACCGGGTGCACCGATAAAGATGGCAAGTTAAAAACAGGAAAGGTTATTGTTGTAAAAAGCGCACCATGGAACCAGGCAGGAGCCCAAAGAACGATGACTTTTGAAGATTTTACGGTCGCCGGTGTCGCAATGGCCGGCAATAGGATTAGTACCAACAACGGAGTGGCTGATAATATCCAATCTTTTACCTGGAACGAAGATATTACCATTACCAGGGCTGAAGGTAAATCTGTACACCGGACATCGAACCATGTCCGATCCTTCATTGCAGGATTTGCCACCTCAACTGACCGTTCGGATGACATTATTCAAATTACCGGGTCAAGCAATGTCGTCCGTTCTGACCAGACAAGTTATTCACGAACAATTGTTCAACCATTAGTCAGAAAAGGCGATTGCAGCTATATTGTTTCCGGTGTTGTTGAAATCACAAGGGCCAACGCTAAAAAAGTTACTATGGATTACGGAGATGGTAGCTGCGACGACAAAGCCACCGTAACCAATGGAGAAAAAACAAAAGAAGTTGTTTTGAAGTAGATCCAGGGTATGGTGATCATGCAATCCCGGGGAAATTCCAAAATGCCATTTGCCCGGGATTGTATGTGTATATTTACTTTTTCTATTTTTCAAGAAAGGATCTAAACCGGGAAATAAACTGAGAAGATCGACGAACCAGTTTTTCTTTTAGTGTAAGTTTTTCAGATAATATAAACTCGTTCAGCAGGCCTGCAAATTCGGGTGTCCGCAAATACCCGAACGATTTGTGTGGATTGGAAACCCCGTTTACGGCATAGTCATTTCGAACCAGAAAATCGGCAGGCTTCACCCCATAGCTGTTTTCCATGAAATTATCAGATAGTTTGTAATCGAAAGCCACACCATCCTGAATATCCGAAAAATTATACCAGCACCCCACTATTCCCGGCGGGGTGACCATATGGTTTTCCTGTGTTTTTATTTGCTTTTGTTCTGCCGCAATTTTGCTGACCACAATCGGCAGGCCTAACGGTGAACCGATGGTTACAAGCGTATGAATATTGAGGTGGGGCGCTAAAAAAGTCAGTACGTCAAATGCAATGATCGATCCCATTGAGTGGGCAATCAGCATAATGTTGTCTTTATGGTATTTCTCCAATACCTGAAGGAGCCGTCCGCGGATCAGGTCTTTTGCCTTCTGTCCGGAACTATCGAAAGGCGCACTGCCTTCCGAATAATATATTTCAAGGTCACGGAAATATTTCCGCACAAGGGTATCGGTAATAAACGAATAGTTCAGGGTAAAATCTTCATTCAGAAATATCCGGTTTAATTGGCGTCCCAGAAAATCGACTACTTTCATACGCAGGCTGTGGTCTTCTACCGAATCCACTTTCATCCCCTTCACGTATTTTTCATCCAAAAAATACGGGCTTTCAACATGGGTTTCCGATTCATCCAAAGGTCTGTCATACATCACATCCGCCCAATAAACCATTTCAAACTTCGGTAAAACGGTTTTCAGATTTGCGTTTTCCAAGCCTTCTATCATGGCCAGTTTCCACCAATTTTCGAGCATTGTACGGGGCGGCTTATTGCCCAATCCGTGGATTCCGATGATTACATTTGCCATAGTGCGACCAGATTGGTGATTCAGATTGTCAGTTGATAACCAGCTTTCAGGAATATAAAAATAGCTGGATTTTCATTTCCAGCTATTTTTTGGGGAAGAAATATTTTTCGGCAAAATAATCCCTGAATTTTTCACATAGTAACGTTCCCAGATGGTCCGGCACCGGGGCCTAAGCGTTTCCATTCCCGGCGAAGGAACAGGGTCACAATTATTGCCGAAACGCTGTCGGAAACAGGGAGGGCCATCCAGATGCCCGTTAAACCGAATAAAGGAGGAAAGATAAGCAATAGCGGGATCAGGCAAAACACCTGCCTCAGCAGGGTCAGGAGCGTGGCAATTTTTGCCTTTCCGACCGATTGGAAAAAGTTACCGGCAACCACCTGAAACCCAACTACCGGCAAGGCAAGAACAGCGATACGCAGGCCGTTTCGTCCCATTTCCAACAAATTCCCATCTTTCGATTCAAACAAACGGATAATCGGTCCGGGAATAAGCTGGATCAAAACAAAAGCTGCGAAAGTGAGCGCCGAAGCAGCAATTATGGCAATCCGCAATGTTTCTTTGACCCTGTAGCCCTGGCTGGCACCGAAATTAAAACCGATAATTGGTTGCGAAGCCATATTAATGGCCACTACCGACATCACTACCAAAGTCAGCACACTGTTGATGATCCCCATCGCCCCAACAGCAAGGTCACCACCAAAAGAAACCAGCGTTTTATTGAGAAGGCCCTGAACAAAGCTGTTGGCAACCTGCATCACAAAAGGCGCCATCCCGATTGCCAGTATCTCAACAATTATCCGCTTATCGAGGCTGAAATATTTCGACCGCATTTTCACTACCGACCGGTTGCTTTTGAAATGCAACAAAACCCATATCATCAGTACCATCATGGAAATAACCGTTGCATATGCGGCCCCTTTTACCCCCCATCCAAACCCGAAAATAAAAATCGGGTCAAGTATCAGGTTCGTTCCGGCGCTGATCAGCATGGAATACATGGCTACCCGGGCATTTCCTTCCGAACGGATCACTGCATTGAGTGAAAAACCCACTACCTGAAAAACAGTGCCCAATAAGATAATATTCAGATAATCGTTCGCGTAACCAATCATTTCGGATGTTGCGCCAAACGACCGTAACATCGGGCCTTTAACAGCAAAACCAACCACGGTAATAACCAGGGAAACCAATATCATCAGGATAAAACTGTTGCCCAGTACTTTCTCGGCTTTTGCCATGTCGCGCCTTCCCATATTGATCGAAACCAGCACTCCGGCACCAATGCCAATCAGCATCCCGAAGGCCATTACAATCAGCATTACCGGAAAAATAACAGAAATACCGCTCAGGGCAAGCGACCCAACTCCCTGTCCAATAAAAATACGGTCCACAATATTGTACAGGGCATTGACAAAAACGCCAATGAAAGCAGGGATAAAATATTTTAACATTAGCCGGGGGATGTTGGCCGTTCCCAGTTCTTTTGCCTTGTCCATCTTTTGGGTTTGAATATGCAAAACTAATGAATCTGTTCAACAAACCGGAGCCTGATATGTTCCGGCATCTGTCCGAAAATGCTAAATTTGCAATTTAATAATGCAATGCGAACATGACAGAAAGCAAACTACCAAAGCCCAACCCGCAAATTATCTGGAACCTGAATTCGCCCAATCCCGACCTGGTCATTGAAACGATCGGGCAATTACGCGATTCGGGCAACATATCGTATATTCCCGCGCTGATCGAGCTTTTGCATTCATCGAAAACTCCTGAGATCAAGGTGAAAATTACGAATTTACTGGCCGACATTAAACACGGGGAAATAATACCGTATTTGTTAGATGCCATCCAAAACGAAAAATACCTGAACGAACGTAAACAGTTAGTGTCGGTATGCTGGGAAAACGGGCTCGATTTCAGTTCCGCCCTGCCGGTATTTGTCGACCTGCTGATTGGCGAAGAGCTGGAACTCGCTTTTGAGGCTTACTCCGTGATTATTAACATGGAGGGAAAAATTTCAGCAGAGATGTTAGATTCGGAAACCGGCAAAATGGAGACGGCCCTGCTTCAGGCAGATGAACAGAAAAAACAGTTATTGGCCGAAATCATCGGATTTCTGCCAAAACTTTCTGATGAGTAACAGCTTTTGAGAGGAAATCTTTTTGAACATACCCCGAAAAACCGCACAATATTTGTCAAAGATCAGCCTTTCCCGGAGAAATATTTCATAAACTGCGACCGTTCGTACAGTTGTGGATCGGGAATATTTTTATACGATAAACGCCCCCGGAAATCATCAATAGCCTTGAAGTTCCACTTTTTCATGAAGTTAGTCAGCTCGCCGAGTATTCCGGCTATTTGTTGTGCCCCGTTGATATATAAAGCTGAACAAAGCTGGACAACCTGTGCACCGGCCAGCAACTGTTTGATCACTGCCTCGCTGTCGTGAATGCCGGTCGACGCTGCAATATGAAGGTTCGGGACAGCAGCCGACAAAATTCCGACCCAACGTAACGAACGGCGGATATCAGCAGGGGAGCTAAAAACTTCGGCAGGGACTATTTCAAGATTATTTATATCGATATCCGGTTCATAAAAACGGTTGAACGCCACAATAGCGCTGGCTCCGGCCCCTGAAAGCCGGTCGGCCATTGAAACTATGCTGGTAAAATAAAAACCGATTTTTATTGAAACCGGGATTTTTACTATCTTTTTCACTTTTGTAAGTACATTAATGTACATCTGCTCTATTTCGGCAGAAGATTTCTGCCGCTGCACCGGCAATATAAAAAGGTTTAATTCCAACGCATCGGCACCAGCCTGCTCAAGTTCCTTTGCAAAATCCGTCCATTCTTTGTCCGACACACAATTGATGCTTGCAATAACCGGGATAGAAACTACTTTTTTTGCCTCTTTGACTAATTCAATATGCTTCGTAACAGAATTGTTCCTCGTGTAATTCCAGATATAATCTTCAGCTTCGGGGTATAAATTCTGAGGATCCTTGTTGATCAGATGATCTACCTCCGCATTGATCTGTTCCTCAAACAACGATTTCAGGACAACCGCCCCGGCGCCTGCCGCTTCCAGTTCCCTGATTTTCTCTACGGTATTGGTCAGGCCTGAACTGGCCACCACAATCGGGCTTTTCAGCTTAAGCCCCATATAATTTGTTCCTACATTTGCCATAACTTCTGATTTTTTACAAACCTAATTTTTTTTCCTTTATCCCGGCATGATTTTTACCTGTTATAAAAAACCGGAAAAATAATTTTTTGAATCAGTCAGGACGACCTCATTTTTCAACCGGGCCATCGTCGTACATCCCGTATCATTCAATCGTCTTTATGTTGTTAAACTATGGTTAAAACCTTTATTAAAACGGAAGAGATTCCCTGTGGTTCAAATGCTTTTTATAAATTAGCGCCCATTCAACAAAAACACATTAAAAACCAAGTCATAATGAGAAAAAAGATAGTTGCCGGCAACTGGAAATGTAACACTACAGTTCAGGAAGGCATTGAGCTTGCAAAAGCAGTTAACGAATTGGTTGCCAAAGAAGGTAACAAAGATGTAGTGGTAGTTTTGGGAACTCCTTTTACCCATCTCACGAGTGTTGTTGCCAGTGTTGATGCCAACAGGGTCAATGTTGCATCGCAAAACTGTGCTGCCGAAGCAAAAGGCGCTTTCACCGGTGAAGTTTCTGCTGCCATGGTAAAATCAACCGGCGCCGGGTACGTTATTTTAGGCCATTCCGAACGTCGTGAATACTACAACGAAACCAGCGAAACACTGAATAAGAAAGTAGCTCTTGCTCTTGCAAACGGCCTCACTCCTATTTATTGCTGCGGTGAACCGTTGTCAGTCCGCGAAGCCGGAACACAAAATGATTTTGTAAAAAAACAATTGGACGAAACCATTTTCAACTTGTCGGCTGAAGAATTCCTGAAACTGGTAATTGCTTACGAACCCATCTGGGCCATCGGAACAGGCGTTACTGCAAGTACACAACAGGCTCAGGATATGCTGGCCTATATCCGTAACCTGATCGCTGATAAATTTGGTGCTGCTGTTGCCGAAGAAACTTCGATCCTTTACGGAGGTAGCTGCAATGCAAAAAATGCTGCTGAATTGTTCTCTCAGCCCGACATCGACGGCGGTTTGATTGGCGGCGCTTCATTAAAAGCAGAAGATTTTATCCAGATCATCAACGGATTCTAAGAAATTTCGATCATCAACCATACAGAAAGCCATTTCCGAAAGGGAGTGGCTTTTTTTACTTTCAATGCCCTTAATCTTATCATTACCGGTTATTCATTATCATTCCCGATAAGCTGTTTTATTTCTCATTTCTGCAAAATGAAAATACAAAATGGTTTTATATCGAAATATATTTCAGAAACTCGTCCCGTTTCTGAACATCTTTAAAAACGCCACTATATTCAGCGGTTACAGTCGAACTCCCTTCATCCTGAATGCCGCGCGACGATACGCACAGATGCCTGGCATCGATCAGAACGGCAACATCTTCGGTTTTCAGTATCTTTTTCAACTCGTTTGCGATCTGCACCGTGAGGCGTTCCTGCACCTGAGGGCGGCGTGCAAAATAATCCACGATCCGGTTAATTTTTGACAAACCAACCACCTCGCCACTCGAAACGTAGGCTACATGCGCCTTCCCGGTGATGGGGAGAAAGTGGTGTTCGCAAGTTGAATTGAGGCTGATGTTCTTCTCGACCAACATTTCCCCATACTTAAACTTATTTTCAAAAACAGAAATCTTCGGTTTATTTTTCGGGTCCAGACCATAAAATATTTCTTTAACAAACATCTTCGCAACCCGTTGAGGCGTTCCGTTCAGGCTATCGTCGCTTAAGTCAAGCCCCATGGTTTCCATAATATCACGAAACTTTTCCTCGATGATCGTCATTTTCTGCTCGTCGCTCAAAACAAAAGCATCATCGCGGAGCGGGGTCTCAATCGAAGTGGCAATATGGTTATCACCGATCATATCGTGCCCGTTAAAATCGGTTTTTACTGAAATCCGCGTATTCCCGTTTATTTTCGGGATATTGCCGACCGGCTGCACAAATCCGTTAACCTTCATAATCTTTTCTCCTTTCAATGATTAAAGTCAAAATAAAAAAACAACCTGCGGTTCCTTATTGTTTACACAACTTTAATCTGCAGGGAGAAAAGGCTACAAGCGGTCTTCCAATATCCGGCGTATTTCGGAAGGGCCGATATTGGCCTTCTCCCCTATTTTATACCCGCGTTTTTCAAACCGTTCACAAATCCGGTCAATCGTTGCCACAGGAACACCATACTCAGACAAACGGGTAGGGACCCCGACCGATTCAAAGAAACGGACTACCGAGGCAATGGTATTTTCAATTTTTTGTTCATCGTTTTCCCCGCAAACATTAAACACGCGTTCGCCCAGTTGAATAATTTTTGTTTTCTTCTGATTGGCAAAAACCTTCATCAGGCCGGGCAATACGATACACAAGGTACGTCCGTGATCAATTCCGTGAAAAGCGGTCAGTTCGTGGCCAATCATGTGGGTTGCCCAATCTTGTGGCACTCCAGCCCCAATCAGGCCATTCAGCGCCATGGTTGCGCTCCACATAAAATTGGCAGCCGAACCGTAATCCGTACGATCTGCCAGGACTTTAGGCCCCTCTTCCACCAAAGTTTGCAAGATGCTCTCGGAAAAACGGTCCTGAATGGGCGAATTGACCGGATAGGTCAGGTATTGTTCAATTACATGCACAAAGGCATCAACAATACCATTGGCCACCTGGCGGTCGGGCAGCGAACATATTACTTCCGGGTCGAGCACCGAAAATTTTGGTATTACCAAATCAGAACTAAAACTCAATTTTTCCTGCAAACCTGCATGGGTAACCACCGAATTCCCGTTCATCTCGGACCCGGTAGCAGGCAAAGTGAGAACAGCGCCAATAGGCAGCGCCTTTTCCACCTGTACCCGTCTGGCTAAAATATCCCAGGGGTCGCCTTCCCGATAGAAAACAGCCGCCGCGATAAACTTTGTGCCATCGAGTACCGAACCGCCCCCGACCGAAAGCAGAAAATCAATCTTCTCATTTTTCACCATCTCTACTGCTTTCATCAGTGTTTCATAACGCGGGTTAGGCTCGATACCGCCAAATTCAAGCACTTCAAAATTCTTCAATGACCCTTTAACCTGATCGTATACGCCATTTTTAAAGATACTTCCACCTCCGTAGGTCATCAATACTTTTGCACCTTGCGGGATTTCTCCCCCGGTTTCAGGAATAGTGCCTTTCCCAAACAATATTTTCACCGGATTATAAAATGTAAAATTGTACATCGCTTCTTTTTTTAGTATAAAACAACAGTCTTTCCTGCTCATCAAATTTAAACAATTAATTTTGCTGAAAAACTTACCGTTTGTGAACAGAGATAAAGAAATATACACGGGTATCGATTTTCGGCAGAAATACAAAGAGTTAAGCGATGCTGAAATCCGGGATATCCTCCTGAAAAGGAAAAGTTATCAGGCCGAAGCGGCACAGGCAGCCATACAGGAAGCCATCAGCAGGGGCATATTGCAGTCGGAGCAGGACTTGTTTGCCAAAGAGTATGATCTTCCTGCAGAACATTCCGTTTTTTTCTTCCCTTCCATTCGCAAGGCAGAACAAAAAACAAAAATATTGGCGAGCCTCCACCGCGTTTTTTATGTTCTGGGAGCCATTCCCTTTGCTTTTTCAGGAATGAATTTTTTCCGGGAAAAACCGCTGCCTGCAATGGTTTTTATCGTTATCGGCGCAAGTTGGTGGTTCCTTAATTTCAGGCTCTCAAAATCGCGTAACATACTGATAATCTATCCTATGATTGTTATGCTTTTTTCAGGTTTCTGTTATGCAATGGGTTCTTATTTCATGCAAAAAAATACGGAGGGAATGGATTATACCGTTGTTACCGTAGCTTTTTTTGTATCGCTGTATTGCCTGTTGTTTGCCCGTTCGGTACTAAAAAGCTGAAACCCATTTTCAGTAAAAACCTGCATTTACCTAAAAAAAACCTCATTTTATCGGTAACTTGCTGCATGGGTCCGGTCCTATTTATAGATTTGTGCCGGAAATGAAACTAAAAATCCAAAAGCATGAAGCATCTGACAATTTTTGCTTTGATATTCACCCTGATTGCCTGTAATGCCAACTCAAGCACAAAAATGCCCGACAACTGGGACGATGTGGATACCCGAAGCTACGAAATTACTGACTTCAGGTACATTCATCTCGAAGGGGGGTTTAAAGTGATCCTGCAACAGTCGGATAAGCCGGGATTGAGGATAAAAGCAGACGAAGACGATTTTGATTATCTTGATGTTGAAGTCCGTGACGGGGTACTCGACATTGAAATAAAAGACAAGCATTTCACGCTTGATCAAATCATTCTGTATATTTCTTTCACAGAACTTGAAAAACTTCATATCGAAGGTGGCGTAAAACTTGAGACTCACGGATATATCGAACTCACGGATTTTTACGTCCATGTCGAAGGCGGTGCAAAAATTGAAATGGATGTAAAGGCAACTAATTTTAAAGTTGTTGGCGAAGGCGGTGTCTGTTTTAATTTAGAAGGGGTCAGTAACAGTTTAGACGCCCTTGTTTCAGGCGCATCCTATATCAATGCGGAAGACCTGAAATGCGAACGTGTAGGGATCAGGATTGAAGGCATCGGCGCTGCATATGTATATGCAACCAATTATCTTGACGCCCGTATTGAAGGTGTTGGAAAAGTTACTTACAAAGGTGAACCCGAAGTACATAAAAACATTGGAGGACTTGGATTTATTGCAAAAAATTAGTTTTTTAGTCATAGTTTGGTTTAGTTAGGTTTTAATTAGGATCAACAAGAGGCTGTCTCCACAGAGTTCAGCCTCTTATTATATTCATTATAAATAAGGTACGAAATGAAAAGGGGATTTGCCAGCGACAATAATTCGGGTGTCCATCCGCAGATTTTGAAAGCATTAGAGAAAGTGAACAAGGGACATGTGACCGGGTACGGCAACGACCCGTTTACAGAACAGGCCATCCATTTGTTTAAAAATGAATTTGGCAACAACACGGAAGTATTTTTTGTATTCAACGGGACAGGCGCCAATATATTGAGTTTGTCAAGCCTGACCCGCCCGTTTAACTCGATAATATGTGCCAAAACCGCACATATTCACGAAGACGAATGTGGCGCCCCCGAGAAATTCACCGGCTGTAAACTGCTTCCGGTTGAAACCTGTAACGGAAAAATTACGCCGGAACAAGTACGGCCTCATCTAAAGGGGTTCGGTTTTGAACACCATGCACAACCGGGTGTAATCTCAATTTCACAGGTCACCGAGATGGGAACCCTGTATTTTCCGGAAGAAATAAAAGCCCTTGCCGATTTAGCGCATGTCCATGGTATGTACCTGCATGTTGACGGTGCCCGTATTGCCAATGCCGCCGTTGCGCTTGGATTGCCGTTCCGCACTTTTACCCGCGATGCAGGTGTCGATGTGCTCTCGTTCGGAGGCACTAAAAACGGGATGATGATGGGTGAAGCTGTTCTTTTTTTCAACCCGGAACTAACAAAAAACACTAAGTACATCCGCAAACAGAGTATGCAGTTGTATTCAAAAATGCGTTTTGTAGCCGGCCAGTTTACTGCCTATTTTGAAGACAGTCTCTGGCGACAGAATGCAGCACATGCCAACCGAATGGCCAAACTGTTGGAAGCCGAAGTATCCCGTATTCCACAGGTGACAATCACCCAACCGGTAGATGCGAACGGAATATTTGCCATTGTCCCCCGTGAGATAATCCCGAAACTTCAGGAAAAATATTTCTTTTATATCTGGAACGAAGCACTCTCGGAAGTTCGATGGCTTTGCTCTTTCGATACGCAGGAAAGCGATATTTATGAATTTGTATCCTTACTAAAATCATTGGTTTCGTGAGGCTTTTCAATTATTTTCCGTACCGTCCCGATCCGGTCGACAAGAAACTGGAAAAGAAAATCTTCAGGTACAGCCTGCTCTTCCCTACCCTCTTTGTCATTGCGTTCTGGCTGACAGAACTAATTGAAACAGTTTTTGAACTGGATTTTACGACCCTCGGAGTATTTCCGTTGCATTGGAAAGGGCTTCCGGGCATTTTGCTCTCACCTTTTATTCACAGCGATTTCAAACACCTGGGAGCAAATACGGTATCGTTTTTCATTCTCTCGTCGGCGCTTTTTTATTTCTACAGAAAACTGGCCTATCGTATTTTTCTCCTGCTATTTTTTCTCTCCGGGCTGTGTGTCTGGTTAGGAGGCCGCGAAGCCTGGCATATCGGGGCAAGCGGATTGGTATACGGACTTGCTTCCTTTTTATTTTTCAGCGGAATTTTCCGGAACGACGTACGCCTGCTCACCATCGGGTTGATCGTTGCTTTTTTATACGGCAGCATGTTCTGGGGAATTTTCCCCATTGACCCTGAAATATCGTGGGAAAGCCACTTTTGGGGAGCCGTCAGCGGGCTGGTACTTTCTGCTTTCTACCGGAAACAGGGACCTCAACGACAAAAAATGGAATGGGAAGACGAACCCGAGGACGGACCAGAAGGAAATACCGGGTTTCCAGGTAAAAAAAATGTTTCGGACAAAACAGAAACAGAAAATATTCAACATCCAAACAAACCGGATTAATAAAAAAGTATATCTTTGCCAGTTCTATTTTTAACTGGTTCTAATACAATGATTAGCAGACGAATAATTCGAATTAAGGTACTTCAGATTTTATATGCGTTCTATACTTCGCCCGATAAATCAATCAACAACACCGAAAAAGAACTCTTTTTCAGTCTCCAGAAAACTTACGATTTATATCACCTTTTACTGGCTTTGCCTGTCGAACTTGTAAAATATGCCGAATCGCGTATCGAACTTCGCAAAAACAGGCATTTCCCGACTGAAGAAGATTTGAACCCCAACCGGCGTTTTGTCGGCAACCGGCTGATTGCCCAACTACGGGAAAACGAAGCGCTGAACAAATACCAAGAACGGTGGAAAGTTTCGTGGGTAAACGAACCAGAGTTGATCCAGAAACTACATCACGAACTGATTGAGCAGGACTTTTTCAAACTGTACATGAATAGCCCGGAAGATTCATATACTGCCGACCGAGAACTGGCAGAAGATATCTATACCCAAATTGTATTTGCTTCGGAAGATATGGAAGGGTATCTGGAAGAACAAAGCATCTACTGGAACGATGATCTCGATTTTGTGATCGGCATGGTTTTGAAAACCATCAGACGTTTTAAAGAAACAAGTTCACCTGAGATTGCATTGATGCCCATGTTTAAAAATCACGAAGATGAACAATTTGCCAAAGACTTGTACCGGAAAGTCGTGCTGAACCACGAAGAAAATTACAAAATTGTCCAGCAGCACACGGTCAACTGGGAAGTGGAACGCATCGCGTTTATGGACATCCTGACTTTAGAAATGGCCATCACCGAATTTTTGTATTTCCCTTCGATACCCACCAAGGTCTCGCTAAACGAGTACATTGAACTTTCAAAATATTACAGCACCGAAAAAAGCCGGAATTTCATCAACGGGATTCTCGACAAAGCGTTGAAAGACCTGAAAAAAGAGAATAAAATACTGAAAGCGGGGCGCGGCCTGATTGGCGAAACGGAACAATGAATATATGGAAAAATCGTTCCTGACATGGACCATGCTCCTGTTACTGGCCTGTAGCCAGGCGGGAAGCCGGAAAAATAACCCGGTATCTGAAAAAACGGGAACCGGAGCCATGTTTGAGATTCGGAAAGAATTCCATAATTTTGGGACTTTACACGACGGAGAGATTGTTTCTTACCCGTTCTGGTTCAAAAATCAGGGCGAGACGCCACTGAAAATCACTGGCGCAGAAACAGATTGCGGATGTCTCCAGCTGTCAGTTCCAAAACACGAAATTATGCCAGGCGACAGCGCTTACATTGAAGTCACTTTCAACTCGGCAGGAGAAGTAGGAAAAACGCTGAAAACAGTCACCGTGTTTGCAAATATTGAAAAGAAAAAAATGCAGTTCCACATCGCTGCCGATGTGAAAAACAAATGGATAGAATTAAATAACTAAAATTTTATAATCATGTTAAATTACATTTTAATGGCACAGCCCTCAGAAGGCTCGCAAGCCAGTCCTTACAGCGGTCTTATTATGATGGTATTGATTATCGTAGTATTTTACTTTTTTATGATCCGTCCGCAAATGAAACGTCAAAAGGAATTGCGAAAATTCCGTGAAAGCATTCAGAAAGGCGACAACGTGGTGACTACCGGCGGCATTTACGGGAAAGTTTCTGAAGTAAAAGAAAATGTCATTCTTCTGCAGGTAGACGAAGGCGTTAAACTGAAAGTTGACAAAAGCGCCGTGGTGAAAGATATGAGCGACGTGGCTGCTCAGAAATAATAAACTGCAAATGATAAAAAGAGAGGCTGAACCCATATGGGTTCAGCCTCTCTTTTTATCATTTAGCCCATAACGTTATGATCACAAAACTGCCTTGCAGGCCTCGATCAGTTTCGTGGCATTGGCATTGCCTGCATCAAGGCCTTTTGCTTTTTCGAGTATGACAAGGGCCGCTTTAAATTCAACTTTCGATTTTTCGACTTCGTCGTTATAAGCCTGACCGGTTGTTTTTAAAGTTCCCGCCGTTACTTTTTCATTGGCAGCGCTGAGAATGGCCGCACCTTTTTTGTACAGTTCATTTCCTTCCGAAACATATACCGAAGCCAGCGCCGAAGTTATTTTCTCGTTTCCGGGAAATTTTTCAGCCCCGACGATCAGGGTTTGTTTGTAATCCTCGTCTTTATCGAGTTTTTTAAGCGATGCAGCTTTGTAAAAAATTGCATTTTCGGCATTCACATTTGCATTGAACGCATTTCCGAATAATTCTGCTGCCTGTCCGTACATTTTACCTTTGTATGCTACAATTCCGGCATTATAATAAATTCCCCCCTTGTCATCGGCCCCCGATTCAATGGCTTTCATATACGATGCGACAGCCTCTTTGAAATTATCCATTTTTGCATACGCATTTCCTTTGTATTCATGGGCTCCTGCCACATTGGCGCCGGCTTCGATTGCCTTATCAAAATAGTTCAGGGAAGCTTCGTATTTATCGGCCTGAAAAGCTGCAAAACCAATATTGAAATTGATGGAAGCATCTACCTGTACATCGCCCAGGTTATTCATCGCACTTTCATACAATTCAAAGGCCTTCGCATAATCTTTTGCTTTCAATGCTTCATTGGCATTATTGATCGTTTCTGCCGCATCCTGGGCAAAACCAGTCCATACCCCCAACACGAATACTATTGACAAATAAATTCTTTTCATACAGTTCATCCTTTTTTCAAATTATTGTTAATAATTAGTATTTGCTGAATATTTTTTTAATCCATTTCAAAAATAAGAATAATGATCAAAAATCCCAGAAATTATTTAACGGATTGACAGCACCCCTGTTCTTTGCGAAAAAACGCCGGCAGGATATATGCCTTTATTCCTGATTTTTAGGGGTTAAACATGTCAGGGTTAAAAAATCCAAGTATGCCCCGCGCCATCTGTATACCTGATTTTGCTTCGGAATTACCGGGATCGATTTCCAATACCTCGTGGTAATGATTGATTACCTCTCCCCATTTATGCTGTTTCCCGGATATACGGGCTTTCAAAAGATAAAACTCTGCCGGGAGGTTTTCTGAGTTCATTTCATAGAAACGATCCAGCATTTTCAGCGCGTCATCCAGCTTATTTTCCTCTATCAGTTGTTGTATTCTATCCATACCTGCTCCTCCATTCAGTATAGTCGGTATCTCATTCCAGATCGCGAGCGGAAACAAATAAACATTGTTAATCGGCCCGGCCCACATGGACCACCCCTTTTATGTTTTTCAGTTTATGCAGTAAAAACTCAAGATGTTCCAGATTGTTCACAAACACCCGCAGCGTCCCTTCGAATTCGCCGCCATCCGATTCGATATTAATGGAACGCATCTGAACGCCGATATCCTTTGCAATAACATACGATATCTGCGGGACAATATCGTTGTCGTTGTTCCCCGAAATACGAATAACTGCCTGAAAAGACGAACGTTTCCCGGTATCTCGCCATTTCGCCTGAATAATCCGGTACGGATAACGTTCGATCATTTGCGGGGCATTCGGACAAGTTATCCGGTGAATTTTTATTCCTTCCCGGATAGTAACAAAACCAAAAATTTCGTCGCCAAAAATGGGATTGCAGCACGGAGCCAGCTTGTAATTCACATTTTTAATATTGTTGTCGATCACCAGGAAATCATCGTCTGCCGAAAATTCGAGCTCTTTCACCTGTTCTTTGGGCAATACATCAGAAATCACCTGTTTGGCCGTTATCTCTTCTTTTTCCGCCAATAAATCTTTAATGGCCAGGGCATCAATTTTACCGATTGAAATATTGTAATAAAGGTCTTGCGCCAACTTGAACCTGTAATGCTTCAGCAGTTTGCGGATATTATCATCGTTATACGGAATTTTCCAGTTCTTCAGTTTTCGCAACAGCATTTCCTTACCATTGCCGGCTTCGCGTTTTACTTCCTCGTTCAGGCTGGCTTTGATGCGGGTTTTTGCTTTGGTTGTTACCACAAAATCGAGCCAGTCCATTTTCGGGCGCTGGTTGTTCGAGGTATCGATTGATATCAGGTCGCCGTTTTTCAGTTTGTATTTCAACGTGACATTTTTCCCATTGACCTTCCCCCCTACGCACTTATCGCCCACCTGCGAATGGATTTCATACGCAAAATCGAGTAAGGTAGCGCCGGCGGGAAGTTTTTTCAGGTCGCCTTTCGGAGTGAATACAAAGATTTCATCCTTGTACACGTTCATCTTAAAATCATCGATAAAATCCATTACGGTTACATCGGGATTTTCGAGTATTTCACGGACGTTGGCCAGCCATCGTTCCATTTCAAGGTTTGATTGCCCCCCTTTGTACTTCCAGTGGGCAGCCAGCCCCTTTTCGGCAATTTCATCCATCCGCTTGGTACGTATCTGGATTTCGACCCATTTCCCGTGGGGCCCGAGTACCGTGGTATGCAGTGACTCGTAGCCATTCGATTTGGGAATCGTAATCCAGTCGCGCATACGTTCGGGGTTCGACTGATACTCTTCGGTAACAATAGAATACACCTGCCAGCACTCCGACTTCTCATTTTCCAGTTCAGTGTCCAGAATAATGCGGATCGCGAAAAGATCATATACCTCATCAAAATCAACCTGCTGGTTCTGCATCTTTCGCCAGATCGAATTAATGGCTTTGGTACGGGCTTTCATATCAAACCGGAAACCTTTCCGGTTGAGTTTTTCCTCGATCGGTTTGACAAATTCGGCCACAAAGTTAGCCCGTTCGCGATCAGTTTCCCGTAAGCGGGCCACCACATAATTGTAATTCCCCGGCTGCATGTATTTCAGGCACAGGTCAAGCAATTCGGAATTGATGTAATACAAGCCCAGCCGGTGGGCCAGCGGGGCATACAAATGCGAAGTTTCCACCGATATTTTATATTGTATCCCGGGCTTATAGTGCTCCAGTCTTCGCATCACCTGGAGGCGGTCGGCAATTTTTGTAAGGATCACACGGACATCACCTGCCAGCGCGAGCATCAGCTTGCGGTAATTTTCCGAATGCAGGTCAACCGTATCGGTACCCAGTGCATTGATTTTTGCCATTCCTTCCAGGATATCGGCAACCGAGGTACCGAAGCGTTCTTCCAGTAGCGCACGGGCCACATGGTTCTGTATCCCTTCGTATGCAACATTATGCAGCAGGCCGGCCCTCACCGAATCAACTCCCAGGCCAATCTCTTGGGCAACAATCATGGCCACTTCGATGGCATGTTCCAGAATTACTTCCCCGGTATCCCAGGTACTGTCTCCCAAGATACCAGATGAAAACTGGTACGCTTCCCTGATTTTTTCCAGGTCAGCTTCCGAAAAGGTTTTTGAACAGAAATGGATCAGCTCTTCCAGTTTTTTCTCTGCTGTTCTCATCTTGTCAATATTTTAATGGGTGATGAAACAAAAAGGGTATTAAAAAAAGAAAAGGCTGCCCGTTTTTCCGACGGACAGCCTTATAAAAAGTATCTTTTAACAAACTATTCCGCCTGTGTAGTATCGACAAAAACACGCTGTTTCATTTCGCGGTCGAGCATAAACACTCCGTTTCCCTGCCCGTTGATAAGGCGAAGGGTATCCAGAATTTCATTTACATTGGCTTCTTCTTCCACCTGCTCATCGACAAACCAATTCAGGAAACTGCGCGAGGCATGATCGCTTTCGGCAATGGCAATGTCCATGATTTTATTAATGCGTCCGGTAACCAATTCCTCGTGGGCCAATGTTTTTTCAAATACGTCGATAATGTCTTTGAAATCGGTTTCAACTGCGGCAATCGGAGATAAAATTACCCGTCCGTTCCGTTCCACCACATAATTGAAAAATTTCATGGCATGCGAAGTTTCTTCCTGATACTGAACCTTCATCCAGTTTGCAAAACCGGAAAGCCCTTTGTCTTCAAACCATGCTGCCATCGACAGATATAAATAAGCTGAATGAAACTCCGCGTTAATCTGGTCATTTATCGCATTCAAAACCTTTTCTTTTAACATAGCTATTGATCTTTAAATTTTTGATAAAAATACGAATTTTTAAACTGAACCTATTCGTTTGAGGCTCCCTATTTTAAAAGAAAAGAAAAATTAATACCGGCTGGCAGTCAAAAAACGGGAACAACAAAAATTCAATCAGTTCAGTTTATTCGTTAAAATCAAGGTTGAACTTTTGGCGAAATACACTGAGTTGCGGATTCTTATTGATCATTTCCTGCAATTTTTCCGAATCAGAATAAATTACCCTTTTCAGTTTCTGTACATCAACTTTTGTGACCATTTCGATACGGCTGTTCCTTAGTTCTTTCCGGAGCCAGGAAACCAGGTCAGGTTTGATGATTTTTATTTCTTCGTCAATAGTGGCGCTGCCGATCGTGAGTAACAATTTATAATCATCTTCCAGATGAGGGATATTTGACAAGGCAGTATATAAATTAGGCCGTTCTTCATACCGGCTGATGAACTCTTTCCATTTCTGCTCAAACTGTTCCCTGGTAAACGGTTCTTCCAGTTCGTTTTCAGTGTGGTATTTTAATGTATCAAGGGCGTTTTCCTGTTTGTTTTCCCCGGAGTGCCTCCCATTCAGCGCATCGGTGATCGAAGGGGTAAACGAACTGCCACTTTTTCTTATCACCCGTTTTACCACAGGTTTTTCGGCAACCGGTTCAACCGGCCTGCTTACCGTAAAAACACCTGACGGCGCGGCCAAAGGAGGGTTAGCAGGTTCGGCAACTTCATTGACAAACAACGGGAGCAGGGTTTCTTCCTCGCTGCCGTCAGCTATTTTTTTTTTAAGGTGACCTGGGCCATTTTGATCAGCGCCAATTCAACCAACAGTCGTTTGTTCTGGCTCGCCTTGTATTGCAAGTCGCATTCGTTGGCAATTTTCAAAGCTTCAAAAAGGAAATCGCTGGCACAGCCTGCCGCCTGTTGTTTGTATTTTTCCTTGATTTCGCCGCCCACTTCGAGCAACTGTACCGTAACCGGGTCTTTGCATACCAACAGGTCGCGAAAATGGGTGCTAAGCCCCGAAATAAAATGGTGACCGTCGAAGCCTGAATCCAAAATATCGTTAAAAATTATCAAGGCATTAGGAATATCATTTTTAAGGAAACAGTCGACCAACCTGAAATAGTAATCGTAATCCAGCACATTCAGGTTTGAAATGACATCGTGGTACGTTATTTTCTTTCCTGAAAAACTGACAATCTGGTCAAAGATGGAAAGGGCATCGCGCATGGCCCCGTCGGCCTTGTGGGCAATCACGTTCAGCGCTTCGCTTTCAATCTCCACGTTTTCGCTCTGTGCAACATATCCCAAATGGCCGGCAATATCGGTGATTTTGATCCGGTTGAAATCAAAAATCTGACAACGCGACAAAATGGTCGGAATAATTTTATGTTTTTCCGTTGTTGCCAGAATAAAAATGGCATGTTTAGGCGGTTCTTCCAATGTCTTCAGAAAAGCATTGAAGGCGGCCTGCGACAACATGTGTACCTCGTCAATGATGTAGATGCTGTAATGTCCGATCTGCGGAGGAATACGCACCTGGTCAGTCAGGCTGCGGATGTCGTCGACCGAATTATTCGAGGCGGCATCTAATTCATGAATATTATACGAACGGTTCGTATTGAATGCCTTACACGATTCGCATTGGTTGCACGGTTCGGTTTCTGCCGTCAGGTTCTGGCAGTTGATAGTTTTTGCAAAAATACGGGCGCAGGTGGTTTTCCCTACCCCGCGAGGACCACAAAACAAATAGGCATGGGCCAGCTGGCCGTTTTTAATGGCATTTTTTAATGTCCCGGTAATCGACGCCTGTCCAACTACCGTTTTAAATGTATCGGGCCTGTATTTTCGTGCAGAAACAATAAAATTTTCCATACCGTTTTCAATGAGAAACCAAATATAAGCGATTCTGGCATGAAAACAAGAGTAAATTTATCAACAGCACCGATCCCGGAACCGGCATTTTTTTTCAGCATAAAAAAAGAAGCTGAAAAAGAACCGTTTTCACAAACATTTTGTGTTTTTCAATGTTCAATACAAGAGAAAACTCATAAAAAACAAGAACAATGAAAGCTTACTTTTTAATCATCGCCCTGTTGCTCCTTTCTCCTGCGGCATTTTCACAGGGAAAAACATTTCATAGTTTCGTGGTAAAAGATATAAACGGCAACGATTTTGACCTGGCCAGCCTGAAAGGCAAAAAAGTTTTGGTCGTAAATACCGCGTCGAAATGCGGCCTTACTCCACAGTATAAAATTCTTCAGGCGATTTATGAAACGTATGGCGGCGAAAAATTTACCATCATCGGTTTTCCGGCCAATAATTTCAAGGAACAGGAACCCGGTGCCAATGAGGAAATTGCGGCATTTTGCGAAAAAAATTACGGAGTTACTTTTCCGATGATGTCGAAAATATCGGTAAAAGGCAGCGACATGCACCCGGTTTACCAGTGGCTGACACAAAAATCAAAAAACGGGGTGATGGATTCGGAAGTAAGCTGGAACTTCCAAAAATACCTGATCGGCGAAAACGGACAATTAGTTGATTTTGTTGCCCCACGCGAAAAACCGGATAACGAAAGGATTATTAAATGGATAAAAGAGGAAACCGCACGGTAACAAACGTCAATTACTCCGGACAATTTTTCTGAGAATGAAGCCTGTACAGGACTACTTTATTGGAATTTTTATTTTTATCGAGGATGTTTACCAGTAACGTTCCGGTGATAAAAATGCCCAAACAGATCAAGCCGGCCAGGAAAAGGATCATGATCAGCGTGCTGGACCAACCAATAATGGCGTCGCCAACCATCTTTTTGTAAAGGACAATGCCGATGCCAAACACAAAAAAGCTGATAAAAATAATGAACAGTTTCAGGATGCTAAACAACATTTCCTTTGATAATTCGATCATCGAACGGATGCCGTGTTCAATCAGCGCGGCCAGGTTCATTTTTGATTTCCCCCCCAACCGCTTCGAACGGTCCCACCGGAAACCGGTTTGCCGCCCTTTTTGTTTCACTAAATAAGCTGCCAGGTGGATAAACGAATTATGTACTGCCCCCAGCAACACTTTTCGGTTGATCAGCACAAAATTGCCATAATTCATGTATCTCCCGGTTATTATCCTGAAAATGAAACGGTAAACTGCATAGCCAATTTTAAAGCGCAGGTTCTCGTTACGCTTTCCCCGGATGACTTTTACAATGTCGTAATCGAGATAATCCACTAATTTTTTAATGGCCTTCGGGTCATCTTCCCCGTCCGAATCCATCACAATGCAATGGGTAACCGGAAGGTTTTCGGCATACACCATTCCTTGGTAAATTGCGCCCTGATGCCCCTGGTTAAAAGCCAGGTCGAGCACAGAAATGCAAACATTCGGGGCTGAAGGCGTGTATTCGGACAAAAATTGTAAAGTCTGATCAGTTGAGCTGTCGTTTACTGCAACAACATGGAACGGATACGAAAGAGCGGCAAGCTGTTTTTCTAATCGGCGAAGAAAATCCCTGACAATCACTTCCTCGTTATAACAAGGCAAAACAATGGCTATTGACGGTCCCATAGGTTAAGATTAAATTTCTGCCGGATTCAAAAGTAACAAGAAAAAAGGAAACGGCTTACTTTTTCACACGGATTGCGCTGAATGCACAGAAATTAGCAAAAAAAACTCCTGCCAACCGGCAGGAGATTTTCAGGGTAAATATATTTTCAGAAAAGTTTATGCTTTTTCCAACTGCAAAGTGATGGTAGTACGGTCGCACACTTCGGTTGGCCCCCAGTACTGAATTGGCCCCGGGTACAGGTAACTGGTTTCAACAGCCCATTTTTCGCGGTTGGCGGCCAGGTATTTGAACGGTGCACCATCCAATTCCACCAAGGCCTTCTGGATTACCGGTTTCATGTGGCCATGACGGCGTTCCATGTTCATCATCATCGTCACCGGCACGCCACCGGCAATCCATTGTCCGGCAGGGGCAGTGAGGTTGCGAACCGAAGCCATGTAACCGGTTTTTCCGGCGCCAATCAGCACCGAAGCGGTGTAACCTAACGAATAGCAATAGTCGGCATCGAAATTCGAGGGGGCCGCGCAACGTCCTTCGTATCCGAAGAAATGGTATTGTGTACCAAATTTTCCTTTAAACTCGCCTGCTTTTTTCATTTCTGCCAAACGGGCTTTTACCATTTCTCCCAATAGTTTCTCTGTTTCAATCAGCGAAACCTGAACGTTCCCGTGTGGGTCGCGGTCGAGGGTGAGCTGGTCGGCAATGCCGCCTGGTAATGATTTATATACTTCCGCTGATTCGGCGGACAGGATACCGGCCACAAATTTGCGGCCTTCGGATTTATCGGTAAACGATTTGAATTTCTTTTCCGATTCCGAACCTTCGGCCAACAAGTCGTTCAGTTCGGCAATCAGGGTTTTCATTTCCGGCACAAATTCGACTAATCCTTCAGGAATTAACGCCACGCCGAAATTCTCGCCATTGTTGCCGCGTTTGGCAATAGCTCCTGCCATATAATCAACTATTTCGCCGAGTGTTTGCTTTTTGGCAGCTACTTCTTCTGAAATGAGCGTGATGTTGGGCTGGGTCTGAAGGGCGGCTTCCAAACCGATGTGCGACGCCGAACGGCCCATCAGTTTAATGAAATGCCAATATTTTTTTGCTGAATTGGCATCGCGCTGAATGTTGCCAATCAACTCGGAATAAACTTTTACAGCAGTATCGAAGCCAAACGAAGTCTCGATCATTTCATTTTTCAGGTCTCCGTCGATGGTTTTCGGACAGCCGATTACCTGCACACCTGCATTTTTCGCGGCATAATATTCGGCCAACACACAAGCATTGGTGTTGCTGTCGTCGCCGCCAATGATGACCAGCGCTTTGATGTCGAGTTTTTTCAGGATTTCCAGCCCTTTGTCGAACTGGGCTTCTTCTTCCAGTTTGGTACGGCCTGAGCCAATTATGTCGAACCCGCCGGTATTGCGGAACCCTTCAAGATAACCGGCGGTGATTTCCATGTATTTATGATCAACCAATCCGCCCGGGCCACCGAGAAAACCGTACAGTTTGCTGTTGGCATTCAGTTTTTTGATACCATCGAAAATACCAGAAATTACGTTATGCCCGCCTGGCGCCTGTCCACCCGACAATATGACACCCACATTGACTGCAGGGACTGGTGCAGCTGTACCGCCTTCCTCAAAAGTAATCAGCGGCATCCCGTACGTATTGGGAAACAACTTCTTGATTTCAGCCTGGTCGGCAACCGATTCGGTAGCAGCCCCGTCAACAATCCTGACGGCGCCTTTCAACGATTGGGGCAGTTTAGGCTGATAGGCAGCCCGTGCTTTTTGCAATGCGCTTATGGTCATATTCTTCAATTTTTTAGATAGGTATTCTTTCAGTTTAAAAAAAATCGTTGCAAAAATATACTAATTTGATGGTTTTACCTAATGTGATTCTTGCGGTTTTAAGGGCATTTAAAGTAAATTTAAAAAGGGAAAATCAACAATAGAACAGGAACCCGCAACGATTTTTCGATGATCTTGACCGTTCTTTCAAAATTTTATAAAGTTATTCGCCGGAACTACATGTAAAATATAGCTGCTACACCCTGCCCTCTTTTTTTCTCCGCCGGCTGGCAACATATACTAACAGGGCAATACCAATAAATACAGAAAGAAGAAGTATACGGGCTCCATTAATGAAAAAGATACTGCGTTCGAGGAAAGTCCGGTTTTTTTCATCTGTTGCCATGGCAAGTTTTTCTTTTAACGACGCATTGCTGATCATTTTAATGATCGACCCGTTATCAAAAGGCCAGCCCTCTCCGCTGAACAAACTTCGGAAAGCTTCAGCCCAGTTATTCCCGGCAGGATTTACGAGGGCACCGGTAAATACCATGATAAGCAACACCGGAGTGATGTACCTGAGTACGTACATGTATATTTTCGGAATGGTAATGTCCCCTCCCCTGTTAAGTTCCTGCCAGCCTTTCTTAACCCCAAACACCCACGAGAACAGGATGATCTCGAACAAAGAAAAAATGAATAGCGATACCGTGCCCGTCCAGTAATCATATTGGTCAAAAACACCATAATTAAAAAAAAGTACCGTGGGCATCCCCAAAATCAGGATCAGGATACCAAACCCAATGGCTGATTTTTTTTCAGACCATTTAAATTCGTCTTCCATGAAACTGACACAGGGTTTTCCCATTGCCAAAGATGAAGTAATCCCGGCAAAAAACAAAAGAGAAAACCACATGATACCGGCCATGGTTGCAATGAACGGGGCCCACTGGTTCAACAAATACGGCAATACCTTAAACCCGATGGCCAATCCCCCCAATTCTGCCAGTTCCCTGACTTTATCGATTCCCAAATATCCTACCGACATGGGGATAATCAGGGCTGCCCCGAGCACTACTTCAACAAATTCGTTCATCCAGCCTGCCGACATGCTGTTCAGCGCAATATCGTCGTTCGAATGGATAAATGAGGCATAACATTGAATAGACCCCATGCCCACGGAAAGGGTGAAGAATATTTGTCCGGCAGCGGCAAGCCATACTTTCGGGCTCCAAATGGAATTATAATCGGGTGTCCAAAGAAAATTCAAACCTGTGATCCCATCGGTTACGACTCCGGGTTCTCCTGTTTTGAGGGTCACTGCTTTAATGGCCAAGAAAACACCAAACAGGATCAACAGGGGCATGGCTATTTTTGACACTTTTTCAATCCCTTTTATTCCCCTTGACAGAATATATACATTCAATGCCAGGCACAATACATAAAACACAATCGCTTCATAGGGGATAAGGGTTGCCTTGCTCAAATCAATATAATTGCTGAAAACATTTCCGACCTCGGCCTGGGAAAGCCCCCTGAACGTACCAATAGCTGAATGGAAAATATAGGCAAGGGTCCAGGATTCGATGTAACAATAATATGCGGCAATTCCAATATTACTGAACAGGCCAAACACACCGACATATTTCCAAATACTTCGTTTGTCGAGATTGGCAAGCATAAACGGGGTAGAATGATTGTTATATTTTCCGCCGTAACGGCCAATTGACCATTCAACAAACAACAACGGGATTCCCATCAGCAGAAAACAGACCAGGTAAGGGATGATAAAAGCGCCTCCCCCGTTCTGTATGGCCTGTACCGGAAACCGCAGAAAATTACCAAACCCGACGGCATTACCCGCCATTGCCAAAACCAATCCAATACGCGTCCATGTTTGGCCGTGTGCATTTTTTGTGGTCGACCGTGAGAACAACACCTTTATAAAGAGGAATCCCGTTACAAGGGTAATTACCGAAATTATCGACAACATGAAGGTCAAAGCAGTAGAATTCATAACAACGGATCAGTTTTTCTATATCATTTTTTTAACAAGCACGCGCCAATATAAAGAAACTATCTTTAAATGCGAACAATTTCATCTGTATAAATTTTCAAAGTCGTTTTCCATAATTTCCGTATCAAAGTCAGCATTTCAATTTGCTTATCAACGAAATGGAATAGCCATTTATTCATTTTCGGTTTGCGTGGGCTTTGCACTCATGGCTATTTCATGTTTCTTATTTCGTTATCAACCATCGCATCCTATGGTATCGTGGGACTTGTTTTTGGATCACTTTCCGCCATTGTAACAAATGGTGGCTTATTTTAAAAAACTGTAAACAAAATCAGAGAATTTATCGTTCTTTAAAAAGCATATTTCTTAGTTTTCATCACCATAAATACCTGCTATGAATCAAATGTTAAATAAATACAGCGAAAAGATTACTCAGGATGATAGCCTTCCCGCAGCTCAGGCTATGCTTTATGCAATTGGCATGAATGAAAATGATCTTAAAAAAGGTCAGGTCGGTATTGTTAGTACCGGGTTTCAGGGAAATCCCTGCAATATGCATTTAAATAGTTTGGCTGAGGAAGTAAAAAAAGGGATAGACGATCAGGATGGTTTGTACGGTTTAATCTTTCATACCATTGGAGTGAGCGACGGGATAACCAATGGAACGGAAGGCATGAAATATTCGCTGCCATCGCGGGAAATTATTGCCGACTCTATTGAAACCGTTGTCAGCGCTCAGTTTTACGATGCTGTTATTCCCATTGTAGGTTGTGATAAAAATATGCCTGGGGCAATGATTGCCTTGGGCCGACTTAACAGACCATCGATTCTGTTGTATGGTGGCACGGTTAAAAAAGGGCGGTGGAAAAAAGAAGATCTAAATATTATATCGGCATTTGAAGCCTATGGAGAGCGGATCAAAGGCAATATTTCAGATGAAGATTATAAAGGGATCATAAAAAATTGCATTCCCGGGGCAGGTGCCTGCGGTGGCATGTACACGGCCAATACGATGGCTTCAGCTATTGAATGTATGGGCATGAGCCTGCCTTACTCTTCGTCCAATCCGGCCCTGAGCAGGGAAAAGGGATTGGAATGTGCTGAAATAGGCCGGTCGATCAAAAAACTTCTGAAAGAAGATATCAAGCCAAAAGACATCATGACCAAACAGGCATTTGAAAATGCCATCACCTTAGTCATGATTTTGGGAGGATCGACAAACGCTGTCATTCACCTGATAGCCATGGCAAAATCTGTCGATGTAGCTTTGGATATCAACGATTTTCAACGAATAAGCAATCAGACGCCTTATCTGGCGGACTTGAAACCCAGTGGCAAATATTTATTCGAAGACTTGCACGATGCAGGAGGCATCCCCGGTGTAATGAAATTTCTCCTGAAAGAAGGATATCTGGACGGCAACTGCATGACTGTTACCGGTAAAACATTGGGTGAGAATCTGGAAGAAGTTGCCGACATGGCTAAAGGACAAAAGATTATCAGACCCTTTTCTGACCCGATAAAAAAACATGGCCATATACAGATCCTTTTTGGAAACCTTGCCAAAGATGGTGCAGTGGCTAAAATTACAGGCAAAGAAGGCGAACTTTTTACCGGCCCTGCCAAAGTATTTGAAGATGAATTTGAAGCCATAAAAGGAATTCAGACGAAAGTAGTAAAAGGCGATGTGATTGTAATCCGAAATTCAGGTCCGAAAGGCGGTCCCGGGATGCCGGAAATGTTAAAACCTACCAGTGTGGTGATGGGCGCCGGGTTAGGAAAAGATGTCGCCCTTATTACTGATGGCAGATTCTCAGGGGGTTCTCATGGATTTGTGGTGGGGCATATTACCCCTGAAGCTTCTGAAGGCGGATTGATCGGACTACTTCAGGATGGCGATATCATTACCATTGATGCCGTAAACAACCGTCTCGAAGTTTCACTTAGCGAAACCGAAATTACGGCCCGGAGAAAAGCATGGGAAAAGCCGCCATACAAAGCGACCTCCGGAATTTTAAAAAAATATATCCGTTTGGTATCTAACGCATCGGAAGGTTGTACTACCGATTAAAAAAATCTTCATCGTCTTCCATTTCTGAAAGCATACACGGTGAAGAAAAATAAGGGCGTGTGGATTCCTGATATGATTTGACAGCTATTTTCATATCCACGCCCAGTTCCTTCATTAACTTAGTTTCATCAGCTTCAGGTTTTGGCTGAGTAGTTGGCCCTACAATCTTGGATTTATTTTTTTCTGCGTTTTCCATTTACTTCGCAAAGCTAATAAAAAACACAAAAAGACCTCCATGTCTTTTTATAAATTATTTATACCTTTACAATGTATTTTAAAGTGATCGTCATGAAAATATCGCCAAAATCATCTGTTGATGAAGTGGTAAAATTAAATTTCAAGACTACCTCTGTCTTTCAGGGAAATAACATTGATTGCTGAAATAGTATCTTCAATGCAAGGCAAAGGGGGGAGGATTTTTCTTTCATGAACCGGCAAATCCGGTAACATTATTTAAAGTGATTGAAGCAATAGAAGATAAAGAGTATTTCTTAAAATGTGGGTTTGGGTTAAAACGCTGCGACACCAATAATCCTTGTCCGTGCATGATGATTATGCCATGTAAGAGATTCACTTTTTAAAATGGTTAATGAACGGACAATACAGTCTCTTGCCAATAAAATCAACAAACACGAAGCTATATTAAACAGAGGATAAGAAATTGAAGATAGAAAATGTGGTTTAGCATCCAATATAAAACAGCAAAATATGAAAACAGATTTTAGTCCGGTCTATCCTGTTTATTACGAAATGTTTTCAGAAGAACAGGAAAAGGAATTTTGCAAAGTATTTTATTTCGGAAATGGGACCGAAGTGGAAGAAGCAAAGGGTAAAATCACTGGTTTGGTCAAGAAAGGAAACTTTGAGGAATATTTAGTTTTCGACTCGGGTGACGAGGTCCGTATCGATCGCATTATCTCAATAAACGGAAAGCCCGGACCGGCCTACGATGAATATGACGCCTTCGCCCTGGCTTGCTTGGATTGTAACGTTAAGGCAGAATAAAAACGAGATGGTTATCTATTCGGTTTATTGGGTGCATAGTCGCGAATATCACACGAAAAATTAGAACAATGATGGAAAATAATGACATACTGATAGAAAAGATCAGCCAACTGAGGGAAGAGAAAAACGCAGTTATCCTGGCACATTATTACCAGATTCCTGAAATACAGGAAATTGCTGATTTTGTAGGCGATAGTCTTGACCTGTCGCGGAAATCGGCTGAAACAGAGGCTGAAACAATCGTATTTGCCGGAGTTTATTTCATGGCCGAAACAGCCAAAATCCTATCTCCTGAAAAAAGGGTTCTTATCCCTGACCTAAATGCCGGGTGTTCCCTGGCAGACTCATGTCCGACTACCGGGTTCAAGGAATTCAGGGAAAAATATCCCGATCATATCGTTGTATCTTACGTGAATACGACAGCGGAAATTAAGGCATTGACCGATATTACCTGCACCTCCACCAATGCTGTCCGGATCATCGAAAGCATTCCCAAAGATCAAAAAATAATTTTCGCACCCGATCGGAATTTAGGAAATTACCTAAACAGTATTACCGGAAGAAAAATGGTTCTATGGGATGGAGCTTGTCATGTACATGAGGAATTTTCATTGGAAAAAATGTTGGCAATACTTAACATGTATCCAAAAGCCAAATTAATTGCCCATCCAGAATGTCAAAGACCAATTCTGATAGCCGCCGATTTCGTTGGCTCCACATCAGCTCTCCTGAAGTTTACCGAAACAGATAGTGGAAGTGAATATATTGTAGCTACTGAATCGGGCATCCTTCATCAAATGAAGAAACAGAGCCCGCACAAAACATTCATTCCAGCACCACCCATTGATTCAACATGTGGATGCAACGATTGTCGGTTTATGAAGCTCCACGATCTGCAAAAAATTTATGACAGCCTTAACGAGGAAAAATTTGAAGTGCATATAAGTCCTGAAATCATAAAAAAAGCAAGAACCCCAATCCTGAAAATGCTTGAATTATCGAATTAGACAACCGCCGAAAGATTAATACAAAAACACTATAAAACAAACAATTATGCAAGAACTATTTGGGAAGGGAAAAGTACTGAACCTGGAAGAAATGATAGAATATTCATCCGGAGGAGTAATAAGCAAACAGGTATTGAAAAATCAGTCTGGAAATATTACCCTTTTCTCTTTTGATAAGGGGCAAGGCCTGACTGAACACACCGCACCGTTTGATGCTGTCGTACAGGTATTGGATGGTGAAGCACAAATCACGATTGGAGGAAATCCCAGTTTAGTGCGAAAGGGCGAATCCATTATTATGCCGGCAAATGTATCACATGCCTTGCAGGCTGTTGAACAGTTTAAAATGCTATTGACTATGATCAAGGGTTAGTGATTCAAAAATCAATCAAAATAATTAAAGATCAAAAGAGTAGTGCTGTAAAAAGGAACTGAAACAACCAAAAAGATTTACGAGAAAAAGGTGGCTTTGGCGCCTGAGATATCTGAAGCATTCCACAATTCTGGAAAAACGATAGCTTCATTGACAAGAACATTTTCAATATCCAGCCTTTGTACCTTTTATCAAACCGTTACGTTTATCAGACAAAATAAAGACACAAAAAAAGCCCCACAAAAATGTGAGGCTAAAAACCTGATCCAACAGGTTTAGGTTTACATTTTGCACTATCTGATTATTTTTTCTTCCAATAATTGATCCCGTACATATCCAAACGCGGATATTCAGTAGCCATACGTCTTTCAAAATCAGTAAAATCCTTTTTATCTTTTGGCGACCATGCTACTTCTGCCAGGGCACACACCCTGGGGAAAAGCATGTATTCAATCTGCATGGTCGACGGGATATATTCGGTCCAGACATTGGCCTGGCAACCCAGCACATAATGTTTTTCATCTTCAGCCAGCTCTTCGGGAACAGGTTCGTACGAATATACTTTTTCAAGAGGAAGGAAACCACCGATTGCCAGCGGCTCTGCCTCCTTGTTTTCCGACTGGTAATAATCGAAATACATGTGCGAGTTAGGCGACATAATTACCATATGTTTTTCCTTTGCCGCAGCAATACCACCCTTTATTCCACGCCACGACATCACTGTTGCACCCGGGGCAAGGCCCCCTTCCAGTATTTCGTCCCAGCCGATAATCTGACGCCCTTTTGAATTCAGGTATTTTTCCATCCGCTGAATAAAATAACTTTGCAGCTCATGTTCATCCTTTAAACCTTCATCCTGTATCCTTTTCTGGCAGACAGCGCACTTTTCCCATTCTACTTTCGGGCATTCGTCGCCTCCAATGTGGATGTATTTTGAGGGGAACAATGCACAAACTTCGTCAAGCACATTTTCAAGGAATTTAAAGGTTTCTTCTTTGCCTGCACAAAATACTTCTTTGTGAACTCCCCATTTTGTCTGTACTTGGTATGGCCCTCCGGAGCATCCCAGTTCGGGGAAAGCGGCCAGGACAGCGCTGGTATGTCCCGGCATTTCAATTTCAGGAACAACTGTTACATATCGGTCGGCTGCATATTTTACAATATCGCGAACCTGGTCCTGTGTATAAAAACCGCCGTATCCGCGGCCATCGTATTCTTTTGAAGTGCGGGCATGCCCAACCACGGTTTCATCCCGCCAGTGAGAAATTTCGGTCAGTTCGGGATATTTTTTTATTTCAAGCCGCCATCCCTGGTCTTCGGTCAGGTGCCAGTGAAAAGTGTTCAACTTGTACATCGCCATGTAATCGATGTACTTTTTAATGAAACTCACCGGGAAATAATGCCTCCCCACATCGAGAAGAGTACCACGCCATTTAAAACGGGGCTGGTCTTTGATATCGCAATACGAAACCGCAAGAGGAACGCCGGCACCGGCAACCGGGAGCATTTGTTTAAGGGTTTGCAGCCCGTAAAAAATACCTACCGGAGCAGCAGCCGTGATCAATATTCCTTTTTTATCTGCTTTCAGCATGTAGCCTTCGTCGCCAAGCGGAAGCGATTTTATTAGTTTCAAAGTTACAGCTTCCTTGTTTTTTACATTCTCCGGAAACTGAAACCCGTAATATTTCTGAAGATATTCATTAAAAATGCCGGCATTTTTTTTCAGTTCGACATTCGAGGCATCATAAATAATAGTCGTTTCAGCATTTATTAAGAAGGCGCCCTCCCCCACCGTGATCTGAGATGGCTGGGGAATGATTGCCGGAGCCTGGGAAAAAGTGCCGGAAGCGGTTGCAATCATGGTCAGAAAAAAAATAAGTCGTTTCATTGTCCAAATAAGTTTAGGATTCTTACATTTATTTCCACAAATATATTTATAAAAAAATAATAAATAACGAAGCACTTTGCTAAAAAAATTAAAAAGATAAAATATTTTTATCCGGCACATTCTGATTATGGTACAAATTGAAATTGAAAATTCATGGAAAGAAAGATGCCCCTGGCTTTCGCTGGCCGGTATTGAAGCCGACGTACAGGTACAAAATAACCAGGACATATTGTGGGCTGAGATTGACCTGGAACTGGAAAAAATACAGCATAAACTCACCTTCGAAAATATCAGTAAAATCCCGGCCATAGCATCATCGCGAAAAGCCTATAAAATGTGTGGGAAAGATCCTGCAAGGTACCGTTTGTCGGCGGAAGCGCTGCTTCGCAGGGTGGTCGGAGGAAAAGGACTGTACCGTGTTAACAACGTAGTCGACCAGTTAAATTTCGTTTCCGTAACAACCGGCTTTTCCATCGGAGGGTATGATGTTGCAAAGATTCAGGGAAATATCTTATTTGGCGTGGCCGGGAACGAACCCTACACCGGCATTGGGCGCGGCGAACTGAATATTGAAGGGTTGCCGGTGTTCCGCGACAGCCTGGGCGCTTTCGGTACGCCTACCAGCGATTCGGAACGTACGGCGGTAACCAAAGATACCCGGCGGTTTTTGATGATTATTATTAATTTTGGCAACGATCCGGGACTGGCAGAAGCACAGCAAAAAGCAGCCGGTTTATTAGAAAAATATTGTTCGGCAAAAAACATTGAACAAACTGTTATGAGATGCTAAAGTACATTTGTAAATTCATAATGAAATTATGGGGATGGAAACCGGTCAATGGGGTGATGCCCCATAAAAAGGCGATCATCATTGGCGTGCCACATACCAGTGCGCTCGATTTTGCAATCTCGTATTTGTATTATACTGCGGCAGGCGGAGTTGCCCATATTGTTATCAAAAAGGAATTTTTCGTCTGGCCGCTTGGCTTTTTCCTGAAAAAAATGGGGGCAATCCCGATCAACCGTTCCAAAAGTACCCCAATAATACGTCAGATTATTGACGAGATGAACAGTCACGATACTTTTCATCTGGCCATTACGCCCGAAGGGACCCGGAAGCTGACAAAAAACTGGAAAGCGGGTTTTCATACCATTGCAAAAGCCACCGGGGCAACTGTTTATCTGGGGTTCTTCGACTTTGGAAGAAAAGAAATTGGCTGGATCGATACCCTGGAACTGACCGACGACCCGAAAGAAGACATTCGCCGCATGAAGGCTTATTACCGGGAACGCGGGGTCGTGGGACGCCACAAGGAAATGTTCACTGCGGAAGAATAATCAATGCAGGTAAAATAAAGTTGAAAATCATATCTTTTACGAACAATCTTTAATATGAAATCAATGCCACAAAATCACCAAGACATAAAGGAACACAAAAAAACACATACCTATTGATGAATCTGTGGAGAGAATTGCCAGGTTGGTTGTTGATGCGGCCTATACCGTTCACCATAATTTAGGTCCGGGATTGCTGGAGAAGGTCTATGAAATATGTTTTTGCCACGAATTGGAAAAATGTGGTCTTAAGTATCAAAGGCAAGTAGACATTCCAATTGTGTAGAAATCTGACGTTCAATGAGGGATTAAGGCTTGATGTACTTGTTCATGATTGTATTATCTGTGAACTTAAAGCTCTTGAAACGGTTAATCCTGTTTGGGAAGCCCAAATTTTAAGTCATTTGAAATTAACAGGGAAACGGCCAGGGTTTCTTATTAATTTTAATGTGATCAGAATAAAAGATGAAATCAGGAGATTTGTTGTCTAAATCTTCGCATTTTTTTTGTGTTTTAGTGTTTTTGTGGCTATTGCTATTACATCTTGATAATTCAGAATATGAACAATTTTAACGTAACAATCGTCCAATACAATATTGAGTGGGAAAACAAGCAAGCCAATTTCAGAAAAATAGAAAAACTGGCGTCCCGGATTGACACTACTGATTTGATTGTCCTTCCGGAAATGTTTTCCACCGGTTTTTCGATGAACGTTTCCGAAATGGCCGAAAAAATGAGTGGCTTGTCAGTAAACTGGATGAAACAATTCTCAGTAGAGAAAAATGCAGCCGTTTGCGGGAGCCTGATCATTGAAGAAAATGGAAAATATTACAATCGCCTGCTTTTCGTACAACCCGACGGACAAGTGTTTTGGTACGACAAACGCCACCTGTTCACCATGGGCGATGAACAAACCTATTATTCGCCAGGCAATGAACGGCTGATTGTTGAGTTCCGGGGTTTTCGCATTCTGCCGCTTATTTGCTACGATCTTCGGTTTCCGGTATGGAGCCGCAACCAGAACGATTTCGACCTGATGGTGTACGTCGCCAACTGGCCGGCCCCTCGCCGCAAAGCATGGAACACCTTATTGAAAGCACGGGCCATTGAAAACCAGTCGTATTTGATAGCCGCCAACCGAACCGGCACCGACGCCAACGGAATAAAGTATTCCGGCGGTTCGTATGCAATTGATGCAAAAGGAAAAATAACCCGGGAACTTGAAAAAAATGAGGAAAATATCATTTCTGAAAAGTTCTCAATAGGAAGCCTTCAGAAATTCCGGCAGAAGTTTCCGGTATTGAATGATACAGACCGGTTTTCTTTTATCTGACGGGAGCCCTATCCACCTCAATCACTATGGGCATATAGCATAACATCGGTCCTCTTATAATTTCTTTGTTCCTGACTATGATTACATTTTAGTTTGGTTTTATTTCCTAATACCCGAAGGCCAGAGCTCCCCCATCTACACAAAAATCCTGTCCCGTAATATACGTGGCTGCAGAGGAAGCCAGGAAACAGATCATGGGAGAGAGTTCTTCTGGCTTGCCAAAACGGTGCAAAGGCATCCGTGCCAGAATTTTTTTCTTTCGTTCCCGGTCAATAACCTTTCGGTTGAGTTCAGAGGGGAACCAGCCCGGTGAGACCGAATTGACCAAAATATTTTGTTGCGCCCATTCCACGGCCAGGCTACGTGTCAGCCCCAGCACTGCCGATTTGCTTGATGTGTAAGGCAATATTTCCGAAAAGCCCAAGTGGGAAGCCATGGATGTGATGTTGATGATCCGCCCGGTATGCTCCGATTGTTTCAGGTAAGGAAAAGCATATTTGCAGCAGGCATACAGACCGTTCAGGTTCACGTCAAACACTTCCGCCCATTCCCGTCCGGTCACCTCTTCGGCTTTCTTTTTCAGGTTGATCCCCGCGTTGTTTACCAACACGTCAATCCCGCCGTTGCCCCCGATTTCGGCGAATTTTTCCCGGACATCCGGTTCCTTTGTGACATCCAGTTTGCCGAAGGTCAATGACAGCGGCAATTTTGCCATACCGGCTGCCTTTGGTTGCCCGGAACGACTTAACCCAAAAACGGTTGCCCCGCATTCGGCCAGCATAATGGACATGTTTAACCCCAGTCCTGAAGAAGCACCTGTCACAACAATCCTTAATCCTTCCAGCGAAAACAACTGTCTGGTCCTGTCCATCCTATCATTTCTAAAGTTCTGTCAATACCTTATCTTTAAACCGGAAGCCCCACCCCGGACGATTGTGCGGAACAGCCATCCCGTTTTCAATTTTTAGCGGGCGGTCGATTAACGGATCTACCCAGTCGAACGATTCGGCTCCTTTCCCGTTAGGGATAGTGCACAGCAGCGGCACATCGTATTCCTTGTAATAGTGCGGTAAAACGGGTATATGGAATGCACCCGCCAAGGCTGCGCTTTCGCGCCATTTTTCGACTCCCCCTATCCGTAAAATATCGGGCTGCCAGATGTCGAGTGCCCGGCGTTGCGCCAGTTCGCGTAAAGGGAGCATATTGTACTCCCTCTCGCCCATGGCCAGCGAAATTCCCGCCTGCTGTTTCAGCGACTGGTACCCGTCAAAATCAGTGTGAAGGATGGGTTCCTCGAACCAGTGGATGTCCAGTTCCCGTGCGGCACGTGCAAGCTGAAGAGCTGAAGGTACGTCCATGCCCTGATTGGCGTCCATCATAATGCCAATATCCTTTCCCACTGCGGAACGTACCATTTTCAACCGTTCCAGGTCTTCCTTCCAATCGGGGCTGCCGACTTTTATTTTTACAGCTTTAAACCCTCTTTTTTTGTATCCGGTTACCTCGTCAACCAGTTCCTCGGGTATGTAGGAAAGCCAGCCACCGCTCCCGTAAACCGGCACGCTTGTGCAGAATGTGCCCAAAACTTTCCATATCGGCTGCCCCAGTTGTTTGCACCAGGCATCCCACATGGCTATATTAAATGCTGCCTGTGCCCAGCGGTTCAGGCCCTCCTTACCAAAATACTCGATAGAAAGGTTAATTTTTTCAAACACCCTGCCCATATTAGGTAATTCTTCGCCAATAACCAGTTGGCCAACATCTTTTATTGCCCCGGCAATGGCATTGGGGCTGTATTGAAAACTCAGCAGGTGCGATTCGCCCTCCGTCCCGTTGTCGAGTTTTATCCGTACCACAAGAAACGATATTTCCGTCAGTTGGTGGGTCGAATCTGCAATGGGCTTGGCCAATTTTGATTTGGCACGGTAAAGGGAAAATGATTTTATTTTCATACGCATCCAAATGATTTATTTGTTTTCCACTTTGTTATAATTTCCCTCCGTTTTGAGCTCTTTCCCGGAGGTTTTCCACGGCCATGAAAATGGTGTTGATTGTCGAGTCTTCCACTTTGTCGTCCATATTGATACAGCAAACGCCGGTCAGGTACGGATTACCGGAATCTTCTACCAATTGTATGATAATTTTTTCCAGTTCTCTGTTTGTGTAGCTACTGATTGAGACCGGGTCAAGGCGGATGTTCAGAAAAGTGTGGGGCAAATGTTTCCTCAATTCCTTTACATCGCCGCCCCAGCCTACGTCCAGAAAGTCTAAGTTTTTGATTTTTGCAAAACTTGCAGCATACCGGTGCGGGTCGTTTCCGCAGTAGTGAATGCCAAACGGACGGTATTTTTTGCTCCATTCAAGGTCGATGGACAGCAAAAATTCTTCGTATTGCTCCGTGGCAATCATGGTGTGCGAACATTCGGAGTGAAGAAATACAGGTTTTTCGATGTGTCTCACGTTCCGGTTGACCGAAACCGAACTGCTTCCGGTTTCTTTCGATAATCCTGTAACAAACTTTTCAATAACACACGCAATCGCCCGAAACTGCTCTTTTGTTTTTTCCGGGTTGGTATAAAAATCCATGAATACATTCTCTCCTGCCAAATCCATGGCAATATTGAGCACACCGCCCCAGTTCACATCGCCGGTGATGTAACCGTACTTTGCTTTCAGGCCATCCAGCAGGTTTTCGAACCTTTTGAACGCCTTGCTCCTGAAAGCGCCTTCCGCATCGGCTTTCAATTCGTCCATCCCCACCGGAACCACCTGCGGGGCACTGTCCCCTTTGTATTCCACCCGACAGCCGAGCATCTCCGACAGCAGGTAGCCGGCTGCATTGTGCACCGCGCCGGCCACCGGAAGGTCTTTGTCCCTCTCCTGCCCCAGGCCCCACTTCCCGAAACGCCCGTAAAGCTCTTTTTCCATCCGCCGCTCAGCCTCTACCCGTTTAAACGGATGATAGTAGAAGTCTTCATCAAACGTGATCCCCGTGTGTTTGTACCACCACGACGGGTGGAAAACAATATCTACAGGAAGTGCCGGTGAAGTGATATATGGATTTTTTAGCGTGTGCTTTTTCATTATTCGCATTTTAGCTAATTATCTTCGTATCCCCTCCCCTTTCCAGGTTGATGTCCATGTTCCGCGGATTATTTTTCCACGAACCAGAGGTAAAATCCGGGATTTCGATGGAATTGGAGCGGTGCATCACCGACCATTCGCTCAACGGGACGATCGAACTCCAGCTGGCCGCATCGTAAACATCCTGATCTAAAGGCAAACCGTTATGCAGGCAGTCGATCAGACGCCAGCACAACTGGATGTCCGAACCGTCGTGGCCACTCTTCTTCGCTTCTTCCCGCATTTTTTTTGTAATCTCAGGCGTATATTTTTCTTTTAGTTTGTCAAACTCTTCCTGTGACACCCATTCGTGTTTGCCTGTCGATAACCTTGGCGGCTGCGGGTCGAACAGCGCTGCGCCTTGTGTGCCGTAAATGCCGTGGATAAGGTTGTGCGGCGAGGGCGATGTAGCATCGTGCTGCAGCATGATGGTTTTGCCTTTTTTCGTCCGGATGGTAGTCACGCTCATGTTGCCCCGGTAATCTTTCCCCGTGAACGGTTTGAAAAAGTCATCTGTTTCAGCCAGTTCCTTGGCCCTTTCGTTCATCATGAAATCATTGCTTTCGACCGATACCAAAAAATCGAAGCGGTCGCCCCGGCTAATATCCATGACCAGCGATACCGGCCCCAAACCGTGGGTCGGATAAATATTTCCTTTTCGCCAGGCGTATTGCCTGAGCCACCACATGTCCCAGTACATGTTTTTCGAAAAGTTGTTCCGCATTTTGCTCGTGTTGTAGGCGCCTTCGCCGTGTACCACTTCTCCAAAAAAGCCCTGCCGCGCCATGTTGAGTGTCAAAAGCTGAAACCCCATATAGGCGTAGTTTTCCATCATCATGCAGTGCTTTTGGGTCCGCTCCGAGGTTTCCACCAATTGCCAGCATTCTTCGATAGTGCCTGCGGCAGGTACCTCCGAGGCCACATGTTTGCCATGTTCCATGGCGTAAACAGCCATCCCGGCGTGCATGTACCACGGGGTGGTGATGATTACCAAATCGATGTCCGGGCGGTCACACAGCTTTTTCCATGCTTCCCGTTCACCGGTATATAAGTCGGGCTTGTGTTTCGTATCTTTCAGCTTTGCCTTGGCGGCTTCTGCCTTTTCAGGTACCAGGTCGCACAGCGCTTTGATTTCCACCCCATCTATGCGCGACATGGATTGCATATGGCTTGGACCGCGCTGCCCCATTCCGATGATACCTACCCGCACCACCGGTATTTTTGGTGCGCCGTAACCGGCCATGTTGAACTTTTGCACCCGTGTCCGGCCATAATCCCTGATGTACCCCGGCAGGCTGTCGTCAACGGCAAAACTCTCAAAACTGCTACCGGCAAGACCAAATCCTGCAAGCCCGGCCAGCTTAAAAAAATTTCTTCGATTGTTTTTCATAACTTTTCTTTTTCAATCCTACTTCTTCACTCTTTCTTCAAACCTCTCCAACTCCTCCGGACTGTATTCTTTTTTTCGCTTTTCAGTCATGATAAGCCTTTCTTCCATATTTTTTATTTCAGGATCATTGCTGTCAGAGCAAAGAAGAATCTTCAATACAAGATAGTCAAATGGAAACGAAGATTGCCAAAGAATGTGCTTTCAGATGTAACGATTGAATTGACTGGTTTTTATCCCAGGCAATACTATCCAAAATAT
>JAVEYG010000022.1:0-84144 GCA_034003625.1 Prolixibacteraceae bacterium | reverse complement strand
TTTTTGAGGTTCAGGTGACCCTGCCTCAGAATGGACAAACCATCAAAAAAACATTACTCTTGACCGAAGAACAAAAGTACCTCGCCTCAATTTTTCATTTTGGGTGTTAAAACGTGGAAGTCAGGAAGAGTAGTGTTTAATTTTTTCATATATCCATTTGTCTTAGAATTGATATTAAGTAAAATTGAATATCTCGAAAAAAGGGAGAACAAAAATCTCCCTTTTTTATATTATTCCAGATTCTTCAATTTTTCTTCCACTTCTTTCTGTTTGTCAACCATTCCTTGACGATAGTATAATGCTTTCAACGATTCCAGCGTATAGCGGTCTTTCGGATTGCATTCGTGAGCTTTTTCCATATACGGAATTGCTTTCAAAAATTCGACATTGGCTTTTTCCTTTTCTTTTTCATAACGTTCCGGCTCATTAGCAGGTACCGCATTTGCTACATCGACCTGTTTTACACCGCGATTGAAAAACAATGCTCCAAGGTTATAATACGCATCAAAATAATCGGATTTTAATTCAATCGCTTTTTCGTAACATTTTTTAGAATCTTCAAAACGCTCTAATTTATCATAAAGAGTGCCAAGGGCAAAATGAAACGTAGCATTCTCAGGATCTTGAGAAATAGCCATATCCAGATATTTCATTGCTTCATCGCTCTGGTTTTGGATCAGGTAGATGTTGATCAGGTCAACCATGATTGCACTGTTATCAGGATATTCTTTTAATCCCTCCTTTAAGGCTTCCAAAGCTCCCAGGGTATCATGTTTGGAAATATAACTGCTGGAAACGAGCTGATGTGTGCGGGCTCCGTTGTATTTATATTTTGCAGCTTCTTTGTAGTATTTGATTGCTTCATCATATTTTTCGGCATTGTAGGCAGCTAAGCCGGCATTGTATATGATCACGGTGTCAATTGAGGGTTCATTTCCTTCAGGTTTCATTGCAGGAAGCGCCCCCATTTCAAGTATTTGTTCAAATGAGTTGAGCGCTTTTTCGTAATTTTCATTATTGAATGCATCAACAGCCTGATTCGTAAGATCGGCTGTCAGTAAAGTAAGTTTAATTTTAATGCTTTTTGCATTTCTTCCTTTCTCGTCCAGCTCAAGTGCCTTTTTGTATGATTCAAAAGCAGCTCCCAGCGGGTCGTCTGACAACTTTTTGATATTTGGGTCTTTCGACTGAAAAACAGCCTGGTAGATTTCCCCTCTTACCTCCCACGTTCTGGGCCAAGGGATGGAACTTACAGCTTTTTCATTGCTCGGATCAACAGCTTCCTCAATTGCTTCAACTGCTTTATCGAGTTTTCCTGTATCTTTAAAGTTCAATGCTGTCGTAACTTTTCCCTTTTGTGCATAAATCCCGGTAAAAGCAAAAAGCAAGGCTAGTAAAAAAATAGTTTTCTTCATCACAAATAGTTTATAAATAATTTTCACAAAAATAGTTTTTTTCAACTTCGGTTCAAATATCAGTCAATCAAACTTCTATTCATCCACTTCATTTGATTCATTATTTTCTGAATTAATACTTTCAGAAGTTGTGTCAGAGTCATCGCTATTGACCACTCTCGCAACAGATGCAATTATATCATTGTCTTTCAGGTTAATAAGTTTTACCCCTTGGGCGGCCCTACCCATAATACGGAGCTGGGCTACCGGAAGGCGAATTGCCAATCCGTTTTGAGTAATGATCATCAAATCATTGGTATCATCTACATTCTTTACAGCGATCAGTTTCCCGGTTTTTTCGGTAATGTTGATGGTTTTAACTCCTTTCCCTCCCCTGTTGGTAATCCTGTAATCATCTATGCTTGAGCGCTTACCATATCCGTTTTCAGAAACAACAAGAACATCTTCGCTTTCGTTTTCAACAGAAATCATGCCAACCACTTCATCGTACTCCCCTCCGAGGGTAATCCCACGCACACCGGAAGCCGTTCGGCCAATCGGTCTCACTGCGCCGTCCTTAAAGCGAATTGCTTTTCCTGAACGCACTGCCATCATGATGTCGTGGTTTCCGTTGGTCATACGGGCCTCAAGTAACTGGTCCCCTTCCCGTATAGTAATCGCATTCACCCCATTTTGCCGTGGACGGGAATAAGCTTCAAGAGATGTTTTTTTAATAATCCCTTTTTTGGTACATAGGATAATATAATTGTTATTGATATAATCTTCATCGGTAAGGGTCTTCACATTTATAAATGCCAGCACTTTATCATCCTGCTCGATATTCAGGAGATTTTGAATAGCCCGGCCTTTTGATGTTTTGGTCCCTTCGGGTATCTGGTACACTTTAAGCCAGAAACATTTTCCTTTTTCGGTAAACAACAGCAGGGTGTTGTGCATGGTAGCAATAAACATATGCTCCAAAAAATCTTCGTCACGGGTTGTACCACCTTTGGAACCAACTCCTCCCCTTCCCTGTGTTTTGAATTCGGTAAGTGGGGTACGTTTAATATAGCCCATGTGCGAAATCGTGATAACCATTTCTTCATCGGCATAAAAGTCTTCCGGATTAAATTCTTCCGCATTCGGAACAATTTCTGTCCTTCTTTGATCACCGTACTTTGCTTTTATTTCCTGAAGTTCTTCCTTGATGATCTGCATCCGTAACTCTTCGTTGGCAAGAATTTCCTTCAGCCGTTCGATCAGTTTCATGATGTCTTCGTATTCGGCATGCAATTTGTCCTGTTCAAGCCCTGTTAGCTGGCGCAGGCGCATTTCGACAATGGCACGTGCCTGCAAATCAGTAAGAGTAAAGCGCTCCATAAGATTTTCCCGGGCTTCGTCGGGGGTTTTCGATGCACGGATAATGGCAATCACTTCATCGATATTATCGCTGGCAATTATCAGGCCTTCCAGGATGTGTGCCCTTTTCTCTGCCTGGTCCAGTTCAAACTGGGTCCTTCTGACAATTACATCGTGCCGGTGTTCAACGAAATAACGAATCAAATCTTTCAGGTTCAATAACCTCGGACGTCCTTTTACCAGTGCAATGTTGTTTACGCTGAAACTGTTTTGAAGCTGTGTATACTTGTAGAGTTTATTTAGAACTACATTTGATATTTCGTCTTTTTTAATATCAATCACAATGCGCATCCCCTCACGGTCCGACTCATCATTTACATTGCTGATCCCTTCTATTTTCTTTTCATTGACCAGTTCTGCAATTTTCATGATCATTTCCGCCTTATTGACCATGTACGGGATTTCGGTGATAATTATCTTTTCACGGCCATTGCCTGTCGTTTCAACATGGGCTTTTCCCCGCAATAAGACCCGGCCCCGCCCGGTTTCATAAGCTTCCTGTACGCCCCGGTACCCGTAGATTATGCCCCCGGTCGGAAAATCAGGAGCTTTTATTATATTGATAAGTTTTTGTATATCAATGTTTTTATCGTCGATGTATGCAGTAATGGCGTCAATTGTATCGCTCAAATTGTGGGGCGGCATATTGGTTGCCATACCTACCGCAATACCACTGGCACCGTTCACCAGCAGATTGGGAATCCGTGTTGGCAAAACGGTTGGTTCTTTCAGCGATTCGTCAAAATTAGGTTGAAAATCAACCGTATTTTTATCCAGATCACTGAGTGTTTCTTCGGCAATCCGGGACATACGGGCTTCGGTATAACGCATGGCGGCAGGGCTGTCCCCGTCAATGGAACCAAAGTTTCCCTGTCCATCAATTAATGGGTAACGCAACGACCAATCCTGCGCCATGCGCACCATCGTAAAATACACAGAAGAATCACCATGCGGGTGGTACTTGCCCAGCACCTCCCCTACGATCCTGGCCGATTTTTTATATGCCCTGTTCGATAGTATACCTAATTCGTTCATCCCGAACAAAACCCGCCGATGAACAGGTTTCAAACCGTCTCTCACATCAGGAAGTGCCCGGGAAACAATTACCGACATCGAATAATCGATGTAAGCAGTTTTCATCTGCTCTTCAATATTGATTTTTATAATTTTTTCACCTTCAGACATGTATCTTCTTTTATATCATTTATACCGTAAAAATTTGACCTACAAAAATACAAAAATACTCGTTCAATGAAGCATTTCAGGTGTATTTGAGGAGATTATTAATAAATAAGATTTTAACAATTCAATGTTCAAAAAATCAATATTTTAAAAACCGTCTTGATAAATTATCCTTAATTTTGAACAGGGCATATTTTTAAAATTGGTATTTTCGTTTTTCAACAATACGGAATGGTTTTTGTTAAAAGATAATCATGTTTTAAAGTTATATCACGCAGAATGGATTCACAATTTTCACCAAGAATAAAAGATGTTTTATCGTATAGCCGGGAAGAGGCCATCCGATTGGGAAATGAATATATTGGGTTGGAACACATATTTTTAGGGATTTTACGCGATGGCGAAGGCATAGCCATTGACATACTGACAAATCTGGGGGTTAGCCTGGCAGAAGTAAAATTGGCAGTCGAAAACAAATTACGAAAAGATAAGGAAATTGACCCGCAGGCATCGATCCAACTGTTAAAATCAGCGGAGAAAGCACTTAAAATCGTATACCTTGAAGCCCGTTCGATGAATAGCCCCACGATCAACACTGGGCATTTACTTCTTGCCATACTGAAAGAAAAAGAAAGTGAAATTGCCGGAATACTGAGCGAATTTCATATTAACTATTACATACTGAAATCGCGAATGGAAGATTACAAGCAACCGGAAGCAAAATCAGATTATTCGGATGATGACGATGATTCGGAAGAATCGTTTTCCAAAGAGCCTGGCAGCACTCCTAAAAAAACACCCGGAACAAAATCGGAAACGCCGGTACTCGATAATTTTGGGATAGATATTACCAAAGCTGCCGAAGAAAACAGTTTGGATCCGATTGTTGGCCGTGAGAATGAAATTGAACGACTGGCCCAGATTTTATCAAGAAGAAAAAAAAATAACCCGATCCTGATCGGAGAACCGGGCGTGGGAAAGTCGGCTATTGCCGAAGGACTGGCGATTCGTATTGTCCAGAAAAAAGTATCGCGTGTCCTGTTTGACAAGCGGGTTGTAAGCCTTGATATTGCCTCAATTGTTGCGGGGACAAAATACCGTGGCCAATTTGAAGAACGGATGAAAGCCATCTTGAACGAACTTTCAAAAGTAAGCAATGTAATTTTGTTTATCGACGAAATACACACCATTGTCGGAGCAGGCGGGGCAACCGGTTCACTGGATGCTGCCAATATGTTAAAACCGGCATTGGCGCGGGGAGATATTCAGTGCATAGGGGCCACCACACTGGATGAATACAGGCAGCATATTGAAAAAGACGGGGCACTTGAGCGCCGTTTCCAAAAAGTCATGGTAGACCCTACCTCTGTAGACGAAACCATTGAAATTTTGAATAACATAAAAGAAAGATATGAAGACCATCACAATGTGATTTATACGCCGGATGCCATCGAAGCCTGTGTAAAACTGACGGCACGTTATATTACCGACCGCTATTTGCCAGACAAGGCGATTGATGCACTGGACGAAGCAGGTTCACGGGTTCACATTTCGAATATTAATGTCCCTGATCGTATTGTGAAACTGGAAGAAAAGATTGATAAAACCCGCGAAGAAAAAATAAAAGCTGTAAAAAGCCAGAATTTTGAATTGGCGGCCAACTTCCGCGACAAGGAAAAAAACTTAATGCAACTACTCGATAACGAAAAAGAAGCATGGGAAAAGGAACTGGTCAGCCATCGCGAAGTCGTTTCTGAAGAAAAAGTTGCAGAGGTCGTCGCCATGATGTCCGGGGTTCCGGTAACCCGAATCGCCCAGGCTGAAGGGATACGCCTGATGAACATGGGGAGGGAACTGAAAGGAAGTGTGGTCGGACAGGACGACGCCATTCAAAAAATTGTGAAGGCAATCCAGCGAAACCGGGCTGGATTGAAAGACCCTAACAAGCCAATCGGTTCATTTGTGTTTTTAGGCCCGACAGGGGTTGGAAAAACACAGTTGGCTAAAGTGCTTGCCCAATATTTGTTCGACAGTATCGACTCGCTCATCCGTATCGATATGAGCGAATACATGGAGAAATTTTCTGTTTCGCGTCTGGTTGGCGCCCCTCCCGGATATGTAGGGTACGAAGAAGGAGGCCAGTTGACCGAGAAAGTACGCCGGAAACCTTATTCTGTGGTGCTGCTCGACGAAATAGAAAAAGCACATCCCGATGTGTTCCACATCCTGCTACAGGTATTGGATGAAGGCCGGCTGACCGACAGCCTGGGGCGCAATGTCGATTTCAAAAACACGATCATTATCATGACCTCGAATATCGGCTCACGCCAATTAAGCGATTTCGGCCGGGGAGTTGGTTTTACGACACAAAAATCGGCTGAAGAAGAAAATGAAAATGCAAAATATATTGTGCAAAAGGCGCTCAAAAAAGCCTTTGCCCCTGAATTTCTGAACCGTATTGATGATGTGGTCATGTTCAACCCGCTGACAAAGGAACACATTCACCAAATTATTGATATTGAATTGAAGGGGCTTTACGACCGGGTAGCTTCGCTGAATTACAAACTTAAAATATCGCCTGCTGCCAAGGATTATATTGCTGAAAAAGGATACGATCCCCAATATGGTGCCCGCCCTCTGAAAAGGGCTATTCAGAAATATCTGGAAGATGAAATGGCAGAGGTAATCATTAAAGCATCAATTACCGAAGGTGATGTCATTTCAGTTGGCTTTGACAAGAAAAACGAAGCAATCAAAATCAAGATACTCAGTTCGGTAAAAAAAGATTGACAGGGGGGCATTTGCCCCTCTTTTGTTTATGAATCCTTTCCCCGGTACCTTAATGCCATAAGGCTGATATCGTCGGCCTGTACTGTATTTCCTTTAAATAATCGAAGGCTGTTTTCAATTTTGGTTACCATCTTGAAGCAACTTAGGTTATTCAGGTTTTGCAAATTATCTTCAAGGCGTTGTTGCCCATACGAGTTGTCATTTTCGTCCCGGCAATCGATGACCCCGTCGGTATAAAGCAAGATTGTATCGCCAGCTTGTAGTTGGGCCGTACTGTTGCCATACGATTTGTTCGGATAAATTCCTGCCGGCAGGCCATGTGTTTCGCCCAATAATTCCACCGGACCAGCCGACCTGAGAAGATAAGGATAATTATGGGCTGCATTGCAATAATCAATCGTACCATTTTTTACATCCAGTATTCCGAGGAAAATCGTCAGGAAATGCTGGTTGCTGTTCCTGACGATCAGCTTTTTATTTAACTGTTCAACGATATGCCTGGAAGAAAGCACGTTTGCATTGCTTTTTATCAATGTATGGGCCACAGCCATGAACAGCGAAGCCGGAATACCTTTTCCTGATATATCCCCAATTGCAAACAACAGATGATCGTTATCGATAAAAAAATAATCGTAAAGGTCGCCACCTATGATTTGAGCCGGTTTTAACACAGCATACAGGTCAATTTCATCGTGTCCGGGAAATGCAGGATAGCCGGATGGAATAATATTAAGCTGAATTTCTCTCGCCGATTTCATGTCTTTCTCAAACCTGCGTTTTTCTTTTTTCGACTGGTTTTGTTCCTGGACAAATTGTCCGTGACGGGTTTGTAATTCCTCCAGACTTTCGGCCAGGGTCATGATCTCGTTCTTTTTGGCATTGTCTTTTTTCCCTTCAAAAATAAAATGCTGAATATCTTTTGTAATCTGGACCAGCGGATTAAGTGTCCGCCGGAAAATGAAAATAGAAATAGTAAATATCAGCAGTATCCCGATCAGCGATATAAAGATGATTTGTCGAAAAACCAGCCACAGATCGTGGAACAATTCTTTTTCAGGAATTAAAATAATAATTGTCCAGTTGATAAATGGCATAGGCGCATAATAGAACCATGATTTCCGGTAATTGAACATTTCTGGGTACGCAAAGCCTGAACCACGTTGGCCTTCTTCAATCGCTTTTTTCAGTTTCCCAACATTAAAAGGAAGTATCTTGTCGGGCAGCTCGAACAGATTTTTTTTCATGATCCATTCTTCCACAGGATGGGTCAGGAACAAACCTGATTTATTAATCACAAATGAAACCCCCTCCTCTCCTATTTTTACTCCGGATACTATGTGGTTAATGTACTTCATGGCAATTTCACCCGATACATTGCCTACAATTTGATTACTGCCGGGAATCTTTACCGAAAAACTATACGATATAACCCGTTGGTTTCCGGTATGATTGCACAGATACGGGGCGCTCCAAAAACCATTTCGTATGGTATCCAGATAATTGTAAAGCTCAGGGTACTGCCTGAATATACATTCATTACCGGCATTTGAACTGAAAACAGTATTGTCTTTTAAAAAGGCAGAATAACTGTTCTGATATTTCCGGCCTGCAAATTCAGGTTTCAAATCAACATGAATGCCGCAAAGTATTGGGTTGGTCTCAAGTACATTTTTCAAAAAGAATTCGAGGTCATTATGTTCCAGGTAATAAAAGGACTGGTTGGCCACATTTCGTGTAACTTCCTGCACCCTGATTATTTGCCGGGAAATCTGATTGATGATCAGTTCACTATGGTTAATGGCGCTTTCCTCAATATGTTGCATCAGCATCCGCTTCGTATACTTGTAGTTCAATAATACGATGGCTGAAATAACAATAATGGTGGTGGATAAAATATAAATGCTCAGACGGTACGAAATCCCCTTTTTATTCATATATCCCCTTTTTCACGAAGCCCATACAAGTTACTAAAAAAGACGTTTACAAAAAAGTCTCTTTCTGAAGTTTTTATTGTTTGTTTCCTGAATTTGCAGCTTGTCATGGTCATTAGTTTCTTTTTTAGCCTTCAACATAGTTTCACATTTGAAATAGTCGTTGCCGTTGGTTGTGAGAACGTGAAAAAGGCATATTGCAGTTGTTTCTTGCAAAATAAAAAGCCGTTCCCGTAAAGAGGACGGCTTCTGAAGTTTATTTATTCAGATTTTTCAGGTATTCATTGCGCCACATACGTTTATTACCTGTCCACTAACGTACGAAGACAGGTCGCTGGCCAGGAAAAGGGCTACTTTCGCTACTTCGTCGGGCGAACCGCCACGTTTCATTGGAATATTGGCTTCCCACTGTTTGCGGGCTTCTTCCGGAATGGCATGGGTCATTTCAGTAATGATAAAACCGGGGGCTATTGCGTTGCTGCGGATCCCGCGCGAACCTAATTCTTTAGCAACCGACTTGGTAAACCCAAGTATCCCGGCCTTCGAGGCAGAATAATTGGCCTGGCCTGCATTTCCGCTTACGCCCACTACCGAACTCATGTTGATAATGGATCCCGAACGTTGTTTCAGCATGGTTTTCTGCGCCGCTTTTGTAAAATTAAAAACCGATTTCAGGTTTACATTGATCACGGCATCCCATTGTTCCTCGGTCATCCGCATTAACAGCGTATCTTTGGTGATGCCGGCATTGTTCACCAGCACATCGATGCCCCCGAATTCGTTGGCAATTTCGGTTACCACCCGGTCGGTGTCTTCAAAATTGGCGGCATTCGAGGCATATCCTTTTGCTTTCACGCCCAGAGCGGCAATTTCGGCTTCGGTCGCTTTCATGTTGTCATCGGCGAACAAGTCAGTAAATGCAATATTACAGCCTTCTTCGGCAAATTTCAGGGCGATGGCTTTTCCAATTCCTCTGGAAGCGCCGGTTACAATGGCAGTTTTACCTTCTAATAACTTCATGTGTTCTGAATTTATATTTTGCTGAGCAAATATAACAGAATGATTTTTGATGATACCGGATTGCTCCTGTTTTTTACACATTGTAGCCTGTTTCATACTTCCCGGATACAATTTTTGAATCAATCCGTGAAAAATTTTATGGATTGCAAATAGTTGAAAGCAACACCGCCTAAAAAGCAATATATTTGCAAAATAGTGAAAACAAACCGAATGTACGATTTTATTATCGCCGGGGCCGGGTTATACGGGGCTGTTTTTGCCCATCAGGCCAAGGAGAAAGGATACAAATGCATCGTGATTGAGAAACGCGGGCACACAGGGGGCAATATCTTCTGCAAGAATATAAATGCCATTAATGTCCATTACTACGGGGCGCATATTTTTCATACCAACAGCGAAAAAGTGTGGGCCTATGTAAACCGTTTTGTACAGTTCAACAACTATGTGAATTCGCCCATCGCTAACTACAAAGGCGAGCTGTACAACCTTCCCTTCAATATGAACACTTTTTACCAGTTGTGGAAGGTGAAAACACCCGAAGAAGCTCTGGAAAAAATCAATGAACAACGTTGGAAATACCAGAAAAAAGACCCTGCCAATTTGGAAGAAATGGCTTTAAGTCTGGTAGGAGAAGATATTTATTATAAGCTGATTAAAGGTTACACCGAAAAACAGTGGGGCAAACCGGCTACCGAAATCCCGGCTTTTATCATTCAACGTATCCCGCTGCGTTTTACCTTCAACAACAATTATTTTAACGACCGCTATCAGGGGATCCCCGTTGGCGGTTACAACCCGTTGATCGATGCCCTGTTGGAGGGTACCGAAGTGGTGTTGGGAACCGATTTCCTTTCGCAAAAAGATGTTTTCCTGAAGCAAGCCCGAAAAATAATTTACACCGGTGAAATCGACCGCTATTTTGATTATTGCTTCGGAAAATTAGAATACCGCAGCTTAGTTTTCGATCATCAGTTATTGGAAGGAGTACCTAATTTTCAGGGAAATGCGGTGATGAATTACACCGAAAGCACAATCCCGTTTACCAGGATATTGGAACACAAGCATTTTGAGTTTGGCGAGCAGGCCGATACCGTGATAACTTACGAATATCCGGCTGATTTTACCGGAGATAACGAACCTTATTACCCGATCAACGATGCGGCCAATAACCTTTTGTACGGGCAATATCGGGCGCTGGCCGAAAAAGATACGAAACTGCATTTTGGTGGACGGTTGGGAGCCTATAAATATTACAATATGGACCAGGTAATTGAAGTGGCATTAAACGATGCCGAAAACATTATGGCGTAAACTAATGATTTACATTGCATTTCATAAACGTTATCCGCTGCTTACCGATGACCCTGCTTATCAGCCGTTGCATGTAGGAAAAGCTTTGTCGGATCACGATCTTGGCTTTATTGGCGACAATACCGGCGATCATATTTCAGAAAAGAACCCGAATTATTCGGAATTGACCGGATTGTACTGGATTTGGAAAAATACCGGTTCAGAATGGGTTGGCCTGAGCCATTACCGCCGTTTTTTCTTCGCCCAAGAACCCGGCTGGAAAATGCAGCTGAAAAAAGTAGGGGAACATCTTATCGGACAGGGAAAAAAACGTTTTGGCATTTACTACACATCCAACAAAGCCAATACCCGGCTGATTATTGGTGGCGGGGAAGTGCAGCAAATTTTAAAGGAATACGACGCCATTGTCCCTCTCGCCCGAAAAGTGAGATATAATGTTTGGGAACAATACAAACGGCGCCATCGGATTAAGGATATGGAAACGACCCGGCAAATCATTGCCGAACGCTGCCCTAAATATCTTTCTTCGTTTGCAACGGTGATGGAGAAAAAAGAAATTTTTTCGTGTAATATGTTTGTGATGAAACGAAAGAATTTTGAGGCATACATGGAATGGTTGTTCGACATTCTTTTTGAATTGGAAAAACGAAGCGATATTTCTCAGTATAACAATTACCAGGAACGGCTTTTTGGCTTTGTGTCCGAACGACTGCTTAATGTTTGGATAACCCAGCAACATCTTAAATATATGGCCTTACCTGTGCTGTATTTCAAAAAAATAAAAGTTTAGTGTTAAGGATTTGTACATTAATTGAACTATATATTGATTGTGCTGCATATTTATTACCAAATAGGTTAATTTTACATTTCCATCATTGCTACAAACGAGAAAATGACAATGAAGAGTTTATGTATTTTTTTACATTACGGCAAAACTCCGTATATACCTTTTTATGTGTGGGTTTATGTAAATGAATTGGCAGATTATTTCGATCAGGTAGTCATTGTTCATAACACACGGCCCTTGGAAAACATCAAAGAAAGCCTGAAACAAAATATATCGATGGCTGATTTTCCCAATGAAGGGTATGATTTTGGTTTGTTTTACAGGTATTTTAAAACAATTAAGCCCGAAAATTTCTCGCAGATTGCCTGTGTAAATGATTCAAACATCCTCATTAATAAGTTGGAACAGGTTATTAATTGGGGAATGCAGGCCGACTATGATTTCTGGGGTATAATGGATTCAAATGAAAGACCCTGGTTCTCGTCGCACGATAATAATTATCACATTCAAAGCCATTTTCTGGTTTTTAAAAGAAGAGCCATCGAAATACTTGCCAATTTTATAAACACAATTGATGCAGAAAAAATATTTGCAGAAAAAGACCAAAAAAAATTAAGGCGGCTGGTTATCAATCAATGGGAGATTGGCCTGAGCAGATATTTATTTGAAGCGAATCTTTGCGGAGGGGCTTTTATTTGCTCCGAAAAATTCCGGAAACAGTATAACATAGACAAACCAGTCAACATCGGGCATAAGTTATATCCTGAATTAATACAATCGGGCCTGCCTCTTTTAAAAAAACGGATCATTATGTCACCCTCTTACAAAGACCGGTTCCGGTTCCGCAAACATTGGAAAAAACTTTTTCTGAAACACGGGAACCCTAATTGGAATATCCGGAAAATTATCCAAGAAATGGAGCAAATCCGTGCCCAATCATCAAACTCGATTTTTTATGTGTTGAAGATGAAAATCAAACAAGGGATATCTGTGTTCCAGGATCAGAAAGCAGCTTAAATGCAGTCGAAACTTTTTAAATCAATATCTTTGCAACCCTAATATTTGTTTCAGGCATGAAAATTTCATCCGACATCGCAATTTTTATTTATTATTATAAAAATGGGCCTATCCTTGTTGACCATCCTGTTTATAAGCCAGTTATGGCAGGAAATGCCATTCGTGGAAAAACAGATGGTTTCTTTGGCGACGACAGCGGGGATTCTATTTCTGAAAAAAATAAATATTTTAGCGAACTAACGGGAATTTACTGGGCCTGGAAAAATACTTCGCACACCATTACCGGCAGTTGCCATTACCGTCGATATTTCACAGCCAGGCAGGAACCTTTTTTATACAGGCTGAAACGGATCTTGTACTTTTCGACAGGCCTGTACAAAAAAAGATACGGATTGATTTATACTCGTAGGATCAACCGTTTTGCAAAACACATACTTACTGATGACGAGATAAAACTGATCTTTTCGGAATACGATGCCATATTTCCGGTACGAAGAAAACTCAGGTATTCGGTACGGGAACATTTCCGCCGCTATCACCGGGAAGAAGACCTGGACCTGCTTGCCGATATTATCGGCAAGAAACACCCCGGATACATGCCGGCTTTTGAGCAGGTAATGAGCGGAAACAGGTTGTTTGCCAACAATATGTTTGTATTAAAAAAAGAAGATCATGAGCGATTTATGGAATGGTGGTTTGACCTGCTTTTTGAATTTGAAAAACGGATCGACAAAGCCTTTTATCAGGGATATCAGCAACGTATCATGGGCTTTCTGGCCGAACGGCTACTGACGGTCTGGGCATACCACCAAACATTCCGGATAAAGGAGCTGCCGGTTATTTATTTTAAATCTCTGAAACCGGTTTGACGTCTTTTAATAACATGGGTACATTTTTGTACTTTTACAAGCCACAAACAGGATCATGATCGACCAATCTACCATATGCGCCATTGCCACATCGCCCGGGATGGGCGCCATTGCCACCATCCGTCTTTCGGGCGGAAAAGCTATTGAAATTGCCGATTCGGTGTTTTGTTCTCCAAAAGAAGGAAAAAAATTGGCCGGGCAAAAAGCCAATACGCTCCATTTCGGAAGTATTGCCGATGACGGTGAAACCATCGACGAGGTGGTGGTTGCCCTTTTTCGTGCGCCCCATTCGTTTACCGGCGAAGAGGTGGTGGAAATTTCCTGCCACGGTTCGGTATACATCCAGCAACGGATATTGCAATTGTTGATCAGCAAAGGCGCCCGTATGGCGCGCCCCGGCGAATTTACCCAGCGTGCTTTCCTGAATGGCAAAATGGACCTTTCGCAGGCCGAAGCGGTGGCCGACCTGATTTTTTCGGCTAATGCCTCGGCGCACAAAGTAGCGCTGAAACAAATGCGCGGCGGTTTTTCCAACGAAATAAGCAAGCTGCGGGGCGAGTTGTTGCATTTCATTGCACTGATGGAGCTGGAACTCGATTTCAGCGAGGAAGATGTGGAGTTTGCCGACCGTCAGCAATTAACGGAGCTGACAGCGAAGATTGAACGTTTACTTAAAAAGCTGGCCGATTCGTTCCGCTTGGGGAATGCCATTAAAAACGGGATACCGGTGGCCATTGTCGGCGAAACCAACGTGGGAAAATCGACCCTGTTAAATACGTTGCTGAACGAAGAAAAAGCTATTGTTTCCGATATTCACGGCACCACCCGCGACGTGATTGAAGATGTGGTAAATATCGACGGCACGGCTTTTCGCTTTTTCGACACGGCCGGCTTGCGCGAAACCGCCGATACCATCGAAAACATGGGGATTGAACGCACATACAGCAAGCTGGAACAGGCCGAAATTGTGTTGCTGGTTACCGATCTGATGAACCCACTCCCACTGATTCTGGAACGGATTGAAAAAATACGGCAGCGAATCGAAAACCAAACCCTGATTATAGTGGGCAACAAAGCCGACCTGGCCGGTAAAGAGCGCATTAAAGCGCTGGTCGGTGCAATCCATCTTTCGGAAAATGAAGATTTGATTTTCATTTCGGCAAAAAAGCGGCAAAACCTTGATTTACTGACCAATTTACTGAAAGAAAAAGCCGGTTTGCAGGATTTGGATAGCGGCGATGTGATTGTCTCCAACCTCCGCCACTACGAAGCGCTTGCGAATGCCCACCGGGCAGTGGTGCGTGTAACAGAAGGGCTGCAATCGGGCATATCGGGCGATTTCCTGGCGCAGGATATCCGCGAATGCCTGCATTATCTGGGCGAAATTACCGGAGAAATATCGACCGACGAAATACTGGGACATATTTTTAAGAATTTCTGTATCGGAAAGTAACCAACGCAAAACAAACAAATAAATAATAATTAAAAACGCAACATAAAGCTCTGTATTAAAGAGCTTTTTTAACAATTTAAACTTTGCAAATATTTGCGATGTTATTTGTTTATTTTGTACCTTTTTGTACCTTTGTTGTACCTGAAGGGCTGAGGTACAACAATAAGCCCTGTTTTTGGCAAAATAATGGCACTTAATTACACTTATTTTACCTTAATAACATTAAAGGCTATCTAATGACATCTAAAATTCAAGTACAACGGATTTGTGAGTATTGCGGCAAAGAGTTTACAGCCCGGACAACCGTAACAAAGCATTGTTCCGATGATTGCGCAAAGAAGGCATACAAAGCCCGGAAACGAGCTGAAAAAGTGCAGCAATCAAATACGGAAACCCAACAAATAATAATCCGGCCTATTGAACAACTTAAAGCAAAAGATTTTTTAACGGCTAAAGACGTTTCGCAATTACTGGGCTGTTCTGTTCGCACTGTTTACCGATTGATTGATACAGGGCAAATAAAAGCGACTAATTTAGGGGAACGATTGACCCGGATTAAAAGAACCGATATTGACAGTCTTTTGAGTAAATAAAAAGTTGTTAAATGAAACTCACATTTTTCACAAAACAGGAATAAACAAATTGAAGCATCAATAAAAAACAATAAGGACATGGCAGGAATAAAGGTAACATTACGGCAAAAGCCAATCGGCAAAGGGCACAAAAGCCTTTATTTAGATTTTTACCCGGCTATTGTGCACAATGGTAAAGAAACCCGGAGGGAGTTTCTGAAAATGTACATTCTGGAAAAGACCAAAACGCCAATCGAGAAAGCCGGAAATAGTGACACCCTACGATTAGCCGAAACGATACGCCAAAAGAGGGAAAACGAACTGAATAAACCTGAAATTTACAGTGACTACGAACGGGAGCAGCTACGCAAAAAAGAACTGGGAGAACGTTGCTTTGTTGCTTATTTCCGGGCATTAGCTGAAAAGCGGAATAATTCAAACCATGATAATTGGATGGCCGCCCTTAAATATTTGGAAAGTTACACCGGGGGAACTGTAAAATTTGCCAGCCTCAACGAACAATTTTTTGAAGGATTAAAAGAATATTTATTGACAGCAAAAAGCAACCGGAGCGACAAAACCACCCTTTCACAAAATACCGCTTCGGCCTATTTCAATAAGGTTAAGGCCGGACTTCGACAAGCCTTTAAAGATGGCATTTTGCAAACCGATATTAACGGAAAAATTAGCAGCATAAAAGAAACAGATACAAGACGGGAATATCTTTCACTAGAGGAACTTAACAAGCTGGTGAAAATACCCTGTAATAATGATTTATTGAAGCGTGCCGCCCTGTTTTCTGCCTTAACCGGGTTGAGGTTCTCCGATATTCAAAAACTTACGTGGGGAGAATTGGAAAAGTACGAAGGGCGTTATTTCCTGAAATTTACCCAAAAGAAAACCAAAGGCAACGAAGTGTTACCAATATCAGAACAAGCTGTTTCATTTATGGGTGAACCGGGAGAACCGAAAGCAAAAGTATTCGAGGGGTTGACTTATTCAGCCTACCAAAACAAACACCTGTTTCAATGGATTGGAGCTGCCGGAATTACCAAAGACATAACTTTTCATTGTTTCCGGCACACCTACGCCACTTTGCAATTGAGAAACGGAACCGACATTTATACCGTTTCAAAAATGTTAGGACATAGGAACCTGAAAACCACACAGATTTACGCTAAAATTGTGGATGAAGCCAAACGCAAGGCTGCGGACAAAATTAAACTGGATTTATAAACCGATTAGCATAAAAGACAATGGAGGAAAATATACATAAAGAAGATTTTAAACCCGCAAAATATCCTGATGCACTTGCTGTAAATTACATGTCAGATGAGATATATACAATTTATTGTATGGAACCGGATGTAAGAAATAAAATTATATCTAAAGAAAAAGCATTTTTTAAAGATAAACTTCATTTACTTTCGGAAGATATGAGGGACTTTGTCAATGAGTGGATATTTTGTTTGCTAAATAATAAACCAATTAAAGATACGACAGACACAATTATAATTAAATCATATCATGAACTCATGTTGGTTGAATATAAAGTTTCACCACCACAACAGCCAATAGAGGAGATGAAAAACAATGCCTTACAGATTAAAGGTTTATTAAAAGCAGATAAAATACGACACGAAATTGAGGAAATTTATTTGGACAAATCATTATCCAACGATGAAAAGATTATCTTAATTGGTGGTAGAAAAGACAGTTTTAAATTTGCAAAGAAATATATCAAAGAAGGGGCGATAGGCATTGCTTTCGATGGTGATCTAATCCCCGAAATTAAGATTAAACATATCATAGATACCTGTAAAGATAGATTAAAGAGGCTAAATAGAGAAAAAATTAAAGAAATAGTATCACCGCAACAAATAACCACCCAAACAGATGCAATAAAATACACAGCAAAACATTATGTTTTAACATACCTTATTGAATGTCATGCAAAAGGCGAAAGTTTCCCAATAGGTAATAAAAAAGAACTAGAACGTATAGGAAACGAGCGAATGGGGACAGGTAAGGGAAACAGGTTTTATAAACTATTCAATGAGATAATAAATAAAGACTTAAACGCTGAAAACAACCTTATTGAAATTGGAGGCGAAAATTGGCGTAAAACAGTAAAAGAGCTTACAAAAGCCCCTGAATTGGTCGAACAATACTTACAAAACAAACAGCTATAAATTAGGGCAAAAATAGGGCAACGCCCTGTATCGCCCCGAAAAACGCCCCGCGAATTTTGGTGTATAATTTAAAATTTAAAAATTATGCACAATGTAGTATTAAGTCCAATTGACCCCGAAAAACTTATAAGTGATATTTCGGAGCGAGTAACTGCAAATATTCTAAAAGCAGTTAAAAACGAACAAATACCCACTGAACAACCTGAACAACTTTTAACTATTCAAGAAGCAGCACGATTTTTATCCCTTACCGTACCGACTATCTATAGCAAGGTAAGCAAGGGCGAATTACCAGTAATGAAGCGCAGCAAACGCCTGTACTTTTCAAGCATTCAGCTAATGGAATACATTAAAGGAGGGTCTAAAAAGTCAAACGCTGAAATTGAAACAGAAGCAGAAGCGTATTTGTTAAACTCAAAAAGAAAGGGCTATCATGGATAGTAAAACCACAAACAGCCCTGAATTACGATTAAATAAGGAAAAACACGCAATTAAAGCAATCAGACGCCTTGAAAAAGAATTTATAGGCCGGGGAGAAGTCAGCGGTTTTAAATTTACCCAAATTAAGGCAACCAATTCGGCATTTTTATACAAAGTGGAGTCAAGTGGGGTAATATATTACGAAGTGTTTAAAAAACGTAAAAATGTCCGATTTGGTAACGTCAGTTACCCTACATCAAAAGCATTTGGAAAATGGGCATGGACTTACCGAGATATAGATAAAGCAATTAAAAAATTTGATCAGCTTAACAGCTAATTTGATAATGAAAGAAAATTACTTAAATATTCCGATTGAGTTATGCCGTTATGCGTTATCAGAAAGATGTATAAAGCAGGTTTCATTATGGATTTATTTAAAAAGTGTCACGAGTGGTCATTTTATCCTACATGATGAATTAAAACAAAATATCCTTAAAGTAATGGGGTTTAAAACCTCAACAACATTTAAGAAGCATTTAAAATGGTTGGTTGAGAAAAAGTGGATTACAGTAAACAGCATACGTGAATCGTACAGGTTAATTAGCTTTTCTCAATTAGCAGGGAAATTACACTTCACCAACAAACAAGCTGCAATCTTTTATCCAGAAATGGTACATAGCATTAAAGGTTTTTGCGCGGGTACTGTTATAACATATTTAGCAAATAAAAACATGCGGAGATTAAGGAGGTCGGCTTCCTTAAAGCATGAAGCCAGGATGTACTATCCTTATCCGCATGTTACTATATATGCACTCTCAAAATTCTTAAGTGTGCCTCGCTCAACGGCTCAACGTTATAAAGGAATAGCTAAGAAAAATGGTTTTATTAAAGTTGTGTCTATGTTTGACGAATTAATTCATAATGCAAAAGATTATTATTTCATAAAAAGAGTTGGGGGAGAGCCTGTTAAGAGTTACAAAAAAATTAACAACAAAATTTATGAGCAAAGACCGGACAAGATTATCCCTAATGTTAAAATTAAGTATAAAAAAAATGGGCACTAATATTAAAGCATATACATATATGTCTCGACTATTAAACTGGGAAACAGAGAAGAACTTAAATTATTGGAGAAATTTGCATGGCAGCCAAAATTTTAATATTTTTTGTTTTTCTGGCTACCAACACACACAATAGAAATTTTGGATTTTTAATTTAAGCCTACCACATTGGGTATATAAGGCAATATATGTGTTCGGTAGCATTATTACTTTTAAAAAAAGAAAGTGGCTAAATCCCCAAATGGGTGGGCAAATATTATATATATATTGTGTTTTTGGGGTACTTATTTAGTGCAGAGGCAATAACAATAATCTAACATTGTATTAATATTAGCTTAACACATAAATAGGATAAACATTACGTGTCGTTCCTGATTTTAGAACTTTTTGCAATATTCAATTGATAATGGCAATCTATCTATAAAAATCATTCAAACCCTTGCTCAAAAAACTCTTTAAGTGAAACACCCATAGCTTTCAGAACCTTTACTAGGCTACTAAATCTTAAATCCTGCCCTTTCTCATAACGTCCATACTGGGCTCTTGGTAGTTCATTATCGAAAGCGAATTGCTCGTAATTCGTATATCCCTTTTTTAAACGAATTTCTTTTAATCTTCTACCAAGATTTTCCAGTTGGACTTCTGTATAATCAATTTCTGTGTTTGCCATATAGCAAAGAAAAATCAATTACACTTAAAATATTACCACTTATTAGATACTATCAATAAGTGGTTTAGCGTTTTTTTAAGTATATTTATAAATTATTTATCTATTTATTGTACATTTATATTAAAATACTATTAATCAATTAACTATGAAAAAATTACTACTTTTTATTTGCTTTCTTCCTTTTATTTCATTTGCTCAAAATCGAATTATCACGACTATTGGTGATACAATCTACGCACAGAACGTTGACCTGCTTATGCTAAGCAATAAGTTAATTTACACCGATATAAAAATAAATAGAGATCACTTTCTTAACCCAAATCAAATAAGCCAAATTGACGGGGCATTACCAAATTACATTAAAAGGGGTTTGCTAAGAAGGCATTCATCAATAAGAATTAATCAAGATTTTATTTTACCTGCATTATCAAATCGATATGAAACTACTAATTCATCTGCATTTACAAAACAATATAGAAATAAATTAGGTGCAGGTGACTATTTGGTCAAAGCCGGTACAAATTATCAAGCATCTGTGGCGTTATCTATTTTAGGAAGTGGTTGTGTAATTGTTGGAATGAATAATGATGGAAATCGCGAATTATTTCTTTGTGCCGGGGTTATTTCTTATATATCTGGATTTATTTGTTATATAGTTGGTAATTCTCAAATAATAAAAGCCGGGCGACAGCTAAACAAAAAAGGGATGACCCTAAAACCTTCTGAAAAAGGAATTGGATTAGCACTTGAATTTTGATGATATTTTTCAAGATTATTAGACTTATATTTTGGGGTTAATAACATTTTATCTCTGTATTCATTTATTAATTAAACCTAAAATATCATGAAAGAACTGATGATAACAATTGCTGCATTACTTAATATTAGTGTCAACGCACAGAGTTTAAAAGGATATACGCTTGGTGAAAAACTCAACAGGCCAGAATTGATAATGACCACTGTCGCAGGAATCAAAGGAGGAGTAGGAGTAGAAACATTGAAAGATAGTACCATAGCGATGATAATGTTTATACCCTCTACTTCTGATGAACAAAATGTGGCAAGAATAACCCAAACTGAACTCGATAGATTAAAAACTGGAATTGAACAAAAATACCAGTTTACTTTTACCAAAGAGGAAGAAGAATATTCAGAAAATTTTAAATATTCTGCTCTAAGGTCTTCTGATTATTCTCTATATATTATTAGAGTTGATTACAACCAATTCTTCGATAGGCCATATCAAATAGCTTTCAGCATAACAACTAGAAAGTTGTTTAGTTTGTATCAAGATGAAGAACAAAAAAAAGCAAATGCTGATTTTTAATAGATTGGCCAAAAAACTAAAAATTATACCATGAAAAGATTTATTATATTAGTAGTTGTATCGTTCATGACATCAAACGTTTTTGGACAGGAATTCGTTAATCCTATTGGTTTTAAAATGACTGAAGAAAATAAAGCGAAAGTGATTGCTTATATCAAGAAGCAAGTTAAAGAGGATTATTCGAAAATTGGGATGGATGATCCAATGACATTAAGAATGATGGAAAAGGAGAACTTGGACGCTTTTAAAGAACTGATAAAAGTAAAGAACCCCGGACTGTTAGGAAAAGTTATAAAAACATATTGTGATATTGGTATGTGCAATTACGTAACAATTTGGATGATGTATCAAGAACAAAATAAAGCAAGTCAAGAGGACTTAGATTGGTAGCATATTATAATATATGTTTAAAATACGAATTACAATATGGCAATTTTTGCCACCCCTTTTTCGATGGGTATTACACCAATTCGTATTAAAAGTGGGAACGCCGACAATATACGTAATCAAATCGAGGCTGTTTTCATTTATTTTCCTTAGAAAGTTGCCTAAGCGTTCAATAAACAGTAATTTGCAATTGCATTTTTAAAATCGGGAAGTTCTCAAAATATTACCCGGAAAGTAAAAAAGATATTACCCAAAATTTCGTCTAAAATTGTAATTTTAGTACGTAAATGTACCTTATTTGTACCTTCAAATTATAACTAATTGATTTATAATGCCAAATACTTTTTGTATCGAAAGTAATCTACTACACATGTAAAAAAGGCTGCGTGAAAAAATTGCATAAAGGGGAATTTCAGCAATATGGAATATCTTTTTATGTTCCGGTCCGATAATATAGAAACCATCCTGCATGCAATTACCGACATTGCAGATAAGGTAAAAAATGAGTTTTCCGATGTGTTGAAACAGATTTCAATATGAATTGCAGAACAGCTCTCTGGAGTTAAATTGTGGAATACAGGAAGATAACCAACAGGAACGGGTTCACATTCAATATATAATGATATTTTTTGTTGGCTACGGATATTTTAGAACAGATTTTTTTGAAGACCTTCATGGTGTTTGGGGTGAAACTATTAAATTTGTCTGCAACGTATAGCGCTTTATATGAAGTTATCTGTTCGGCTGATTATTTTTTTTCTCTTTATAACAGGCCATCTGATGGGACAATCGGGCGAGCCTGACACAATTATGTCCGACAGTTCAATGACGGCCGATTCGCTGCAATCGAAACTGGATTCTGTTGCGGAGAATATATTCCATCCTGCCGACAGTTTTTACCAGAATACCTGGAGCGCTGTAAACATCACCTATTCTTCGGTAAAATTGCCTGCCCGGAAAGATACCCTCAAAATCGTATTGAAACCTTCGGCAGCAAACAATTTTGTTATTCCCATCAAAGGAAAGGTTATTTCGGGCTTTGGAACTGCCCGCCGGCCCGGACATACCGGTACCGATATTAAGCTGAATCCCGGAGACAGTGTCAGGTGTGCTTTCGACGGTCAGGTGAGACTGGCCAAACGGTTTAGCGGGTATGGCAATCTTGTGCTGGTCCGCCATGACAACGGAATGGAAACTATTTATGCGCACCTGTCGATGATGAGCGTAAAAGAAAACCAATGGCTAAAAGCCGGTAATTTAATTGGGTTAGGAGGCCGTACCGGTCGTGCCACTACCGACCATCTCCATTTTGAGACCCGGCTGTTGGGGGAACCGTTTAACCCTGAAAAACTAATTGATTTTACCGAAGGGAAACTATTTTGCGATACATTTTATTTTCATGGTTCGCGTGCTGAGTTACAACTCGCCGATCTTCGTACCAAAAAGCCGGTTTATGCCATAACTGAAGGGGAAACACTCTCCTACCTGATCCGAAAAGGCGACACATTATCTTCTATTGCACGGATGTTCGGTACGACAGTCAGGCATATTTGTTCGCTCAATAACATCAGTCCGCAAAAAATCCTTCAAATTGGCGCAAAGCTGATCATTCAGCAATAACAAAAGCGCCGATCAGGTTTTCCTGTTTTTTATATCGAATGCCATCAATGCGTTTCCCCGTCTGATGTAAAGTACTCCGTCATAGATAACCGGATGCGAAAAATGTTCTTTCGTCCCTTTCTCGATACGGAAAACCGAAGCAACATCCATCCTGTCCCCTGAAATATCTACTAATTGTACCTGTCCCCTGAAATTATAATAATACAACATACCATCGGCAACAATCACCGACCCGCTGGTTGTTTTCAAACTGTCGGTTATTTCTCCGGTCATTGCATCAACACACAACAGGCTGGGTTTTGCCGATCCGCATCCATACAATTTCTCATCCAGTTTAACGATACCTCCCATATAACTGTCAAAATCCTTGTTATTCCAAACCGGCGTAATTTGCGTCCCGTCTTCCGACAGTTGCAGTTTTACCCCGCCATTGCCATCTCCTTCTGCATAATAAATTGCGCCGTTTTCAAACAAAACCGTATTTGCGTGCGTATCGCCATAGCCTGGTTCCCTTTTTTCAGGGGCGATGCGGGCCTGTTCGTGCGACCAGAGCAAGGTTCCGGTTTCGGCATCCAGTCCCATCAAATGATATGCTGAGAAAGTAACCAATATCTTTCTTTTCGGAAGATAAATGACCAATGGGCTATTGTATGCCGAACGTTCCTGAAAACCTTTATTCGACCAGATCAATTCTCCTGAAAAGCGGTCCATGGCCACCACATTATGAATGGAACCGCCTGCAGTCCAAAATATTTTATCTCCTTCTATGACCGGAGCCTCCGAGTGTCCGTGAAGCGGACTCTCGCCCTGAAAATCATCTGCAATTTTTTTCGACCATATTATCTCCCCGGTTTTTGCACTGATGCAAAATAGGTTTCCCATACCGGAACCAACATACACCAGGCCGTTCACCACGGTTGCATGTGATCTTGCCCCCTGAAATGACTTTGTCCATTCGCGATCGTAAATAACTTTCCAGATCAGCTTACCATTCCTGTCGAATTTGAAAAGATTAGCCATGCTGTCTATTTCGCCCGTGATGTAAAGGGCATCATCTGTAACAGTGGGCGAAACATACCCGTTGCCGATTCCTTCCGTTTCCCAAATAAGCTGTGGACCACCTTCCTGCCATGTTTTAAGAAGGTTTTTTTCAGAATAAACACCACTGCGGTTATCGCCTCTCCACTGGTAAATTTTTGTACGGACACACGAGGAAATGAATAAAATAACCAATAAGAGCAGAAGGTTTGGTTTCATAGATACTTTTGATTTTTCAATACAAGTATCATCAAGAACCTGTTCATTACAGTTGGATGTCCCCGCTTGAAAAATAAAACCAGGGTCTGACGCCAGTTAAACCCTGATTTTAATACCGATAGCTATGAGACTTCTCATTGGTCTCGTAAATTGAAACAATGCAAACTCTTTTTTGTTGAATCAGAGCAAAAGAATTCTATCCTCTTTATCAATTAATTCCCGACCGGTCTCTTTTTCCATCTCCTCAAAAAGGATATTTTATTTTTTAACTGCCGCTTTAATACTATTTTTGGTTTTTCAAAAAATAATGATAGTGAAACTTTCATTTGACAATGATATTGCCTTGGTTTTTATGCTGATTTTCGCCCTGCTTGCGATTGCCGTCAGTATGATAGCATATTACAAGAACCGTAAAACTACCGGATTATCTGTTGTCCAAACGCGTTTTCTCTTTTTGTTGCGGGCTTCTGCTGTTTTTCTATGCTTGTTCTTGTTCCTGAAGCCGGTTATTATTTTGAAAAAACAGATAAAAGAAAAACCTGTTATAATAATTGCTGCCGATAATTCGCAATCGCTGAAAAAATATGGTGCATATCTCATTGAAACGGTTGAAAAAATAAAGAAAGGACTCCCTGACAAATACGAACCTGAATTCTGGCTTTTCGGGGAAAACGCAACGACTGGCAGTACATTGGATTTTTCTGATAACCAGTCGGATTACAGTGAATTGCTGGCTTCGGTTTCCAACCGGTACCTCAATAAGAATGTCGGGGCGTTGGTACTGTTTGGCGATGGTATATACAATGCCGGACAAAACCCGCTGAATTATGCAGAAAAACTTGTTTTCCCGGTGTATGCGGTTGGTTTTGGCGATACAGCCAGTGTTCCCGACATCCGTATATCGGATGTGAAACACAATAAGTCGGTGTTCACCAATAACTATTTTTCGGTTGAGGCCGATATTCATTTTGAAAAATTAGCAGGCCGTACTGTGCAGATTGAACTTAGCCATGACAAAAAAAACATCGGATCGAGGACCATTATAATACCCTCTAACCTTTATTTCACGACTGAAACGTTTAGTATACAAGCTGCCGGGAAAGGTTTGCAAAGCTACAAAATCACCGTCGTTACAACGGAACAGGAAAACAATACGGCCAACAACAGCCATGAATTTGTAGTTGAAGTAACCGATACAAAAAACAAAGTACTGGTATTCAGCGACGGCCCTCACCCGGATATCGGCACCATGAAGGAAACATTGGAAGGTTTCAGTAATTTTGATCTTACTTTAGCGAATGGGAATACCTTTCCCGGAAATCCGGAAGAATTCGATTTGTTCGTACTTTACCAGTTGCCATCGTCTGCAAATTTTAACGCACAAGCGCTGCAAAGTATCATTAATTCAAAAAAGCCATTACTTTTCGTAGTTGGTGCGGCAACGAACCTTCCTTATTTAAACAACCTGCAAATGGGCATCCGTTCGATGCCGGCAAACGGGCTTAATGAGTGCCAGATAAGTATCAACCGGGATTTTCCGCTTTTCCGCTTCGAAAACGGATATGCCGAAAATTTAGAAATGTTCCCACCAGTTTATGTTCCATATACCGAATTCCGTACGGAAGGTAATTTTCAGGCTTTGGCATATCAAAAAATCAAGGGAATAATCACTATCCATCCGTTGGTTGTGCTCGGAAGCCACAATGAACGGAAAATTGGTTATATTTTGGGCGAAGGCATCTGGCGCTGGCGTATGTACGATTACCACATGGACCGCCAGCACAAAACCATCGACGAGTTTTTATGTAAAATTTTTAATTATTTAGTTTTAAAAGAAAACGATGAGAATTTCAAATTAGTTTATTCGACTGTATATTCTGAAAATGAAGATATTGCAATTGGCGCCGAATTATACAACGACAGCTACGAAGCAGTTAATTCGCCCGACGTTTCACTGGTCTTGCAAAAAGACAGTGCTACGGAATTCCACTACATTTTCGATAAAACCGGGAACAGGTATTCACTGAATATCGGGAAACCGGGACCGGGTATCTACCGGATGGAGGCCAATGTTTCACTGGGAAACAGGCAATTCAGCAAAAATGGCAGTTTCAGGGTAATCAGGGTTAATTACGAAGATCAGCAGACAGTGGCTAACCACCAGTTTCTTTACCAACTGGCACACGAAAGCGGGGGCCAGTTTTTTCAGCCTGAACAGTACGACAAACTACTTTCAGAAATTAAATCGGATGAAACCATAAAACCGGATAAATTTGTACATTTCAACCAGAACGAATTACTAAATTCAAAATGGCTTTTTATGCTAACTGTTTTGATTTTCAGTATGGAATGGTTTTTGAGAAAATACTGGGGAATTTATTAAACCGATCAGTCATGGCACGAAGTCATTTTTTATACATTTTTCTGATAATCATTACTGCGAGTACATTATCGTGTACACAATTCCGGTCGCTTACCATCGAAAACCAATATCCGCCGAAAGTTAAAATACCCGAAGAAATACAAAGCCTGACCCTGATGAACCGGGCAATGACAAATGAGTTCCTTAACTTTAATGAGGATTCCCTCCAGCGGTATTTCTACCGGAAAGATTTCATGGTCAACATCAACGTACTCGACAGCCTGGCCGCAGATACCTGTCTGAAAGCCTTGGGAGACCTACTTTTCGAGTCGGGCCGGTTTGATGTGGTGATCCCGGTTGAACGGAATATCCCGCGAGATTCAAAATACTATATTATTGAACAACCGTTGGGGTGGGATTATGTGGATGAAATCTGCAAGACATACAATACCGATGCCCTGCTGGTCATGGAAAAGTTTGTCACCCGTGTCGGTTCACGTTTTGAGGCTGAGGTCGAAGAATTGTATTCCGACCGTACAGCTTATTCGTATTTCTATGCTTCGTTTGATGTTATTTACAATTCATTTTTCAGGATTTATGATCCGGTGAAAAAAGAAATTTCCGGACAGATTTTTATTACCGATACCATTTTTTGGGAAAACGGAGATATGGACCAGCATGCCCTTTTTAAAAAATTAGGAACTATAAAAAGGGGCCTGATTGATACAGGGATCAAAGTAGCGCTGGATTTGGACGGTTATCTGTCACCTTCCTGGGTTCCCGCCGAAAGGGGAATATTCATTATCGATAAAAAAAATGCGACGGAAAAAAAACTGATCGAAGCAAATAACTGGGAACAACTTACTGCCTACTGGCAACCGTTGACCGAAAGCCGGAACAAATTCATACGGAGCAAAGCCGAATACAACATGGCGCTTGCCTGTGAACTCGATGGCAGGACCGGCGATGCCATTTCATGGGCATCAAAATCATACAAAAGCTTATTCCGTAACCAGACCGATAGTTACCTAAAAAAACTGAAACTCAGAAAAGCCGAACTTATCAGGATGGAACAGCAAAATGAAACAGATTAATATTGCATATCACTATGGGTAAACCTGAATAGGAAATGATAGGCTTTATCTGTATTTCCTGACTGGACGTAAATTTTATTTTCCTTCTCCTGACAATAAATATTTCACCATATTTTCAGCAGCTTTCATATTTTCAAACGATTCGGGGAGCAACTTGTGCCCGATGTATTCGTTGTACAGCCAGGGGTCGCCAATAGCCAATATCCGGCCTTTTCCGAAAGGTGTTTCAGCAATGTATACATGGCCGTTATCTGTTAAAATCGGCCGGGCATTGTCGCTGAGCTTGATGGGCGCCACTTCTTTCATGTAAATCTTTCCGACATTTCGGAAAAGAGGATGATCGGGAAGGTCCGTTTCGGCCCCCATTTCCCAATTACGGTTGAGTACCGGGTTCAGTGTTGACGGGATAAAACGAAAACCAAAAGTTTTGGCCAACTGGTTGAAATGGGTGAACTCGCAATTGGGGCCATCGTTGGCCATCAGCAACAATACACCGCCATTCTGTACCCAGTTTTTGATGGAATGGATCGATTCGGCGTCAATATAATTCGGATTTTTACTCTCGGTAGTCGTATCGGGGTCAACGATAATATAAACATCCAGACAGCCCAATATAGCTTTGAGGGGCCTTTCCCCAATGGTTTTCAGCACACATCCTTGTTCTTTGAACAAATCACCTAATTGCGAAAAGCCACTATTTTCAGTATCATCCCAGGTATAATGGTACAATTTTCCTGTTTTTTTATGGTATTCGCGGTTGAACCAGTTGTCGAGCCCGACTACTTTTCGCTGCTCAACCACATGTTGTGAAAGTCCCAGGTTCAACTTTTTTAATTCCGTAGCCGCCAATGAAGCAACTTTTCGGGCCCCATCCACACACAGATGCGTATCATCTTTACGACCTTCCGGGAAACGGGAGTCGGGTTCGGCCCATAAATACATTTTTTTTGATTTTTCATCGCCTAATGCCTGAACTACTTTTTGGGTACTTTTCTGAAGATCGACCAATGGCACATCCATCTTCTTTGCCAGTTCCCGGACTGCCACCGGATAATCTCCATGCGTATCTGTCAGCTTTCCTTTTTCATTGAATTTCCGACGGACAATGGATGTAAAAAGCACAGGGATTGCACCTTTTGAACGGCTTTCTGAAATATATTTGGCCAGGTTTTCGGTATAACTGCCAAAAGGTTCGGCATATCGCTCTGGAGCGTTGATCTTCTGGTCGTTGTGCCCAAATTGAATAAATACATAATCACCTTTCTGAAGGCTGTCGAGCACGGCCTGCCAGCGTCCTTCGGAAATGAAACTTTTGGAACTGCGACCATTTACCGCATGGTTATGAACAACCACCTGATCGTCGAAAAACTGGAAAAACACCTGTCCCCAACCGGTTTCCGGGAAAACTTCGGCTTTTTTATCCGCCATCGTCGAATCGCCAATAGTAAACACATTTATTTTTTTCTGCGCAAAAGAAACATTGAAAATCGACAGAAGAAAGAGTACTGATAAAATTTTTAAATTCATAACACATTAATTTACTGGTTATTTTTATTCAGAAGAGAAGCAAAAAACAAAAATGCAACCGATTGCACAAAATACAAAAATTCTTGTATGCCCCAAAATTTTCTGAATCTATCTTATCCATAAGCCTGATTTTCCCAAAAATCAACCGGCCAGCCCATTCAGGTACTCTTCCAGATTGGTATATCCATCGCCATTGCGGTCGGAATTCCGGTCGGCAGCGTCAAACGGGTTCAGTTTGTTTTTTCGTTCCCACGAGTCGGGCATCCCGTCGCGGTCGCTGTCTTTGGGAGCCGGTTTCGATTTCAGTACCGGCCATCCACCTACCGACTGCTGGCTGTCAATAATTCCCGAGCCGGCGCCCCAACTGTCGCCATATTGGCACACACCGGTTTTTGTTTCCTGAATGATCCGTTTATCTACCACGTCGCGTTTTGGTCGGGTTGCCCCGGCCTGCGCCAACACCAGGCGAAAAGCTTCTTCCGCCGTATGGGTGGTCACTTCGGCAAACGGGAACGCCTGCCTGGCTTTCGATTTCAGTTTTTCTTCTGGGGTCGCTTTTTGTACGCCAGCGCCCCAGTTATCACAGGTGGCTTCGGGCAAACCTTCCACATAATTTCCGTCAATATAAAATAAGCCTGCGCCCAGTGTATCCGGATTAATTTTGGGGTCGTAAAAGTGTTGCGTCAGGCTTAAAATCCGGTGACGCAGGTTTCCTTTTTTGGTGGCAGGCCCGGCTTTGTAATAGTTGTTTACCATGTTATGCCGCCCTTCTTCTCCACCGTAACAACTCTCGAAACCCCAGTTGAAAATCACATTGTTCCGAAAATCGACCAACTCGGTTTCGGGCTGAGTAGAAAAACGGGCGCCATTAAACCGCGGCAGGCGGCTGGTGTGGTGCGTCAGCAAATTATGGTGAAAACTGGCGCCTTCGCCACCCCAGATACCGCCATAGCCGTGATTTCCCTTTTCGTGCCCCGAATTATATAAACTTTCACTCAAAATGCACCATTGCATGGTGAAATTCCTGTTATCGTAAAACGAACCGGTTTCGTCAACCGACCAGCTCAGCGAACAATGATCGATGATGATATTCTTGTTACCTTTCGCATTCATTGCATCCTGCGCGCTGCTTTGCAGAGTTTGGTCGCCGCAACGGAAACGCAGGTGGCGCACAATCACATTATCGGCGCTGATGGTAAACGTGTAATTTTTCAGGCAAATACCGTCGCCCGGGGCAGTTTGGCCGGCAATGGTCAGGTCGCTGTTATTTACTTTCAGCGGGGCTTCGAGGGCTATCGTTCCTGAAACGGCAAAAACAATTGTACGCGGCCCTTTCTTTTTTATCGCCCAGCGCAAAGTGCCTTCCTGCGGGTCTTTTTCCTGGTCTTCTAAACGGGTAACAATATAAACCTCTCCGCCCCTTCCGCCTGAAGTGAAACGGCCAAAACCTTCAGCGCCGGGAAATGCCAGTTGTTGCGCCTGTATAAAAAGCGGAAACAACATTCCTATAATCAACAGTTGTTTTGTCATCTTTTTAGTGTTTTTTTATTTGAACGGCATCCGGTTTTACCTGATTTCCAATGGTTAAAAGTTTTTCCACATTATTATCCGAACTTAGCTCAATCGTTACATTTTCAGTCCGTTCGCCATCCACTGCAATAAACGGCTGCCCTTCTTCAGGTAAAAACAAGCTGCCGACCGAAACATTCCTGGAATTGTAAAATTCGAGCGCAGGAAATTTTTTCGTCCGTAGCGATAGATTGCGGATAACAACACCATTGGCATCCATGCAGAACAAACCGTTGTCGGCTTCCATACTGATATTTTCAAGCGTCACGTTTTCGAGGTTCATCTCCGGAAGCCCCTGTAAATAAATCGCCTGCAAGGCCCCTTTGCAGGTCACATTTTTAATTACAATATTTTTGAACTGCGGCGTTTCTTCCGATACTTCAAGAACAATATCTTTCTGACTGTCGCCATTGGAAGCAATTTCCAGCATTTCAGAAACAGAAAGTCCACCATAGTAAAGGTTAAACGAAATCGCATTGGTCGGTATGTTCATCATGTCAATATCAGAAATATAAATCCCTTCCACCACGCCGCCGCGCCCCCGGTTGCTTTTAAAACGAAGGCCGACATCGGTACCGATGAATGTACAGCCCGAAACGTGCATATTTTTCACTCCGCCCGACATCTCGCTTCCCACGGTAACCCCGCCGTGACCGTGATACACAATACAGTTTTTAATAATCAGGTTTTCGTTGGGGACTGCCCGGTTGCGCCCGTCGAGGTCTTTGCCCGATTTAATGCAAATCGCGTCGTCGCCCACGTCGAACGTACAGTTGTAAACGATGCTGTTTTTGCATGATTCAATATCAATGCCGTCGCCGTTTTGCGAATACCAGGGATTGCGCACGTCGATATTCCGGACAATCAGGTTTTCGCACATCAGCGGATGGATGCACCAGGCCGGCGAATTCTGGAACACCGGGCCGTCGAGCAATACATTTTTGCAGCCAACCAAACTCACCATCACCGGACGGAGAAAATCTTTTATCTCCTCAAAATCTTTCCTCTCGCTCAAATTCTGAGGAACGTTCATTTCGCTCATCTCGGCCCCTTTTTTGAAACTTTCCGAAGGGTACCAATTATTGCCCTTTTCATCGGTTACACCGCCCGAAGCCACCAACTCTTTCCATTGCGATTCAGTTAATTTCGAGCGTTTTACAAACCGCCAGGCATCGCCCGAACCATCGAAAATTCCATCGCCGGTAAACGCGATATTTTCGAGGTCTTTCCCATAAACCGGCGAAAGGCAGCGAACCGTGTTCAGCCCCTCGAAACTGGTTTCAATCAGAGGGTACAAATTTTTGTCTTTACTGAAAACGACCAAAGCCCCGGCTTCAGCGTGGATATTGATGTTGCTTTTCAGCACAATAGGGCCGGTATGCCATATTCCGCGCGGAATAATTATTTTACCGCCGCCTTTTCCGGCCACGAAATCAATCGCATCGGCAAAAGCCTGTGTATTCAGTGTATGCCCGTCGCCCACAGCGCCAAAATCGGTCAGTAAAACCGAAAAATCGGGAATTACCGGATCTGCAATCACTGCCATTTCAAATTCAAGCCCCTCGTATAAACTGCTCATACCGGAACCGCTAATTGGTTTTTCTCTACACGCCAATGCGATAATCAAAACCAGTGCGTACCCAATTTTTAGTATTCTTCCCATCATTCTCATATCTTTTCTTTTTTACGTTTCTATTTTACAAGCCGGAACCAGTCAATAGCTGCATTGCCTGCATCGTTAGTTACTCCGTCGCGAAGAGCAAAGAAACCAATTTTAGCGCCAATCCAGCGCCCGGGAACCGCCTGAAAACCATTTCCTGCTTCTGTAAAATTTTCCCCATCCGTACTGAATGCAAAATAACAAACAGCCCCGGCTTTTACGTTTATCCTGAAATAAATACTATTCCCTGAATATTCTTTCCGAAACAACTCTTTTTCCTGACCGCCGGTTCGTGCATTTTCGCATTTTACCGAGCGTACGGCTAATTTTCCGCCAGTACGTTTTAGCGAAATAAACTGATAATTTTCTCCCATTACCAAGAAACCAATTTCCTCACCATCAAAACGATGATTGAACGTCAGCTTTGTGATGGCTGTAAATTCTTCCGCCGGAAATTTCTGAAGCAACAGGTTCGGCACTGTCCAGAGGTTCACAAAATTTTCAGGCTTCGGAATACAATTCAGGCAATAAAAACCCAATTCTCCTGTCGGGAAACCCCATGTAAGCTGTGGGTTGGCGTGCCATTGCCATTGCAAACCCAAGCGGGGAGTTTTAAACTCATCGCTTTCGGGCGGCGTTTTTAGTACTGATTTAGCGCCGGTGCCGGGCTTCCTGTAAACCGAAACCGGTTCCCCAATTCCGTTCCCATCGTAATCGGAGCCCATTACCGGCCAGTTATTTTCCCATTTCATGGGTTGCAGGTGGACGATACGCCCATAGGCTTTTTTGTCCTGAAAATGAATGAACCAGTCTTCGTCGGTTGATGTATCGACCCAAGCCCCCTGATGTGGCCCGTTAATGTTTGTAGAACCTTGCTCTAACGTTATTTTTCCTTCGTACGGGCCAAACACATTTTTTGAGCGAAGGATCAACTGCCAGCCGGTTGCAACCCCACCGGCAGGGGCAAAAATGTAGTAATAACCGTTGCGTTTGTAGAATTTCGGCCCTTCCACGGTCGGGTGGTCCGGATACCCGTCGAACACCAGCACCGGATCGCCCAAAAGCTGCGTACCGCCGGGATTCATCCGGCTTACCAGTAAAATGCTTTTTATCCCGGCGCGGCTTCCCGCCAGAGCAAAAACAAGATAGGCATTACCGTCGTCGTCCCACAGCGGAGAAGGATCTATAAGGCCTTTTCCCTCTTTTATCAATAAGGGTTCCGACCACGGCCCTTTCGGGTCGCTTGCTTTGGTGAGGTAAATCCCGAAATCCGGATCGGGATAATAAATATAAAATTCGCCCTGATGATAACGGATACAAGGCGCCCAAACGCCATTTCCGTGCTGTGGCCGATCGAACACATCGAAAGGCTGTTGTTTCGGCAGAGCGTACGAAATCAGCTCCCAGTTCACTAAATCGGTCGAGTGTAGGATGGGCAAACCGGGAACGCAATTGAACGACGAAGCCGTCATGTAAAAATCGTTGCCCACGCGTACCACATCCGGGTCGGAGTAATCGGCATGAAGGATGGGGTTTTGATAAGTGCCGTCGCCCCTGTCGGCCACCCATACGTTTGATACGCCCGGATTTTCGGCCCTGCTTTTTTGTGCGAAAACATTTCCCGGCGCCAAAAACAAAACGAACAAGGTGATGCTGATCCACAAAAAACGTTTTGTCATTCTGAGTGAAGCGAAGAATCTCAGGTATAGAGCTACTTCTGACAGGTGCTTCACTGCGTTCAGCATGACAAGGAAAGGTTGACGCGATATTCTACTATTCATTTCTTTTCTATTCTGAAGGTTCAGCAAACGGCTCTTCCGGGACCCATCCATCAAAAATATTCAGTATCGTATATTTCCCGCGTTCTTTATCGGTTAGCTGTTTCGACCATGGCACACGTTTTTCGGCATTTGCCCCCGGACCAATGTTCCGGTACTCCGCGTAGAAAGCCGTTTTTTCAGCTTCCGGTTTGTTCCAGTTGTGCCAGCCTTCGGGCTTTATTACTTCTCCCAATTCGCATTCGATGAAAGCCGTTTTGGCATATGGGCGCCACGGACGCCCCAAATAAACAGAGCGGGCCGGCGCGTTGCCGTGAACCTTGCAGTTCAGGAACACAAACCCAAAATCAGTTTCGGGCAAAGTAGAGGCAGCCGTGATGTAACTCGGCGATTTGCAAAAAATCTCACAGCGGTCGAAAACAGCAGTCGACCAGCCAAAAATAAAATCGACTGTTCCTTCGATGTAACAGTTTTTATAATACTGACGGCTTTTTTCGCCATGTGGGTACAAGGTATCCTGAAATCCGAGAAAACGGCAACGGTTGAAATACACCCGGTCGCCATCGATACGCACGGCAACGGCCTGCCCGACCGGCCCCGATGAATTCTCGAAAGTGATATTTTCCGCCGTAAAATCGTTGCCAAAAATAAAAAAGCACGACGAACCGGTGGTTCCTATTTCCTCGCCAAAATTATTTTTCTTCGAAGCAAAATCATCGAAGGTAATAATGGTTTTGTCGGCGCTCTCACCCATCAAACGGACAAAATTTTTCGAGGAAGGAAGTACCAATTTTTCCTTGTAAATGCCATTTTTCAGGAAAATGACCGTTGGGTTCTTTCGATAATCGGGAACTGCATTAATTGCTTCCTGAACCTTTGTAAAATCGCCACTTCCATCGGCAGCCACTACAAAATCGTATTTCGGGACAGCCGTTCCCGAAGCCCATTGACAAAAAACAACCAACAAGACTATGATTCCCTTTTTCCAACTCATCGTGTACTATCTTTTCACTATTTTCCCTGAAACTATTTTTTTCGTTTCCTCCTGAACCCGTACCAGATAAATTCCGTCGGGCAGATCAGCAATATTGACTTTCAGTTGCTTTGCATTTGTGTTTATTACTTTTACCAGGTTTCCGGAGATGGAATAAACCTGCAGTTTCTCCATCGCATTGGTGTGCGATACGTTCAATTCGCCCGACAAACGGTTATAATAAAGTTTTATTTTCTGTCCGTTATTAACGATTTCCGAAGCCGAAACCGGAACCCCGTTTTTATTCTGTTTTTCCACTATTTCGGACACTAAGCTGTTGATGTACACTTCCACGTTCGGGTACTGGCCATCCACCGTTTTTAGCTGCGCATCCGACGCGCTGTTTTTGTTCAAGCCCTTTGCATCTTCCCACGTATCGGGCATCCCGTCGGCATCGGTGTCCTGCGGCGCTGTTGCCGATTTTAGTTCAGGCCAGCCGCCCACCGCGCTTTGGGTGTCAATAATCCCGTTCGTACTGCCATTTCCTCCGGTCTGAACAGTGGCAATCCCGTTCCGCGCATCGTGAACAGCCCGCCGATCGACCGTGTCGCGGATCAAACTGGCGCCCGCGTAAGCAAGTACATTCTCGAATGCAAGGGCGGCATCGTGAGTTGTTACGGTAGCTAACGAAAAAGCGTTTTCAACCCTGATGTCGTTTTTTGTGAGCCCGGCAGCATACGAGCCAAACGAGGAATGAAGCGAAACGCCCTGCCAGTTATCGCCGGTAATTGCCGTACTTACGGAGACAAAGTTTCCCGAAACATAAAATTTACCGGCTGTTCCGGCTTTTTGCGCATTGGAACCATCGTCGGCATAAGGTTGCAGTATTCTCGTTCGCGAGGAAGAAGAAGTAGCCGGGCCAGCTTTGTAATAGTTACTTACTAAGTTGTAATTGCCCCCTTCGGCGCCATACACCGAATTACTGCCCCAGTTGTAAAGTACATTGTTCCGGAAATCAACCAGTTCGGATTCCGGTTTATCGGAGTACCGGCTGCCACAAAAACGCGGGTTCCGACTGTCGTGGTGCGCCAGCAGATTGTGGTGAAACGAAGCGTTTTTCCCGCCCCAGATGCCGCCGTAGCCATGAGCGCCCTTGCCGTGGACCGAATTACGGAGGCTTTCGGAAAGGATGCACCACTGCATAGTGAAATTTTCGTTGTCGTAAAACGACGAACACTCGTCGGTACTCCAACTCACCGAGCAATGATCGATGATAATATTTTTACGGTTGCGCCCCCACAGGGCATCGGCTTCCTGTTTGGTTTCATCGCCCATGCGAAAACGAATAAAGCGGACAATCACATTGTCGGCCTGAACCTCGACCGGATAATCGCGGATGCAAATCCCGTCGCCGGGAGCCGTTTGCCCCGCAATGGTGAGGTTCCCGCTGGTAATTTTCAGGGCCGATTTCAGTTGGATTGTTCCTGATATTTTAAACAACACCATTCTCGCCCCCGGTTGGCTGACCGCATAGCGCAGCGAACCCGGGAATGAATTATCGTCCAGCGTAGTCACATAAAATACCGCTCCTCCCCTGCCCCCGGTCACATATTTCCCAAACCCTTCAGCCCCGGGAAAAGCCGGTACCTGAGCCCTGACCGAGAAAGCAAAGGCTGTCAGCAAAACTATTTCCAGAATCTTCCTCATCCAACTTCTATTATCTTCCAAAAATCAAAAAAAACGGGGACGAAATCGCGTTCCGTCCCCGCGAAATCAATTTGTTTTTTCAATTACGGATAGACCACTTTCACGTAATAAATATTGACCCCGCTACTTGGCGAGTAAAAATATAATGAACCCGCTCCTCCGGTATAATTAAATATTTCAAACGAAGAACTTGACCCCAAAGCGTTGATTGTCCCGAGAACAGTAGTCCCGTCATCAACATTCAAAACACGGTTCGATGAAGAACTTGAACTAAGGGCATAAACCGTGATGGTGCAAGCGCCGGTTACATTAAATTTCAATGCACGGCTTGTAATACTGCCCGAACCATTCAGTTTCAGACGTTTCCCGAATGAAATACCATCCACCGTTTTGGAATTGCTGTCAATGGTAACGGTTGGAAAAATTGTCAAATCATCCACCGTGATTTCTGTTTCGATATTGCCATCAGAAAGCAGCCCATTGCTTACCATTTCTGTAATGTTCCATTCTTTATTGGAACTGGGAGCAGCCGGTGTGAATCTCCGGACAGTTACCAAATAATTTTTAACGCTTGTTTTATCTTCGGAGATAACCGTAATGCTGAACGGCCCGTTGTTCCCCAGTTGTAAATCGCTGTAAGTAATCCCGCTGCCCCCCACCGTTGCATACGGATGGTTAGCGGTCCCCGTCATCGTAACCTCATGAATAGCAGTATCTACCGTAAATACATAATCGGTTACATCGGGAGTAAAATCGGGGGTAAATGTTCCACCACCTGTTATCACTAATTTTTTCAGGGTAGCATCGGAACTTATCATTTCCCTGATAATCGTGAAAATATAAACAGAGCTGGTCATCCCGTCTTCGGCGACCACTTCAATCCGGTGTTCGGTTTCACCGCCTGTAAGCATGGCCGTCAGGCTGCTGTTGATCGTTTGTTTGGCATGTCCCTTGGTCGGTGTGAACGTAACCGACTGGGTACTGTTCGGAACCGTAATGGTGTAATCCAGCACACCGCTGCTAAAAGCAGGCGACATTGTCCCTTCGCTGACAGCTAATTTGGTAAAGGTGGACACATTGCTTGGCACATACACTTCTCCAACGGCAACCCGTACCGCGTAAATATAAATACCCGAACCTTGCGAGCGAATGTAAATGGTTTCTTTTCCGCCCGTCCAGTTAATCATCATTTTGGCAGGTTCGTCGGCTTTATTGCCCGGAACGATAAGCGTACCAATAACTTCGGTAGCCGTGTAAGCCTCTAATGTACGGCCCGAGCCTCCTGCATTGGCATAAACCGAGATGATACAAGGTTCGGTCACTTCAAAAGAAACACAACGGTTTTTAGGGCTGGTATTTATGTCTGTACCACCTCCCTGAAGGTCGATATAATGCGTAAAATTATAATCGCCCGCACTAACAACATTGGCAACCACCCGCATTGACTTCCCGCTGGCGGCATGAAGCGTTAACCCGTTAATTACTTTGGTATCTTCAAAAGTGTTCGGTGAAAGATCGGCAAGCGCCCTTAATTCGCCTTCAGAAAAATTCCATTCGGTGATTTTCACCTTTATCTCTTCGGTTTTAAACACCATGCCTTCCCATTTCGATTCCGTGCCATCTGAGTTGACGGCTTTTACCCTGACGGAATAACCCAGATTTTTTTGCAAGCCTTCAATTTTTACCGGTATATCAGCAGGTTGGACGGTTATGGTCTTTTCCAAAGCGCCAGGGTTGAATGCCAGCGAATCGTTGGCGTACAACTCGACCACGTAGGCTGCCGCATTTTCCACCGGGTTCCAGCTTATCGACACATTGGTCAGGTTGGTCAGTTCAACCTGAAGGCCGGTAGGCGAAAACGGACGCGGGAAATTGATATTTTCTATCTCAATCGACTGGTCTTTACAAGCGGATAATCCTGCAAGCAAAACCATGATGATAAAGAAGATTTTGTATTTCAATATAATCTTTTTCATATCCTTCTGTTTAAATTGATTAAGAACGCTATTTTAATTTGCAGGATGATTATAACCATCGTTGGTCAGCGTGCCATTGCTATTGGCCACGTCCACATCGAAAACAGGCCAATACGGCTGTAATTCGGGATCGCGCATGAACAGGCAATTCCAGATTTTCTTGTCTTCAGTAGTTTCGCCGCCAAACATTTCCCAGCTCTTGTTCGATGGGTAACGTAAGGCTTCGCCTGTGGCATCAGTGTCCCCGAAATTCAAACCGTAAATAATCAGCGATTCGCCGTCGGGTGCCGTTTTGTAATAAATTTTCTGCGGCAGGTCGGCGTATTTTCCCTGGCGGGCGCTGAGTTGCTGAAGTTTTTCTTTGTTTTCGGCCATTTTTTCGGTCAGCAGGTTCCAGCGTATCAAGTCGGCTTTACGCACCATTTCGCCACAAAATTCCAGGGCTCGCTCATCAACTATTGCATTAAAGAAGGCATTTTTGCTTGCAGTGATTTGTGCCATGTAAGCGTCCACTTTTTCAGGATTATTGGGATAGGCCCGTTCACGTACTTCGCGGAAATAAGGAGCGGCAGCAGTTAGGCCTTCCAGTTCATTGATCGCTTCGGCGGCCATCAGCAATATATCGGAATAACGCATGTACAGCCAGTTCAGGCCATCGTCGTTGGAACTGGTAACCCGGCGGGGCAACCACTCGTAGCGGTATTTTCCGAAATACCATTTATTCAAATTGGTAGGCACCTGTTTCCCGTTTGTCCATTCGTAAGGGACGCAGGACACTTCACGGCGGACATCTTCTTTTTCGTACTCGTACCACATGACCGGATTTACGCCATCGGTACCGCCTTTTGCCTGACCGGTATATTTATCCGTATTCGTATGCTTAACGCCTAAGTCGAAAATCACGCGGCCACGCCCTTCCGAAAAAGGAATCTCAAAAAGAATTTCGTTATTGACTGCTGTAAGGTTTTCACCACAATAATAGTTTTTGAAAACTTCTTCAAAACCCAGCAAGCGGCATGTGCCACTGTTGATCACATCAAGGCATTCGGTTTTTGCAATCTGGTACAATTCGGTTTTGTCGAATTCGGCGCTTTCGCGATATTGCCCGTCTATGTGTTGGGAATAGCCGGCTGCAATGAGCGCCAGACGTGCACGCAAGCCTTTTACAAAAGCCTTGTTCACGTGCTCCCTTGTTTGCGTTACTGCAGTTTCTCCAGGCCAGGCGCAGTATTCAGCAGCTTCGGCAAGGTCGTCGAGCAACTGTTTCAGGATTACATCGCGGTCTGATTTGGGCTCGTAAATGGTTTCCGGGGTGATGGGCGAGAAACGGGCCGGAACATTTCCCCATGCTTTAAGCAAATCGTTATAAATTACCGCCCTCAGCGTGAGCACTTCACCCAGGATTTGCGCCATTTCAGGCCGGTTTTCCACATCGCCGTAAGCCCTGAGATTTTCTACTGCTATGTTAGCCCGTTCAACGCCTTCATACAGCTTTGCCCAGCAGGTAGGCGTCGATTCCATAACTCCGGGGCTTTGTGTTTGTGTATTGTAGTTGGCAATCCGGCCTTTGGGCCCGGTATAATCGCCAAAGGAGTTCGTTATTTCCACGTCGGTATTTACACCGTAATTTACCAAATACCTTCCCCGGTACGAGTTTGTTTCAGCAAATGAGGTAAGAATACCTCCCACCGCCTGCTGTGCAAATTCAGGAGAGGAATAAACCACCGAACCGTCCATTGTGGATTTGCTTTCCACATCCAAAAATTCATCACAGGCATTAAATGATACGAGTGCGGTGAAAACCATTAATTTCAATAGTATATTTTTCATATCGTGTCCCTTTCAATTAGAATGTTAAATTGAGGCCAAAAACAATCTGACGGCTTTTGGGATAGGCCGAATAATCGACCCCGGGCGTAAGCGGTGTTTTCCGGCGGGTCGAAACTTCGGGGTCGAAGCCGCTGTAACTGGTCCAGCGCCATACATTGTAAGCAGTAGTGTAAAAACGAAGGCTTTCAATTTTCACCTGTTTTGTTACCGACGCCGGCAATGTATAGCCCAAAGTGAGCGTGTTCAGGCGCAGGAATGAACCGTCTTCCACGGCCCAGTCGGAGAACACCATCTTACTCATCAGCGGGCTCCACATGGTCGTATTTACATTCATGGAAGCCAGTTTTGACGGGTCGGTCACAATTTCGCCGGTAGTAAGGTCGAGGTTTGTCCAGCGTTTGCCTTCTGCCATAATATCGATCATGTTACGCGATTTATATTTCTCGGCGGTTGACGTCCATTCCACTTTATTGGCGTTGTAAATATCGTTTCCGTAGGTAAAATTGAACAGGGCCGCAAGATCGAAATTATAAACCCGGAGGTTGAGGTTGAAGCCGCCTGTAAATTTGGGATTGGCATTGCCAATCACTTCACGGTCGTTCGCGTCCACGATATTGTCCCCACCGGCTATGTCCTTTAATTTCATCACTCCGGGGCTTAAGTCGCCCACCACGCTTTTGCTGTCCACCACGCCGTCTTTCAATATCCAGTTAACGCCGTCCCAGGTGAAGTCGCTCACTTCGTACCGGCCATCGCTGCGATAGCCGTACATTTCGCCTACCGTGCCATCGGTACGTACAATAAAATCCTGGCCTATTTCGGTGCTTGCCCAGCCGGAAGTCACTACATCGCCATTAATGGATTCCAGTCCTCCCAAACTATTGACACGGTTTTTGTTTAATGCAATATTGAAACCTACGTTCAGGTCAATATCTTTCGAGCGTATTGCACTGTAATTCAGGCTTAATTCCAATCCTTTATTTTGTGTTTCACCAATATTCTGATATTGATTATCGTACCCGGTCCCGGGTGTCGGATAAAGAATGAGCAAATCTTTGGTGGTATTTTTATAAACTTCGATGGTTCCGTTCATCCTTCCATCGCTAAACAGACTAAAGTCTAAACCGATATTCCGGGTAATGGTTGTTTCCCATTTCAGGTTCGGGTTGGCCATTGTTTTACTGGTCGACCACATGGATGTATAGCCATTTATCCAGGTCAGCGCGTTGCCCGTTGAAGGCTCAAACAGTTGTACCAATTGCCCGGAAGGAATATTATTATTCCCGGCCATACCGTAACTTGCCCTCATTTTCAGGTCGTAGAGCCAGCTTTTGGTTTTTTCCATAAACGATTCGCCGCTAACACGCCAGGCTGCGCTCACCGAAGGAAAGAACCCCCACTGGTTTCCCTTAGCAAACCTTGAAGAACCGTCGGTCCGGAATGTTGCCGACAAAAGATAACGTCCTGAATAATCGTAATTCAAACGGGTGAAAAACGAAAGCATTTTATCGTCGGGACTGATGGTATTGGCAACCGTCATCGGTACCCCGTTGGCCGACAAGTTGGTAGCCTGTTCGAGATCGAAACTCGGATTGAAGCCCTGCACGGTATTTAATAAATTTTCGTTGTGTGTAACCAGCATTTCCTGCCCCAGCAACCAGGTCAGACTGTGTTCTTCAGGCAACAAATCTTTAAAATTATAGAACAAGGTATTCGTGTTTCGGAACCCGTTTCGGGTTTGAACATTAAAATCGACCATCGGCATATCGGGATAAGCGGCATTGTTTTTTGCCATATAAGTTCCTGCGCCGTAAAACCGGTTGTTGCGGTAATTGTACTGGTCGATACCCAGCTCGCTTTTAAACGTCATGTTATCAATGAATTCCCAGGCAAAACTTCCGTTCAGGTTTAGCACATTCCGTTTCTGATAACGGTCGTCTTCCTCTAAGGCAGTAAGCGGGTTTTTCAGCCACGTGGCCGGGTCGAAATCTTCATTGTTTTCGCCCAGATTAGAGATGGGAATCGGCGAATAAATAACCGCGTGTTTCAAACGGGAATCAGCCGACGATTTCTGGTTTTGTTCGGTGACACCGGAACCATTGATTTCGGTTTGCGACCAGCGCATGGCAAAATCCAACGTTACCCGGTCGTTGGGTTTGGCATTCACACTCAACGAAAGGTTGTCTCTTTTGAAATCCGACATCTCCATTATTTCTTTTGAGCCAATATGGGCATAGCCAAATTGAAATTTCACGGCCTTGCTACCGCCGCTCATGGTCAGATTATGATTGAAGGTCTGTCCGGTGCGGCCAAAGGTAAGGTCTTGCCAGTCATTTCCCTGGATGCCCTGGTACATATCAATATCCTGATAATTCCCGAAGTATTCGGTATAATGTTCGGGTTTTTCCAGAAGCATTGCCCTTTCGTATTGCCACAGTGCATAATCGTAAGGAGTAAGCACCTCCATGGTTTTGGCAATTTTTTTGAAGCCACCGTAAGCATTGTAGTTTACCGACAGTTTGCCTTCGCTGCCCCGCTTGGTGGTGATGATGATAACGCCGTTTGCCCCGCGTGCCCCGTAAATAGCAGTCGAAGAAGCGTCTTTCAGGACGTCCATCGAAGCGATATCCGAAGCGGCAATGTCGCTGATGGAACTAACGGGGAATCCGTCGACAATATACATGGGTTCGTTGCTCTGGGTAATGGAACCTCCACCCCTGACCCGGATGATTATTTCGGCGTCAGGCGAACCTTCGGTGGCCTGCACGGTCACCCCGGCCATCCGCCCGGTTATGGCTTCGGCAACGCTCGCAACCGGCACTTTTTCCAATTCCTCGGCGTTCACCGATGAAACTGCCCCGGTTAGGTCGCGTTTTTTTACCGTTCCATAACCAATCGCCACCACTTCATCCAACTCCAGGGTGCTGGTTTTTAAATAAACATCCAACTGTGTTTTTCCATTGACCGGAAATTCCTGACTTTCGTAACCAATAAATGAAAATTGCAAAGTTGCGTTTGCAGGTACATTTTTCAATTCGTATTCCCCATCCATATTGGTGATGGTACCAGTGGTTGTTCCTTTCACCAACACGTTGACACCGGGAATTTCTTCCTGGGTCAGGGAATCTGTCACTTTGCCTTTAACGGTAACATTCTGTGCAAAAGCAGCCGAAGCTGCCAGCAAAAATAAACCAAGCGCAAGAATCCCTGCGCGGGAAAAAGCAAGGTGCCGTTTCTTTTGTTTTTCATGTGTTAAGTCTGTCATACTTTTAAGATTAGGTTTGATTACTTGTTCATTTCAAGACTTGCCAGAATAAACGGGCCTACCCCTTTGGGATCGTTGTCCCGGACAGGCTCCGAAATGTAATATTCATAACTCCCGTCGCGGTATGGGTCGCCCCCCAAGCCGGCCACTGCACATACAGTAGTCAGGCTGATGGTACCGTCAGGGTTTTCTTTTATGAAGTTTTTGAGAATTCCATCGTAGCCTTTTTCAGCCACGGCACGATATTTTTTGTCGATATATTGAAGACGGGCTGCTTTCAGCAAACTGTACACGAACATGGCCGAAACCGAAGCCTCCGGATAATTGCCTTCTAAGTTTCCTTTGTCAAGCACCTGATACCACAAACCAGATTCTTTATCCTGATACTTTTCGATGCCTGCCGCGACCTCTTCCAAAATTTTCAGGATAGCATTTCTGCCCGGATGATCTTCAGGAATAAAATCCAATACATCGACTAACGCCATCGCGTACCAGCCCATCGCACGCCCCCAAAAGTTAGGGGAACAGCCGGTTTCCGGATTGGCCCATGGCTGCTCCCTACTTTCATCCCATCCATGATAATTTAAGCCAACAACTGCGTCGAAAGTATATTTGTGTACCAGTGCAAACTGGTTAATTGCATCGTTGAATGCCTCCGGTTCATTAAATTCCCTGGCGAACCGGGCATAAAACGGCGCTCCCATGTACAGGCCATCGAGCCACATCTGGTGCGGGTAGCGTAACTTGTGCCAGAAGCCGCCTTCCGAAGTCCGGGGGTGGTCTTTTAGCTGGTCCCTTAATATATAAATGGCTTTTTTGTAGCGTTTGTCTTTGGTATTTTCGTACAAATCGAAAAGGAATTTCCCGGAGTTCACTTTGTCGATATTGAAATCGCTCTTTTTATAACTGAATATTTCGCCCTCTTCTGAAATATACTGGTTGGCATATCCTTTGGCGTATTCATAATATTTCAATTCGCCGGTTTCTTTCCACAGTTCCATCATCGACATGGCCACCAGTCCGCCGGTGTAATTCCATTTTCCCTTTGGGTCGAAATCGACAGTAGAACATTCCGGAAAGAAAACCATCTCGGAATCGGCCATCCGGATGGCCATTTGCAAACCTTCACCGGCAACATCTTTTTTGCCGGGTAAAGAGCATTGGCACAGGAACAAGCCTAAAACTAAAATAAATGTGAGTTTCTTTTTCATATATACTGGTTTAGCATTTGTCGGGGATAAATTCTTAGAAAGTGATATTGATGAGAATTAAAATGGCCGCAAACAATACAACCACGATAGCCACAATTATCCAGGAAAGCCGTTTTATGTCTTTGCGCATTTTTTCCATAAGCTGTCAATAGTTTGGTTCATGGTAAAATTACGAACAATGGGTGGATACGTTATTTTTTGGTTTCCCAAACACGACAGACAGGATTCCCCCATAGGGAAATATTTCCCAAAAGCAGGGGCAATCCTTCCCATGCGCTCTTCCAAATCCACAACAAAAAGACGATAACTATCAGGAAATATGAGAATTAATACGAATCCAATTTCATGTTAATATTATTTTGTCATGCTGAACAAACTGAAGTATCTGTGCAAATCGCGCAACACATGAGACTCTTCATTACGTTCAGAGTAACAAGGCACACCTGACACGACATTAGTGATAAAAATTCTTATTCTGAAAGGGAATTTTTTTGAATGTATTCGGAAGCGCTCATCCCGTATACTTGCCGGAAACATTTGCGAAAATGCGACAAGTCTTTAAAACCGACAGCGTAAGCTATTTCGCTGACCGTCATTTTCTCTTGTAGCAACAGTTGCGCCGCCCTTTTCAGGCGAATATTGCGGATAAACTCTTTGACAGTCATATCGGTCAGGGCATCAAGTTTGCGGTAAAGCTGCATACGGCTCACCCCCACTTTCTGGGCAAAACGCTCAATGTCGAGATCGGCATCCGAAATATTTTCTTCAACTGCGGCCACCACCCTGCTCAGAAACTTTTCGTCAGGCGACGAAATAACAATGTTTTTGGGCTGAAGGGTAATTTCTCCTGAATATTTCTCTTTTAGCGAGTTGCGAACCGACAACATGTTGTCGATTTTAGTCTGAAGAATATTCAGATCGAATGGTTTGGTAATGTAATCGTCGGCACCACACGAAAGCCCCTTCATCTCGTGTTCTTTTGAGTGAAGCGCGGTCAGCAGTAACACCGGAATATGCGAAGTGCGTTCGTCTTTTTTGATCCTCCGGCAAAACTCGTAACCATCCACATCTGGCATCAGCACATCGCTGATAATTACATCGGGAATTGCATTGAGGGCGATTTCCCAACCTTCCCTTCCATCGTTGGCCTCCAACACCCGAAACTTTGCCGAAAAATGGCTTTTTATCAGGGAACGCACATCCGGATTGTCTTCCACAATCAGCAATATATCGCTACAAGCCCTGTCGTTTGCTATTTCCTCCCCACGAGAAACTTCCGGTTCACTCTTTTTTACTGTTTCAGCTGCGGGCTCTTCACCGGGAAGTTCTTCTAAACCGGCTTCGTATGGGATACGAACGATAAATTTGCTGCCTTTCCCGGATCTGCTTTCCACAAAAATTTTCCCTTTGTGCAGTTCAACCAGTTCCTTCACAAAAGCAAGCCCGATACCGGTACCAGTTTGAACGGTCTGTTCGCCGGCCTGAAAAAAGCGGTTGAATATTTTCGTTAGGTTGCGCTGCGAAATTCCCTGTCCGGTATCGCGAACCATGATTTCAACATATTCCCGGTCCTGGTTTTCACCAGACAACTCTTCATCTGCTGAATCAAATACTAGCGAAAGGTTGACCGTTATTTTGCCCCCTTTGCCTGTAAATTTAAAAGCATTGGAAAGCAGGTTGTTCAGTATTTTTTCAATTTTATCGGCATCAAAACGGGCCATTAGCCTTTTCTTCAACGTGTTGAAGCGAAGTTGAATTTCTTTTTCTTCGGCATAATTATCGAACGAATGGACAATGTCGGACACAAAGCGCACCAAGTCGCCCTGTAACAGTTCTAATTTCAGGTTACCGCTTTCCAATTTCCTGAAATCGAGCAACTGGTTAATCAGCCGGTCGAGTTGCCGGCTGTTCCGGTGCATGATTTCGAGGTGCGAACGGACTTCTTCAGGAGGAATTTCCCGCGAAATTAACTTTTCAAGCGGGGCCAATATCAGTGTCAGCGGCGTCCGTATCTCGTGTGAAATATTTGTAAAAAATTTCAGTTTCAACATATCCAGCTCGTGCAGTTTACGGGCTTTCATGCGTTCTACCACCAGCTCATTTTTAATCTTTTCACGATAAATCAGGAATTGTACCAACATGTAAATCAGCGCGCCAATTACCAGCAACACCAAAAACCTGAACCAGCGGGTTTTCCAGTACGGTGGAAGCACCGTAATTTTCACCTGTAATTCGTTCTCCGGCCCAACACTATCGGGAACTACCCGTTTGACGCGGAAAATATAATCGCCGGGGTCAAGGTTGGTATAAGTAGCGGAACGCGAAACACTTGGACCATTCCATTCTTTGTCGAAACCTTCGAGAAAATAACTGAACTGGTTGCTCCGGCTGTTCACATAATTCAACGCTGCAAATTCGAGTGTAACCACGTTTTGCGAGTAATCGAAAATAAGATGGTTCGTTTCGGAAATACTTTTTTTCAGTATCGATTTTTTCCCGGGGGCAATTTCTACTTTTTTATTGAACACCCGAAGTTCGGTAAGTACCAGTGGCACCTGTGAATCGTCGCTCCGTACTTCCAAAGGGTCAAAAATATTGAAACCGGAGATGCTGCCAAAAAGCAATTTCCCGTCTTTTGATTTATAGGCGGCGCCATAAGTAAACTGATTGTTTGTCAGCCCGTCGCGGCTGGTGTAATTCTGAAAACTTCCTGTTTCAGGATTAAACTTCGACAAGCCGTTCGAGGTGCTGATCCACAGAAAATGATCGTCGTCTTCCAGTATGCACAACGCCTGATTGTTTGACAGCCCATCGCGCTGATTGTAATACCTGATAGCCCCATCAACTGTCGAATAAAGAGCCAATCCTTTGTCAAGTGTGGCAATCCAGCACCGTCCTTTTGAATCTTCCAGAAAATACCTCGGATGTTCAGCAAAACGGGTAATATTTTTACTCTCCGGATTATAAATAATCACCTCATCGGGCGTACCCAGCCAGATGTTACTGTACGAATCCATCTTAATCCAGTTCACTTGCTCCTGTCCGGCAATCTGAGGATAACGGACAAACGACTGCGTAGCTGCATCAAAACGGTTGAGACCTGTCGAAGTGCCCACCCAAATGTCGCCTTCATTGTCAAGTAAAAAATCCCATACCCGGTTGTCTGATAAACTTTTAAGATCGGAAGAATTGTTCTTGTAATGCGTAAAACGGCCCGTTTTCAGGTTCAGCACGTCAATCCCTCCCAGAAATGTGCCAATCCAGAGGTTTCCTTTTTTATCATCGAGGAAGGCTTTGATGCAATTTCGGGAAACAGAATTTGGGTTTTCGGGCTCGGCCATCAGATACGAGAACCGTCCGCTTTCCGGGTGATAAATATTAACGCCGCCATCTTCTGTTCCGATCCATATCCTGTTTTTCTCGTCGATCCAAAAGGTGTATACAATGCTGCTGTTCAAATATTTATTATCCGAAGGATGGGAGCCGAAGCTATGAAACCGCTGCTTGCTTTTTGCCAGCAGGTTTATCCCGCCACGCGTGCCGATCCATGTTTCTCCCCGTTTATCATGAAAAATATCAAGCACCGAATTATTGATCAGGCTGGCCGGTTCCCGGTCGTCGTGACGATAAAAACCAACAATCCCCTGTGTTTTATTGTACACATAAAGTCCGCCACGCGTGCCAATCCAATAATCTTCATAATTATTTGTAGAAATGGTGCGAACGGTTTCGGTCCGTTCGGCAAGTCTTTTCAGAGGTAATTTCTGAACCATACGGCTTTTGGGTTCAACCACAAAAGCCCCGTTGGAATAAGTTCCGACCCATATACTTCCGTCGTTATTGGAGAACAATTCCCATATTTCGTCAGTTTCCCCGTTCTCAGAAGGCAATTTCAGATGCTCGATATTTCCGGTTTCAGGATGGTAAATAAACAAGCCCTCGTTGGCCCCCACCCATAATTTCCCCTGATTATCAAACTGGAGCACACGGATGAAACCGCCATAAAAACTAAACGGCCCGCCGTCGGTTGCTTTTGAAACCGGAATAACATTACCAAGCGTATCGATTTTTACCAGATTAGCATCTGTCGCCAACCAGAGATTGCCAGCCTTATCTTCTGTAATGTCGTTCACCGAAACCGTCCGTCCCTTAAAAAACGGGGTGTTCCGGTATGGATGATGGAAATACTCCCTTTCCCGGTCGTACGCATTCAACCCGCCATTTTCGGTACCAATTAAAAGATTTCCGTTCCGGTCTTCGTAAATTACCCGGACCAGCGTTCCGTTAAAACCGGTACTATCTTCCGGCGAATGCAAAAAATTGACAAACTGGTATCCATCGAAACGGCTCAGCCCCTGACTGGTGCCAAACCACATCCATCCTTTCCGGTCCTGAAAAATACATTGTGCCTGATTATTGGGCAAGCCGTCTTCCTGAGAAAAAGAATCAAAACTAAACTCATTCTGAAAAGCAGCTTCAGTGTAAAAAGAAAGCAGTAAAAAGGCAAGAGTTAAGTATCGTTTGAAGAATTGGCCTGGCTCCATTTTTTGTAGAATAATCAGGTTTGTTTTCCAAATATACATGAATAGCTGGAAACAGCCTCGAACAAACAGATGCTTCGTAATAGGTATTTGCAAAGAATCAAATCAAAAACAGGAACACTGCGTATTTTGTTCGTTTCATTTTGTTCGTTTGAGAAGAGCTTCTTCTATACGTTTTAGCTGATCCTTAGGATATTGCTCATTTTTCTGGATACTAAGCGCTTTATTGTAATAAAAACGGGCTACACTGTAATCCCCGTCTTCAAAAGCCTGATCGGCCTGGCGCAACTGATTCATATACTCTATACGTACCTGGTCGCGTTTCTCCTGTTCGAGCAATTTTCGGATGTCTTCAATTTTTATTTTCGGATAACGTTCTTCCGGGTTAATCCGTGCTGCTTCATTATAATGGAAACGGGATACAGAATAATTTTTTGCATAATACGCTTCATCGGCCAGGGCAATAGCCTCGTTATAAAGTTTCTGTTCACGTTCCGACAACAAGGTATTGGTCAGCACCTGTAGCTCATGAATCCGGTCTTTGGGATAGCGTTCCCATGATTTTATCTCCAACGCCTTATAATAATAAAATTTTGCAACGGTGTAATTCTTTTTTGAAAAAGCCTCATCGCCCTGTTTGATGGCGCCTTCGTATGCAATAATGGTGCCCGATGACAAACCAATGTCGATCAGCCGTCCAATCTCTTCGATACGTTGCCGGGGATATGCTTCCGAAGGTTTTATATCAGAAGCTTTATAATAATGAAAACGTGCCACTGAATAGTCTTTTTTTGCAAACAATCCGTCTGCCCTGGCTATTGTCTCATCGTATAACCTGTTGGTTTCCGTAATAGTTAGATTTTCCCTATCACGCGAAGAAGTTTCCAGATATTCTTCGGCTCCTCCCCTTTTGACTTGTTCCGGCTTGTTTTCAGCCTGAACCGGGACATTTTTTGGAGCTTCTGCTACCACTGGTTCCGTTTTTTGTACCATCTGCCTGATCAGCCCGATTTGCTTCTGAGGATATGTTTCCCCGGGTTTTATCTGCAATGCATTTTCATACCTTTTCACTGCTTCGTCATACGTTTTATTACGAAACGACTGGTCGGCAAGTGCAATGATCTGCCGGTAACGGTCATCCTCATCTTTCGCCTGGGCCAACCGGAGACTGTCTTCCATAGCTATCCGGATCAAGCCCCCGACTTCCGAAATTTTCTGATCGGGATACGCGTCTTCCGGTTTCAGTGACTTTGCGACCTTATACTGATTGAGCGCCTCCCTTAATCTTCCGGCAGCCAGCATATTATCGGCCTGTTTCACCACATCTGCAAAAGCCTTATTTACCCGCGATTTTTCCATGTCGGCAGCCAGTGCAAGGTTGATTTTCTGGGATACAAGCTGCACCTGTTTAGCCGCATATTCATCCCCTGGAATTACTGCCAGAGCGTCTGTATAGCTATTCTTTGCAGATTGCCATTCCTGCTGATTGAAATATTCATCTCCTTTTTCAATGAATGCTGTATATTCCAAATTTTTCTTCTCGATCATTTCCTGAATTCTTCGAATCTGGCTTTTGGGATATTCTTCTTCGGGCCGGATATTCCCGGCATCGACATACAACGAACGGGCCTCGGCATACTTGCCTGAATTGAACAAACCATCGGCTTTCACAATAACAATCCGGTAATCGGCCAACTGCTTTTCAAGTATCCGCATCTGATCTTTCAATCCGGCGATACGGGCATTGATATCTGTCTTGTTTTCAGGAACGACCTTCAATGCCTCATTGTATTTCGAAACAGCCTCTTCATATTTTTTACCTGTTGCCAACTGCTCTGCCTGTCGGACCAATAACTGGTAATTTCCCATTCTGGCCCTGTTTGCTGAATCTCGTATTGCCTGTTGCCGGGCCACCTCAGCCTGCATTTTTAATTCCTCCAGAATTTTATCAATTTCTTTGATTTTATCTTTTGGGTATTGTTCACCGGGAATTGTACTAATGGCCGACGTATAATGATCACGTGCTTCAATGTATTTTCTCAGTTCAAAATCAGCATCAGCCATAGCAATCATTTGATTATACTTCTCACGGTTTGCTTTTTCGGATTCTATACGTTGCCGTTCTTCAAGTTGAGCCATCCGTTCAATTTCAGCGCGTTGTGCCAGTATCTTATCAATCTCCCCTATTCGTTGAAGGGCAAGCGGGTCACCCGCTTTATACTTCAGTGCTTTTTCAAAAGAAGATATTGCATCTGCCAAGCGTTCTTCGTTGAATGCTTTTTGCCCGGCTTTCATGTTTTCGGCATACAAACGTTCATTTTCCGCGGCAATCTGTTGTTCATCTAAGATTTTGTCAATTTCTGAAATGCGGTTTCTCGGATATTCCTCGCCTGGTTTTATTTCCAGTGCTTCGTTATATCCTGTTTTCGCCATATCGTATTGTTTGTTGCCGAAAGCCTGATCAGCCCTTGAAATTGCCTGATTGTATGCAAATTCTGCCTGTTTCATCCGGGACTCGCGTGCTGCCAGTTCCTTTAACTCGTTATCGATCCGGAGGATTATCTGATCGGGATATTTTTCCTGTGGAAAAAGGCTCTTTGCTTTCACAAAGCTGGTCCGTGCTTCCTGATAATTCCGGAGGTTTACCAACGAATCGCCTGAACGGACCAAAAAGTCATATTGTAGTTTTTTCAGCCTTTTAGCCGATTCTTCGGCCAGTATGTTTGTGATCCGTTCGAGCTGTTCTTTCGGATATTTTTCCTCCTGTTTTATTGAAAGCGCCTCCCGGTAACCATTTTCTGCCAGTTGATACTCTTTTGCCCGAAAAGACTTGTCGGCCCCGGCGATAGCAGCATCATACTTTTGCTGATCCTGAATTTGCCGTATTGCCAACTCTGTTTTTTCTATTTTTTCGAGCGCTAACGCATCGTTTGCCTTTATTTCGAGCGCCGCCCGGTACCGGGAAACGGCATCCGTATATTTTTGCTGTCCAAACAAGTGGTCTCCCTCCTGTATTTCCTTCTGATAATTCTGTTCAGACACGGTTTGCATGGCAATTTGTTCCAATATCCGGTTTATTTCTTCAATCCGCATATCGGAACGCGGGTCGCCAGGCAAAATATCCGAAGCCTCCCGGAATATTTCACGCGCCGGCACATAGTCTTTGTTACTGAACAAAACCTCGGCCCGTGCCAATGTTTCGGCAAATTTTGCAGCTTTTTCCTGTTGCTCAATAATTTGCTTTATCTGTTCAATTCTACCCTGTGAATGGCTGTCGTCGGGTTTGTATTGCATTGCCTGCTGGTAGGCTGCCAGCGCATCATTATAAAGTTTGTCCTCGAATTTCAGGTCGGCCCGGGCAACCGCTTCCTTGTACAGTTTGTTCAAATCCTGCTTTTTCTGTTCTGCAAGCCTTAGCGCATCGAGCAGGTTTTGGATTTCGCGGATGCGGTCCTGCGGATAAGGCCGGTCGGGAAAAAGCCTGGCACCTTCCTGATATTTTGCCAGCGCATCATCATATTTTGTCTGATCAAAAAGTCCGTCTGCTTCCTTCACAATCCGGTCGTACTCTTTTTGCATTTCCTGTAACTCCTGCAATTCCAGTTTGTCCAGCGATTTTTGTTCCTTATTGATTTCCCTGTTTTTTTCAAAAGCTTCGTCTAACTGAAATGCAAACTGATTTTCGTCAAATAATGGTTGAGATTTAAAATCATCAATACTCTTTTCGTAATAAATCTTACCGTATGGACGTAACGAAAAACTTTTATCAAAACCCTCAATTTCTTTATACAGATTTACCTGAAACTCTATTGGGGGAAAATCGCTGTTTACATCCAGGATTACCTTGGGTACCTGAGTGGAGATCAATATGATACGGGTATATAATCCGGGTTTGGAAAAAGTAAGTTTGTATTCATTGTTAAACTTCAGGCGGTAAACAAATTTTGCATCCTTGTCGATTTCAAATTGCTGAGTTTCCTTGCCGTTTATCTCCATATTAAGGGTCGTCCCTTCCAATATGCCGTCTTCAACAAATATTTTTGCCTGAATTTCGAGATAGTCCCTTTTCTGTGTAAATCCATCAAGTGGAAAAAAGAAAAGGAGAAGAGAAAACAGAAAATATTTAAACCACAGGTTGCCAGTCATATCCACATTATTCCGATGTATCAAATCTGTTCAGTAAACCATTCCGAAGCTAAATTAATCAAAACATTTGATGTTCATCTGCCTACCAAACGGTTTTATTGCGCATAAATTTTAAAAATTGACGATTAATTGCGTTATTTAAAGTTGTTTACTTTATATCTGTTTAAAGAATGAAGAAAGAACCATCGTTAGCCGGAGCGCTCATTCCCATTTTTCTCCTGATTTTAATGCTGACAGCCAATGTGTTTGTTTTTGAAGACACGCTGGCCGGATCGAACCAGATTGCCCTTCTTCTGGCAGCGACCGTAAGTGTTATCATCGTCCGCCGCAATGGAATGATATGGGAAGACATTAAAGATAAAATAGTAAATACCATTAGTTCGGCCATGCCGGCCATGTTGATTTTGCTGCTAATTGGTTCACTGGCCGGGACATGGATGATCAGCGGAGTAGTGCCTGCTATGATTTATTACGGATTAGACATTGTTCATCCCCGGATATTTTTGTTTACAGCGGTGGTGGTAGCTTCAGTCATTTCGGTTGTTACGGGAAGTTCATGGTCAACCATTGCCACTATCGGCGTGGCTTTACTGGGAATCGGGAAAGCGCTTGGAATAAACGAATCGCTGGTGGCCGGGGCCATTATCAGCGGAGCCTATTTTGGCGATAAAATGTCGCCTCTGAGCGATACCACAAACCTGGCGCCTGCTATGGCGGGAACCGACTTGTTCACCCATATCAGGTACATGGTATATACCACAACCCCTTCAATGATTATAACCCTGATTATTTTCCTGATTATCGGGTTTAACTCGGATCCCCATATCGTTTTATCGGATGTTGAACAAGTACAAAATGCAATCTCTCATAATTTTTGCACATCACCTGTCCTCTTTTTGGTCCCCGTAATACTGATAGCCATTATCATTCTGAAAGTTCCGCCACTTCCGTCATTAATGATTGGCACCCTTTTGGGCGGAGTATTTGCAGTTGTATTTCAACCTGAAATCATCCGGGAAGTTGCAGGATCAGGAATGCCGTATTTTAAGGCCTCATATATCGGGTTTATGCAGGCGATGTTTGGCAATGTTTCTTTATCAACAGAAAATGAGAGTGTTAACGAATTACTGAGTACATCCGGCATGAGCGGCATGCTCGATACTATCTGGCTCATTTTGTCAGCTATGGTTTTCGGGGGCGTTATGGAAGCAGGCGGACTGCTGAAACGCATCACCATGCCCATTGTAAAAAAAGCAAAGTCAACCGGGAGCTTGGTTGCTTCGACCGTTGTTTCCTGCATTTTTTTTAATGCTACTGCTTCCGACCAGTACATTTCCATCGTTGTTCCCGGACGTATGTTCCGCAAAACTTACGAAGACAAAGGATACAAACCCGAATTACTGAGCCGCACACTTGAGGACTCGGGGACAATGACTTCTGTCCTGGTACCATGGAATACCTGCGGGGCCACCCAGTCGCGCGTACTTGGAGTCGGAACATGGGAGTATTTGCCCTACTGCTTTTTCAATATCATCAGCCCAATGATGAGCATCTTTTTTGCATACATGAATATCAGGATCAGAAGGGTTGGAAAATAAAACCCGCTTCATCAATACCAGACGGAATACCCATACAAATTACTGTTTACCCATTCATATTAATGCAGGAAGCAATCCAATAACATGCTGAAACCATATTTCCGGTTTCCGGAATCCAATCTTTTCTACGGACAGCCTATCCGATACCTTGGCAGATTTGAGGTTTTTACAATTTCTTCGTTATTTTTACGCAATACGAATAAAAGCAAAAAAGATGAGAAAAAAGATAAGCCTTATATTTACCATTACCATTATTTTTGGTTCTGCCCTGTCTGCCAAAGAAGGCATGTGGATACCAGCCTTACTGGACAAGAATATCGAAGAAATGCAGCAAATGGGGTTTCAACTGAGTGCTGAAGATATTTATAGCGTAAACCACGCCAGTATGAAAGATGCAGTCGTAATTTTCGGACGCGGCTGTACCGGAGGACTGATTTCAGGGGAAGGCCTGCTGATTACGAACCATCATTGCGGGTATGAAGCAATCCAGGAACATAGTTCAGTAGAACACGATTACCTGACAAACGGGTTCTGGGCCGCTTCGCGCGAAGAAGAACTGCCCAACCCGGGTTTGACGGTGAAATTTCTGGAACGGATGGAAGATGTAACATCATTGGTAATGGAAGGCACTGACGGTCTGGATGAGGAAAAAATTCAACAGAAAATAGATGAAAACACAAGGAGGATTGAGACAGCAGCTTCCGACAGCGGACGCTTCAGTTCGATTGTAAAACCCCTGTTTTACGGCAACCAGTATTTTCTATATGTATACCTCGAATATACCGACGTCCGTTTGGTGGGGGCGCCGCCATCATCTATCGGCAAATTTGGAGGCGACACCGACAATTGGATGTGGCCCCGCCATACGGGCGATTTCTCTTTATTTCGTATCTATGCAGGAAAAGACAACCAACCGGCAGAATATTCGAAGGACAATGTACCCTACCGTCCCAAGAGATTTTTTCCGGTCTCCACAGAAGGAGTCCAACCCGAAGATTTTACAATGATTTTTGGGTTCCCCGGAAGTACTACGCAATATTTGCCATCGCAGGCAATAGCGATGATTATGGAACAAAGCGACCCCGACCGGATAAAAATAAGGGGCAAAAAACTGGAAATCCTGGCTGCCCGGATGAAATCCGACCGGAAAGTACGTATTCAGTATGCAGCCAAATATGCAACCATCAGCAATGCATGGAAAAAATGGCAGGGGGAAATACTTGGATTGAAAAGATTAAATGCCATTCAGAAGAAAAAAGATTTTGAATCTGATTTTACCGGCTGGATAAACCATAACGAGGACAAAAAAGGGAAATACGGTAAAATACTGAATGAGTTTGACGGATTATATTCCCGGATCAGGCCCTACTCGAAAGCGCGTGATTATTATATCGAAATCGTGACAAACGGCTGCGACGCGTTCCGCCTGGCATCGCTCCTCGACCGAAGCGCAATGGCAGTTGTAAATACCGATCGCGAAACAACAGAATTACTAAAGAATAAGCTGTTGGAAGAGTTAGAAAATCATTTTAAAGATTATGACCTGATAACGGATGAAAATATATTTACCGAAATGCTTCGTTTATACCGCAACGATCTGAATATATCGTTCTTACCAAATGACTTCGTTACCCTGATGGACCAGACTGACGACAAGTCGCTTAAAAAGAAAATATACGAAAAGTCTTTATTGACTGATCATAACGGGCTGGCCGCATTAATCAGGAACATTCCAGACAAAGGACTGAGAGCATTGGATAAGGATCCTTTAATGAAACTCTACCGCCTGTTGAAAGCATATTACGATTCAACTATTTCGGGTGTGTATTCCGATCTTGACAAAAGTATCCTGAAAAATCAAAAATTATATATGGAAGGCATCCTGGCCATGAAAGAAAACGAGCGTCTGTATCCGGATGCCAATTTTACACTTCGTGTAGGATATGGTATAGTAGAAGGTTACGAGCCCCGCGACGGGATGCGTTACAATTATTATACTACAATAGAAGGTATCATGGAAAAAGACAACCCTGAAATTTACGATTACGACGTTCCTTGTAAACTACGGGAGCTATACAAACAAAAAGATTTTGGAAGTTATGCCGTAAATGGGACCGTACCGGTTTGTTTTGTGGCCTCAAACCATACGACAGGGGGCAATTCGGGAAGCCCGGTCGTAAATGCCGGTGGCGAACTGATCGGCCTTAACTTTGATCGTTGCTGGGAAGGCACTATGAGCGATATCATGTTTGATCCGGACCGTTGCCGGAACATTGTTCTCGATATCCGTTACGCTTTGTTCATCATCGACAAACTGGCCGGTGCAGGCTACCTGCTCGAAGAAATGAAGATAAACGAACTATAACCTTTAAACGCCGGAAGGATGAAACCAAAAACGGATACTCACGGTTAACCGAAACACAAAAAAATAAAAATTACAAAGTATATATAAAAAACAGGGTTTTATAAAAATCCCCGTTTCCCTTCTTTCAGACCAACTCAAGAAGTTACAGTTCCCTCGTACCGAGATTTTCACCTGTCTGGTTAAACAGGGCGACAAAACGCACCAGTTCCCTGTTCCGTAAAATCAACTCGTACAATATGGTATTTTCTTTATGAATTTCAACCAGGTTCATTATCTCTTTCTCCGGATCAAGTGATTTCCCTATACTAACCGGCAGCAAATCAAGGGGAAGATTGATCCGGTAGTCGATGAGCCTGGCCGTATGGTCAAATTTTGCGATATGTTCCTTGTTATCGAGATAAAAAATAGTTTCGTAAACTCCGTTTTCGTAAAACCATTCGATATTAACAGCACCTGCGAAATATCTTAGCATCGCAGCTTCAATTTCTTCAGGCGGGATAATCGAATCTCTGTCAGTCAGGCTTATGAATAGTTTATCCATGGCTTAATTGTTTATCATGTAGACGGCAACCTTTCATAAGGTAACCATCAATTTGATTCTCCAAATTCTTTTTTGTATAGATAGAATACTCTTGTACGGGCGCGTTTCAATCTCATTTTCGCAGCATCCTCACTAATACGCAATGAACAGCTTATTTCCCGTAACGATATGTTGTCCTGGTATTTCATGATCAAAAGTGCCTTTTCTTCCGGGTGGACCATCTCCAGCACTTTTAAAAAATTATCATATTCAATCGAAGCTGTATCTTCGTCCGATTCATCAATAATTTCCGGCATTTCGTTGTTTCGGTTCCAGTCGGGATAATGCAGCTTCTTTTTATTACGCAAATAATCGATACAATAATTATAAGTGATCGAATACAGCCAGGTTGAAAAAGAAGATTTATTTTTGAATGAAGTCAGTTTTTCAAAAACCTTTGAAAAAACATCTTTCGTGAATTCTTCAGCCAATTCACGGTTCTTCAGCAAATTAGTACATTTATCAAATACTTTGTTGTAGTACCTTTTGTAAAGCACATCAAAATATTTTGATTGTCCCTGAAGAACCAGTGAAACCAATTCTTCATCTTTCCGTGTTTCAACAGTCCCGACACCCATGTATCCAGCATTTATTAATACAAAAGTATGAATCATATCCGTATTACAGAAGTCAGGATGAAAATTTAGTGGTCTTTTTTTTACACAAAAATGCCAAAACATACATTTTATTAATTCTTTTGGAAAAAAAACAAACATGGCTGTTACTTTCAATTTCTCCTGCGTCATAATCGTAGAACATTAAAAAAATCATGTTTTCAGCAATTATGAATATTAACTTTATCAAATTAAGTTTTATAAAAATGAAAAAACGTTTTCTAGGTGGTATTGCAATACTAGGTATTGCTTTATTGGTTTTTACTGGTTGTGAAAAAATGCCCGAAGCTGAGATTCAGCAGGCGCAAAGTGCTATCGATTCTGCGAAAGCAGTGGGTGCTGACATTTATCTTGCTGAAGCTTTCGCCGGTGTTCAGGACACAATGAAAGTGGCAATGGAGAAAATTGAAGAACAAAACTCAAAATGGTTCAAGAAATACTCCGTAGCAAAAGCTAAATTGGTTGTTGCCGCTACAATGGCTAACGAAATCAAAGAAAAAACGATTGTCCGCAAGGAAGAGCTAAAAGCAGAAATCGCACAGGTTTATGCTGAAACAAAAGCACTTCTTGAAGAAGACACTCAGTTGCTTGCCAAAGCTCCAAGAGGAAAAGGCGGTGCCGCAATTATCGAAGAAATCAAAACTGATATTGCTACTACTACCGAATGGATCGAAGCAGCCAACACAGACATCAAAGACACCGAATATCTGGTAGTTCTTGACAAAATGAAAGCTGCAAAAGAAAAAGCTCTGTCAATTAAAACCGAATTAACAGAAGCTATTGATAAAGTTTCGGCAGCCAAAAGAAAATAAAAGGGTGATGTAAGAAAAAATTTAATCCCCGGGCTTTCTAAAAAAACCCGGGGATTTTTACAAAAAACGGAAACATTTGCAAATGACAGGCAGACGGAAGCTAACATTGTGGGTTCTCAGTATTTTTATTGTTGCAGGCGCGGTGGCGCTTTATTTATTTTTAACCAAACAACCCGCCCCATTAAATGAAACCTCGGTTGCACGCGAGGCATTATCAAAGGCAAAAGCAAGCAAGGCCAATGTTTATGAAAAAGAATCATTCGCAAAGGCGGAATGCCTTTACGATTCGGCCATGAATTGCTGGAAACGGGAAAACCGAAAACCTTTTTATAAACGACGGGATTACACAAAAGTAAAAACATTTGCAGCCCTTTCGGCACAGGAATCAGAAAAAGCTGCTTCGGCAGCCCTCCAGAAAGTCAATAATTTTCAGGTTAACCTGAAAAACAAACTGGAAACCGCCCGGAAAATGTATACCAAATACAATTCAATTTTCGGGGATATTCCGCTTCCTGACAAGGTAAGGAACGAAAACAACCGGGGGCAATTACTTCTGAACGAGGCTGAACTTGCTTATAAAAACGAACAATTTGTAGCCTGCAATCAAAAAGCAGAAGAAGCTGAAGTATTGCTTGACAGGTCCTACCAATATTTAAAAATTCATTTACAGGAATATTTTGGCAATTATTCTGCATGGAAACGGCAGGCTGAAGAAACCATTGGCCAGTCAAGGGCAAACCGGACAAATGCTGTTCTGGTCGATAAATTTGCCCGGAAATGCTATCTTTACCAGGCAGGGAACCTGAAACACCAGTTTACAGTTGAGCTTGGCCCAAACTGGATTGGTGATAAAATTTGCAAAGGAGATAAACGTACCCCGGAGGGAAAATATAAAGTGACCGCAATAAAAAGTGGTAAGCACACCAAATATTATAAAGCCTTACTGCTCGATTACCCGAATGCCGAGGATCAGGCACGGTTCAATCAAAACCGGAAAAGCCTGCCCCGACATGCACGTATCGGCAACCTCATTGAGGTACACGGAGGAGGAGGAAAACAAGGCGACTGGACCGATGGCTGTGTCGCTTTGGAGAACTCAGATATGGACATCTTATTCAGGTATTCTTCTGTGAACATGCCTGTTACAATTGTTGGTTCATTAAGACCTTTGAGCGAAATATTAAACTAATATACATGGGCGATTCTGAATTTATAACGAGAGAAGATATATTGGGAAACTCCGGAAAGATTGAGGCAAAGAAGTATATCATTAATATCTTGATTTCATTCTTTATCATTTTAATTTCGGTCATGCTGATCACCAATATTCCGGGTATCCGGAAGATGGTGTTTTCGGTAAAAGAAAAAACAGAGGCATTTTCATTGTCGCAAAATGACTCAATCATGGAGGTTCAGGCTACACTGGAAAAAAAGTTGGAAAAACTGCAGAAAAGGTCGATTGCATATACACCTGTTGAACCCTATTTTGTGGCCAATATGACCCTCAACGAATTCTGGCTGTACAAAAACCGGAAATTGATATTGCACGGGTTGTGTTCAACAGGAAGCTACATTCAATTAGAAGCAGGAAAAAATCGTAAGTGGATTTTTAAAACTCCCCGGGGCGTCTTGAAGATTCTGAGCAAGCAAACAGCGCCGGTTTGGAAGAAACCCGACTGGGCATTTATCGAAGAAGGCCTTCCGGTGCCTTCAGCCAATCACCCTTCACGCTTTGAGGAAGGAGTACTTGGCGACTATGCTTTAAGAATGAGGGACAGTTATATGATCCACGGAACAATTTATAAACGGCATCTGGGTTCTCCCGTTACACATGGCTGCGTCCGTTTAAATGACGAAGATTTGGAGAAGGTTTACAAGACAATGAATTACGGGTCGAAAGTATATTTTTATTAATGCTATGGAGATTTTCAAAGGGAAGAAACGAATAATAGGAATTGCGTTATCAATTTTTCTGGTCGCATTTGCGTTTACTTTATTGTCTGTTTTCCTGTCGGTAAGAAGATTAAGTACCTTCAATGAGAAGTACGGGCAAAAAGAAGATGAAAAATCGTGTTATGACCATCCTTCTTTTCAAAAAACGGTGAAGGAAATTACATACCACGAAGCATTTATCAACATGGCCGAGACCGACTCAATCGGTTTAATTGTCAACCTGAGCGATAGTCTGTTGCAGTTGTCGCTGGAGGGCGTTATCATTCACTCGGCACATATAGAAAGCATTTCAGGCGACGGTTTTTTTAGTGCACTGGACATATGCAGTTACCAGAACCTTTTTTCATCGCCACTTGAAATTACAGAACAACATGCAACTGTTGAAAAGGAACCAATCGTTGTGAAGCAAGCGCCCAAGTCGGAAGCCGAAGCCCTTGCATCGGCAGCCCCCTATGCTGCTGACTCGGTGAAAGCACAACAAATAGCCGATATTGAACTGATGATCGGCGCAGGGTTTGAAGTTTATATTTACGACAGCTCTGCCGGTTGTAAACGGGCCAGTAAACATATCGGCATCCAGGGTGAAACATGGAAAAATATAAAACGTATGGTTCAACTCAAAAGGCCGCAATATCAACCTGCAATCCATATCTGTGTCAGTAAAAACGATGCCCTTTCCATTTACCGGGCGCTTCCCAGGAAAGCGCTGATGATAATGAAGATATAAACGAAAGCCGGTTGGGTGGCATCAGGAGAAGTGAAAAAAAGTAACTTCGTATAAAGTATTTGTTTCTCATGCCACGAAAATGCAGCGATTCCGAAAAATAATCCACGTTGATATGGATGCGTTTTACGCTTCCATAGAGCAGCGCGACCGTCCTGAATTGCGGGGGCTTCCGGTGGTGGTTGGCGGAGAACGTGAACGGGGAGTAATTGCGGCAGCCAGTTACGAAGCGCGAAAATTTGGCATCCATTCGGCCATGTCATCGAAAGTTGCCCGGCAAAAATGCCCCGGTCTGGTATTTTGCCCGCCCGATTTTAAAAAATACAAACAGGTCAGCAGCGAAATCCGGAAAATCTTTTTTCAGTATACCGATTTGGTTGAACCACTTTCGCTCGACGAAGCCTTTCTGGATGTGACCGAATCGAAAGTGCCCATTCGTTCGGCTACACTGATTGCCCGGGAGATCAAACAAGAAATAAAGGAAAAACTTAACCTGACCGCTTCTGCCGGTGTTTCGTACAATAAATTCCTGGCCAAAATTGCCTCCGATGTAAACAAACCCGACGGTCTGTTTGTCATTCCGCCTGAAAAAGCCCCGGAATTTATCGACCGGCTCGAAATCAAAAAATTTTTCGGTATCGGAAAAGTAACGGCAAAAAAAATGAACGATCTGGGAGTTTATTATGGTTCCGATTTAAAATTGATCTCTAAACACGAACTGGCCCGGTTATTTGGCAAGGCAGGAAGTTATTACTACGATGTGGTCAGGGGGATTGACAACCGTCCTGTAATGCCCGATCGCGAACGAAAATCGGTGGGGGTGGAAAATACTTTTTTCCGTGATTTGCACAATGAAAACGAACTGTCTGCCGAAGTTGAAAAACTAACTGCCGAACTCTGGAGAAGAATGGAACGCGCGGGAAAAGTTGGGAAAACGCTGACCTTGAAAATCAAGTTCGCCGATTTTGAGCAAATCACCCGGAGCATCACCAAACCCAATTTCTTTCTTGAAAAAGAAGAAGTGCTCACCAATGCGTTGCAGTTGATGAAGCAGGAATATCCACTTCTGAAGAGTGTCCGCCTGTTGGGTTTGACCATCTCTAATTTTTATACCGAAAACACCGGCCCCGTTCAGTTAGTGCTTGACTTCGTCTGAAAATAAACTTACTTTCGTGCTTCAAAAATGAAAATAGCATGACCGATACGATTTTTCGACTTATTGCGCAGACGCTGGGCATTCAGCAGTTTCAGGTGAAAAATACCTGTCAGTTGTTTGACGAAGGGGCCACCGTCCCGTTTATTTCGCGTTACCGGAAAGAACGTACCGGAAGCCTCGACGAAGTGCAGGTAGCTGCCGTAAAAAACGAAATGGAAAAGTTTTCGGAATTGATGAAACGGAAGGGAACCGCATTGAAAACCATCGGTGAGCAGGGATTGCTGACCGAAGACCTGAAAACACGCATCGAAAACTGTTTCGATCCGGTGGAATTGGAAGACATTTATCTTCCGTATAAACCCAAACGAAAGACCCGTGCTTCAGTGGCGCGGGAAAAGGGGCTGGAACCGCTGGCTAAAATCATTATGAAACAATACGAAGCTGATCCAGGACTCCGGGCTGCCTCGTTTCTAAATAACCAGGTCGAAACGGTGGAAGACGCGCTGGGCGGCGCCCGCGACATTATTGCCGAGTGGGTCAGCGAAAACGAAAAAGCCCGCAATATGGTACGGCAGGCTTTCTCGTTTGGCGCGATAATCCGCTCGAAAGTAGTAAAAGGAAAGGAAGAGGAAGGGATCAAATACCGCGACTATTACGAATGGGAAGAGCCGTTGAAACGTTGCCCGTCGCACCGTTTGCTGGCCATGCGGCGGGGCGAAAATGAAGGTATCCTGAAGGTTTCTGTTTCTCCGGAAAACGATAATACAGTGGAACGGCTGAACCGTTTTTTTGTGAAATCGGGCAATGCTTGTGGCGAACAGGTCGAAATGGCCGTAAAAGATGCGTACAAACGACTGTTGGAACCCTCGATTGAAACAGAATTTGCACAATCGTCAAAAGAAAAAGCCGACGAAGAAGCCATCCGTGTTTTTGCCGAAAACCTCCGGCAGCTGCTGTTGGCTGCACCGCTCGGACAAAAGCGGGTACTGGCCATCGATCCCGGTTACCGTACCGGGTGCAAGGTCGTCTGCATAGACGCACAAGGCAACCTGCTGCACAACGAAACCATTTATCCGCACAAACCACAGGAAGAAACCAAGCTGGCAGCAAAAAAAATTGTGTCGTTGGTTGAAGCTTATCAGATAGAAGCGGTTGCCATTGGCAACGGTACGGCCAGCCGCGAAACCGAACAATTCATCAAACGGCTGCATTTCGACCGCGAACTCCGGGTTTTTGTGGTTTCCGAAGATGGAGCTTCTATTTATTCGGCCTCGAAAATTGCCCGCGATGAATTCCCTCAATACGATGTAACCGTTCGTGGGGCGGTTTCCATTGGCCGCCGCCTGATGGACCCGCTAGCCGAGCTGGTAAAAATCGACCCCAAATCGATTGGCGTAGGGCAGTACCAGCACGATGTGGATCAGAAAAAACTGAAAAGCAGTCTCGATGGCGTAGTCGAGTCGTGCGTGAACAGCGTGGGCGTCGACCTGAATACTGCCTCAAAACACCTGTTGACCTACATTTCGGGGCTGGGGCCGCAACTGGCGCAAAATATTGTGGATTACCGGAAAGAAAACGGCGCTTTCGGCTCTCGAAAAGAATTGATGAATGTTCTCCGGATGGGCGCCAAAGCGTTTGAACAATCAGCCGGTTTTTTACGGATACGCGGAGCTGAAAACCCACTCGATAACTCAGCAGTCCACCCCGAATCGTACAAAATAGTTGAACAGATGGCTGCCGACCTGAATTGCTCGGTTTCCGAATTGGTAAACGATATCGAAGTCCAGAGAAAAATTGTGATTGAGAAATACATTACCCCGGAGGTTGGTTTGCCAACCCTTCAGGATATTAAACAAGAATTGGGCAAGCCCGGGCGCGACCCGCGAAAAGCAATTAAAGTTTTTGAATTTGCGGAAGGAATTTTTAAGGTTGAAGATTTGAAAGTGGGAATGGTGCTACCGGGCATCGTTACCAATATCACCAAATTCGGCGCTTTCGTGGATGTTGGCGTCAAACAAGACGGATTGGTACACCTCTCGCAAATGGCCGACCGTTTCATCAGCGATCCGAATGAAATTGTAAAATTGCACCAACACGTTCAGGTGAAAGTGGTTGAAGTAGATCTTCCGCGAAAACGCATCCAGCTCAGTATGAAACAGGTCCCGCAATAATAGGCAACGGCCGCTTAATCGTCTTCCCCGTCTTCAAAATAATTATCCTGGTTGTCAAGTTCTGCGATCAGGAAGTCTTCTGCTTCGCCCAAAAGCTGGTCGATCAGTTCTTTGTTTCCCGGAGCTTCGTCAATCCAGTGGATTTCCTGGTTGGCCCAGAAATCTTCGATGTCGCTTTCTACAATAAACCGGGGCGTTTCGTTGTGAACAACGTAAATGGTGTCGGGCATTTCCAGCGAATTGTCAGCTAATAAGAATTTTGGCAGCATGGCGTTTAATTTTATTTATGGCTACACAAATGTACGGAAAAATCGGGACCACTCGTCTTTACATCTCCTTTAAAAATATCCTTAACGATTCGTTAACCGACAAAAAGGTTTTCAATAAATACAAAAAACATGAGGCTGATATAATGGATAATGTTATTTTTAAACTTTCTCTCTTCTGAAAACTAAACTTTATGAATAAACTGAATGATGTTCTTTCGCTGATTGACAGTTATATTGGTGGTTCGCAATGGTTTGTATTTTTATTATTGGGTACAGGTTTATTTTTTACCATCTATTTAAAATTTCCCCAGTTTCGTTATTTAAAACATTCGCTCCGGATTGTCCGTGGAAAATTTGACAAGGAAGGAGATGTAGGTGATACGTCACATTTTCAGGCTCTTACCACAGCTTTGTCGGGAACCGTTGGTACCGGGAATATTGCGGGGGTTGCCCTGGCAATCCATTTGGGAGGGCCGGCGGCTTTGTTCTGGATGATGATGACCGCTCTACTGGGGATGACCACAAAATTTGTGGAAGTTACACTTTCTCATAAATACCGTGAAAAAACTGCCGATGGAACCATTGCCGGTGGGCCGATGTATTTTATGAAAAACCGGCTGAACATGAAATGGCTGGCTATTATTTTTGCTGTGGCCACCATTTTCTCATCGTTTGGCACCGGAAGTTTGCCCCAGGTAAACAGCATTGCCAATTCAGTTTTTTCAACTTTCGGCATCAATAAAGTACTTACCGGGGCTGTTCTTGCCATTTTACTGGCATTTGTAATTATTGGGGGTATAAAACGGATTGCCAAAGTAACTGCCAGCCTGGTACCGTTGATGGCTGTGTTTTATTTCATTGGTTCCATCGCAGTAATTGCATACAATTATGGAAACATCATTCCTTCCGTTGTTTCCATTTTCAGCAATGTATTTACCGGTACTGCAGCAACCGGAGGGTTTCTGGGGGCAGGGTTTGCTTTTGCTTTTAACCGGGGGGTCAACCGCGGTTTATTTTCAAATGAAGCAGGCCAGGGGTCGGCACCTATTGCACATGCCGCCGCACGGGCCCACGAGCCGGTTTCCGAAGGATTAGTCGCACTGCTCGAACCCTTTATCGATACAATTATTATTTGTGTGCTTACCGGATTGGTTGTTTTATCCTCCGGCGTATGGAGTGAAAAAATAACCAACCAGTTTCAAGATGCCGATTTGTTGATACTCAGCAGGCCATTGTCTGAGAAAAACGAAACCGACTTTTTGATTCTGGACAATATTTTACACGGAAAAGAAGAAATCCCCGTTTATAATGGGGAACTGGTTATTTCGGAAGGGAGAATTACCAATAAAGTGACTGTGTTTCATTCCCGTTCGGTTGCAGAAAATGTCTTTGTAAAAAAGAATAACCAAAATTACACCGGAAACTTAGATGTAAAAAATGGACGTATTTCACCCGACGGGAGTATCATTTTTGAAGGTCGTTCGTTGATCCACAGTGCCCCGCTGACCACGGAAGCGTTTACACGAAGCTGGTTCGGCGCTTATGGCCGTTATATCGTGGCAATCGGGCTCCTTTTGTTTGCTTTTTCAACTGCAATTTCATGGTCATACTATGGCGACCGGGCTATCACCTTCCTGTTTGGTCCCGGTGCAGTGATTTATTTCCGGTTGATTTATGTGGTGGGATTTTTCTTGGCTTCGTTCACCGATACCACCATTGTCTGGACTTTTTCCGGAATTACCATTGCACTGATGACCATTCCAAACTTAGTGGGCATCTTACTGTTATCAAAAGAAATGAAAAGCGAAGTAAACAGTTTCTGGGGCGAATACAACCAATTTTTTTCAAAAAAATAATACAAAAAAACAGACCAAACATCATTTTTACTATCTTTCACACATCTGTCTATATCTGACTTATGAAAAAAATTTTTGTCTTTCTGGGAAGCGAATACAGCCATCAAAAATTTATTCCATTAATGGATAACCTGAATGGGATAAAATCTTTCTTTTTTTCTGAGACAAAATCGCTGACAGAAACGATAAAACACATAATACCCGATGTGTTATTGCTACATAAACCCGACTATTATCAACTAATTTCAGGAAAGGGAAAAAATGTTATTATAAACCATGATTTCCCGGTGGTCGTAGCAGGAAGCCCGGGAAAAAACAACATTATAACAAAGGCCGGCATTCGTTTTTTATCCGAAGATTTTACAAATACCGATCTGATCAACATTCTGAAAGGTCCCGAGCAACAAAACCGTGAATTGGTTTTTTCATCAGAAATGCTGGATCTGGTCATACAGCACATCCCCATTGCCCTTTTCTGGAAAGACAAAGACCTCAAATACATTGGTTGCGACCAGCTTTTTTGTAAAGACCAGGGGTTGGAAGAGCCCTGCGACATTTTCGGGCTTACCGATTTCGATCTTTTCCCCCGGGAAGTGGCGCTGGGTAATTTACTGATCGACCGGAAAATCCTTGAATCAGGCAAACCAATGATCAATTATGAGGAAAAAGTGACCAACGCCAACGGCCACATCGATTTCCTGAGAAAAAGTAAAATACCCATCAAAAATGAGCAGGGTGAGGTGATCATGATCATGGGCCTGTACGAAAAAATTACTGATCATGTACAAACGCAGGAACATCTACGGAATGAAAAACATTACCTCCAGATGCTAATGGATAATATTCCGGACACGATCTATTTCAAAGACCGGAATTCGAGGTTCACCAGGATCAATAAAGCGCAGGCATTGACACTGGGTTTAGAGCATCCCGACGATGCGATCGGGAAATGCGATGCCGATTTTTTCGACAAGAAGCATTCGGCACAAGCTTTCGATGACGAACAGAAGTTGATGGCCAGCGGCTTGCCATTGATCAACAAACTCGAACATATCCGGACCGCCAGCGGGTATAAATATGTCACTGCAACCAAAATCCCATTGTTCGACAAAGCTAAAAAATGCGTCGGAATGGTAGGGGTAAGCCGCGATGTGAACCGCGAACATCTTGCCGAAGAGGAATTAAGGCGCGAAAAAGAACTAATGAATTTGTTGATGGATAACATTCCCGACCGTATTTATTTCAAAGACAAAGATTCACGGTTTATACGCGCCAATAAAGCAATTGCCCTGATTTTTGGAAAAGAAAACCCTGAAGAATTGTACGGGAAAACCGACTTCGACCTGCATGACCCCGAACATGCCCGTCAGGCATTTGAAGACGAGCAGGAACTGATGAAAAGCGGCATTCCCCTGATCAACAAAGTGGAAAGCCACATTCAGGATGGTTCGAGGGTATGGGAAACCAGTACTAAAATCCCTCTGTTGGACAAGAATAAGGAAATTATTGGTTTGGTAGGAATCTCGCGCGACTTTACTAAACAAAAGCAATTAGAGGAAGCCCTTGCCCGGGAAAAAGATCTGTTGCAAATTTTAATGGACAATATCCCCGATTATATCTATTTCAAAGATGCCGGCTCAAGGTACATACGTATTAACAAGGCTGTTGCAGAATCATTGCAAGTAAAGGATATTAATGAAGCATATGGTAAGTGCGACCACAATTTTTTTCCGAAGGAATATGCCGATGCGTTTTTAGCTCATGAAAAAGAAATATTGGCAACCGGCAATCCAATCATCGGTAAAATTGAACGATCAATATTGCCCGGCGGAACACCTATCTGGATATCGACCACGAAAATGCCCATCAAAGATGACAATGGAAATATAACAGGATTTGTAGGCGTTTCGAGGAACGTTACTACAGAAGAACTGACCAAACAACGGTTTCAGATTGCCAAAGAAAAAGCGGAAGAAGCCAACAAGGCCAAAAGTCTTTTTCTGGCCAATATGTCACATGAAATACGGACCCCCATGAATGGGGTGATTGGGATGGCCGATGTCCTGAGACGGACAAAACTGGACCCTACCCAGAAAGAATATCTCGACATCATAGTCAAATCGGGAAATACTCTGCTTACCATTATCAACGACATTCTTGATTTTTCCAAGATCGAATCGGGAAAAATGTCGCTCGAATCATGCCCGGTCAGCATCCGGAATATCGTGGAAGAAGTTGCCGATATTCAGATTATCCAGGCCAATGAAAAACGAATTGACCTGCTGACTTTCGTGGATGCTGATATCCCTGAATTTGTGAATGGCGATTATGTCCGTATCAAACAAATCGTTATGAACCTGGTAAACAACGCCATCAAATTCACAGCCCGGGGTGAAGTATTTGTTTCTGTCGAATATAAAGGCTTCGACGGACAAAAACACGAAATCCTTTTTAAAGTCAGGGATTCGGGAATAGGTATTGCAAAAGAGAACCAGGAAAAGCTGTTTAAATCATTCAGCCAGGTAGATACTTCCACCACGCGGCGATTTGGAGGGACCGGACTGGGACTGGCCATCTGCCAACGGTTAGTGCAGGAGATGGGCGGAAGATTTACTTTGGAAAGTGAAGAAGGAAAAGGATCGGAATTCTCGTTTACGGCTAAATTTGACCCTGCAACCGAGCAACACGAAACCAATATCCGGTTTAAAACCACTTCGTTCACAGGACTGAATGTGTTGATTGTGGACGACAATTTCACTAACCGGAAAATCTTCAGGGAATACCTGGAAAGCTGGCAGGTAAATGTATTTGAAGCAACCAATGGGCGCGATGCACTGAAGCAACTTCAGAGACCTGATGAAAAAAGAAAACAGATTGACATGGCACTGGTCGATTACCAGATGGCCGAAATGGACGGGATTGAACTGGCCGGGAAGATCAAAGCGGATCCTTTGCTTAAAAATATCCATCTGATCCTTTTATCCTCGGTCACCGACGCTATTCCGCGCAACGAATTAAAAAAACATGGATTTGAGCATTATCTGAACAAACCGGTAAAACTGAAGCAACTTTTCAACGCGGTTGCTTCGGTGATTGGTAAAACAAAACAAACTGCATCAGACGACGAAAAGCTCGACATAGAGAAAACTGATTACATAGACAAATGTTTCCTGATTGCCGAGGACAACGAGGTAAACATGAAAGTGGCAAACTTTACCTTAAAATCGTTCTGCCATCAAATTTTGGCCGCCTACAACGGGCAGGAGGCGGTCGACCTGTTTAAATCGCAACACATCGATTATATTTTAATGGATATACAAATGCCGGTGATGAACGGCATCGAGGCAACCCTGAAGATTAGGGAACTGGAAAAAAACCAGGGTGTTGAGAAACCGGTGAAAATTATTGCCATGACAGCCAACACCATGCGCGAGGATGTAGAGAAATGCCTGAAGTCGGGCATGGATGCATTCCTCGGAAAACCATTTAAGGTGGCTGATCTGGTAAATATCCTGAGGGAAATAGGGTAAAACTGTTTTTCTTCTCCGGAAAGTAGCTGAAAATCTTCTTCATCAGGCCGGAATCCGGGGATTTAATTTCCGATCCACAATCTTCTTTGTATTTTTGGCCATCGAAAAAACAAATTAATGGCATTTATATTTCCTGAAAATTTTGAGTGGAAGATCGGGTTCGACAAAATCCGCGAAATGTTGAAATCGCGGTGCCTGAGCGACCTGGGCAGAGAACAGGTTGATGAACTGTGTTTTCAGAACCTATACGAAAGCATCTACCGGAACCTCTCGCTCACGTCCGAATTTATCCGCATCGTACGGGAAACCGAAAATTTTCCGACCAGTTATTATTTCGATTTGCGCCAGGCGCTGCACAAAATCCGTATCGAAGGGCGTTTTCTCGAAGTAGTTGAACTGTTCGACCTGAAACGTTCACTGGAAACGATCAGTTCCATTATCCGTTTCCTGAAAAATGCCAGCGACGAAAATTATCCCTGGTTGAAAGAATTGCTCCGGGAAGTTCAGATGTTCCCGTACGTTTTGAGCCGTATCGATGCCATTTTGACCAAGCTGGGAACGATAAAAGACAATGCTTCGCCCGAATTGGCGCGCATCCGTAAAGAACTTCTCAGCAAACAGTCGGGGGTGTCGAAAAAACTTCATACCATTCTCCGCAAGGCGCAAAGCGAAGGGCTGGTTGATGAAGACGCAACGGTGGCTGTCCGCGACGGACGGGCTGTGATCCCGGTATCTTCAGCCCTGAAACGGAAACTCAGCGGCATTGTCCACGACGAATCGGCCACCGGGAAAACGGCTTACATCGAACCAGCGGAAGTAGTGGAGATGAACAACCAGATCAGGGAGCTGGAATACGCCGAAAAACGGGAAATTATCAACATCCTGATCGCTTTTTCAAACGACATCCGTCCTTATGTAGATGAACTCTCAGGCGCTTATTTATTTCTTGGAAAAATTGATTTTATCCGGGCAAAAGCCTTGTTGTCCATTGAGATGAATGCCATTCAGCCCGAATTTGAAAACGGGTGCCGCCTCGAATGGTTCGGCGCGGTGCACCCGCTGTTGCAGAAAAAACTTGCTGCGGAACAACGCGCGGTGGTCCCCCTGAATATAAAATTAGACGAGCAGAAGCACATCCTGCTTATTTCCGGGCCCAATGCCGGGGGAAAATCGGTTTGCCTGAAAACGGTGGGCCTGCTGCAATACATGTTGCAATGCGGCTTGCTGATCCCGTTACAAGATGGCAGCAAAACCGGTATTTTCGAGAAACTTTTCATCGACATTGGCGACGAACAATCCATCGAAAACGACCTCAGCACCTACAGTTCGCATTTGCTGAACATGAAATTTTTTGTGAAAAACGCGAACGAAAAAACATTAGTGCTGATCGACGAATTCGGGACGGGCACGGAACCGGCCCTCGGGGGCGCCATTGCCGAGGCCATCCTCGAACGGCTCGAACAGCTCCGGGCTTTTGGCGTAATAACTACCCATTACACTAACCTGAAACATTTTGCAGCTTCGTCGGAAGGCATCGAAAACGGCGCTATGTTGTACGATTCAAACCGGATGCAGCCGCTTTTTATGCTTCAGGCCGGAAAACCGGGCAGTTCGTTTGCTTTTGAAATTGCCCATAAAATAGGGCTTCCCGAAGAAATCATTGAAAAAGCCGGAAATAAAGTAGGGCAGGAACACGTCGATTTCGATAAACATTTGCGAAATATCACGCGCGATAAACGTTACTGGGAAGAAAAGCGGCAGCGCATCCGCAAGGTGGAAAAAATACTCGACGACCAGGTCGAAAAATACGAAGGCGAGCTTTCGGAGATAAAAAAACTGCGAAAGGAAATCCTTCAGAAAGCAAAAGAAGAAGCTGCACAAATTCTGGGCGAAGCCAACAAACGGATTGAAAATACCATCTTTGAAATTCGTGAAAGCCAGGCCGAAAAAGAACGGACCAAAAAGATACGCGCCGAATTAGAATCGTTCAAGGAAGCGGTCAATCAGGATAATCTGGCTGAAAACGAACAGATTGACCGCAAAATAAGGCAGTTGCAGGAAAAGGAAAAACGCCGCAACCAACACCGCCCCGAAAAGCCGAAAGAAGGGAAAAAAACAGTGGCTTCGGTTCCCGACGAGTGGCAGGCGGGTGACGCCGTGCGCATTATCGGGCAGTCGGGCGTGGGCGAGATCATTGAACTGGGCGAAAAGAAAGTGGTGGTTGCTTTTGGCCAGTTGCGCACCACTGTCGAGCGTACCAGACTGGAGCGGATCAGCAACAACGAGGCCAAACGGGAGCTGAAAAGGTACAACCAAACATTGGGCAACATTACCAAAAACCTGTCGGAAAAACGGCTCAGTTTTAAAACCGAGATCGATATTCGCGGGCAGCGCGCCGAAGAAGCCATTCCGGCCATCCAGTCGTTTATCGACAGTGCGGTGATGTTAAATTTTCACGAACTGCGTATCCTGCACGGGAAAGGCAACGGCATACTGAAAGAAGTGGTCCGCGCGTATCTGAAATCCGACCCGGTAGTGCGTTCGTTCCGCGATGAACATGTTGACTTTGGCGGCTCGGGGATCACCGTGGTGGAGCTGGATAATTAAAAATGTGCTGATGAATCAACTGATACGGATCGTTTTCCTGTTATTGTCCATTCTTTTGCCGAACACTGTTTGGACTCAAACGACAAAGGCAGACAGCCTCGAAACCCTTTTAAAAGCTCATAAAACCGACGATACGGTCAAAATAAATATTCTTGTCGGAGTTGCACAACTGGTTTACGAGAAAGATAGCTCCAAAGCACATTCGTATTTATATGAGGCCATTGATTTGTGCGATAAATTAGACTACCGGAAAAGAAAGTCAGATAGTTTTTTTGTTTTGGCCAGATCGCTTTCTTTTCATGAATCCGATAAAAAGGCATTGGGTTATTATCTGAAAGCGCTAAAATTTGCGAAAGAGGCAAAAAATCAACAAGCTGTTTACAGATGTTTGAATGCTTGCGGAATTGCCTACACAACATTGGGGCACATAAAAGAAGCAAAAGAGTGTTATTTACAGGCCATTAAAATTGTCGAAACACTGGATAATCCATCGTCGCTTGCCAGTGTGCTCGGAAATTTATCCATTATTTTTACAGGGGAAGGCGACTATGAAAAAGCCCTTGAGGGGTACCGGCGTGTATTGGAGATAGCGGAAGAAACCAATGATTACAGATTGCGTTCATTGGCTTTGAACAATATCGGGGAAATCAATAAATACCAGGGGAATTACCTCAAGGCATTGGAGTATTATCATCAGTCATTAAAAATGAGCGAAGAAGAAAAAGACGAGAGAAGTATGCCTGTCAGGATTTTAAATATTGGCAGCATCCATACTTTGCAGGGCAATTATAAACAGGCGCTTGAATATGTGCGCCGTGCGCTGGAAATAGCGGAGAAATTGAACAACAAACGGCAGATTTTGCTTTGTATAGAAGAGATGGGCAACATTTATCTTCAGGAAAATAAACCGGAAGCGCTTGGTTTTTTGCAAAAAGCCCTGACCATCGCGGAAGAACTTTCGCACCAAACCCCGATATTGAACCTAACGGATAAAATTGGCGATTTTTATTGTGCACGGGGCGATTACCATAAAGCCTTGGAAAACTACCAGAGGGCGCTGAAACTGTCGGAGAAATTAAACCGGAAACGGATCATATCCAAAACCTATATCAAGATCAGTGGCTTGTACCTTCTTCAGGATAAATACGACGAAGCGTTGAAATACAGCCGGAAAGGACTGGCCATTGCCGATGAATTGAAACTGTTGGGCACCCGGAAGGATGCACACCTCCAGTTATCGGAAATCTATTCTGCAACCAACGATTTTCGGAGAGCATACCACCACCATAAAAAATACAAAGAGTTGAACGACAGTATTTTTAATGAGAAAAATGTGAAGAAGCTGGCCGAATTGGAATACACCTATAAATTTGAAAAAGAGAAACAGGAAATTGAATTAGAGCAGCAAAAAAAAGATGCCGTGCAACGGACGGTACTGCTTTCGTTGATTGCCGCTTTTGTGCTGGTTTCGTTGTTCGCGGTATTTGTGGCCCATTCGTTGCGGCTCAAACACAAAACCAATCAGATTTTATCGGCGCAAAATGATGAGATTGAAAAGCTGAATAAAGAGTACAAGACGATTAACGAAGAATTAAAAGTGACCAACGGAGCATTGGTTGAAACAAAAGCTAAGGTTGAAAAAAGTGAGGAGCGCTTAAAACTCTTGATAAAAAACTCAAACGATATTCTTGTGCTGGCCAATCGGGAGGGGGAACAATTTTTCGTTAGCGAAGCGGCCCAAAAACTCACCGGATATCCGGTCAATGAATTGTTAGGCTCTATAGAAGAGGTTATTTTTCCCGACGACATAGAGGTTGTACGGCAACATTGGTCGCGGATTCTGGCTAACAAAGAGGCGGCGGATGTGGTCCAGTACCGGCACAAACACAAAGAAAAAGGATATGTCTGGTTTGAAACGGTGACGCAGAACTTTCTGGATCATCCGGCCATCCGTTCCATCGTGGCCAATGTGAGGGACATTACCGAACGCAAAAAAGCGGAAATTGCCCTTCAGGAAAGCGAAGCAGCGAAAGCGAGACTGCTGAATTACGAAATTGAGCGGATCAACAACGAGCTGGAAACCAATCAACGGTCGATGGCCGCCGCCACCCTCAAGTTGCTTCAAAACTCGGAGTGGGATGCGAAAATCACCGAACGGCTGACAGAGATAGAAAAACATACCAGCGCCGAAGGAAAGCAAATGATCAATTCCCTGATAACCGATAATAAACGTGTTTCGTTTAATTCAAACTGGGACGAATTTGAAATTTTATTTGAAAAAGTACACCGTTCGTTTTATGAAGAATTAAACACCCGGTTTCCCACGCTTACTGCCAACGAACGTAAAATATGTGCCTTCCTGAAATTAAACATGAGCAACAAGGATATTGCACAGATTACCTTCCAGTCGGATGAAGCATTGAAAAAAGCACGATTACGTTTGCGCCAGAAACTGAAAATTAACCGGCAAACCAATTTGGTCACCTTTTTGCAAAACATATAGAGTCGCGCCAGGCGTTTTTTGTTGTACCGGTTCCTGATTTCGCGATACACAATGCAGAGATGCAGCTGTATTTTCCTTGTCATTCTGAGCGTAGCGAAGATCAGTTCTTTCAGGACACTAACCATGAGGCCCTCCTTGCATCAGGCGTGACTAAATAGGAAATCTAAAGAAAGGTTTTGTTTATCAGAGAGATAAGAAAGAATAGTTGGAGCTATTTTCCAATTGTCCACTTTTTGTCTCCCCTTCTTATTTCCTTCCTTTCTGCAAGCCGAATAGCTTTGTGTTATCAGCCGATCGTTTGGAGTGGTCGCCACTACCCTTCTTTCGGTCTGAAAAAGAGAAAAGAATAATGATGTAAAAAATGTAAAAAATCAACTATGAAAAAATTAACATTGATTATTGCGGCTGTTGCATTCTTCGCTGTAAGTTCAAATGCACAGGAAATGTTTGGAGAAGGTACTCAGTTATTCAAATTCGGCTTAGGCCTGAACAGCAACGGAACTCCAGTTGAAGTGTCGTACGAGAAAGGTGTAAAGGAAGACTTCCTTGGAGTTGATGGCCTTGTTTTGGGCCTTGGCGGAAACCTGGGCTATTATGGCTACAAGGAAGATCTTGCTGGTTATACAGGAGGTTATTCATGGAAATACACCAACATTGTTGTGGCTGCCCGTGGATTGGTCCACTACCCGTTCATCAAAAAACTCGACACCTATGGCGGTTTGGTTTTGGGATACAACATTGCCAGTACCAAATACGATGGTCCCAGTAATAGTTCTATTGATTCGCCTTCTGCCGGTGGCCTGGTACTCGGCGGATTGATTGGCGCCCGCTATGAATTTAGCGAAAACTGGGGAGCTTATCTGGAGCTTGGTTATTCAATTGCCTATGCAACCGTTGGTGTAGCCTATAAGTTCTGATCAATCAGATATTTTCACACAAAAAAATGCCGTTTCCCAAGCAAAAGGGGGACGGCATTTTTATTGTGTGTACTGGGTATACCCCACCCTGAAATCCTGTTTCTTCTTTCTCCCGATTTTTTTTATCTATTGTTGACGCAACCATTCTTTCTATTCATCTGTCTGGGATAAAGTCAATGTTCAAAAAACGATGCTTATGAAGAAATTTTTATTTATAGCGTTACTTTTCCCGGTTTTGACAGGCAACGCACAATCCGAAGGTGCAAATGTAAATTGTAAAGCATTTTTTAAATACGAAGTCAATCCGGATATTAAGACCTTAGTTCCGGCTACAGCTATTACTTTTTATGATCGTTCCGAAGGCAAAGTGATGGAATGGTATTGGGATTTCGGAGAAGGAAGTACCAGTCGCGAACAAAACCCGACATTCATTTTCAACCATCCGGTTGCAGGGCCAAATGTAAAGATCAACCCGTACCGTACGGTAAACCTGACCATTCTGACTGCCGACAGTTGCAAAAGTTTTTATTCCGAAGTGATTAACATCATGGAAGGAACCGGCGAGGTGCCGTTATGCAGGGCCGGGTTCAAATACTATCAAACGGCTTACGACTCCGTGAGGGGAACGGCATCGTTCCAACTGACCAATCTGGCAGAAGGCGAATCATTAAGTTATTTCTGGCAGTTCGACAATGGACAGACAAGCACTGAAAGAGAACCTGCCGTCACCTTCGATATTAAACCCGGCAAACATCAGGTCTGCCTTACTGTTTCTGGAGCAAACCAGTGTTCCGATACGTTTTGCGACGCCATATATGTGTACAATCCCGACAAACCGGTTACCGATCCTGGAACAGTCGATTGCCAAACTTATTTCTGGTATTCCGTAAATTACAATGTGCAAACATTTGCCCCGGCGTTGGTACTCGATTTTCGCACCAAAAGCTATCCCGATGCAGTGGAGTGGAAATGGGATTTTGGCGATGGCTCGACCAGCAATGAACCTGCCCCGACACATATTTTCAATTTTCCGGTTTTACAGGATAGCACAGTTGCATTTCCGAATCCTTTCCGGAAAGTTTGCCTGACGGTGAAATCAAGTACCGGCTGCGAAGCTGTATGGTGTGAAACAATCAACATTTACATGGAAAAAATCCCGCAGGAAAAACCAGGATGTGAGGCATGGTTCAAATATCAGCGGGCTACCGATGTCATTATCATCCCCGAAGTGGTTGCCTATCGTCTCTCGGATGTTTCGGAAGGGGAAGTAACAAAACGGCTGTGGAATTTCGAAGATGGTACCACCAGTACCGAAAAGGAACCAATCGTAACTTTCGACATGTTCAAACCCAGCCAGAAAGTTTGTCTTGATATTTACACCGCCGACGGTTGCACGAGCACATGGTGCGAAACAATCTATGTTTCGGCAGCAAAAACTGATACTGGCACCGTTTACAATCCCGAGTGCCCGTATATAATGCGCTATTCGGCCAGTTTCCCTCCCCAAGTGTCGTCGTGTGCCGGAACAGCCAAAGCACAGGTTTACCTTAAAGACTCACCTGTTGATGCCCTACATTATGTATGGTCGACCGGAGAGGAAGAACAGGAAGTAAAAGGTCTTTGTCCTACACGAACATATTCGGTAAAAGCAACAATTCCGGATGGCTGCGTCGTGTCGGGGACCTTCATTTTTAATTCGGATGGCACAGTTACCGAAGTTCCGGTCAACTGGTGGGTAAGCGGAAACAGGGGGAGCCAGGTCGTCGAATACCAGTTGAACAATCCGGATTATACAGTTGAATGGCGTCTTTGTGACGGGACAGTGGTAAAAAGCGATTCGATCCCGCTAAATATGGTGAATTGTAATTCCGGTGAACCTAACCTGGTTTTGAAAGATGCGACCGGGAACATCATTTATTCTGAAAAAATTGAAATAAATGATTTCGGAACAGGAATTGACCCGGTACAGTCGGCTTCTTCTGTGAAATTATTTCCCAACCCTGCCAATACCACGCTGAACATCCGATATTCAGGAAACCACATCAACGAGATACAAGTTGAGATTCTGGATATGAACGGGAAACAAATTATTTGTCAGGAATTTTTTAATATTGACAGCGGTCAACAGTTCAGTATTCATGTCGGTACGCTGAAAAAAGGAATGTACCTTTGCAAAATTTCCGCCGATCAAAAAGTTATTACTACTGAAAAATTCAGCAAATAGGACATTTACGATCCTGCATATCCATCATTGAAGAGGGTGTCCAAATAAGAGTGGATACCCTCTTTTTTTTTAAAGCCCTGATTTATTAAGCTTTGGCTCTAAGATTATTGGAAGTTACGATGCTGAGATTACTGAAACATACTGCCCTGATTTGTAAAACATAGACAGTTTTTATGATTTGCTACAACAAATACCAAAAAGTGAAAAGCTGATCCCGTTCCACATCCCTATTCTTTCTTTTACTGCAGGGCTACTGTGTGTCAGGTGTACGTTGTTACCCTGAACGTAGTACGTTAAAAATTTTCAGAATCGATAAGGGAAACGGAAACAAAGAAAAATCAAAACGGTTCATTATTTTAAGAATATATTATCAGCAACATTAAAAAAAATTGTAAATTGTCGTTAAATAAAAATCTATTATCATGAAACGAACCGTTTTATTTTTTGTTTTTTTTATTTCCACCTTTAGTTTATTTGCACAGAATGCAGATAATAAGTGGGCTTTGGGGGTTGAATATGGTACCCTTCAATACAAAGGAGACCTTGGAGATCAGATATTCGACATGAACGACTGGCGGGATGGATTCTATTTTAGCCTGATGCGCTATTTAAACCCCTCTTTCGACGGAGTATTAAATTTAAACTACAATTACATTGACGAATCGGGGCCAATCTTAACTGAAAGAAACCGTTTTCTGGGACGTTTTTTTACCGGAGAGCTAAACCTTCGCTACAAACTAAACAACGGGTATATTTTTAAAGAAAATGCCCGTATTCAACCTTTTGCTGCAGCTGGCTTTGGTTATATGGGAGGCCATTCAGAAGGGATCAGTCTGGATAAAGGTTCGACCCCGTACGACAAAAACGTGGGAGCTTTGGATTTTTACTTTGGATTGGGGACTAAAGTGCGGATTACCGATAAAATAAGCTGGACCATTGAATATGGACAGGTCAATACAACAAAAGATAATTTTGACGAAGCTACTGGTTTATTGGATGGCAACGATCTTTACCGACGGATGAAAACAGGTTTGGTAATTACCCTGGGTAAAGCCAAAGATTCGGATGGAGACGGAGTGGCCGACCGAAAAGATGAATGCCCGGAAACTCCTGTCGGAGTTCAGGTTGACGAAAAAGGTTGTCCGGTTGATACTGATGGCGATGGAATTGCGGATTATCAGGACGACTGCCCGACGGTACCCGGGGTACCCGCCCTGAAAGGATGTCCTGATAAAGATGGAGACGGAATTGCCGATAAAGATGACGAATGTCCGGATGTCGCTGGTATTCCTGCCCTGAAAGGTTGCCCCGACACTGACGGAGATGGTGTTGCTGATAAAAACGACAAGTGTCCCGGCACTCCAAAAGGCTGGAAAGTTGACAAAGACGGTTGCCCGATCGATACTGATGGAGACGGGATTGTAGATGCAGAAGATGCCTGCCCGACTGTAGCTGGTGTGCCCGAAGAAAAAGGCTGTCCGAAGAAAGAAAAGGAAGCCGAACGGGTACCAGCCCAAACAGATCAAAAAATTGAACCGGTTTATTTTGTGGTTGATCAAAGTTATATTACTGATTACTCGAAAAAGAAACTCGACCATATTGTGAACATACTTAAAGGCAATCCGGAATTTTTGCTCGATGTGTACGGACATACGGATGACACAGCCGATGAAGATTACAATATGAAACTCTCACAGAGAAGGATTGATTCGGTTATTGCGTATTTGACAAGCAAAGGGATTAACGGCTCGCGTATCCATCAGACAAAAGCGTTTGGCGAAAGTAAACCCGCCGATACAAATGCCACAACAGAAGGAAGGCAAATGAACCGCAGGGTTGAATTTATGATAATGGTACTGAAATAATATCATTCCTTAATAATGTAGAAACCCTGTCCCCGGACGGGGTTTTTCATTTATGCCTGTCTGTGTCATTACCCGGAAAATCTTATCTTTGCCAAGCAATTTAAAAATCAGGATAAAAATGACGATTGATCTCATTCTACGCGATAAAGTACTGGAAGCGGTTGAAAATCTCTATCAACAAAAAATGCCTGCTGAAACAGTCCAGGTGCAAATTACCCGCAAAGAATTTGAAGGTGACCTCACCGTGGTTGTGTTCCCTTTTTTGCGGTTTTCTAAAAAATCGCCTGAACAAACTGCCGAAGAAATAGGCAACTACCTGCTTCAGAATGTTAGCGAAGTGAACGCATTCAATGTAGTAAAAGGATTTTTGAATATTCGCATTTCATCTTCATATTGGTTGTCGGTATTGAACAGTGCACATACAAATCCTGATTTTGGTATCAAAAAACATGGCGGCAATTCTCCGGTGGTAATGATCGAATATTCATCGCCAAATACCAACAAACCGCTCCACCTGGGCCATATCCGCAACAATCTGCTGGGGTATTCGCTCTGTGAAATCCTAAAAGCCAATGGCAACCGGGTGGTAAAAACCAATATTGTAAACGACCGGGGCATCCATATCTGCAAATCAATGCTGGCATGGCAAAAATGGGGAAACGGCGAAACACCCCAGTCATCAGGGATGAAAGGCGACCATTTGGTTGGAAAATACTATGTTCTGTTCGATCGTGAATACAAAAAGGAAATTGCTGATTTGATAGCAGACGGGATGAACAGCGATGAAGCCGAACAGAGTGCCCCTTTAATTATTGAAGCCCGCGAGTTGTTGCGAAAATGGGAAAACAAAGACCCGGAAACCATCGGGCTCTGGAAAACCATGAACAGCTGGGTTTATGAGGGGTTCGATGTAACCTATAAAAAATTGGGCGTCGACTTCGACAAGATATATTACGAATCGGATACTTACATTGTTGGTCGCGACGAGGTTTTGAGAGGGCTGGACGAAGGCATTTTCTACCAGAAAGATGACGGCTCGGTTTGGGCCGACCTGACAGCCGACGGCCTCGACCACAAAATACTGTTGCGCAGCGATGGCACCTCGGTGTACATGACCCAGGATATTGGCACCGCCAAAAAACGGTTCAACGACTACACAATCGACAAAATGATTTACGTGGTTGGCAACGAGCAAAATTACCATTTCCAGGTACTGTCCATCTTGCTCGATAAACTCGGCTTTGAATGGGGAAAAGGCCTGCACCACTTTTCATATGGAATGGTCGAGCTGCCAAACGGCAAAATGAAATCGCGCGAAGGAACGGTTGTCGATGCCGACGACCTGATCGGGGAAATGGTGCAGGTTGCCCGGAAAACTTCGGAAGAATTGGGCAAATTGGAAGGGCTGCCGGAGCATGAAGCAGAAGAGACCTTCCGCACCATTGCATTGGGGGCGCTGAAATATTTTATACTGAAAGTCGACCCTAAAAAGAACATGCTGTTCAACCCCGAAGAATCGATTGACTTCAATGGGAACACAGGCCCGTTCATCCTGTATACTTATGCGCGTATCTGTTCTGTATTGCGCAAAGCTGCCGAACAGGGCATTGAATTTCAACCATTGGACATGAACATTGAAACAACCGAAAAAGAACAGGAACTGATAAAAAAAATTGCCCAGTTTGAACATGTTGTTGAAGAAGCGGGGATAATGTACAGCCCGGCCCTGATTGCCAATTACGTGTACGACATAGTAAAGGAATTCAATCAGTTTTACCACGATTTCTCAATACTGAAAGAAGAAAATGAACAGGTACGCAACCTACGCCTGGTTTTGGCTGAAACAATCGCCAAAATTATTCGTTCGGGAATGAAGCTACTGGGTATTGGGGTGGTCGACAGGATGTAAAAGAAGAAAGGAGACCCTACTGGCCTCCTTTCAATGGATTTCTACACCTGACTTCCACGTTTTAACACCCAAAATGAAAAATTGAGGCGAGGTACTTTTGTTCTTCGGTCAAGAGTAATGTTTTTTTGATGGTTTGTCCATTCTGAGGCAGGGTCACCTGAACCTCAAAAATC